>CAZHSD010000011.1:0-113845 GCA_964534975.1 uncultured Ottowia sp. | reverse complement strand
GCTCAGTACAGCGCCCCGTCGGCGCTCGCATTTGAATAAATCAGGGACGATTAAGTCTGATGGACGAGTTCACTGCCGCACAGGCAGCTCAGAAACTGCCAATGACGCTGCTAGTGATGTTTCCATAGTTCACTGCCGCACAGGCAGCTCAGAAAATGACTGTGATCGTCCTGACAGCGGGCCACAGGTTCACTGCCGCACAGGCAGCTCAGAAAGCGCCTACCCACGGAAGCGCAGCGCCCGCTATGTTCACTGCCGCACAGGCAGCTCAGAAAGACGATCTGCCAACCGCGGCGCCAAGGTTGTCGTGGAGTTGGAGTTCCCCCTATTTGACGGACACTTTCATCGAGAAGGAAGGAGTCCGAGATGGGAAGAACCAAGCCGCCGTACCCGGCGGCATTCAGACAGCAGATCGTCGAGCTGCGCCCGTTCGAGGGGTTCACTGCCGCACAGGCAGCTCAGAAAGTCTCGGTCAAGCACGACCAGTTCGACGCCACGTTCACTGCCGCACAGGCAGCTCAGAAATGGCCGGCAGCAAGGCGCTGACTGCCGCATTCACGACAAGCCTTCTGGAAACCTCACTCGTCGTCCAGTGCCGCCGACCAGCGATCGCCCCAGTCGCCGCGCCTTTGCTGGTCGATCGCGCGCCGGTCGCGCTTGGTCGGGCGGCCCTGGACGATGGCGTGCGCGGGCTCGGGCGCCAGACGGCGCGCGGCGGCGGCCTGCTCGCGCGCCACAATGCTCTCGGGTGTTTCCTCGTACAGCTGCTGCGCCACCGGGGCCGGGCCGCGCATCGGGCTCAGTCCCTTGACGACCACGGTGCGGACCGCGTGGCCCTGGCGCAGCGTGACCACGTCGCCGACCTTCAGCTCGCGCGCCGGCTTGACGTTGCTGCCCGCCACCTGCACGCGACCGCGTTCGATCTCGCCCACCGCCAGCGCGCGCGTCTTGTAGAAGCGCGCGGCCCACAGCCACTTGTCGATGCGTTGGCGCTGCAGCGGATCAGCCATCAGGCCAGATTCTGCCGGCTTGCGGCCCACCGCGATAGCAGCACGGCACCTGCCGGCCGGCGCAGCGCTCCACCGCCCAAGCCCGCTTCAAGCCGCCGGCGCCACCGAGGCACCCTGGATGCCGTGCCGGGCCAGCGCCGCGGCGACGAAGCCGCTGGCCTTCTGGCGCTCGACGTAGGCGGCGAGAAACGCCGCCGCCTCGGCGCCGCGCGACTTGCCGACGCCCATCGCCTGCTGGATCACCATGAAGCGGCCCGGCAGCAGTCGGTGCCCGGGAAAGCGCAGCTGGTCCGATTCGAGCTGCTGGCGCACCCCGGCCGCCACGTCGGCACGCTGGCGCACGAATTCCTCGACCACGGCCTGCGAGTTGGCCGCGCGCACGATCTCGGCCGCCTTCAACTCACGCGTGAGGAACAGGTCGTAGGCGCTGCCCTGGCCGACCACCACGCGGGTGCCGGCGCGATCGACCTCGTCGTTGCCCTGCAGCGGTGAATCCTGGCGCACCAGGTAGCTGCCCTCGATCAGCACGTAGGGCGCGGTGAAGGCGATGTGCTCGCCGCGCTTGGGATCGATGGCGAAGAAGCCGATGTCGGCGCACTGCTGCTCCAGCGCCTCGACCGACTTGCCGGCGGCGTCGAACACCAGCAGCTCGATCGGCACCTCGAGCGCCTCGGCCAGGCCGCGCGCCAGGTCGATCGAGACGCCGAAGGGTTGGCCGTTGGCGGGATCCCGGTTGGCCAGGATCGGGTTGCCGAGGTTGATCGAGGCACGCAGGGTGCCGGTGGGTGCGAAGGCCTGGACGAGGGAGCTGGAGACTGTCATGGCGCGATGGATGGGAAGTCGGCAGAACATGGCAGCACGGCAGGAACCGCGGCTGCCAGGCAAACACTGTAGCCGAGCCCAGCCCCGAGCCCGCGTCGGCCAGGCGTTGGGGCGCCGGTCTGCATGCGGCATGCCGCTAACATGGCGCATGGCTTCGCCCACCGCGCCCGCCAGCACCGCCATGCCCGACCTGCCGCGCGACGTGGCGTCGATCGTGGAGCTGGCCGCACGCTCGATGTTCGACCTGTTCGCCAGCGCCAGCGAAGGCATGATGCTGGTCGACCGCGAGGCGCGCGTGGTGTGGATCAACGACCAGTACCGGCGCTTCCTGCCGGCGCTGGGCTTCCAGCGCGAGGAAGATTTCGTCGGCCGTCCGGTGTCGGACGTGGTGCAGAACACGCTGATGCACCAGGTGCTGAAAACCGGCAAGCCGATCCTGATCGACCTGCTCACCAACCGCGCCGGCACCTTCGCCGTCAGCCGCATTCCGCTGCGCGACGAGGCCGGCGAGGTGATGGGCGCGCTCGGCATCGTGCTGTTCGACCAGACGTCCAGCAACCTGCAGCCGCTGCTGGCCAAGTTCGCGCGCCTGCAGCAGGAGCTGGAAGACGCGCAGCGCGAGCTGGCGGCGCAGCGCAGCCAGCATGGCGGGCAGCGGCGCTCGAAGTACACGCTGGCCAGCTTCGTCGGCTCAAGCCCGGCCGCCAGCGAGGTCAAGCGCCAGGCGCGCCGCGCCGCGCAGTCGCACAGCCCGGTGCTGCTGCTGGGCGAGACCGGCACCGGCAAGGAACTGCTGGCGCACGGCATCCACGCGGCCTCGCCGCGCGCCGGTGGGCCCTTCGTCAGCGTCAACATCGCCGCCGTGCCCGACACCTTGCTGGAGGCTGAGTTCTTCGGTGTCGCGCCCGGCGCCTACACCGGCGCCGACCGCAAGGGCCGCATCGGCAAGTTCAAGCTGGCCGACGGTGGCACGCTGTTCCTGGACGAGATCGGCGACATGCCGCCCGGCCTGCAGGCCAAGCTGCTGCGCGCGCTGCAGGAGGGCGAGATCGAGCCGCTGGGCAGCAACCAGCTGGTGCCGTTCGACGTGCGCGTGATCGCCGCCACCAGTCGCGACCTGGCCGCTCTGGTGCGCACCGGCCAGTTCCGCGAGGACCTGTACTACCGCCTGAACGTACTGCCGGTGCGGGTGCCGCCGCTGCGCGCGCGGCGCGGCGACATCGCGGCGCTGATCGAGACCCTGGGCGAGGACATGGCGCATCGCGGCAGCCCGCCGCCCGAGTTGAGCGCCGGCGCCATCGCGCTGCTGGCGGCGCAGCAGTGGCGCGGCAACATCCGCGAGCTGCGCAACGTGCTGGAGCAGGCGGCGCTGCGCGCCGACTCCGACCGCCTCGACGCGGGGCAGATGGAGGCCCTGCTGCGCGAGTCCGGCCTGGCGCAGGTGCAGCCGGCGCTGCCGCCGGAGCCGGCGCCGCCCGACGCCGCCACCCTGCTGCGGCCGTTGGGCGAACAGGTGGCCGAACTGGAGCAGCGCGCCATCCGCGCCGCGCTGAAGGCGACCGACGGCAACAAGCTGGCGACCGCCCGGCTGCTCGGCATCTCGCGCGCCACCCTGTATGCGCGCATGAATGCCGCATCGGCGGCGCCTTCGGATTAACCCTGAGTGAAAATCGATCATTTGACTAATATTTAGGCATGAAAACTGTCTGAAAAACAGTCGATCTGACCATGTGAGCCCGAAGTTCGCAGGAAAACCCGTGAGCTGAGGGGCTGGCACGCATCGTGCTTGCCACTGCTGGGCACACCTTCCGCTGCTCAGGAGACTTCACATGCAACGCCGCACCCTCATCGCCCTCGCCGCCCTGGCCACCGCCGTCGGCGCCCCCGCCCTGGCCCAGTCGGGCGACATCAGGATCGCCCACGTCTACAGCAAGACCGGTCCGCTCGAAGCCTATGGCAAGCAGACCCAGGCCGGGCTGATGATGGGCCTGAACTACGTCACCGGCGGCACCATGGCCGTGAACGGCCGCAAGATCACCGTGATCGAGAAGGACGACCAGGGCAAGCCCGACCTGGGCAAGAGCCTGCTGGCGGCCGCCTACGCCGACGACAAGGTCGACCTGGCGGTCGGCCCGACCTCGTCGGGCGTGGCGCTGGCCATGCTGCCGGTGGCCGAGGAATACAAGAAGGTGCTGCTGGTGGAGCCCGCGGTGGCCGACTCGATCACCGGCGACAAGTGGAACAAGTACATCTTCCGCACCGGCCGCAACTCCAGCCAGGACGCGATCAGCAACGCGGTCGCCGTAGACAAGGCCGGCACCATCGTCGCCACGCTGGCGCAGGACTATGCCTTCGGCCGCGACGGCGTGAAGGCGTTCAAGGACGCACTCAAGCAGGCCAAGATCGTGCACGAGGAATACCTGCCGACCAGCACCACCGACTTCACCGCCGGGGCGCAGCGCCTGATCGACGCGCTGAAGGACCAGCCCGGCCGCAAGGTCATCTTCATCATCTGGGCCGGCGCCGGCAACCCGTTCAAGATCGCCGACCTGGACCTGAAGCGCCACGGCATCGAGATCGCCACCGGCGGCAACATCCTGCCGGCGATGGCCTCGTACAAGAACCTGCCGGGCATGGAAGGCGCCACCTACTACTACTTCGGCATCCCGAAGAACCCGGTCAACGAGGCCATGGTGTCGGCGCACTACAAGGAATTCAAGTCGCCGCCCGACTTCTTCACCGCCGGCGGCTTCTCGGCCGCCATGGCCATCGTCACGGCGCTGAAGAAGACCGGTGGCGACACCAGGACCAACACGCTCATCAACGCCATGGAAGGCATGAGCTTCGACACGCCCAAGGGCAAGATGACCTTCCGCAAGGAAGACCACCAGGCGATGCAGAGCATGTACCACTTCAAGATCAAGAACGACCCGGCCTTTGCCTGGGGCGTGCCGGAGCTGGTGCGCGAGATCAAGCCCGAAGAGATGCAGGTGCCGATCCGCAACAAGCGCTGATGACCGCGCCGCATTCGCGGCGCATGGCCTCGCTTCGCCTCGATGACAGCGGCTGCGCCGCCATGACCGGGGTGGCCCGCCCTGCGGGTTGCTGGTCATCGGCATAGCGCCGGCAGCCGGTCATTGAAGCCGCACCAGCGGCCAAGTCATTTCGTCATTGGCATCGACATGCTCCAGACCCAGGACCTCACCATCCGCTTCGGCGGCCACGTCGCCGTCAACGCGGTGTCGTGCGCGTTCGAGCCGGGCACGCTGACGGCCATCGTCGGTCCCAACGGCGCCGGCAAGACGACCTACTTCAACCTGATCTCGGGCCAGCTCAAGCCCAGCAGCGGCACGGTGCACCTAGATGGTCGGGACCTGTCGGGGCTACCGTCGTCGGCGCGCACCCGCGCCGGGCTGGGGCGCGCGTTCCAGCTCACCAACCTGTTTCCCAACCTGTCGGTGCTGGAGAACGTGCGCCTGGCGGTGCAGGCCACGCTGGACGGCCGGCACCGGCGCGGGCTGAATCTGACCAGCATCTGGAGCGACCACCGCGGCTTGACGCAGCGCGCGCGCGAGATCCTGGAATCGGTGGCCCTGGTCGACAAGGAGGGCATGCCGGTGGCCAGCCTGCCGCACGGCGACCAGCGCAAGCTGGAAGTGGCGCTGCTGATGGCGCTCGACCCCAAGGTCTACATGTTCGACGAACCCACCGCCGGCATGAGCCACGACGAGGTGCCGGTGATCCTGAACCTGATCCGCCAGCTGAAAACAGACAAGACCAAGATCATCCTGCTGGTGGAGCACAAGATGGACGTGGTGCGCGAGCTGGCCGACCGCATCATCGTGCTAACCAACGGCTCGCTGGCGGCCGATGGCGAGCCGGCCGAGGTGATCGCGTCGCCGGTGGTGCAGGAAGCGTACCTCGGGCATTCGCCCGAGGACGCCTCTGGCGGCACTGACGCTCGCCCCCATCCCGACCTTCCCCCATCCGGGGGAAGGCGCCAAGAGGAGACGCCCGCATGAGCGATGTCTTGCTTACGCTCGAAGGCGTGCACACCCACATCGGCGCCTACCACATCCTGCACGGCGTCGACCTCGAGGTGCCGCGCGGTCAGCTGACCATGCTGCTGGGGCGCAACGGCGCCGGCAAGACCACCACGCTGCGCACCATCATGGGCCTGTGGCAGGCCAGCCAGGGCCGCATCAGTTTCAACGGTCAGGACATCACCAGGAAGCACACGCCGCAGATCGCCCAGCTGGGCATCGCCTACGTGCCCGAGAACATGGGCATCTTCGCCGACCTGACGGTGAAGGAGAACATGGTGCTGGCCGCGCGCAGCGCCGCCAGCGCGGCGCAGATCGACCAGGCGCGGCTGCAGTGGATCTTCAAGCTGTTCCCGGCGGTCGAGCAGTTCTGGAACCACCCGGCCGGCAAGCTCTCCGGCGGGCAAAAGCAGATGCTGGCCGTCAGCCGCGCCATCGTCGAGCCGCGCGAGCTGCTGATCGTCGACGAGCCCAGCAAGGGCCTGGCGCCGAGCATCATCAACAACATGATCGCCGCCTTCCAGCAGCTGAAAGCGCAAGGCGTGACCATCCTGCTGGTCGAACAGAACATCAGCTTCGCCAAGCGCCTGGGCGACACCGTGGCCGTGATGGACGACGGCCACGTGGTGCATGCCGGCACCATGGCCGCGTTGGCGCGGGACGAGGCGCTGCAGCAGCGGCTGCTGGGGTTGTCGCTGTGAACACTGAAACTGTGAACACTGAAATTTTGAACGCAGAGGACGCGAAGTTTTCGCAAAGAACGCAGAAAAAACCTATGAAGTTCTTCCCTTCCTTTTCTGCGTCTTCTGCGCAACTTTTGCGTCCTCTGCGTTCCATGGTTTTCTGACTTGGACCGATGACCAAACTCGACATCGACTACGCCCCCCTGCTGCTGGTGCCGCTGCTGGCGCTGATCGCCATGCCGCTGATCGGCTCCGGCTCGACCTGGCTCACGCTCACCGTGGCCGGCCTGGCGATGGGCATGATCATCTTCATCATCGCCTCCGGCCTGACGCTGGTGTTCGGGCTGATGGACGTGCTGAACTTCGGCCACGGCGTGTTCATCGCGCTGGGCGCCTTCGTCGCCACCAGCGTGCTGGGCGCCATGTCCGACTGGACCGGCTCGACCGACCTGTGGCGCAACCTGCTGGCGGTGCTGCCGGCCATGGTGGTCGCCATGCTGGTGGCCGGCGCCGTCGGGCTGGCCTTCGAGCGCTTCATCGTGCGCCCGGTGTACGGCCAGCACCTCAAGCAGATCCTGATCACCATGGGCGGCATGATCATCGGCGAGGAGCTGATCAAGGTGATCTGGGGCCCGGCGCAGATCCCGCTGCCGTTGCCGCAAGGCATGCGCGGCTCCTGGCTGATCGGCGACGCGGCGGTGGAGAAATACCGCGTGGTCGCCGTGGTGGTCGGCGTGCTGGTGTTCGCCCTGCTGGCCTGGACGCTGTCGCGCACCAAGGTCGGCCTGCTGATCCGCGCCGGCGTGCAGGACCGCGAGATGGTCGAGTCGCTCGGCTACCGCATCCGCCGCCTGTTCGTTGGCGTGTTTGTGGTCGGCAGCGCGCTGGCCGGCCTGGGCGGCGTGATGTGGGGCCTGTACCAGCAGAACGTGATCCCGCAGATGGGCGCGCAGGTCAACATCCTGATCTTCATCGTCATCATCATCGGCGGCCTCGGCAGCACCACCGGCGCGCTGATCGGCGCGCTGCTGGTCGGGCTGATGGCCAACTACACCGGCTTCCTGGTGCCCAAGGTGGCGCTGTTCTCCAACATCGCGCTGATGGTCGCGATCCTGCTGTGGCGACCACAGGGCATCTACCCGGTCGCTGATCGATAGGCACGGCCATGAATTCGACCATGCCCCAACCTCGCACCACACCGCTGCGCTCGGGCAGCGCGGGCACCCTGCCGCGGCGCGGCATGCTGAGCCGCCTGCTCTCGCACGACCTGCCGCGCAACCGGCTGCTGGCGCTGATCCTGCTGGCGATCCTGATCGGGCTGGCGTTCGCGCCCTTCCTGTTCCCCGGCGTCAAGGCACTCAACGTCGCCGCCAAGGTGCTGATCTTCGTGGTGCTGGTGGCGGCGTTCGACCTGCTGCTGGGCTACACCGGCATCGTCAGCTTCGCGCACACCATGTTCTTCGGCATCGGCGCCTACGGCGTGGCGATCGCCTGCTCGCGCCTGGGCCCGACCTGGGGCGCGCTGCTGCTGGGCATCGGCGCGGCGCTGCTGGTGTCGCTGCTCCTGTCGCTGGCGATCGGCCTGTTCTCGCTGCGCGTGCGGGCGATCTTCTTCGCCATGATCACGCTGGCGGTGGCGGCGGCGTTCCAGACCCTGGCCTCGCAGCTGTCGGAGTTCACCGGCGGCGAGGACGGCCTCACGTTCCGCCTGCCCGAGCTGCTGATGCCGAGCTTCGAGCCCTTCGAGACGGAGGTATTCGGCGTGCTGATCGACGGCAAGATCATCAGCTACTACGGCCTGTTCTTCCTCGCGCTGGCGCTGCTGCTGCTGATGCTGCGCATCGTCAACTCGCCCTTCGGCCGCGTGCTGCAGGCGATCCGCGAGAACGAGTTCCGCGCCGAGGCGATCGGCTACCGCGTGGTCGTCTACCGCACGCTGTCCAGCGTGCTGTCGGCGCTGTTCGCCACGCTGGCCGGCTGCATGCTGGCGATCTGGCTGCGCTACAACGGGCCGGATACCTCGCTCAGCTTCGAGATCATGATCGACGTGCTGCTGATCGTCGTCATCGGCGGCATGGGCACCATCTACGGCGCGGTGATCGGCTCGGTGCTGTTCCTGATCGCGCAAAGCTACCTGCAGGACCTGCTGCGCCTGGGCAGCGAGGCCACGGCCGGCGTTCCTGTGCTGTCGGCGCTGCTCTCGCCCGACCGCTGGCTGCTGTGGCTGGGCGTGCTGTTCGTGCTCTCGGTCTACCACTTCCCCACCGGCGTGGTGGGCCGGCTGCGCGCATGGAAATGACATCCCCCCTGTGTCGCCTTCGGCGCCTTCCCCCAAGGGGGACGCGATGCCAGTGGCCGGCGCAGGCCCGGCCACGGCATCCCCGACTGATCCGCTCCGCGCTCACTTGAGCCATTGAAATGACACCAGCATCCCACTACCTCGAATGCGCCGGGCGCGAGATCCACTACACCGACTGGCAGCCCACGACCACGCCACGCGGCACCGTGGTCGCCTGGCATGGCCTGGCGCGCACCGGGCGCGACATGGACGAGCTGGGCGCGCACCTGTCGGCGCGCGGCTGGCGCGTGGTCTGCCCTGACACCGTCGGGCGCGGCCTGAGCCAGTGGGCTGGCAACCCGAAGGACGAGTACTGCCTGGCTTTCTATGCCCGGCTGGCACGCGAGTTCGTGCTGCAGCTCGGCATCCAGCAATGCCACTGGGTCGGCACCTCGATGGGCGGCGCGATCGGCATGGCCTGCGCTTCCGGCTATTTCGAGCCGGCGCTGGCCCCGTGCATCCAGAGCCTGGTGCTGAACGACAACGCGCCGCAGCTGGCGCAGCCGGCCATCGAGCGCATCAAGGCCTACGCGGGGCAGCCGCCGGCGTTCGCGCGCGTGACCGAGCTGGAAGGCTTTCTGCGCACCGCCTATCAGCCCTACGGCTTGCTCACCGACGCGCAGTGGCGCCGCCTGACCGAGACCAGCACGCGCCGCCTGCCCGACGGCCGCGTGACGCCGCACTACGACCCGGCCATCGTCCAGCAGTTCGTGCACTACCCCGACGACTACCTGCTGTGGCACCACTACGATGCGCTGAAGATCCCGGTGCTGCTGCTGCGCGGCGTCGAGTCCGACCTGGTGCTGAAGGACACCGCCGAGCAGATGCAGGCGCGCGGCCCCGGCGCGCGCGGCCTGCTGCAGTGGGTCGAGGTGCCGGGCTGCGGCCACGCGCCGGCACTGAACGTGCCGGAGCAGCTGGCACTGGTGTCCGACTTCATCGAGCACGCGCTGCTGCCGGCCTGAGTGCGTCGGCACGCCGACCCGCCCGGTCGGCAGCAGGGTCTTGTAACCCTACCCGGAGAGCTGATTAAGCAGTTCTTTATATGGATGGCTCCATCAACCACGAGGAGACGGAGCCAATGAAACAGTACATCAGCTTTCCCAAGGCCGAGGGCATCCACACCCGGCAGGCGCATTGCGACATCCCCGACGGGCTGTACGAGCGCGAGCACGGGCGCAACGGCTTCTTCGGTCCCGCCAGCCACATCCTGCACACGCACAAGCCGACCGGCTGGACCCAGTGGGAAGGCCCGTTCGAGCTCACCCTGCTGAACCTCAACAAGCTCGACGACAGCGAGCCCTGCCCCTGGAAGGCGCAGCGCTTCATGCACAACGGCAACACGCAGGTTCACTGCTGGAAGTTCGACCGCTCCATGCCCGACCTGGCGCGCAGCGGCGACGGCGACATGATCCTGTTCTTCCACAAGGGCGAGGGCGAGTTCTTCTGCGACTACGGCCACATGAGCTACCGCGAGGGCGACTACATCAACATCCCGCGCGGCACCGTGTGGCGGCTGCAGACCCAGGTGCGCAACGAGGTGCTGACCATCGAGGCCACCGAGGACCTGTTCGTGCTGCCCGAGCGCGGCATCGTCGGCCGCCACGCGCAGTTCGACCTGGCGGTGCTGGACACGCCCAGGATCGACGAGCAGTTCAAGGCCCAGCAGGGCGAGCACGAGACGCGCGTGCGCGCCAAGCCCCTACAACTTCCTCGACGCGGCCGGCTGGCACGGCGACTGCCTGCCGGTGAAGCTGAACTGGCGCGACATCCGCGAACTGCTGTCCGACCGCTACCACCTGCCGCCGACGGTGCACGCGACCTTCCTGTCGAACACCATCATCGTCTGCACCTTCGCGCCGCGGCCGATCGAGAGCGACCCGGGCGCGCTGAAGGTGCCCTTCTATCACAACAACGACGAATTCGACGAGTCGATCTTCTACCACCAGGGCCAGTTCTTCAGCCGCGACAACATCGAGCCCGGCATGTTCACGCTGCACCCCTCGGGCTTTCACCACGGCCCGCATCCGAAGGCCTTCGCCGCCGCCGCGGCCAACAACCAGGGCGAGCGCAAGTACACCGACGAAGTGGCGGTGATGATCGACTCGCGCATGCCGCTGGAGCTCGATGCGCTGCCCGACGGCGTCAAGGTGCCGGGCTACATCGATTCCTGGAAGGAATGAGCCGCCAGCCGCCCACGGGCGGCATGGCGCGCACCGCTCTCATGAGCACGAAAAAGGCCGCCATCCTGGCGGCCTTCTCGATGCATGGCGCGATCACTCATGAAGTGACCGGTGCCCGCGTCATCACTTCTTCAGCGCCGCCTCGACCTGATCGACCAAATCCTGGCCGACGCTGGCGGCGAACATCTTCCACACCGGCTGCACCGCCTCGCGCATGCGGGCGCGCTCGGCGTCGCTGACTTCGTTCACCTGGATGCCGCGCTCGGCCATCATCTTCTGGGCAGAATCGGACTGCGTGCGCGCCACCTGGCGCTGGTGGGTGCGCGCCTCGACCGCGGCGTCCTTGAGGATCTGCTGCTGCGCCGGCGTCAGCTTGTCCCAGAACTGCTTTGACACCAGCGGGATGAAGGCGCCGTAGCTGTGCCGCGTGATCGACAGGAACTTCTGCACCTCGTACAGCTTGAGCGCGGCGATCACCGCGTTGGGCGTGCCCTGGCCGTCGATGGTGCGCGTCTCCAGCGCGGTGTAGAGCTCGGGCACCGCCAGCGGCACCGGGTTGGCGCCCAGCGCCTTGATCGTCTCCTGCGTGATCTTGGCCTGGATCGAGCGGAATTTCAGCCCGTTGAAGTCCTCGACCTTGGCGATCGGATGCTTGCTGTTGGTGGCGTTGAAGAAGCCGTTTTCCCAGTACGCCAGCCCGACCAGGCCATGCGCCGGCAGCGTGTCCATCAGCTTCTGGCCGATCGGACCGTCCAGCACCTTCTCGGCTTCCTCCGCATTCTTGAACAGGAACGGAAAGTCCAGGATCTCGTAGGCCTTGACCATGCCGGTCAGCGTGGTGGTCTGCGGCACCGTGAATTCCACCGTGCCGCCCTGCAGCGCCGAGGTCACCTTGACGTCGTCGCCCAGCGCGCCGGCGTAGTAGGGCTTGATGTCGATCTCGCCCTGGCTCTTTTCCTTGACCAGTTCGACGAACTTGGCCACGCCCTGGCCCTGGTGCGATTTCTCCGGCAGCGTGACGGCGAACTTGCCGGTCACGCTGGCGGCCCAGGCCGGCGCCGCCAGCGCGGCGGCCAGCAGGCCGAGGGCGAAAGTGGTGCGCAATTTCATGGTCAGTCTCCTTGGGTTGTGGGTAATCAAAGGCGGGCGTGTTCAGCGCCACCATTCGGCCGGCGCGATCACCAGCACCGGGAACAGGATCAGCAGCACCAGCAGCGCCAGCAGCGCCAGCAGAAAGGGCATGATGCCGCGCGTAGCCTCGGCGATGGTGACCTTGCCGATCGAGCCGATCACGTTCAGCACCACGCCGACCGGCGGCGTGATCATGCCGATCGAGCAGTTCATGATGAAGATCACACCAAAATACACCGGGTCGATATCCGCCGCCTTCACGATCGGCATGAACACCGGCGTGAAGATCAGCACGATCGGAATGAAGTCCAGCACCATGCCGGCAAAGAACACCACCACCATCATCGCCGCCATCAGCACCACCGGGTGCTCGGACAGGGTCTGCAGCCAGGTGCCGATCTGGCCCGAGATGTCGGTGATGGTGATCATGTAGGAGACCACCATCGCCAGCGCCGCCAGCAACAGCACCACGGCGGTGGTGCGCGCGGTCGACAGCAGGCATTCGTAGATGCTGCGCCAGTTCAGCTCGCGGTACACCACCAGGCCGACGAACAGCGCGTAGGCCGCCGCCACCACCGCCGACTCGGTCGGCGTGAAGATGCCGAAGCGCAGGCCGCCGATGATGATCACCGGCAGCATCAAGGCCCAGCCGCCCTGCCCCAGCAGGCGCAGGCGCCAAGCCCAGCCGACGCGCGCCGAGACCGCCACGTTCTGGCGCCGCGCCACCACCCACCAGGCGACCACCAGCACCAGGCCCATCATCAGGCCCGGCACGATGCCGGCCAGGAACAGGCGCGTGATCGAGACGTTGGCAACCACGCCGAAGATCAGGAAGCCGATCGAGGGCGGGATCACCGGCGCGATGATGCCGCCGGCCGCCATCAGGCCGCAGGCGCGCGCCGGGTCGTAGCCGGCCTGGCGCATCATCGGCACCAGGATCGCCGCCAGCGCCGCGGTGTCGGCCACCGCCGAGCCCGACAGGCTGGCCAGCAGGATGCCGGCGAAGATGGCGACGTAGCCCAGGCCGCCGCGCAGGTGGCCGACGAAGGCGCTGGCCATGGCGACGATGCGGCGCGACAGCCCGCCGGCGTTCATGAATTCGCCCGCCAGGATGAAGAAGGGCACCGCCATCAGCACGAAGTTGTCGGCGCCGGCGATCGCGTTCTGCACCACGATCTGGGCGTCGAACTGCCCGGTCACCAGCATCAGCGCGATGCCGGCGAACATCAGCGCGAAGGCGATCGGCACGCCGAGCCCGATCAGGCCCAGCAGCGAGACCATGAAGACCGCCGCCGTCATGCACCGCGCCCCGGTCCGCGGGGCGCATCGTCTTCCATGCGCTCGGCCAGGTGCTCGATCCGGTCGGCCAGATCCATGGTGAGATCCTCTTCATCGCCGCGCAGCGCACGCCAGATGTTGTGGCTGACCGGAAAGATCAGCGCGATGCCGAACACCAGCCCGACGCCGTACAGCCAGGCGTAGGAGATGCCCAGCACCGGGTAGCTGTTGCCCAGGTTGATCACGGTCTGCTTCCAGCCACCGACGATGAAGATGCCGCAGCCGACCAGGATCAGCACCCCCGAGAACGCCACCAGCGCGCGGCGCCAGCGCGGGCCGAGCTTGCGCTGCAGGGTGTCGAAGCCGATGTGGATGCGCTCGGCCGAGGCCAGCACCGCGCCCATGAAGATCAGCCACACGAACAGCAGCCGCGACAACTCCTCCGACACCGCGATGCCCGAGTTGAAGGCGTAGCGCAGCACCACGTTGCCGAACACCAGGATGCCCATCACCGCCAGGCAGATGACGATCAATGCCTCGAAGCCGCGCTTGGTGTAACGCGCCAGCCTCTCAAGCATGCGGTCTCCTTGCAAGGCATGCAGGTGCCATCGCGGGTCTCCTTGTTCTTCGGTGGCAGTCAAATGCGACTTGCAATTGTTACCGATCGGCCGATTACCCGTGGTGGCGGTACTGGTTTTGGTGACAGGCACCATGCGCGTCGGGTTTCGCCGCGCCGGGCACTCACCGACCGACCGCACGGGCTGACGCTGCCCATCGATCGCAGACACGCAGGGCGGGCGCCTGTGCCCGCGGCACAGCCATGACTCGCGCTCGCGGGCATGAATGCCCGCCCCACCCATGTCTGCCGATTTGTCATCGCCACGCGCCGCGCCATCATTGGGCCGCACCACGCGCCAGCGCACGCGCGCGCGACTGCGCCAGATCGTCCGCGTCGGCCGAGGTGCGCCAGCCCTGCAGATGTTCCTGCACCAGCTCGGTCAGCGCCGCGATCCAGACCGGGTTGTCGTTCAGGCACGGCAGGTAGTGGAACTCCTGGCCACCCGCGGCCTTGAAGGCGGCCTGGCCCTCGATGGCGATCTCCTCCAGCGTCTCCAGGCAGTCGGCGACGAAGCCGGGGCAGATCACGTCCACGCGCGGCGTGCCGGTGCGGCCGAGCTGCTCCAGCACGGTCTGCGTCGCCGGCTCCAGCCACTTGGCGCGGCCGAAGCGCGACTGGAAGCTCAGCCGCCACTCGCCCTCCTTCAGCGCCAGCCGCTCGGCCAGCAGGCGCGCGGTCTTCAGGCATTCGCAGTGGTAGGGGTCGCCCAGCGTGCGCGTGCGCTCGGGCACGCCGTGAAAGCTCATCAGCAGCACGCCGCCGCGGCCATGGCGCTGCCAGTGCTGGTTGACGACCCGGGCCAGGGCGCGGATGTAGCCCGGATCGTCGTGGAAGCGGTTGACGAAACGCAGCTCCGGCACGTGGCGCTGCCCGCGTGCCCAGTCGCCAACGGCGTCGATCACGCTGGCGGTGGTGGTGCCCGAGTACTGCGGGTACAGCGGCAGCACCAGGATGCGGGTGCAGCCTTCGGCCTTCAGCTCGTCGAGCTGCGCGGCGATCGAGGGCTGGCCGTAGCGCATGCCCAGCCGCACGCTGGCGTCGATGCCGCGCTCGTCCAGGCAGCCGCGCAGCAGCGCCGCCTGTCTGCGGCTCCACACCAGCAGCGGCGAGCCCTCCTCGGTCCAGATGGCCCGGTACTTGGCCGCCGACTTGGCCGGCCGCGTGCGCAGGATCACGCCGTGCAGGATCGGCCGCCAGGCGGCGGGCGGAATCTCCACCACGCGCGGGTCGCTGAGGAATTGCGCCAGGTAGCGGCGCGTGGCGGACGGGGTGGGTTCATCCGGCGTGCCCAGGTTGCACAGCAGCACGCCCACGCGCGCCGGCTGCCCGTGCCGGAAGGCGGGTTCGGGTCGAAAACGCATGCGCTATTCTCGAACAGATTCCTCCTGAGTCGGCCTGCGGCCGCCTTCCCCCGACGGGGGACAACGCTGGTGGTCGGGGGAACCCCGACCACGGCGTTCTGGGACGGCCTGCTCCGCGGCCATTTGACTGTCTGATTTGCGCTACGGTATCGGCATGAACCGACCCCGTCTCGACATGACGCGCGTGCGCGCCATCACGCTCGACCTCGACGACACCTTGTGGCCGGTGTGGCCGACCATCGAGCGCGCCGAAGACAAGCTGCGCGGCTGGCTCGATGAGCACGCGCCGCGCGCAGGCGAGCTGGCGCGCGATGCGCAGGCCGCCAAGGCAGCGCGCCAGGCCGCGCTGGCCGCTCATCCCGAGCGGGCGCATGACCTGGGACAGGTGCGGCGCGAGGCCATCCGCGCGCTGCTGCGCATGGCCGGCGACGACCCGCGCCTGGCCGAGCCGGCGTTCGAGGTGTTCTACGCCGAGCGCCAGCGCGTCGCGCTGTACGAGGACGCGCTGCCGGCGCTGCACTGGCTGAGCGCACGCTATCGGCTGGTGGCGCTGACCAACGGCAACGCCGACGTGCACCGCGTCGGCATCGGGCGCTTCTTCCACGACGCCATCAACCCGGTGCGCGCCGGCGTCGGCAAGCCGCACGCACGCATGTTCGAGGCCGGCGCGCAGGCCGCCGGCGTGCCGCCGCACGAGGTGCTGCACGTCGGCGACGACGCCCACCTGGACGGTGCCGGCGCGCTCGCCGTCGGCATGCAGATGGCCTGGGTCAATCGCGCGCAGGCCGGCTGGCCTGCGGAACTCGGTGCCACGCCGCATCTGGTGGCGGATGACATGCGGGCGCTGTGCCGGCTGCTGGACGCGCACACGGCGCAGGATTGACCCGAGCAGCGCATCAGCGCGGCGCGGGCAGCCGCGCGCCGGGCACCGCGCGTCAGGGCAAGGGCTGCGGATCGCGCACCGGCGGCATCTCGGTCGGCTCGTGCTGCGGCGGTGGCGTCGATGGCTCGTCCATCGGCGGCGCCGGATACGGATCGGGATCCTGCACCGGCGGTACCTCGCCCGGCAGCGGCATCGGCTGGTGCGACAGCCGATGGGCTGCGCGGTGGATGGGGGCGAAGACCGGCGTCGTCATGCCGCCCAGTATCGCGCCAATCGGCGCCGACCGCAGCGCCCCGGACCAATGTTTATCGGTGTCCACGCACCTGGGCTACGCTCACCGGCATCGACGACGAGGAACCCGCCATGTCCACCACCAGTCCCGACCCGGCCCCGATGCGGCTGGCCATCAACGCCTCGCGCCAGGCACTGGCCGCCGGCGACAACCCCTACGGCGCGACCCTGGTTTCGCCCGCCGGCGAGGTATTGCTGACCGAGCGCAACCGCGAGCGCAGCAGCGGCGACTGCAGCGCGCACGCCGAGATGATGCTGGTGCGCCGCGCCGCCGAGCAACTGGGGGCCGCGGCGCTGCAGCGCGCCACCGTGTACGCCAGCGGCGAGCCCTGCGCCATGTGCAGCGGCGCCATGTACTGGGCCGGAATCGGGCGCGTGATCTACGCCGCCTCGCAGCCCGACATGGCCGAATTGATGGGTGGCCGGCTGCTGCCGGCGCGCTGCGCCGATCTGCTTGGCGCGGCCGAACCGCCGGTGCCGGTCACCGGCGGCGTGCTGTCGGACGAGGCGCTGCAGGTGCTGCGCACCGCTGCCGCGTCGCGCTGAAGGACAGCGCCGCCGCCGGTGTTACATTGCGTGACCGGCGCGCCGGGCGCGATCCGCCAGCGCCGGACCATCGCCTGACTCGCCCATGCCCGAACGCCTGCAGCTCACCGGCATCACCAAGCGCTACCCCGGCGTGGTGGCCAACGAGGGCGTGTCGCTCGCGGTGCAGCCGGGCGAGATCCACGCCGTGCTGGGCGAGAACGGCGCCGGCAAGAGCACGCTGATGAAGATCATCTACGGCGCCGTCAAGCCCGACGCCGGCGAGATGCGCTTCGACGGCCAGGCCGTGCACATCCGCAGCCCGCAGGAGGCGCGCCAGCTCGGCATCGCCATGGTGTTCCAGCACTTCAGCCTGTTCGAGACCATCAGCGTGGCCGAGAACGTGTGGCTGGGCCTGGACAAGTCGCTCACGCTGGCCGAGGTCACGCAGCGCATCCGCGACACCGCCGCCGCCTACGGCCTGGAGATCGACCCCGAGCGGCCGGTGCACAGCCTGAGCGTGGGCGAGATGCAGCGCGTGGAAATCATCCGCGCGCTGCTGACCAAGCCGAAGCTGCTGATCCTGGACGAGCCGACCTCGGTGCTGACGCCGCAGGCGGTCGACAAGCTGTTCGTCACGCTGCGGCAACTGGCGGGCGAAGGCTGCAGCATCCTCTACATCAGCCACAAGCTGCACGAGATCCGCGCGCTGTGCCATGCCTGCACCGTGATGCGCGGTGGCAAGATCACCGGCGTGTGCGATCCGCGCCAGGAAAGCAACGCGTCCTTGAGCCGCATGATGATCGGCGCCGAGCCGCCCGAGCTGGCGCACCAGGAACGCGCGCCGGGCGCGGTGGTGCTGACCGTGAGCCAGCTCAGCCTGGGGCGCGAATCGCCGTTCGGGGTCGATCTCATCGACGTGCGGCTGGAAGTGCGCGCGGGCGAAGTGGTGGGCATTGCCGGCGTCTCGGGCAACGGCCAGCGCGAGCTGCTGCTGGCGCTCTCTGGCGAGGATCGGCGCGCCGAGCACGGCGCCATTGCCATCGCCGGGCAGCCGGTCGGCCGGCTGTCGCCGCAGCGCCGGCGTGCGCTCGGCCTGCACTTCGTGCCCGAGGAACGCCTGGGCCGCGGCGCCGTGCCCGAGATGGGCCTGGCGCACAACCTGCTGCTGA
Source organism: uncultured Ottowia sp. (assembly GCA_964534975.1). Classification (GTDB taxonomy): domain Bacteria; phylum Pseudomonadota; class Gammaproteobacteria; order Burkholderiales; family Burkholderiaceae_C; genus Ottowia. Next base: position 95,506 of record CAZHSD010000011.1, on the reverse strand, counting down.
CGCGGCGCGAGGCGGTGGGCACGCTCGGCTGGCTGAATACCGCGCGCCTGCAGCGCCAGGCCGAAGCCATCATCGCGCGCTTTCGCGTCAAGGCGGCCGGGCCCGACGCGCCGGCGCGCTCGCTGTCGGGCGGCAACCTGCAGAAGTACATCATGGGGCGCGAGATCGACGCGCGGCCGACGCTGCTGATCGTCTCGCAGCCGACCTGGGGCGTCGACGTCGGCGCGGCGGCGCAGATCCGCGCCGAGATCCTGGCGCTGCGCGACGCCGGCTGCGCGGTGCTGGTGGTCAGCGAGGAATTGGACGAACTGTTCGAGATCTGCGACCGCCTGCACGTGATCGCCAAGGGCCGGCTGTCGCCCTCGGTGCCGCGGCGCGAGGCCACGGTGGAGCGCATCGGCGAATGGATGAGCGGGCTGTGGCATGCCGACGTGCAGCAGCACCTGCGGCAGATGGAAGGCGCGCATGCTGCGCCTTGAGCCGCGCCCCGCACCCTCGCGCGCCTGGACCTGGGCCTCGCCGCTGCTGGCGCTGGCGATCACGGTGGTGATCGGCGTGACCATGTTCCTGCTGCTGGGCAAGGACCCGGTGCGCGGGCTGCAGGTGTTCTTCTGGGAGCCGATCAAGTCCGCCTACGCGCTCGGCGAGGTCGGCGTCAAGGCGACGCCGCTGCTGCTGATCGCGCTCGGCCTGGCGGTGTGCTTTCGCTCCAACATCTGGAACATCGGCGCCGAAGGGCAATTCGTCATCGGCGCCATCGCCGCCGGCGGCGTGGCGCTGCTGGCCGACAAGGACACCGGGCGCTGGATCGTGGTCGCGGTGCTGGTTGCCGGCACCCTGGGCGGCATGCTGTGGGCCGGCATCACGGCTTTCCTGCGCGACCGCTTCAACGCTGGCGAGATCCTGGTCAGCCTGATGCTGGTCTACGTCGCGATCCAGCTGCTCGGCTACCTGGTCTACGGGCCGTGGAAGGACCCGGCCGGCTACAACTTTCCGCAGACGCGCACCTTCGACGCCGTGACCCTGGTGCCCAAGCTGATGCGCGGCTCGCGCGTCAACATCGGCGCGCTGCTGGCGCTGGCCAGCGCGGCGCTGCTGTGGCTGTACCTGTTCCGCACCAAGAGCGGCTTCGCGCTGCAGGTCGGCGGGCTGGCGCCGGCGGCGGCGCGCTACGCCGGCTTCTCATCGCGCCGCGCGCTGTGGATCGCGCTGCTGGTCTCGGGCGGCACGGCGGGCCTGGCCGGCGCGCTGGAGGTCGCCGGGCCGATCGGGCAACTGACGCCCTACGTGCCGGCCGGCTACGGCTTTGCCGCCATCATCGTCGCCTTCGTCGGCCGCCTGCACCCCTTCGGCATGGTGCTGGCGGCGATCCTGCTGTCGATGTTCTACATCGGCGGCGAGCTGGCGCAGTCGCGCCTGGGCCTGCCCAAGTCGCTCTCGGGCGTGTTCCAGGGCCTGCTGCTGTTCACGCTGCTGGCCTGCGACACGCTGGTGAATTACCGCATCGGATGGAGGAAGCGATGACGAAATGACTCCGCCGCCAGGGCGGCTTCAATGACGAAATGGCCCATCACCACGGTCCGTCATTGCGCCATCGCCGTCGCGCAGCGACGCGGTCATTCCGTCATTCATGCCCATGGACGCCTACGCTCTGCTGATCGCCTCGACCCTGAACGCCGGCACCGTGCTGGCGCTGGCGGCGCTGGGCCTGCTGATCAACGAGAAGGCGGGCATCGTCAACCTGGGCGCCGAGGGCATCCTGCTGTGCGCTGCCATCGCCGGCTTCGCCAGCGTGGTGCACAGCGGCAACGACTGGCTCGGCTTTGCCGCCGGCATGGCGGCCGGCGCGCTGCTCGCGGCCATCTTCGGCTGGCTGGTGATCTGGCTCGGCACCAACCAGTACGCCACCGGGCTGGCGCTGTCCATCTTCGGTGTCGGCTTCTCGGCCTTCGTCGGCATCGACTACGTGCAGGCCAAGCTGCCCGAGCGGCCGCAGTTCGACTGGTTCGGCCTCGGCGACGTCCCGCTGCTGGGCCCGGCGCTGCTGCAGCACCATCCGCTGGTCTACGGCGCCATGCTGCTGGCGGCCGGCATGATCTGGTTCCTGTACCGCACGCGCAGCGGGCTGGTGCTGCGCTCGGTGGGCGAATCGCCGCAGTCGGCCCACGCGCTGGGCTACCACGTGCGCCGCATCCGGCTGCTGGCGGTGCTGGCCGGCGGCGCGCTGTGCGGGCTGGCGGGGGCCTACCTGTCGATCATCTACACACCGCTGTGGGTGGAGGGCATGGTGGCGGGCAAGGGCTGGATCGCGCTGGCGCTGACCACCTTTGCCACCTGGCGGCCGGCGCGCGTGCTGCTGGGCGCCTACCTGTTCGGCGGCGTGACCATGCTGCAGTTCCATCTGCAGGGCCAGGGCGTGCAGGTGCCGAGCCAGTTCCTGACCATGCTGCCGTACCTGGCCACGGTGGTGGTGCTGGCGCTGATCTCGCGCAACCCGACCTGGATCCGCGTCAACATGCCGGCCTCGCTGGGCAAGCCGTTCCATCCGGGAAGCTGACCGCGACACCCTGCCTGTATACAACTCGTTGCAACGCCCTAGAATCGTTATCTCAATCCCGCCCACGCACGACAAGGAAAGCCCCCATGACCGATCTGAACAAACGTGCCCTGCTGCGCCTCGCCGCCACTGCCGCCGCCGCGGCTGCGCTGGTGGCCTGCGGCAAGAAGGACGAGCCCGCGCCGGCTCCAGCGCCCGCACCGGCGGCCGAGGCGCCCGCGCCCAAGGCCGAGCCGCTGAAGATCGCGTTCGCCTACGTCGGTCCGGTCGGTGACGGCGGCTGGACCTTCGCGCACGACAACGCGCGCAAGGCGATCGAGCGGGAATTCGGCGAGCGCGTGCGGACCAGCTTCGTCGAAAGCGTGCCCGAGAGCGCCGACGCCGAGCGCGTGATCCGCGACATGGCCAGCCAGGGCAACCAGCTGATCTTCGGCACCACCTTCGGCTATATGGAGCCGATGCTCAAAGTTGCGGCCGACTTCCCGGACATCAGGTTCGAGCACGCCACCGGCTACAAGACGGCAGCGAACATGCGCACCTACGACAGCCGCACCTACGAGGGCGCCTACATGGCCGGCGTGATCGCCGGCGCCATGACCCAGAGCAACACCCTGGGCGTGGTGGCCTCGATCCCGATCCCCGAGGTGGTGCGCAACATCAACAGCTTCACGCTCGGCGCGCAGAGCACCAACCCCAAGATCAGCACCAATGTGGTGTGGGTGAACGAGTGGTTCAACCCGCCCAAGGAAACCGAGGCCGCCACCGCGCTGATCAACGGCGGCGCCGACATCCTGTTCCAGAACACGGACTCGTCGGCGGTGCTGCAGACCGCCGAGAAGATGGGCAAGCGCGGCTTCGGCTGGGACAGCGACATGACCGCCTACGGCCCCAAGGCGCACCTGGGCTCGGCCATCATCAACTGGGCGCCCTACTACATCAAGTCCGTGGGCGAGGCGCTGGACGGCAAGTGGAGCACCGGCCAGGCCTGGTGGGGCGTGAAGGAAGGCGCGATCGACCTGGTGTCGCTGGCCGATGACGTGCCGGCCGAAGCCAAGGCCCGGCTCGATGAAGTCCGCGCCGGCCTGAAGGCGGGCACCTACCACATCTGGAAGGGCCCGATCAGCGACAACAGCGGCAAGCAAGTGCTGGCTGCCGACCAGGTCGCGGACGACAAGTTCCTGGGCGGCATCAACTTCTTCGTCAAGGGCGTCGAGGGCAAGGTGCCGGGCGGCGAGAAGAACTGAGGCGCTGCGAGCTTCTGAGGCCCGCGCACGGCGCGGCCCGCGGACGCGGCGATGGGCGACCATCGCCGCGTCGTCGTTTGCGGCGCCGCAGGCCGGCCGTGGCGGCCTGCCTACACTGCACTGCTCGACAAGCCAGCGGCGCCAGCCGCGCCACGTCCGGAGTCACCGCATGAACCACACCGTCCCACCCATCGCCCCCGAGCGCCTGCCCGAGTTGCTGGTCGCCATGCCGAAGGCCGAGCTGCACATGCACATCGAGGGCTCGCTGGAGCCCGCGATGATCTTCGCGCTGGCGGCGCGCAATGGCATGATGCTGCCGTATGCCAGCGTCGACGAACTGCGCCGCGCCTACGCCTTCAGCGACCTGCAGAGCTTTCTCGACATCTACTACCAAGGTGCCGGCGTGCTGCTGCACGAGCAGGACTTCTACGACATGGCCATGGCCTACTTCGAGCGCGCCGCCGCCGATCAGGTGGTGCGCGCCGAGATTTTCTTCGACCCGCAGACGCACACCGCACGTGGCGTGGCAATCGACACGGTCATCAATGGCCTGTCGCGCGCCTGCACCGACGCGCAGGCCAGGCACGGCCTGAGCGCGGCGCTGATCCTGTGCTTTCTGCGCCACCTGAGCGAGCAGGATGCGTTCGAGACACTGGAAGCGGCGCTGCCGCTGCGCCAGCACTTCATCGGCGTCGGTCTTGATTCGAGCGAGCTTGGCCATCCGCCGGAGAAGTTCGCCCGCGTGTTCGCGCGCTGCCGCGAATTGGGCTTTCGCATCGTCGCGCACGCCGGCGAGGAAGGCCCGCCGGAATACATCTGGCAGGCGCTGGACCTGCTGCAAGCCGAGCGCATCGACCACGGCGTGCAGGCGGTGCACGACGCGGCGCTGATGCGGCGGCTGGCGGCCGATCGCGTGCCACTCACCGTCTGTCCGCTGTCGAACCAGAAGCTGAAGGTATTCCCCGACCTGGCGAACCATAAGCTGAAACGGCTGCTCGACGCCGGCCTGTGCGCCACCGTCAACTCGGACGATCCGGCCTACTTCAGCGGCTACGTGGGCGACAACTTCCGCGCCGTGTTCGCCGCCACCGGCATGGACGCCGGACACGCCTGGCAGCTGGCCGCCAACAGCTTCGACGCCAGCTTTGCCGATGACGCCTCCAGGCAGCGCTGGCACAAGCAGTTGAAGGAATGCTTCGAGCGTTATCGCGCCTAGCCGTGTTGCGGTGGCACGCTACAGCGCCGCACGCAGCCGCTCGGCGTATTGCTCCAGCACCTGCGGCCCCGGCTCCTTGCGCGGCCAGCTGAAATCGATGCCGTCGCCCGCATGGCGCGGCACCACGTGCATGTGCACGTGGCCGACGGTCTGCCCGGCCACGGCGCCGTTGGCCTGCAGCAGCATCACGCCGTCGGGATCGAAGGCCTGGCGGATCGCCTGCGCGATGCGCTGCGCGGTGCGCATCATGGCCCCGGCCTCTTCCGGTGTCAGTTCGAACAGGGTCGCGGCGTGGCGCTTGCTGGCGACCAGCACGTGGCCGGGATTGACCTGGCCGAGGTCCATGAAGGCCAGCGTCAGCGCGTCCTCGAACACGCGGGCGGAAGGAATCTCACCCGCCACCAGGCGACAGAAGATGCACTGGCCGGGCGGCGAGGTGTCGACGAACATGGGCATGGGTTTCTCCTGCGCGGTGGGTGGATCACGATGACGACGAGAGCGCCAGTTTAAAATCGGCCGCGCAAGCCGCCGCCCCGGTCGGCCTGCGCCGTCGAAGAACCGGGGCCATGTCGAGGACAACCATGTACAAAAACCTCGCCGCCACGCTCGTGGCAGCCTGTTGTTTGACTCCCGTTTTTTCGCAATCGTCCGCGCCCGTCAAGGCCGCCTGGGTCTATGTCACCCCGCTCACCGACGCCGGCTGGACGCAGCAGCACGACCAGGGCCGGCGCGCGGTCGAGCAGGCGCTGGCGCCGCAGGTGCAGACCAGCTACGTCGAGAACGTGGCCGAAGGCGCCGACGCCGAGCGCGTGATCCGCGACCTGGCGCGCCAGGGCAACCGGATCATCTTCACGCCCAGCTTCGGCTACATGGAGCCGACACTGCAGGTGGCGCGCGACTTCCCCGAGGTCCGGTTCGAGTCGATCACCGGCCTCAAGCGGACGCCCAACGTCGCCACCGCCAATGCGCGCTACTACGAGGGGCGCTACCTGGCCGGCATCGCCGCCGGCCACATGACCCGATCAAACATCGCCGGCTACGTGGCGGGCTTCCCGATCCCCGAGGTGCTGCAAGGCATCAACGCCTTCACGCTCGGCATGCGCAGCGTGAATCCGAAGGCCGAGGTCAAGGTGATCTGGCTCAACGAATGGTTCAACCCGCCGCACGAACGCGAGGCCGCGATGACGCTGATCAACCAGGGCGCCGACGTGCTGGCCTTCCACACTGGCTCCACCGCCGTCATGGCCGCTGCCGAGGAGCGCGGCAAGCTGGCGGTGGCGTACCACTCCGACATGCGCCAGGTCGCGCCCACGGCACAACTGGCCGCCATCACGCACCAGTGGGGCGACTACTACACCCGGCGCGTGAAGGCGGTGCAGGATGGTTCCTGGGAGAGCGGCGACCTGTGGGGCGGCGTGGCGCAAGGCATGGTCGGCGTCGAGGCCTTCGGCCCCAAGGTGCCGCCGGCAGTGCAGGACGAGGTGCGCGCGCGCCAGCGAGACATCGCCGCCGACCGCCTGCACCCTTTCACCGGCCCGATCATCGACAACGCCGGCACACAGCGGCTGGCAAGCGGCGCAAGGCTTGCCGACGAGCAGATCCTGGGCATGAACTGGCTGGTCGAAGGCGTGGCCACGCGGCTGCCGCACTGAGCGCGGCGCCAGCACTCTCAGACAGTCAGCAAGGCCGCCTGCGCCCGCAGCTCCGTGGCGATGCGGTCGAACGGCTCGACGTCACCGTGCGCACGCGCCAGCAGGATGGCGCCCTGCACGGCGGCCACCAGCAAGGCGGCAAAGCCGTCGGCCTGCGCGTCCGGCACGCGGGCGGCGCGCAGCGCGGCAGCCAGCGTGTCGATCCACTGATCGAACGCCCGCCGGCAATCGACCAGCAGCCGCGTCGAATTGGCCGCCACCGTCACCGCCGCCACCGGGCAGCCCGAGTCGCAGTCGTTGCGCAGCAGCTTGCTGCGCCACATCTGCAGCGCGCCGTCCACCACGGCGTCGGCCGGCTTGCCATGCAGCGCACGCAACTCGTCGTCGAGCCGGGCACTGAAATGGTCCAGTACCGCCTCCATCAGTTCCGCCTTGCCGCCGGGGAAATGGTGATAGATCGATCCGCGCGACGTTCCGGTGACGGCCAGGATCTCGGAAAACGCCGTGGCGTGCAGACCGCGGCGCCCCAGTATCTCGGTCGCTCCCTCCACCATCCTCTGGCGCACATTGCCGCTCATGCTGACGGTCACCTCATGGTTCGTGATGGACCCATCCCATCACCTGCGCCAGCCAGCATAGCGATCGCGCTCCCGATCCGCTATGTCGCACGACATAGAGAACAAGCGCACAGCACTGCCCCCTGGATGATCCGCGCTATCGTTTTCGTATCAGACGGCAGTCCGGGGTGAGCGCGGCGGGCGCTTCTACAATCCACCGGATTGCAGATCGGGCAGCCTCATGAGCATCAAGAGCGACAAATGGATCCGGCGCATGGCCGAGCAGCACGGCATGATCGAGCCGTTCGAGCCCGGCCAGGTGCGCGAGCGCGAGGGCAAGAAAATCGTCAGCTACGGCACCTCGAGCTACGGCTACGACATCCGCTGCGCGCCCGAGTTCAAGATCTTCACCAACATCCACTCGACCGTGGTGGACCCGAAGAACTTCGACGAGAAGAGCTTCGTCGACTTCCACGGCGAGGTCTGCATCATCCCGCCCAACAGCTTCGCGCTGGCGCGCACGGTGGAGTACTTCCGCATCCCGCGCAACGTGCTGACCATCTGCCTGGGCAAGAGCACCTATGCGCGCTGCGGCATCATCGTCAACGTCACGCCGTTCGAGCCCGAGTGGGAAGGCTACGTGACGCTGGAGTTTTCCAACACCACGCCGCTGCCGGCCAAGATCTACGCTGGCGAAGGCTGCGCCCAGGTGCTGTTCTTCGAGAGCGACGAGGTCTGCGAAGTGTCATACAAGGACCGCGGCGGCAAGTACCAGGGCCAGGTCGGCGTCACCCTGCCCAAGGCCTGAAAGCGCTCGAGCGGTATCCTGCCCGCCACGGGCATGTGACTTATTTGCCGCTGCAAGCCTGTCCTACAGGCGCATGCGGCAGGCGCCGAGACCGCTCGCCGCAGTGCGTTCCTACCATGCGCGCATGGCTACCCGTTTCCTCGATGACATGCGCGCTGCCGGCACCCAGCGCCGACCGAATCCCCAGGACCAACTGCTGTCGCCGGCCCGTCTGGTGCTGATGACCGCCTGCCTGCTGGCGGTGGCGCTGATGCTGGCGGCGATCGCCGGCGTGGCGCACGGCCAGGTGCAGAAAGGGCAGGACTTCCAATTCGCCGATTCGCCCGCCGCGCCGCCGTCGCAGTTCTACGCCAGCCACGGCGACCTGGACACGACCGAATTCGTGCGCGGCGGCGCCGCGCTGCAGCGCGTCAACTACGCGCGCTGACCGCCTGCGGCCGGTTTATGGCAGCGCCAGCCGCGCCGCCGCCAGATCCCAGCCCGCCCAGCCACAGCTCTTGAACAGCAGCGGCCCGCGCCGCGGGCTACCGGCGTCGCGCGCGGCGGCGATGTCGGCCAGGCTGGGCATGTCGGCCACCGGCAGGCCAGCCTGCAACAGGTCACCGGCCTCGTGCTCGGCGTCGCGCGCGTCGAGCACGATGCGTCCGTGCGCGGCGACATGGCGGCAGAGTTCGGCGCCCAGTTCGACCATCGTCGGCGTGAACGCGCCCACCGCGGCGATGAAGGCGTCGTCGCGTGGCCGCGCGCGCAGCACCACCGCACTGGCGGGCGTGCAGGTGGCGACCAGCGGGCAGTCGGCCAGGGCGGCATCGGCATCCGCCACCACCTCGGCGCGCAGGCCGAGGGCACGCGCGCGCTCGGCCAGGACCTCGGCGCTGGCGCGCCGACGCGAGGCGATGCGGAAGTCCGTGACACCCAGTGCCGCCGCGAACACCTCGACATGCGCCCGGCCCTGCACACCGGCACCGACGATCAGCATCGGCCCGGCCAGGTTCGGTGCCAGCCAGCGCGCCGCCAGCGCCGACACGGCGGCAGTGCGGCGGCTGGTGACGGTGGGTCCATCCAGGATCAGCCGGCGCGTGCCGGTGGCGACGTCGAACACCGTCACGTCGCCCTGGATCGTCGGCGTCTCGGTGCCGACGTTGGCCGGCGCGAAGCTGATCAGCTTGGTCATGGCGACGCGCGCGTCGCAGCCCGGCATGGCAAACAGGAACGCGCCGCCGGCCATCGGCAGCACGGTGCGTGGCGGCACCTGCACCGTGGAGTCGGTCAGCAGCGCTTCGATCTCATCGACCAGCCGCGCCCAGGGCAGGCGCGCCGCGGTCTGGCGGGCGTCGAGCAGGATCTCCATGCGCCCGATTGTGGCGCACGCACCACGCGATCCGCATCAGTGCACGGCGCCGCCCACCGCACGCCGGTCCTGCACCGTCGTCAAGGCGGTGCGGATGCCGATGCGCAGCCCCTGCACCATCTGCGGCAGCGGCAGGTTGGGCGCGCCCTGCGCCGGCAGCAGCGGCACGTGGACGAAGCCGCCGCGCGCGTGCCGGAGCGCGGGCTCGGTGGCCAGGCGATGCATCAGGGCATAGAACACGTGATTGCAGACGAAGGTGCCGGCGCTCTGCGACACCTCGGCCGGTATCCCCGCGGCGCCGATCGCCACTTGCATGGCCTTGATCGGCAGCGTGCTGAAGTAGGCTGCCGGCGCCCGAGCGACCACCGGCACGTCGATCGGCTGGGCGCCGGCGTTGTCGGCGATGCGGGCATCGTCGACGTTGATGGCAATGCGCTCCAACGACAGCGCGGCGCGGCCGGCCGCCAGGCCGAGGCAGATCACCAGCGCCGGCCGGTGCTGCGCCAGCAGCGCCTGCAGGCGCCGGACGGAGTCGCCGAACACCGTGGGCAGTTGCGCAGCGACCACCCGGTGGCCGGCGATCTGGCGGCGGTGCAGGGCGCGGGCCAGCAGCCAGCTGGGATTGACGCGGTCGCCGCCGAAGGCGTCGAAACCGGTCAGCAGCACCACCGGCATCGCTTGTTGGCGTTTGTCCGACGGACGAAGTGGGCGCGGCGCGGCTACCATTGCCGAAATTTAGCGCAAGCGCGCAGACAGGAGAGCCAAGCATGAGATGGGAAGGCAACCGCCAGTCGGGCAACGTCGAGGACCGCCGCGCCGGTGGCGGCGGTGGCATGTTCGGTGCACGCAACATCGGCATCGGCACCATCGTCATCGCGCTGATCGGCGGCTGGATCTTCGGTATCAACCCGCTGACCATCATCGGCATCCTCAGCGGCGGCGGCAGCCCCGCGGTGGTGCAGCAGGCGCCGGGCCAGGCGCCGCCGGCCGACGACAAGGGCGCGGCCTTCGTTTCAACGGTACTGGCCTCGACCGAGGACGTCTGGAACCAGGCCTTCCGCGACGCCGGCGCGCAGTACCGCGAGCCCAAGCTGGTGCTGTTTCGCGGCGCCACCCGCACCGCCTGCGGCATGGGCCAGTCGGCCATGGGGCCGTTCTACTGCCCGGCCGACCAGACCGTGTACCTGGACATGAACTTCTTCGACACGCTCAGCCGCCAGCTCGGCGCGCCGGGCGAGTTCGCCCGTGCCTACGTGATCGCGCACGAGGTCGGCCACCACGTGCAGACGCTGACCGGCACCACGGGCAAGGTCGACTCGATGCGCGGGCGCATCAGCGAGCGCGAGCAGAACAACCTGTCGGTGCGGATGGAGCTGCAGGCCGACTGCTACGCCGGCATCTGGACCGCGCGCTCGCAGCAGGCACGCAACTGGCTGGAAAAGGGCGACATCGAATCGGCCATGAACGCCGCCGCCAGGATCGGCGACGACGCGCTGCAAAAGCGCCAGCAGGGCTACATCGTGCCCGACAGCTTCACCCACGGCTCCAGCGCGCAGCGCCAGCGCTGGTTCGCGCAGGGCGCCAAGACCGGCAGCATCCAGGCTTGCGACACCTTCAGCGCGCAGAACCTGTAGCCCCCCTGAGCCGCTAACGCGGCTTCCCCCTCAGGGGGACAACACCAGTCGCCGGCACAGGTCCGGCGACGGTGTTCTGGCTTGGCCTGCTCCGCGGCCATTCGTCAACGCGCTGAAACTCGGCCCAATAGTGGCCGCGCAGCAGGCCACCCAAGGTCGCCGCGGAGCGGGCTTGGCCCGGCCGCTGGCGACGTCCCCTTGGAGAAGCTGCGCAAGCAGCACAGGGGTAACGTGTTTCTTGCGACAATACGGGGTTAATGACTACCAAGTACTCTGATCTCGCGCTGGCCGATCCGCTCAAGCGCGCCGTGGCCGAGATGGGCTACGAAACCATGACGCCGATCCAGGCGCAGGCCATTCCCACCGTGCTGGCCGGCCAGGACGTGATGGGCGCGGCGCAGACCGGCACCGGCAAGACCGCCGCCTTCTCGCTGCCGCTGCTGCAGCGCCTGCTCAAGCACGAAACCGCCTCGATCTCGCCCGCCCGCCACCCGGTGCGCGCCTTGGTGCTGCTGCCCACGCGCGAACTGGCGGTGCAGGTCGCCGACCAGGTAAAGCAGTACGCCAAGTACACGCAGCTGCGCAGCGCCGTGGTGTTCGGCGGCATGGACATGAAGCCGCAGATCGAGGAGCTGCGCAAGGGCGTCGAGGTGCTGGTGGCCACGCCGGGCCGCCTGCTGGACCACATCGAGGCCAAGACCGCGGTGCTCAACCAGGTCGAGTACGTGGTGCTCGACGAGGCCGACCGCATGCTGGACATCGGCTTCCTGCCCGACCTGCAGCGCATCCTGAGCTACCTGCCCAAGAGCGGGCGCACCACGCTGCTGTTCTCGGCCACCTTCTCGCCCGAGATCAAGCGCCTGGCCGAAAGCTACCTCAGCAACCCGACGCTGATCGAGGTCGCGCGCCCCAACGCCACCGCCGCCACGGTGGAGCAGCATTTCTACCTGCTGGGCGACGACGACAAGCGCCGTGCCATCCGGCAGGTGCTGAAGGACAAGGAACTGCGCCAGGCCTTCGTGTTCTGCAACAGCAAGCTGGGCACGGCGCGGCTGGCGCGCGCGCTGGAACGCGACGGCCTGAAGACCACCGCGCTGCACGGCGACAAGAGCCAGGACGAACGCCTGAAGTCGCTGGAAGCCTTCAAGCAGGGCGAGGTCGACCTGCTGGTGGCCACCGACGTCGCCGCGCGCGGGCTGGACATCAAGGACGTGCCGGCGGTCTTCAACTATGACGTGCCCTTCAACCCCGAGGACTACGTGCACCGCATCGGCCGCACCGGCCGCGCCGGCGCCTCGGGCCTGGCGGTCACCCTGGTCACCAGGGGCGACCAGCGCCTGATGGGCGAGCTGGAAAAGCTGCTCAAGACCAAGGTCGAGCTGGAGCACCTGGAATTCGACGAGGAAAAGCCACGCGGGCGCATCAACGACGGCCGCCGCCGCTGGCAGAGCGATGAGACCGGCGATGCCCGCGACGACGCGCGCCGCCAGCGCGAGGCGCGCCGCGCGCCGGAACGCCGCACCGCGCCGGCGCCGGCCGACCCTTTCTTCAACCAGCCCTACCAGGCACCCGAGCAGGCCGCCGAGGCGCCGCCGGCCTGGGAGCAGCAGGCACGCCCGGCGCGCGCCGGCCTGTCCGCCAACATCAAGCCCAAGCGCAAGGTGGCGGCGCTGTTCAAGGCGCCGGCGGAGTGAGCACGCCTCCGCGGCTTGTGGCATCCTCTCGCTGCACGCCACCACGAGAGCCGCGATGCACTACGAGCCCGGCGTCACGCCGCACCACCTTCCGCACGACCCGTTCAAGTCCTGTGTGATCCCGCGACCGATCGGCTGGATCTCGACCATCAGCCGCGACGGCCGTGCCAATCTGGCGCCCTACAGCCAGTTCCAGAACGTGACCTTCGATCCGCCGATCGTGATGTTCTCGGCCAATCAGGACACGCGCGGCGAGCGAAAGGATTCGGTGCGCAACGCCGAGGACACGGGCGAGTTCGTCTGGAACATGGCCACCTGGCCGCAGCGCGAAGCCGTCAACCTCAGTGCCGAGGAATTGCCGCACGGCGTGGACGAGTTCGAGCGCGCGGGTCTGGCCAAGCTGCCCTCGCACAAGGTCCGGGCGCCACGCGTGGCAGGCTCACCGATCCAGTTCGAATGCCGCTATCTCAACACGCTGCGCTTTCCCGGCACGCCGCCGATGGGCAGCGTGGACGTGGTGTTCGGTCGCGTGATCGTGGTCCACATCGACGATGCCATGATCGGCGCCGACGGCCTGATCGACGTGCTCAAGATGCAGCCGATCGCGCGCATGGGCTACTTCGACTACACCACCGTCGACAACAAGTTCAGCATGGTGATCCCGGGCAACAGCCGGGCGCTGCTGGCCGGACTGGAAGGCTCGCCCGACAAGGCCAGGGCGGCCGGTGAAGCTTGAGCCGTGCCCGCTGCCGCACGCGGCTCACCAGCGCCAATGCGTGACGGTGTGGATCAGCAGGCCCACCAGTCCGCCGACCAGCGTGCCGTTGATGCGGATGAACTGCAGGTCGCGCCCGATGTGGCGCTCCAGCTCGTCGGTCATCTCGCGCGCGTCCCAGGCCTCGACCCGCGCCACGATGTAGCGGCGGATGTCGTCGCGGTAGCGCTCGATCAGCTGCGGCGCCGCCGCCTGCAGCTCGCCATTGATCCAGCCGCGCACCTCGGCGTCGCCCGCCAGCCGCTCGCCCAGGGTCTGCACCGCCGCGGTGATGCGGCGGCGGATCGATGACTCATCCTGCGCCAGGTCGGCCTGCAGCCAGGCCAGCAGGTCGTCCCACAACTGGTTGACGTAATTGGCCAGCGCGGGGTTGTCCAGCAACTCGTTCTTGATGCGTTCGCCGCGCTGCTGCAGCGCCTCGTCCGCCTTCAGCCGGGCGATGAAGTTGTCGACCATTTCGTCGAAGCGCAGGCGCAGCTTGTGCTGCGGGTCCTCGGCCATGTCGACGATGTTCCTGGCCACCACCCCCACCACCTTGCGCGTGGCCAGGCGCGCGGCGACCTGGTCCAGGCCGACGTACTTCAGCGCCTTGACCTCGCGCGCGATAGCCTCGCTGATGGTGTCCTGCACCGCGTCCTCGCCCAGCAACCTGGCCAGCTGCACCAGCACGCCGTCGAGCAGTTCCTGGTGGCGGCGGTCCTGCGTCATGCTCTCCAGCACCTGACCCGACAGACGCGCGACCTCGACCTGCCGCAGCCCGCGCCGCGCCAGGTCGGCGACGAAGCGGCGCACGCGCTCATCGTCCAGCGCACCGACCGCCCAGCGGCCGACCTCGACCAGGCGCGCACCGACGCGCACCGCGTTGGCCGGCTGCGACAGCCAGGCCGACACGCGGCCGGCGGCATCCAGTTCGCGCAGCTTGGCCAGCACCTGCTCGGTGGCCAGGAAGTGCGTGCCCAGAAAGCCCGCCAGGTTCTCGCCGATACGGTGCTTGTTGGCCGGGATGATGGCAGTGTGCGGAATCGGCAGCCCCAGGGGATGGCGAAACAGCGCCACCACCGCGAACCAGTCGGCAATCGCACCCACCATGGCGGCTTCGGCGAAGGCGGCAACATAGCCCCAGGCCACGTGGCGGCCCTCCATGGCGGTGGCCAGCGCATAGGTGATGGCGGCGGCCAGCAGCAGGCCCAGCGCGACGCGCTTCATGCCGGTCGCGCTGCGCGCGTGCAGTCCCAGGGCGAGCGCGTTCATACGCCGTCCGGCGCCTGGGCCTGCGGGCAGCGCACCTGGATCAGCTCGCGCTGGTGCACGTCATCGCCCAGGCGCGCGGCACTCAGCGCGCCGCCCCAGACGCAGCCGGTGTCGAGCGAGATCAGATCCGGCCGCTCCAGCCAGCCGAGCGTGGACCAGTGGCCGAAGGCCACCACGTCGGCCGCGGTCCGCCGCCCCGGCACGTCAAACCAGGGCAGGTAGCCGGGCGGCGCGCCGTCGGGCGCGTAGCTGGTGGTGACGAAATCCATGCGGCCGTCGGGCGTGCAAAAGCGCAGTCGCGTCAGCGCGTTGACGATCACGCGCCAGCGATCGGCGCCCTGCAGCCGTTCATCCCAGGCCTCGGGCTGGTTGCCGTACATCTGGTGCATGAAGGCGCCCCAATCGGCGCTGCGCAGCACCGCCTCGACCTCGCCCGCCAGCGCCAGCACCTGCTGCGCGGTCCACTGCGGCAGCAGACCGGCATGCACCATCAGTACGCCACGCTCGCGCAGCGCCAGCGGGCGCTGGCGCAGCCAGTCCAGCAGCGCGCCGCGGTCGGGCGCCCGCAGGATTTCATCCATGGTGTCGCTGCGGTGCGGGGCGCGCACGCCCTGCGATACCGCCAGCAGGTGCAGGTCGTGGTTGCCGAGCAGACAGGCGGCGGCGTCGCCCAGCGCCATCGCGCGCCGCAGCACCGCCAGCGACTGCGGCCCGCGGTTGACCAGGTCGCCCAGCAGCACCAGCCGGTCGCGGCTGGGCGAGAAGGCGATTTTTTCGAGCAGGCGGCCGAGCGCGGCATCGCAGCCTTGCACGTCGCCGATCAGGTAGAGTGCCATGCTGCCCATTTTCCACCGGCGCTGCCGGCCCGCATGGATTTCCTGCTGATCGTCTTCCTGACCCTGCTCAACGGCTTGTTCGCGATGTCCGAACTGGCCATCGCCTCGGCCCGCAAGGCGCGGCTGGCAGCCATGGAGGAAAGCGGCGACCGAGGTGCCGGCGCCGCCATCCGGCTGATGGAACGGCCGACGCGCTTTCTGTCCACGGTGCAGGTCGGCATCACCTCGATCGGCATGCTCAACGGCATCGTCGGCGAAGCCGCTTTCAGCGGTCCGGTGGCCGACTGGCTGACCGGGTTCGGGCTCAGCGACAAGGCCGCCTCGATCGCCGCCACCGCGCTGGTGGTGACGGTGATCACCTTCACCACCATCGTGTTCGGCGAGCTGGTGCCCAAACGCATTGGCCAGATGTTCCCGGAAACGGTGGCGCGCTGGATCGCACAGCCAATGAGCTGGCTGGCCAGCGCGGCCAAGCCCTTCGTCGCCCTGCTGTCGATCTGCACCCAGGCGGTACTGAAACTGCTGCGCATCGATGAATCTCATGGACGAGCGGTGACCGAGGAAGAGATATCCGCCAGCCTGGTGGAGGGCGTGGACGCCGGGCTGATCGAGGAACACGAGCACCAGATGGTGCGCAACGTGTTTCATCTGGACGATCGCCCCCTGACCTCATTGATGCTGCCGCGCAGTGAAATCGAATGGCTGGATGCCAGCCAAAGCGTGGGCGAGGCGCTGGATTATGTCGCCGGGCGTGGCGAAAAACACGTCCATTCCTGGTATCCGGTCTGCCGTGGCGGACTGGACGACGTGGTCGGCATTATCTCGCTGGCCAGCCTGCTGCAACTCGGCCACGCGCCCGAGGCATTGATTGAAGCGCATCTCGCACCCGCCATCTTCGTGCCGGAAACACTCAGCGGCATGGAAATGCTGGAACAGTTGCGCACCAAATCGGGCCGGCTGGTGTTCGTGGTCGACGAATATGGCGTGGTGCAGGGCCTGATGACGCCGCGCGACCTGCTGGAGGCGATCACCGGGGAGTTGAATCCGGGTGCCCACATCGAAGCCTGGGCCAAGCCGCTGGAGGACGGCAGCTGGCTGCTGGACGGCCAGATACCGATTGCGGAGCTGAAGGCACGCCTGGACATCGAGGCGCTGCCGCAGGAAAACCGGGGCCGCTACAACACCGTGGCCGGCCTGCTGATGGCGGTCACGGGGCAAATGCCCGCCGAAGGCCATGAAATCGACTGTGCCGGCTGGATATTCAGGATCGTAAAACTGGATGGACGTCGAATCGACACCGTGCACGCACGCGCCATACAGCCAATTGACAAGGCAATCGATGAATAATCCTGCCGACGGATATTGATTATGTGCTCAAAAGTGCTATATTCAGCTCCGGAAATAACAACTGGAGCACGATCCGAATGGCAACCTACAAGGAACTCCTGCAGCAGCAAGAAGCATTGGCGCTCAAGATCGAGGAAGCGCGCAAGAGCGAGATAGCCGACGCGGTATCCAAAGTGCGCGCGCTGGTGGAAGAGTATGGGCTGACGGCGCAGGATGTATTCCCATCGGGACGCCGCACGACCAAGACGGCGCGCAGCGGCAGCAAGGTGCCGCCCAAGTACCGCGATCCCGCCACCGGCCTGACCTGGACCGGCCGCGGCAAGGCACCCAAGTGGATCGAGGGCAAGGACCGCACGCCGTTCCTGATCGCCTGACTTCCGCGCAATCCGTCCACAAAAAGCGCCTGCGGGCGCTTTTTTTGCTCGATCAAGGCCCGTGCCCGCCGGCCGAGGCTGCCCCAAGCACCTGCAGGTTCTGCGGCTTCGATCCGGCAGGACCACCCAAGATGGCGAAGATGGAATAATCGCGCCACCCCCATGGAAGGAATGACACGATGGACCAAGCTACCCGACAGCGCATCGATGAGTTGGTGAAGAACCACAAGCTCGTGCTGTTCATGAAAGGCAATGCCGATTTCCCGATGTGCGGCTTCTCCGGCCGCGCGATCCAGATCCTGAAGGCCAGCGGCGTCGAGCCGAGTGCGATCACCACGGTGAACGTGCTGGAGGACGAAGCCGTTCGTCAGGGCATCAAGGACTACAGCAACTGGCCCACGATCCCGCAGCTGTACGTCAAGGGTGAGTTCATCGGTGGCTCCGACATCATGATGGAGATGTACGAGTCCGGCGAGATGCAGCAGCTGGTCGGCAGCATGAACGCCTGAGCAGCTTGCCGGAGGCGTGGTTTTCCGCGCCCGCAAGACACAACGGACGCCAGGCGCGTCCGTTGTTGCGTATGAAGGCTGAAAAAAAGCGCAGTCTTACTTGCGCAGCACCACCTCGACACGGCGCGATGCGGCATGTGTCGCCGCCATACCGCTGGTTTCGGCCGGCTTTTCCAGCACCGTGCGGCCCTCGGCCACGCCTTGCGCGACCAGCGCGGCTTGCACCGCCTGGGCACGGTTCCTGGACAACTCTGCGTTGGCCGCCGTGTCGCCGGTCGGGTCGTTGTAGCCGGAGATCACGGCCTGGACGTCGGGGTTGGCCTGCATGAAGGCCACCAGATCGGCGGACTTGGCGGCGAAGTCGGCGTGCACGTCGCTCGCGCCCGAATCGAAGTAAACCGTCAGCGCCGGCATGTCGCTGGCGCTGGAAGCCACCACCGCGGCACCGGTTGGCTCATCGCTGCCGCTGGGTATCGCTGCGGTCGCAGCGCTGCCGGCAGCGGCACCCGCCTCGGCGGCGGAAGCAGGCTCGGAAGCCGGCGCCGGTGTGGCTTCGGCAGCCGATGCTGGCTCGGACGCCGCCGTGGGTTCGGATGCAGCCGGCACAACGACGGCCGGCTCTGAAGCTGTTGGCTCGGACGCCGCCGGTTCGGATGCCGCCGGTTCGGATGCCGCCGGTTCGGATGCCGCCGGTTCAGCGGCCGCGGGCTCGGACGCGGCGTCAGCCGCCGGCGGCTGGGCCGTGGTGGCAGCCGGTGCCGGCGCTTGCTCAACCGGCGTCTCGGCACCGCGATCCATGGCGAAATAGCTGAGCCCGAACAGCGCTGCCAGGGCGACGATGATCCACGGCAGCCATTTGGCGAAACCGCCGCTGGTCACGGGCGCAGCGCTGGCCACCGGCGCGGCGTCCAGCAGACCCTGGCCGACCGCGGCCAGACTCTGCACCTCGGGCGACAGCGAGGATGGAATGCTGCCGCCGGGCGTCAGCTTGCCGACGATGGCCGGCACCAGGTACCCGACCGCCGATGTCACGCTGTCGCGGCCGACGCCGAGTTTTGCCGTCAGCAGCGACAGCAGGCCACCATCGCCGCCCAGCGCGGTTTCCAGCTGGCTGTTGCTGATCGGTTGGGCCGCGGGACCACCACCCAGCCAGGACTGGATGATCGGCCCCAGGCCCGCCGCCTTGAACTTCTCCAGAAAACCCGCCAGGCCGCCAGTGTCCTTGCGGATCATGTAGGCCAGCAGCATTTGCAGCAGTGGAAGCGCCTTGTCGCCAAGTCCGAAACGGGCGCCCGCCTCGCGGATGAGTACGTCAAACATGGAGATAGCCTTTCTGATTGTGAATCCTGACCTGGAGCATCGCGGCCTTGCGCCGCCAGCCGGCTCGTCGCCGCTCCCTCGTTGAGCAAAATTATAGAAAGCACCGTGACGGCACCGTGTCGTCCATATCCTACAGGCTCGGCGGCACCCCACGGTGGCTGTGTACACTGCGGGCGTCCTGGGCGGCACCGATGGCGCGGCGTGACGCCGCGGCGTCCGCGGCAGGGCCACGGCCCGTGCGATGGGCGATCCCATGAGCTTCTCGCAAAGCCTGTTCTTCATCCTCGTGCTGATCCTGGCCGGCGCCTTCTTCTCGGCCGCCGAGATCGCGCTGGCCGCCTCGCGCCGCCTGCGCCTGCGCCAGCTGGCCGACGAGGGCGACGCCCGCGCGCTGCAGGTGCTGCGCGTGCAGGAGCAGCCGGGCACCTACTTCACCACGGTGCAGGTCAGCGTCAACGTGATCGCCATCCTGGGCGGCATCGTCGGTGAAGGCCTGTTCAGCCCCTATTTCGCCGCCGTGCTGCGCCTGTGGCTGCCCGAGGGCACGGCCGCAGCGCTGGCGTTTGCCGCCTCGGTGGCACTGGTCACCTCGCTGTTCGTGATCTTCTCCGATCTGATGCCCAAGCGCCTGGGGCTGGCCGAGCCGGAGCGGCTGGCGATGCGGCTGGTAGGGCCGATGCAGCAGGTGCTGTGGCTGCTGAAACCCGTGGTCTGGTTCTACAACCAGTGCGCTGACCTGATCATGCGGCTGCTGGGCTTGCCGATGCAGCGCGATGACCGCGTCACGCCCGACGACATCCTGGCGCTGGCTGAGGCCGGCACGCAGGCCGGCGTGCTGGATCGCCCGGGGCAGCACGTGATCGAGAACGTGTTCGAGCTCGACACGCGCTGGGTCACCAGCGCCATGACGCCGCGCGACCGCATCGCCTGGCTGCGCCACGACGACAGCGACGAGACGGTGCGCCTGCGCATCGCCGCCGAACCGTTTTCGACCTACCCGGTGTGCAACGGCGAACTGGATGACGTGATCGGTTACGTCGACGCCAAGGACCTGTTTCAGCGCGTGCTGAGCGGCACCCCGATCGATCTCACCGACCAGAGCCTGCTGCACAAGGTGGTGCTGGTGCCCGACACGCTGCGCCTGTCGGAGGTACTGCAGCAGTTCCGGCAGCAGCGCGAGGACTTCGCGCTGATCGTCAACGAGTACAGCACGGTGGTGGGCGTGATCACGCTCAACGACGTCATGAACACCGTGATGGGCGAGCTGGTGCGGCCCGAGGATGAGGAGCTGATCGTGCAGCGCGACGACGGCTCCTGGCTGATCGACGGCCACACGCCGATGCAGGACGTGCAGCGCGCGCTCGACCTGGACGATCCGCCGAGCGCCGAGGAGTACGACACGCTGGCCGGCTTCCTGATGGTGATGTTGCGCCGCGTGCCGCGCCGCACCGACCACGTGATCTGGGACGGACACCGCTTCGAGGTGATGGACGTCGACAACTATCGCATCGACCAGGTGCTGGTCACGCGCGGCGACCCGGCATCGATCGGTGGCGTGCTGCCACCGGCCTGACGGCTCAGGCAGCGCCGGTGCCGTCTTCCAGCAGCCAGCGCTTGCGCGCGGCAAAAACGGCATTCGGATACGGTGCGCGGCCGCGCGAGCCGTTGTAGCGGCCCAGCGCCATGAACTGGTCGCCGCGCTCGCGCTCCAGGTAGTGGCGCAGGATCACGCAGCCGAAGCGCAGGTTGGTCTGCAGGTGGAACAGCTTGGCCGGATCGCCGTCGCCGATGACGCGGCTCCAGAACGGCATCACCTGCATGTAGCCGCGCGCGCCAACGCTGGAGATGGCGAACTTGCGGAACGCGCTCTCGACCTGGATCAGTCCCAGCACCAGGGCGGTGTCGAGCCCGGCGCGCCGGCTTTCGTACCACACGGTCTGCAGGAATTCGATCCGCGTGTTGAGGTCCTTCTTGCGACCATGGAGGCGGTCACTCATGCTGGCGAGCCAGCGCAGGTAGGCCAGGCGCGCCTCGGTGCTGGCGAAGCTCGGCACCGGCGGTGCGCTGTTGGCGATGGCGGAGCTGAGCGCGGTGCGCACCGAATCGGCCAGCGGCTCCTCCAGCTGGCCGCCGGCCCAGGCCAGCTTCGGCGCCAGCAGCAATGCCGGCGCCGCCGCGGCACCGGCAAGCCAGCGGCGCCGGCCGGACCGGATGTCGTTGCGCGGCTGAGCCGCCCGCCCCTTCATGCCTTCAGCTTGCTCCTCAGGTAGCCCACCATCTCCCCCACCGGCACGCGCGTGGCCGCGGCGTCGCGGCGATGCTGGTATTCGAACTGGCCGTCCTTCAGGCTCTTGTCGCCAATGGTCACACGATGCGGCACGCCGATCAACTCCCAATCGGCGAACATGGCACCGGGGCGCTCGCCGCGATCGTCCAGGATCACGTCGACGCCCGCGCCCATCAATTCGGCGTACAGCGCCTCGGCGGCGCTCTTCACCGCCTCGCTGCGGTCCATGCCGACCGGGCAGATCACCACGATGAAGGGCGCGATCGCATCGGGCCAGATGATGCCGCGCTCGTCGTGGTTCTGCTCGATCGCGGCCGCCGGCAGGCGCGTGATGCCGATGCCGTAGCAACCCATCTCGAACGGCTTGGGTTTGCCGTCCTCGTCCAGGAAGGTGGCGTTCATCGCCAGGCTGTATTTGGTGCCGAGGTAGAACACGTGGCCGATCTCGATGCCGCGCTCGATCGCCAGCCGACCCTTGCCGTCCGGCGCCGCATCGCCCGCCACCACGTTGCGCAGGTCGGCGACGGCATCGGGTTCGGGCAGGTCGCGGCCCCAGTTGACGCCGGTGATGTGGAAGTCCTCCTCATTGGCGCCGCACACCCAGTCGGCCATCACGGCCACCTCGCGGTCGGCGACGATCCTCACCGCTCGCTTCAGGCCGATCGGCCCCAGGTAACCCGGCTTGGTACCGAAGTGATCGAGGATCTCGGGCACGGTGGCGAAGCGAAAGCCCCGGTCCAGCCCCGGCACCTTGCCCGCCTTGACCTCGTTCAGGTCGTGGTCGCCGCGCAGCAGCAGCAGCCAGATCTGGGTCCGGGCGACTTCGCCTTGCTCGTCGAGTTCATCGGTGGCCAGCACCAGCGACTTGACGGTGGTGACCAGCGGGATGTTCAGCAATTCGGCCACGTCGGCGCAGGTCGCCTTGCCGGGTGTTGGCGTCCTGGTCATCGCCCGAGCGGCGGCGGGCCGTGCACCCGTGGGTGCCAGCGCTTCGGCCTTTTCCATGTTGGCGGCGTAGTCGCTGCCGCTGGAATAGACGATGGCGTCCTCGCCGGTGGCGGCGATGACCTGGAATTCCTCGCTCAGGTCGCCACCGATCGCGCCCGAATCGGCGGCGACGGCGCGGTACGTCAGCCCGAAGCGGTCGAAGATGGCGCGGTAGGCCTGCGCCATCACCTGGTAGCTGCGCTTGGCGCTGGCCTCGTCGCGATCGAAGCTGTAGGCGTCCTTCATGATGAACTCGCGCCCGCGCATCAGGCCGAAGCGCGGGCGGCGCTCGTCGCGAAACTTGGTCTGGATCTGGTACAGGTTCTTCGGCAGCTGCTTGTAGCTGCGGAAGTCCTGGCGTGCGATGTCGGTCACCGCCTCTTCGCTGGTCGGCTGGATGACGAAGTCGCGCTGGTGCCGGTCCTTCAGGCGCAGCAGTTCGGGCCCCATGGTCTGGAAGCGCCCGCTCTCGCTCCAGAGCTCGCCCGGCTGCACCACCGGCATGGTGCACTCGATGGCGCCGGCGCGGTTCATCTCCTCGCGCACGATCGCCTCGACCTTGCGGATCACGCGCAGGCCCATCGGCATGTAGGTGTAGATGCCGGCCGACAGGCGCTTGATCATGCCGCTGCGCATCATCAGCTTGTGGCTGATCACTTCGGCGTCGGCGGGCGCCTCCTTGAGGGTGGAAATCAGGAACTGGGAGGCTTTCATAGATCGCTGCGCGAGTCCCCACCATGCATGGGGTTTGTGCCCACTTGCCGCACGCGGGGCGCGGTGCATAATGGCTATAACTTATTGATTTTGAGGTTCGATTATGCTTGACCGTGAAGGCTTTCGCCCGAACGTCGGCATCATCTTGCTCAACCAGAAGAATCAGGTATTTTGGGGCAAACGCATACGCACCCACTCCTGGCAGTTTCCACAAGGCGGCATTGACCGCGGCGAATCTCCCGAACAGGCGATGTACCGGGAACTGCACGAGGAGGTCGGCCTGCAGCCGGAGCATGTGCGCATCGTGGCCCGAACGCGTGACTGGTTGCGCTACGAGGTGCCAGACCGCTATATCCGACGCGATGCGCGCGGCCACTACAAGGGCCAGAAGCAGATCTGGTATCTGCTGCAGTTGATGGCCAACGACTGGAACCTGAACCTGCGTGCCAGCAGCCGGCCCGAATTCGACGCCTGGCGCTGGAACGACTACTGGGTGCCACTCGATGTGGTGGTCGAATTCAAGCGCGGCGTCTATGAGATGGCCTTGACCGAACTGGCGCGCTTCCTGCCGCGGCAGGAATACCGCAACCGCTACCTGCGCGGCGGCATGCGCCAGCGCGACGACCTGCGCCAGGCGCCGATCCAGACCCAGGAGTCGCGGCGCAGTTCGCCAGCGTCCTTCGAGTTGCCACCGGACGCCCGGCTGGCGGTGCCGCCACAGCGCGCTTTCGTGGGTCGCGAAAAATCGTGAAGTTCAACCATCTGCTGCCGCGCCTGCGCTGGCGCGGCCTGTTCACGGCGCTGGCGCTGGTCGCCCTGTCGCCGGCGATGGCGCAGTACGCCGATCTCGACCGCGCCGACTGGAAGGAGGACGAGGTTCCACCCCCGCCCGCCTACAGCACCAGCGGCCTGATCGAGATCGAGATGTCGCGCGCGGCCAGCGTCAAGATGGGCATTGATCCGAAAACCATCAGCATCAACCACGACACCGGCATCGTGCGCTACGTGGTGGTGGCGCGCGGCCCGTCGGCGCTCAACGCCAGCTACGAGGGCATCCGTTGCGCCACGGGCGAATTCCGCATCTACGCGCGCCAAACCGAAGGCAACCCGTGGACCCAGAGTGGCGACGACAGCCCCTGGAGAAGCATGCGCGGACAGCACAACGTGATGGTGCAGCATCCGTTCTGGCTGGCACGCAACGGCATCTGCGTCGGCACCGGCGTGCGCCAGAACGTGGCCGACATGGTGCGCGAGCTGAAGTCGGGCAACCAGTCGCTGTACTACTGAGCGGCGAGCCCGGCCGCGTGCCGGGCGATCGGGTTTAGAGCAACTCGCCCTTGGGGTCGCGCCCCATCAGCGCCGCCACCGCTTCCACCGGCTTGAGTTCGCCATTGAGCAGGCCGACCACGCATTCGGTGATCGGCATCTCCACCCCCAGGTGGCGCGCGCGCTGCAGCACCGTCTGCGCACAGTACACGCCCTCGGCCACGTGGCCGAGCGACTGCACCGCGTCATCCAGGCTCTTGCCTTCCGCCAGCAGCAGACCGACGCGGCGGTTGCGGCTCAGATCGCCGGTGGCGGTCAGCACCAGGTCGCCCAGGCCCGACAGGCCCATGAAGGTCTCCGGCTGCGCGCCCAGCGCCACGCCCAGGCGCGAGATCTCGGCCAGACCACGGGTGATCAGCGCCGCGCGCGCGTTCAACCCCAGGTTCAGGCCGTCGGCCAGGCCGGTGGCGATCGCCAGCACGTTCTTGACGGCGGCGCCGACCTCGACACCGATCAGATCCTCGTTGCCGTACACCCGCAGCGTCGGGCCGTGGAAGGCCTCCACCAGCGCCTGCCGCACCTGCGCATAACGGCTGGCCGCCACCAGGGCGGTTGGCTGACCGCGCGCCACCTCCTGCGCGAAGCTGGGTCCGCTCAGCGCGCCAGCCTGCAGGCCAGGAGCGACCTGGCCCTGGACCTCATGCGGCAGCAGACCGAACGGCCGTGGCGCGTCGGGGTCGCGCGCCGGCTCGAAGCCCTTGCACAGCCAGCCGATCGGTGCGCGCACCTCGCGCAGCAACTCCAGCGTGGCGCGCAATCCGGCCACCGGGGTGGCCACGATCAGCAGATCGGCCTGCGGCACGGCTTGCAGCAACGAAGCGACATCGCCGCCGCGCACCGCCAGTTCGCGCGGCAGCGGAATGCGCGGCAGATAGCGTGCGTTTTCGCGCGCCACGTCCATGGCCTGCGCCTGCGCACCATCGCGCGCCCACAACACCACCTGATGGCCGGTCGGATTGCGTGCCGCGCTGACCGCCATCGCGGTGCCCCAGGCGCCTGCTCCGATGACGATGATCCTCATGGCGTGCAGCGTCGAACGGCCGGCCCGATCGGCTTACTGCGTGACGATGGGCGAGCCTTCCGGTTGAGCGGCGTTCTGCTGCTCGTACATCGACTGGAAGTTGATCTCGGCCAGATGCACCGGGGGGAAACCGCCGCGCTGGATCAGGTCGGCGACGTTGCCGCGCAGGTAGGGATAGACGATCTGCGGGCAGGCGATGCCGACCACGCCGCCCATCTGCTCTTCGGGGATATTGCGGATCTCGAAGATGCCGGCCTGCTTGCACTCGCACAGGAACACCGTCCGGTCCTGGATCTTGGTCTGCACCGTGGCGGTGACGGTGATCTCGAACACGCCCTCGGCCACGTTCTCGGCGTTGACGGCCAGGTTGATCTCGACCGAAGGCTGCTCCTGCTCGAGCAGGATGGCCGGCGAATTGGGCTGCTCCAGCGATGCCTCTTTCAGGTAGACGCGCTGGATGTTGAACACGGGATCGGAATCGGCCATGGGGTTTCTCGTTTCAGGAACAGGTTGGAAGAAATGCGAGCCAGCGCCCATCGGCGCATCGTCATGCGTCGATTATCTCAGCAGGGCACGACTGCCCAGGACAGGCTCGCGTCAGGCTGCGTCCGCAAGCAGCGGATCGAGCCCGCCGCGCGCATCCAGCGCCACCAGATCGTCGTGGCCGCCGACGTGCACGTCGCCGATGAAGATCTGCGGCACCGTGCGGCGGCCGGTGATCTCCATCATGCGCCGCCGTTCGGCCGGCTCGAGATCGACACGGATCTCCTCGATCTGCGCCACGCCCTTGGCGCTCAGGATCTGCTTGGCGCGGATGCAATACGGGCAACTCGCGGTGGCGTACATCTTCACGGCTGGCATGGCGATCTCCCGGTGTCCGATCGGTTTCAGGCCTTCTCGATCGGCAGATTGGCATCACGCCAGCTCTTCAGCCCGCCGGCCAGCGACTGCGCGTTTTCGTAGCCCAGCTTCCTGGCGATCGCCACCGCGCGGCCCGAACGCATGCCGGACGCGCACACCAGCACCAGCGGCGTGGCCTTGTTCTTGACCGCGCCGGGCAGCTTGGCCTCCAGTTCGGCCAGCGGAATGCTCCTGGCACCGCCGACATGACCGGCCTGGTACTCGGCCGGCTCGCAGACGTCGATCACCACCGCGCGCTCGCGGTTGATCAACTGCACCGCGCCCGCCGGCGTGAGGCCGGCGCCACCGCCGCCGGTCAGCATCGGCATCAGCAGCATGCTGCCGGACACCAGGGCCACCAGGATCAGCATCCAGTTCGCCAGCAAGAAATCCACGGTCAATATCCTTCAGATGAGCTTCGATTCGATGGGTCGCTCCGGACCCGACTGGGTGGGGATTCTAAAATGCCTGGTTTGCGCCCGCCTGCCGGCGGCCATTGACCCCTGTTGATTGAGTTGAACCGCTTCCGATGCACAAGCTCGTCCTGATCCGCCACGGCGAATCCACCTGGAACCTCGAAAACCGCTTCACCGGCTGGACCGACGTCGACCTGACGCCGACCGGCATCGAGCAGGCCAAGCAAGCCGGACGGCTGCTCAAGGCCGAGGGTTACGAATTCGACGTCGCCTACACCAGTGTGCTCAAGCGCGCCATCCGCACGCTGCACCTGGCGCTGGACGAGATGGACCGGCTGTGGCTGCCGACGCTCAAGCACTGGCGCCTGAACGAGCGCCACTACGGCGCCCTGCAAGGGCTCAACAAGGCCGAGACGGCGAAGAAATACGGCGACGAACAGGTGCTGATCTGGCGCCGCAGCTACGACACGCCGCCGCCGCCGCTCGAGCCGCAGGATCCGCGCAGCGAGCGTGGCGATCTGCGCTACGCCAAGCTGAAGCCCGAGGAAGTGCCGCTGGCCGAGTGTCTGAAGGACACCGTGGCGCGCGTGCTGCCGTTCTGGAACGAATCCATGGCGCCCGCGATCCGGACTGGCAAGCGCCTGGTGGTGTCGGCGCACGGCAACTCGATCCGTGCGCTGGTGAAGTATCTGGACAATGTGTCCGACACCGACATCGTCGGCCTGAACATCCCCAACGGCATTCCGCTGGTGTACGAGCTCGATGCCGAACTCAAGCCCATCCGCAGCTACTACCTGGGCGACGCCGACGCCGCGGCCCGGGCGGCGGCCGTGGCCAGCCAGGGCAAGGCCTAGAGAAGGTGTGAACGAACCCGCCAAGCCGGCCTGCGTACGGAACTTAGCTGCCGGCAGGCCGACCTAAGCCCGGCAAGCCATGTATATTGAACCTTCCCTTTTCCCAGGAAAACCGACGCCATGAGCCAGAGAACCAAGATCGCCGGCTGGATTGCCGTGGGCGCGCTGGCCGGCGCGCTGACCACGGTGTCGCTGCAGACCGTGGCGCGCGGCACCATGGCGCCGCTGCCGCTGGAGGAGTTGCAGCAACTGGCGGCCGTGTTCGGCATGATCAAATCCGACTACGTCGAGCCGGTGGACGAGAAGAAGCTCATCACCGACGCCATCTCGGGCATGGTGTCGAGCCTGGACCCGCACTCGCAGTATTTCGACAAGAAGTCGTTCAAGGAATTTCGCGAAGGCACCACCGGCAAGTTCGTCGGTGTCGGCATCGAGATCACGCAGGAAGACGGCCTGATCCGCGTGGTATCGCCGATCGAAGGCTCACCGGCCGACCGCGCCGGCATCAAGCCGGGCGACCTGATCACCCGCGTCGACGACACCGCCGTGCGCGGCCTGACGCTGAACGAAGCCGTCAAGCGCATGCGCGGCGAGCCGGGCACCAAGGTGCTGCTGACCATCCTGCGCCGCGACGAGAACCGCAGCTTCCCGGTCACCATCACGCGCGAGGAAATCCGCACCCAGTCGGTCAAGTCCAAGGTGGTCGAGCCGGGCTACGCCTGGCTGCGCCTGTCGCAGTTCCAGGAACGCACGGTGGAGGACTTCGTCGCCAAGATGGAGGACATCTACCAGCGCGAACCTAACCTGAAAGGCCTGGTGCTGGATCTGCGCAACGACCCGGGCGGCCTGCTGGATGCCGCCGTGGCGGTATCGGCCGCCTTCCTGCCCGAGAACGTGACGGTGGTGTCCACCAATGGCCAGATCGAGGAGAGCCGTTCCATCTACAAGGCGCGCCCCGAGGACTACCTGCGCCGGCGCGGCCACGATCCGCTCAAGCGCCTGCCGGCGGCGATCAAGACCGTGCCGCTGGTGGTGCTGGTCAACGAAGGCTCGGCCTCGGCCAGCGAGATCGTCGCCGGCGCGCTGCAGGACCACAAGCGCGCCACCATCATGGGCAGCCAGACCTTCGGCAAGGGTTCGGTGCAGACCGTGCGCCCGCTCGGCCCCGACACCGCGCTGAAGATCACCACCGCGCTCTACTACACGCCGGGCGGCAAGACCATCCAGGCCAAGGGCATCGTGCCCGACATCATGGTCGACGACACCGCCGAGGGCAGCCCGTTCGCGGCCCTGCGCATGCGCGAGGCTGACCTGGAGAAGCACCTGGGCAACGGCGAAGCCGAGCAGAAGGACCCGGCGATCGAGAAGGAGCGTGAGGCCGCGCTCAAGCGGCTGGAAGAGGAGTCGCGCAAGCCGGCCTCCGAGCGCCGTCCGCCTGAGTACGGCAGCGACAAGGACTTCCCGCTGCAGCAGGCGCTGCTGCAACTGAAAGGGCAGCCGGTCAAGGTCAGCAAGACCCTGGTCGAGCGCAAGGACGAGCCCAAGACAGAGTGAACGCCCGCCCGAGCAGGTGAGCTGCGGCCATGAACGACCGCCAACTGCTGCGCTATTCGCGCCACCTGCTGCTGGACGACATCGGCGTCGAGGGCCAGCAGAAGCTGCTCGCCGCACATGCGCTGATCCTTGGCGCCGGCGGTCTGGGCTCGCCGGTGGCGCTGTACCTGGCCAGCGCCGGTGTCGGGCGCCTGACCATCGTCGACGACGACGCGGTCGACCTGACCAACCTGCAGCGCCAGATCATGCACACCGAGGCACGCGTGGGCCAGCCCAAGGTCGACTCGGCGCGTCAGGCGATCGCCGCGCTCAACCCCGACGTGCAGGTGCGCAGCGTGGCCGAGCGCGCCGATGAGCGCCTGCTGGACGAACTGGTGGCGGGCGTCGACATCGTGCTCGACTGCGGCGACAACTTCCCCACCCGGCAGGCACTCAATCGCGCCTGCGTACGACACGCCAAGCCGCTGGTCTCCGGCGCCGCCATCGGGTTTGACGGCCAGGTGTCGGTCTACGACCTGCGCCAGGCAGGCGCGCCCTGCTACGCCTGCGTGTTCCCGCCCACACAGGCGGCCCCGGAGGTGCACTGCGCCACCATGGGCGTGTTCGCGCCGCTGGTGGGCATCGTCGGTACGCTGCAAGCCACCGAGGCATTGAAGCTGCTGACCGGCATCGGCACCCCGCTGACAGGACGCCTGCTGATGGTGGACAGCCGGCGCCTGGAGTTCACGGAGATCCGCTTGCAGCGGCAATCCGACTGCAGCGTCTGCGCCGCTGACGCGCGGGCGTTGTAGGCACCGTCCTACCCGCTCCCGCAGTTCACACTGGCAAGGTTCACGACCAACTCTGCCTACACTGCATCTCGATCATTGGTTTCAATCCCTCGTTGTGTTCATCCACCGACGTTGAATCGCTGAATATGTAGTGACGCCACCATGGCCGCTCGCAATCCCGTGCGCACCTATATCGTCGAAGACAACCCGACCATCCGCGAGAACCTCGTCGCTACGCTTGAGGAACTGGGTGGCGTGGTGCCGATCGGCTTTGCCGAGACCGAGCAGCAAGGCAGCCACTGGCTCACGCGCCACGCCGAGCAATGGGATCTGGCGATCGTCGACCTGTTCCTGAAGCAAGGCAGCGGCCTGGGCGTGCTGCAGGCCTGCCGGGACCGGCACCCCGACCAGAAGGTGATCGTGCTGACCAATTACGCCACGCCCGACATCCGTATCCGCTGCAAGGATCTCGGTGTGGACGCGGTGTTCGACAAGTCCACCGATATCGACGCGTTGATCGATTTTTGCCAGGACCTGAGCGGTCGCATGCAATGAACGCCGGCCGCGGGCGGGGGGACACGTGCCGGCCGGTCACCGGGGGACTTTCAGTCGATCAGCTTGTTCTTCAGCGCGTAGTAGGTCAGGTCGCTGTTGGAATTCAGCCCCATCTTCTCCATCAGCCGCGTGCGGTAGGTGCTCACCGTCTTCACCGACAACGACAGCGATTCGGCGATGTCGCCCGCGGTCTGGCCCTTGGCCAGCTTGAGGAACACCTGAAACTCGCGCTCCGACAGCTGTTCGTGCGGCATGGCGTCGCTCTTGCGACCGAGTTGCTGCGCCAGCAGCTCGGCCACCGACGGCGTGATGTAGCGCTTGCCCAGCGCGATGGTGCGGATCGCCTCGACGATCTCGCTCGGCTCGCACTCCTTGTTCAGGTAGCCGCTGGCGCCCTGGCGGATCAGGTTCATCGCGTAGTGCTCTTCCGGATACCCCGACAGAATCAAGATGCCCACGTCCGGCGCCTTGGCGCGAATCATGGCCAGCGCGTCGATGCCGCTCTGCCCCGGCATCGACAAATCCATCACCAGCACGTCCATCTCGGTGGTGCGCACCAGATCGATCGCCTCGCGGCCGCTGGCGGCCTCGCCGACCACGCGCAGGTCCACATGCTCGGAAAAGAATTGCTTAAGTCCCGAACGCACGATGGCGTGGTCATCCACGATGCCGATTCTGATCACGACGCGTCTTTCTACAATGGGTTGCAACATGGCCGGGCGCAGCGCCGCGACCTGCGACCATTTTAGTGGCTTCAACCATGCCTGATCTGCCTTCCGTTCCACACGTATCGGTGCGCAAGCTGCGCCCGATCTCGCTGCGCGCGACATTGATCGTGGCGGGACTGTGCGCGCTGGCCATGATCTGGCTCAACGAAAGCACCCACCACCGGCTCACGGTGGCGCTGCATGACATCCAGCAGGCGCACGCCACCCGCGACATCGTCAACGGCCTGGATCGGGCATTGGTGGCGGCCGAATCGAGTCAGCGCGGCTACCTGATCACCGGCGACCGCGAGTACCTCGCGCCCTACAACCGCGCGCTCGCCGAGACCGAGGGCCTGCTCAAGAACTTGACGATGCAGGCGCCGCCCGAGATCGCCGGCTCCGACGCCATGACCAGCTTCATGAGCCTGCTGTCGCAGAAGATCGGTGAGCTGGCGCTGACCGTGCGCATGCGCCAGGAGGACCGGCCCGAGGTGGTTAACTTCGTCGTCACATCCAACGTGGGCCTGGAGCAGATGCGGGCGTTCCAGCTGCAGGCCGATGCGCTGCGCGCGCAGGCCGAGGCCTTGGTCACGGCCAAGCGCGCCGAGACCTATCGCCTGCTCAACGTGTCGCGCTTCGGACTGGCGGCCGGCGCGCTGGCGGCGTTTCTGGCCTTCTTCCTGTACGTCAACCAGATTCGCACCATGCGCAAGGCCGACGCGCATCAGCAGGAACAACTCGAGGCCGAACGCGACGCGCTGGAATCCCAGGTACGCGAGCGCACGTCGCGGCTGACCGAACTGGCAAGCCACCTGCAGCAGGCCGTCGAGGACGAACGCGCGCACCTGGCGCGTGAGTTGCACGACGAGATGGGCGCCCTGCTGACCGCCGCCAAGCTCGACGTGGCGCGCCTGAAATCGCGCCTGCCGGCGGATGCCGACCACCTCCTGGACCGGCTGAAGCACCTGACCGATACGCTCAACCAGGGCATTGCGCTGAAGCGCCGCATCATCGAGGATCTGCGGCCGTCTTCGCTCACCAACCTGGGGCTGGTGGCGTCGCTGGAGATCCTGTGCCGCGAGTTCGCCGACCGTGCGGCGCTGCGGATCGAAACCGCACTCGAGCCGGTCGATCTCGATACCGCCAGCGAACTGACGATCTACCGCGTGGTGCAGGAGGCGCTGACCAACATCGCCAAGTACGCGCAAGCCAGCCAGGTCATGGTCACGCTGAAGAACTACGTCTACCACGCCGAGGTCAGCGTGATCGACAACGGCGTTGGCTTCGACCCGGCACAACTGCCGCGCGCCTCGCACGGCCTGGTCGGCATGCGCCACCGGGTCGAGGCCAGCGGCGGCCGGCTGGACATCAACGCCGGCGCCGGTCGCGGCACGCGCATCACCGGTACCATTCCGCGTCGCGCAGCCAAGCCGCAGAGCGCGCTCGCCGATTCCATGGCCGCGATGTCGCTGTCGGCGCCATCCTACGTGGTCGAGGACACGGCGCCGACAGAGGCTGCGGCGCCAAACTGATGCCGGCAGCACGGCACCGGGCGGAAACTTGGTGCTCGATTCCGGCTCCAAACTCCCGTTTCGAACCGAACACGCGGTAAGCTCACTCATCTCCAGCACGTGACGGCGCCGCAGGCGTCAAGAAAGGAACACAGTCATGAATCCCGAAAGCACCGTAGACAAGATCACCGAAGGCGCGCACACCGCGACCGAGAAAATCGCCGACTCCGCCGAGCGCACCGTCGACAGCGCGCGCCTGTACGCCAACGAGGCGCTGGACAAGGCCGACGCCAAGGTCCGTTCGCTGCGCGAGGACGTGCAGCCAGCCATCGACGCCATCTCCAGCCGCGTGCACGACATGGCGGCGCGCGGCAAGGCCGCGGCCAGCGAAACCAGCGCCCAGGCACGCGACAAGTTTCAGCAGTACAGCGACCGGACCAGCACCTACGTGCAGGAGCAGCCGCTGAAATCCATGGCCATCGCCGCCGCCGCCGGCGCCGCGCTGGCGCTGCTGATGGGGCGCCGCCGCCACTGATCGGCATCCATCCACGCAGCAGCAATTCGCCGACCTTTTGGTCGGCCTTCTCGAGCAACCCGCGGGCACCAGCCACCCGCGGGTTTTTCATTTGCACCCAAAGCAGCAAGCCCGACCGGAGGCAGCCGTCCTGACGGATCCACGGCAAGACGGATAGCCCGGCATCGGACCCAAGGCGCTCGATACGCTGGCAATCGGCATGTGTCACCCCTACCGTACCATTGCGCCTGATGCCGCCCCAGATCAAGCGATTGCTGCCATTTCTTCGCTGGCCACGACCAGGCATGAGCTTGCTGCGCGGCGAGGCCATGGCGGGACTGACGGTGGGCTTGATGGTGATCCCGCAGGGCGTGGCCTACGCTCAACTGGCCGGCATGCCGCTGATCACCGGCATCTACGCCTCGATGCTGCCGGCCTTGATGGCGGCGCTGTTCTCGGCGTCGGCGCGGCTGTCGGTCGGGCCGACGGCGCTGACCGCGCTGCTGATCTACGCTTCGCTGATCGAGCTGGCCGAGCCAGGCAGCGCGCGCTGGGTCGAGCTGGCGGTGTGGCTGGCGCTGCTGTCCGGCCTGCTGCAGGTGCTGCTGGGGCTGGCGCGCTTCGGCTGGCTGCTCAATCTGGTCAATTCGCCGGTGCTGATGGCGTTCACCCAGGCCGCCGCGATACTGATCATCGGCTCGCAGCTGCCGGCGCTGCTGGGCTGGCGCAGCGGCTGGGCGGGGATGCTGCAGGCGCCGCAGGTGCACTGGATCTCGACCGCCTACGGACTGACGGCGCTGGCGCTGCTGATCATGGTGCGACGCTGGCGGCCGACCTTTCCAAGCGTGCTGGTGATCGTGCTGGCTGCCGCGGCGATCAGCTGGCTGGGCCGCTACGAGACCCTCGGTGGCCAGGTGGTCGGCCCCTTGCCACGCGGGCTGCCGGCACCGTACCTGCCCGGCTGGCCCGGCTGGGCCACGCTGGGCCAGCTGCTGATGCCGACGCTGGTGATCACGCTGGTGAGCTTTCTCGAAACCGCCTCCAGCGCCAAGATAGACAGCCAGCGCAAGGGTGAGCGCTGGGACCAGGATCAGGACCTGCTCGGCCAGGGGCTGGCCAAGATCGCCGCCGGTTTCTCGGGTGCTTTCGCCACCAGTTCGTCGTTCTCGCGCTCCGCGCTCAACCTCTACGCCGGCGCACAGACCGGCTGGGCGACGGTGTTCTCGGCGCTGGTGGTGCTGATTGCGCTGCTGGTCTTCACGCCGGTGCTGCGGCATGTGCCGCAGCCGGTGCTGGCGGCGATCGTGGTGGCCGCCGTGCTGGGCCTGCTCAAGCCGCGCGAGTTCATGCGGCTGTGGGCGATCTCGCGCGTCGAAGCCGTGATTGCCGCCATCACCTTCGTCATCACGCTGCTGACTGCGCCGGCACTGTACTGGGGCGTGCTGGCCGGCGTTCTGATGGCGCTGTCGCACTTCCTGTACCAGCGCCTGCATCCACGCATCATCGAGGTCGGACTGCATCCTGACGGCAGCCTGCGGGATCGCCACCTGTGGCGCCTGCCGCCGCTGGCGCCGCACACCTACGCGCTGCGCATGGACGCGGCGCTGGATTTCGCCACCGCCGCGCATTTCGAGCGCAGCATCGTCGAGCGCCTGGCCGAGCGGCCCGACACGCGCCATGTGTGCCTGTTCGCGCAACCAATCAACCGCATCGATGCCACCGGGACCGAGGCGTTCATCCGCGTGATGACGCAGTTGCACGCGCAGGGTGCGATGCTGCATGTGAGCGGCATCAAGCTGCCGGTGGAGAAGGTGCTCGCCGCCACCGGCGCGCTGGCGCCGAATCCGCTGCTGCACCTGTACCGGACCGACGCCGAGGCGCTGGCGGCGCTGCGTCAACTCACGCGCGAGCCGGCGCCGGCCTTGCCGGCCGACCTACCGGCGGCAGCCATCTGAGCGCCGCCGGCTACGCGTGACCGACGATGCTGGCGGTCGCCATCAGCTCTTCCAGCAGCGCCATCGACACCTGGCCCGACACCTTGTAGGGATCGAGCACGGCGCGCTCGGAATACTTCAGCAGCACGCTGGCGTTGATGCGGCCGACGTCGACCAGGCCCATGGCCCAGCCGCCGAAGCGGCGCTCGAGGATTTCCTCGTAGTGCAGCAGCATCACGTCCTTGTGGCGCGCGTCGCGCTGGATGGTGCCGTAGAGGTCGCTGACGACCTGGCGCCCGCCCTCCAGCGCCTGCATGAAGACACCGCCGCCGTACACCAGGATGCCGGTCACGCCCTGGTCCTGGTTGTGCTGGCGCGCCGTGCTGAGGATGCTCTCGATGGCCGACTGGGTCGGTTCCACCGCGCGGCTGGCGTAAAGCAGGCGAACAAGCATGGTCAGGCCTTTTGTGGGATCAGCGCCAGGAATTCACGCCGCAGGCTCATGTCCTTGAGGAACACGCCGCGCATGACGGAGTTGATCATCTTGCTGTCGAGGTCCTTGACGCCGCGCCAGGCCATGCAGTAGTGCGTCGCCTGCATCACTAGCGCCAGGCCGTCGGGCTTGGTCTTGTGCTGGATCAGGTCGGCCAGCTGCACCACCGCCTCCTCCTGGATCTGCGGCCGGCTCATGATCCATTCAGCCAGCCGTGCGTACTTGGACAGGCCGATCACGTTGGTGTGCTCGTTGGGCATGACGCCGATCCACAGCTGGCCGACCACCGGCACGAAGTGGTGGCTGCAGGCCGAGCGCACCGTGATCGGGCCGACGATCATCAACTCGTTCAGGCGCTCGGCGTTGGGGAATTCGGTGATCGTGGGCGCCTTGACGTAGCGGCCACGGAACACCTCGCCCAGATACATCTTGGCGACGCGGCGCGCGGTGGAGGCCGTGTTGTGATCGCCATGGGTGTCGATCACCAGGCTGTCGAGCACGCCCTCCATCTTGCCCGACACCTCGTCGAGCAGGCGCTCGAGTTCACCCGGCTGGATGAAGTCGGCGATGTTGTCGTTGGCGTTGAAGCGCTTTTGCGCCGCCTTGAGGCGCTCGCGAATCTTGACCGAGACGGGCGTGCCCTCGTCGGTGTCGGCGCAGCTGGGGGGCAAATCGGGTTGCGGCTTCATGGATGGGCGCCATGGTAGCAGCAAAAGGCTGGCTCGCGAACGCCGCATCCATCGGGTGTTTAGCTATTTTTTTTGAAGCAATTGATCGCCGTCCAGACGGAATTCCGCGATCAACGGCAGATGATCGGACATCCGGCTCCAGATGCGCCCGCGTGGCGCCGCCAGGCTCAAGGGGCGCAGGCCGCGCGCATAGATGTGATCCAGCTGCGCGACCGGAAAGCGCGACGGATAGGTCAGCGTGCGTGGCCCTTCGAAGGCCTCCAGCGAGTCGACCCGCAGCAGCTGCCGCACCCGCGTGCCCCAGTCGTTGAAGTCGCCCGCCACCACCACCGGCGCATCGAGCGGGATCTCGCGCGCGATGTAGCGCCGCAGCTGCGCCGTCTGTCGCACCCGGCTGGCCGGAATCAGGCCCAGGTGCACCACGATGGCATGCACCTGGACGCTGCCGACCTGCACCTCGACGTGCAGCAGGCCGCGCTGCTCGAAGCGGTGGTCCGACATGTCCTCGTGGCACCAGCGCACGATCGGCCAGCGCGACAGCAACGCATTGCCGTGCTCGCCGTGGCGGGTGACGGCGTTGGAGCGATACACGGCCTGGTAGCCCTCGGGCGCCAGGTACTCGGCCTGCGGCTGCTCGGGCCAGCCGCTGAAGTACTCGGCCTCGCGCCGGTTGATGGCCCGCACTTCCTGCAGGCACACGATGTCCGCGTCCAGCGTCTCGATCGCCAGGCCCAGGTTGTGGATCTCCAGCCGGCGCGTCGGCCCGACGCCCTGCACGCCCTTGTGGATGTTGTAGGTTGCCACCCGCAGCAGTGGCGGCAGCTCATCGGCCAGCGCGGCGGGACTCATGCGCACCTCGGCGCGGCAAAACGCGGCAGCAACAGGCAGGCCTCGGCGTTCGACGACGAATAGCAGCGGTCGGCGGCCTCGCGCCAGGGCAGCCAGACATGCGCCGTGTGCTCGCGTGGATCGAGCCGCACGGCGGTGCCCGGCGGCACCTGCAGGCCAAACACGTGCTCGGTGTTGTGCGTCACGCCCGGCGCATAGCGCCACGCCCACTGCGGATAGATCGGGTACACGTTCTCCAGCCGCCAGTCGGTCAGTCGGCAATCGACGCCGCAGGCGTCGATGCCGGTTTCCTCCCGCACTTCACGCACGGCGGTGGCCTCGAACGGCTCGGCTTCGCTGTCCTGGCTGCCGGTCACCGATTGCCAGAACTCGGTGTCGATGTCGGCACGGCGCAGCAGCAGGACCTCTAGCGCCGGCGTGTGGATCACCACCAGCACCGAGCTCGGAATCTTGTAGCGTCGCATCTCCATCATGGACAGGCCGACCTCCTGTCGAAACGGCCGCCGCTGCCGGGGCGGCAGCCACCTACATCAGCTGGCGCATGAAACCGCTCACCACCGGGCGCACTCGCCGGAACAGCTGCCAGCCCGACCAGGCCCGAAGGCCGAGGTTGAGCGCCGCGCGTGGACGCGCCAGCACGGCGCCGGCCAGCGCCGCCGAAGCCAGCAGCACCAGCGCCCGATTGTCCCGCAGACTTTGCACGCCGTCGCGCATGTGGTCGGCGGCGTTGAAGGCCGGCCGCATCACGCGAGTGTGCACCGCGAGTTGCTCGCGCAACTGCGCCGAACGCAGGCGCAACTGCTCGCGCCGCGCGGCCAGATCGGTGTCGCCGGCGTCCTTCATGCGCGCAGGCGCTCCTGGTCACGTCGCAGTTCGTCGCGCGTGGCGGCAAACATCTGCGCGCCCTGCCGCGCCCGCTGCCAGGCCAGCAAGGCCAGCACGATGCCGCCGCCAAGGAACAGCGTCGTGAAGATGCCCAGGGCGACCAGCCGGTGCGCGTCCCACAGCAGCACGGTGAGGAAGATCGACAGGAAAATCAGGCCGAAGCTCACGAACACCACCGCCAGCGCGCCCAGCGCCGCCAGCCAGGTCAGGCGCGAGATCTCCAGCCGCGCCTCGATCGTCAACAGCTCGAAGCGAACCTGGGCCAGCTCGATCACATCGGCAAACAGGCCGCGAACCCGGGCAGAGGTGCTGTCGGACGACAAGGCCATGGCGCTGGGCGGAACGGTGGCGGGCGGAATCAGCGGCGGCCCAGCAACACGCCGATCAGGATGCCCAAGGCCGCGGCGGCGCCAATCGAGGACCAGGGGTTGTCGTGCACGTATTCGTCGGTCGCGGCAGCCGCCTGGCGCGCGCGCGCGCGCATGGCCGCATCGGCATCGGCCAGCCGCTCGCGCGCCAGCAGCAGATTTTCCCGGGCGCGGCTGCGCAACTCGGCGATCCTGGTGTCGGTCTGGCCGGCGGTGGCGGCCAGCAGATCCTCGGCATCGGACACCACGCGGCGCAGGTTGGCGACCAGTTGATCCTTGGTTTCGGCGGCCGTCTCGGCCAGATCAGAGTAGGACATGCAATGCTCCAGTGAGTGAAAAATGATCGTAACAGAGGCGATGCACCGACCGCGTAGGACGGCGCCGCTGGCCGGTGCCGACATCAAAACCCGCGGACATCCGCGCCGGCAACTGGCGAGTTTAGGGCCTGGCACAGCTCCCGCGCGGCCGACGCCACCGGACCCGGCCGGTCGTCGGCATCGGCGTCCGCGCCAGGAAAAGCCGTGTCGGCAGCTCAGGCGGAAACCGGGTTGCGCAGGCGAATGTGCAGCTCGCGCAACTGCTTCTCGTCGACCGGGCTGGGCGCTTGCGTGAGCAGGCACTGCGCGCGCTGGGTCTTGGGAAACGCGATCACGTCGCGGATCGACTCGGCGCCGGTCATCAGCGTCACCAGGCGATCCAGCCCGAAGGCCAGGCCGCCGTGCGGCGGCGCGCCGTACTGCAGCGCGTCCAGCAGAAAGCCGAACTTCTGCCGCTGCTCCTCGGGGCCGATGCGCAGCGCCTCGAATACCTTGGCCTGCACGTCGGCGCGGTGGATGCGCACCGAGCCGCCGCCCAGCTCCCAGCCGTTCAGCACCATGTCGTAGGCCTTGGCCATGCACTTGGCCGGGTCGGAATCCATGGTGTCCTCGTGGCCGTCCTTCGGACTGGTGAAGGGGTGGTGCATGGCGTTCCAGCGGTGCTCGTCCTCGTCGAACTCGAACATCGGGAAGTCCACCACCCACAGCGGTGCCCAGCGCTCCTCGAACAGGCCGGCCTTGCGCGCAAACTCGCCGTGGCCGATCTTCAGGCGCAGCGCGCCGATGGCGTCGTTGACGATTTTCGATTTGTCGGCGCCGAAGAACAGAATGTCGCCGCTTTGCGCGCCGCTGCGCGCGAGGATCTCGGCGATCGCCGCGTCGTGCAGGTTCTTGACGATCGGCGACTGCAGGCCGTCACGTCCTTTCGATGCGTCGTTGACCTTGATCCAGGCCAGGCCCTTGGCGCCGTAGATCTTGACGAACTCGGTGTAGCCGTCGATCTCGCCGCGGCTCATCTCGCCGCCGCCGGGCACCCGCAGGGCCACCACGCGCCCGCCCGGCGTGGTGGCCGGGCCGCTGAAGACCTTGAAGTCGACGTCCTGCATCACATCGGTCAGCTCGGTGAACTCGAGCTTGACGCGCAGGTCGGGCTTGTCGGAGCCGTACTTGTGCATGGCCTCGGCAAACGGCATGACCGGGAAGTCGCCCAGGTCCACATCCAGCGCCTGCTTGAACACGTGCGTGATCATGCGCTGGAACAGGTCGCGGATTTCCTGCTCGCCGAGAAACGAGGTCTCGATGTCGATCTGCGTGAACTCGGGCTGGCGGTCGGCGCGCAGGTCCTCGTCGCGAAAGCACTTGGTGATCTGGTAGTAGCGGTCGTAGCCGGCCACCATCAGCAGCTGCTTGAACAGCTGCGGCGACTGCGGCAGCGCGAAGAAGTGGCCATCGTGCACGCGGCTGGGCACCAGATAGTCGCGCGCGCCCTCGGGCGTGCTCTTGGTCAGCATCGGCGTCTCGATGTCGATGAAGCCGTGCTCGTCGAGGAACTTGCGCACCTCCATCGCCACGCGGTAGCGCAGCATCATGTTGTGCTGCATGGCCGGGCGGCGCAGGTCGAGCACGCGGTGCGTCAGGCGCGTGGTTTCGCTTAGGTTATCGTCGTCGAGCTGGAACGGCGGCGTCACCGAGGGGTTGAGCACCGTCAGCTCGTGGCACAGCACCTCGACCTGCCCGCTCTTCAGGTTGTCGTTGACCGTGCCCTCGGGACGCGCACGCACCAGGCCCTTGACCTGGATGCAGAACTCGCCCCGCAGATCCTCGGCAATCCTGAACATCTCCGGGCGGTCCGGATCGCACACCACCTGCACATAGCCTTCGCGGTCGCGCAGGTCGACGAAGATCACGCCACCGTGGTCGCGCCGGCGGTTGACCCAGCCGCACAGGCTGACGGTCTGGCCGATCAGTGCCTCGGTGACGAGGCCGCAATAGTGGGAACGCATGGACATCAACGGGTCGCTTTCGAGAACAAGAATTCAGAGTTCGGGGCGGGCGGCGGCGGGATCGGCCAGCGGATTCGCCAGCGGCGGCGGCGGCTCGGTTGGCGAGGTCATCGGGCCGGTCACGCCCGGTACCTGCGGCGTCGGCACCGGCTCGCCCGGACGCGGCTCGCGCAGCGGCGGCACCACCACGCCCATGGAGATGATGTACTTGAGCGCTTCGTCCACGCTCATCTTGAGCTCGACCACGTCGGCGCGCGGCACCATCAGGAAAAAGCCCGAGGTCGGGTTGGGCGTGGTCGGCACGTAGACGCTGATGTAGTCGCCGTCCAGATGGCGCGCCACCTCGCCGCCCGGGCGGCCGGTGAGGAAGGCAATGGTCCAGGCGCCCTGGCGCGGGTACTGGATCAGCAGCGCCCGAGAAAACGCCTGGCCCGAGCCGGAGAACAGCGTGTCGGACACCTGCTTGACGCTGGAGTAGATGCTGCGCACCACCGGAATGCGGTGCATCACCCGCTCCCACTGGCGCAGCCACCACTGGCCGAACATGTTGGTCACGAACAGGCCGGTGCCGGCCACCACGATCGCCACCAGGATCACGCCCAGGCCGGGAACGTGGCGCAGCTGGTTGGCCAGCGGCCCGAGCGGCGGGATCATGGCCTCGAGCGCCGCCAGCACGCTCAGGAAGATGCCGTCCAGAATGCCGACCAGCCACAGCAGCACCCACACCGTGATGCCCATCGGCAGCCACACCAGCAAGCCGGTGATGAAGTACTGGCGCAGACGATGCATCATGGTGGTGGCCGGGCGGGCGGCCCGTCAACTGCCCGAGGAGCCAGAGTCCGAGCCGCCGCCGGGGCTTGGCGCCGGACTGGCGGCCGGCGCGGCAGCCGCGCTGTCCGACTGGCCCGCGCCGCTGCCGGCACCCTCGGGCGAGCTGCCTTCCTTGCTGGCCCCGCCGCTCTTGCCGCCCGGCTTGCCGTCGCGGAAATCGGTCACGTACCAGCCTGTGCCCTTGAGCTGGAAGCCGGCTGCGGTCAGCTGCTTGGCGAACGCGGCCTCGCCGCAGGACGGGCAAACGGTCAGCGGGGCATCGGTGAGCTTTTGCAGCACGTCCTTGGCAAAGCCGCAGGCGGCGCACTTGTAGGCATAGATGGGCATGGCGGGCGCAACGGGGAAAACCCGAAAAAACCCTAAATTATAGGCGGCGCCCCGTGAAAGCGCCGCTGGCCGCGGCCTTGCCGATCAGGCCGGTTCGGCCTTCGCGCCAGCCTTGTAATGGTGCACGTGGCCCTTGTGGTCGGGCAGCCATTGCGGCGCCAGCGAACCGAACACCATGCCGCCCATGGCGGCCAGCAGGCCGGCCAGCTGCTGCGGGAAAGCCTCGCTGAGCACCGGGCTGACCATGAAGAACACCCACACGCCGACCCCCAGCACCACCGCCAGCAGCGCGCCCTGGGTCGTCGCACGTTTCCAGTACAGGCCGAACACCAGCGGCACGAAGGCGCCGACCAGCGGTACCTGATAGGCACCCGACACCAGTTCGTAGATCGAGGTGCCTTCCATGGTGATCGAATACGCCAGCACGCAGAGGGTAAACACCAGCACGCTGATGCGCATCGCCTTCAGCGTGGCGGCGTCGCTCATGCCGGGCTTGAGGTTGCGCAGTATGTTCTCGACGAAGGTGGTGGCCGGCGCCAGCA
Organism: uncultured Ottowia sp.; assembly: GCA_964534975.1. GTDB lineage: Bacteria > Pseudomonadota > Gammaproteobacteria > Burkholderiales > Burkholderiaceae_C > Ottowia. Next base: position 53,027 of record CAZHSD010000011.1, on the reverse strand, counting down.
GCGTAGCCGACGCGGTCGACATGATGGCCGACAGCAGCGCGCCGAAGAAGGCCACCTGCAGCGCCGCCGGCATGTGCTTGAGCACCAGCGTGGGCAGCACCTTCTGCGGATCGTCGTCCAGCAGTTGCGTGGCCTCGGGCATCACCATCACCGCCGACACCACGATGAACATGGGCACAAAGGCGAACAGCAGGTACAGGATGCCGCCGATGACCGGACCGCGCTGCGCCGTGCGCTCGTTGTTGGACGACATCACGCGCTGGAACACGTCCTGCTGCGGAATCGAGCCCAGCATCATGGTGATCGAGGCGGCAAAGAAGAACAGCCAGGTCCTAACGCTGCCGTCATCGGGGAAGAAGCGGAACTTGCCCTCGCGTGCCGCGAAGTCGATCACCTGGCCGGCACCGCCCGCCATGCCGGCGGCATACCAGGCGATCAGCGCCAGGCCGATGGCAATCACGATCATCTGCACGAAGTCGGTCAGCGCCACCGACCACATGCCGCCATACAGGGTGTAGATCAGCACCACCGCGGTACCGATCACCATGCCCATGATGATCGAGATGGCGCCCTCGCTGAGCAGATTGAACACCAGGCCCAGCGCCGTCACCTGCGCGCCGACCCAGCCCAGGTAGCTGAAGATGATCATCACCGAGCAGATCACCTCGACCGCGGTGCCGAAGCGTCCGCGGTAGTAGTCGCCGATGGTGATCAAGTTCTTGCGGTAGAGCCGGTAGGCGAAGAACAGGCCCACCAGCACCAGGCACATCGAGGCGCCGAACGGGTCTTCCACCACCTCGCCCAGGTTGCCGGCGATGAAGCGTCCCGGCACGCCCAGCACGGTTTCGGAGCCGAACCAGGTGGCAAAGGTGGTGGCGATCACCACCGCCAGCGGCAGGCTGCGGCCGGCCACGGCGTAGTCGGCCGTGTTCTTGACCCGCGTGGCCGCATACAGGCCGATGGCGATCGACGCCAGCAGGTACAGGGCGATGAAGCTCACCAGCATGCGCCAGACTCCCGAAGCAACTCAACAGCAACGGGCAGCGCGCGGCTCCCCAACCAAATCCGGGCGCTATTCTAATGAGGTGCGGGGACTGGATGGCACGTCGCCCACCCGCCCGAACTCAGAACAGCCGCACCCGCACGATCAGCTGCATCACGATCAGGCCCAGCACGAAACCCAGCCCGCCGTAGACGAGCTTCTGCAGCAGCCCGTTGGTGCGGCGCTGCTGGCGCACCAGCTCCTGCAGCTCGGCGCGCAGGTCGTCGATCGGCCGCTGCTGCAGGTAGCCGTGCAGCAGGCGCGGCAGGTCGGGCAGCATCTTGGCGTAGTACGGCGCCTGGTCCTTCAGCTCCTGCCAGAAGCGCTTGGGCCCGACCTGCTCGATCATCCACTTCTCGAGGAACGGCTTGGCGGTGTTCCACAGGTCCAGATCGGGGTCCAGCTGGCGGCCCAGGCCCTCGACGTTGAGCAGGGTCTTCTGCAGCAGCACCAGCTGCGGCTGGATCACCACGTTGAAGCGGCGCGAGGTCTGGAACAGGCGCATCAGCACCATGCCGAGCGAGATCTCCTTCAGCGGCCGGTCGAAGTAGGGCTCGCAGACGCTGCGGATCGCCGACTCCAGCTCGTCGACGCGGGTGTCCGGCGGCACCCAGCCGCTCTCCACGTGCAGCTCGGCCACGCGCTTGTAGTCGCGCCTAAAAAACGCGGTGAAGTTCTGCGCCAGGTACTCCTTGTCGACCTGCGTCAGCGTGCCGACGATACCGAAGTCGAGCGAGATGTAGCGTCCGAAGGTGGCCGGCTCGACGCTGACCATGATGTTGCCCGGGTGCATGTCGGCATGGAAGAAGCCGTCGCGGAACACCTGGGTGAAGAAGATGGTGACGCCGTCGCGCGCCAGCTTGGGGATGTCGACGCCGGCCGCGCGCAGGCGCTCGACCTGGCTGATCGGGATGCCGCTCATGCGCTCCATCACCAGCACGTCGGGCCGGATCAGGTCCCAGAACATCTCCGGAATCAGCACCAGGTCCAGCCCGGCCATGTTGCGCCGCAGCTGCGTCGCGCTGGCGGCCTCGCGCACTAGGTCCAGTTCGTCGTGCAGGTATTTGTCGAACTCGGCCACCACCTCGCGCGGCTTCAGCCGCTTGCCGTCGGCCGACAGGCGCTCGACCCACACCGCCATCATGCGGATCAGGTCCAGGTCCTGCGTGATCACCTTCAGCATGCCCGGGCGCAGCACCTTGACCGCCAGCTCGCGCTCGCGCCCGCTGGCATCGGTCAGGGTGGCGAAATGCACTTGCGCGATCGAGGCGCTGGCCACCGGCTCGCGCTCGAAGCTGGTGAACAGCTCGCCCAGCGGTTTCCTGAAGGCGCGCTCGATGGTGGCGATCGCCACTTCACCGGGAAACGGCGGCACGCGGTCCTGCAGCAGCGCCAGCTCGTCGGCGATGTCAGGCGGCAGCAGGTCGCGCCGGGTCGACAGCACCTGGCCGAACTTGACGAAGATCGGCCCCAGCTGCTGCAAGGCCTCGCGCAGGCGCTGGCCGCGCGGCGCCGACAGATCGCGCCCGATCGACGCGATGCGCGCGACCAGGCGCAACACGGGCTTCTGGAAGCTGGTCAGAACCAGTTCGTCCAGCCCATAGCGCAAAGCCACCCACACGATGTAGGCGGCGCGCACGAAGCGTCTCATGGGCCGGCCTTGCCCTGCCCCGGCAGTTTGCTGACGAAGGTGCGCAAAGCCTGCGCGATGCCGCGGCCGAGCTTGGCCACGCTGTGCGCCGGCGCGTCGCCGATCAGGCGCGAGAGGTCTTCCTCGGCATCCCAGCGCAGGTGCTCGACCAGCCAGTTGACCTCAGCCGCGAACTGCACGTCACCCTCGATGCGCACCGCCGGCTTGTCGCCGGCGAGCGCGCTCCTGGCCAGCTCCAGCGGCGAGGTGTCGGTCACCGTCAGCAGCAACTCGGGCTGCGCAGCCGGCGCCAGCTCGCACAGGCCGGCCGGCGTCGCGCCCAGCTGCATGTGGAAGTCGCGCCACTGCAGCCGCACCACCCGCCCCTGCTGGCGTGCCAGCCGCGCCTGCGCCTCGGGCTCCTGCATCAGCACGTGGTTGACGAACAGCACCAGCCGCTGCTGCACCTCGTCCACCAGCCAGGCGGACGCCTTCAGGTTGCCGGCGAGCCTGCCCAGCGCGTCGGCCAGCGCGGAAAAAGGAGATTGGATTGCCATGGCCGGATTATGAAACACCCCCTGCGGCGCTTCGCGCCTTCCTCGCGCCTTCCTTCTGGACGGAGGGACAAGGCTGGTGGCCGGGGAAACCCCGGCCACGGCGTTCTGGCATCGCCTGCTCCGCGGCGCCCTGGGGCGCCTGACTTCGCAGCGCCGGCAAGGCAAAGGCCCGGGTCGCCCGGGCCTTTGGTCATGGCGCGCAGCGCCGTCATCGAGGCCGCGCCAGCGGCCAGGTGTCATGCCGGGGCGCCAGCCCCGGCGGCCATCACTGCAGCGCCTGCAGCCCGGCCACCAGCCAGCCGCCGCGGCCGCTGCGCGGCTTGGTCATGTTCCAGACCTCGCGGAACGGGCTCGGACCGGCGGACGGATCCTCGCGGATCATGCCGCTGAATTCGACGCTGGCCATGTAGACGTCGTCCAGTTCCTCGATGCCGAGCAGTTGCGCGTCCAGCATCACCACTTCGGTCTGGTTGCTGCGCCCGGGTGTGTCGCGCTCGCGTTCGGCCAGCTGCTGCTGGACCTCGGCCAGCATGCCGTCGGTCATCATGGCGCGCAGCGCCGGGATGTCGGCGCGGTCCCAGGCGTCCTGCAGGGTCACGAAGTTGCGCTTGGCGGCCTCGGTGAAGCCGGCGATGTCGAAATCGGCCGGCACGCCCCAGCTCTGCGAACCACGCAGGCCGGAGCCGATGATCGAGCCGCCGGCGGCGGCGCTGGGGTCGAACTGCGCCGTCGGGCCTTCCCACGGGCGCGCCGAGGCATCGTTGCCGACCTTGGTCGGGTTGTACTGGCGCGGCGTGATCGGGTTGGCAGCGCCAGCTCCCTGGTAAGCCATGCCCCGTTGCGCCGGGGCGCGCGAGCGCCGGATCATGCCGATCACCGCCATCGCCACCATGACCAGCAGCAGGATCAGCAGCAGGTTGGCAAACGCCGGCCCCAGGCCCAGCGCGTTGGCCAACCAGGCCAGACCCAGACCGGCGGCCAGGCCGCCCAGCATGGCGCCCCAGGGCTTGCGCGCGGCGGCACCAGCCGCCGCCGTGCCGGCCCCGGCGGCACCCGTCGTGGCCGCGGACTGCGACGGATTGGCCGGCGCGGCGGGCGGTGTGGCCTGGCGCTGGGTCACGTTGCTCGATTGACGGCCCATGGACTTGCCACCACCCAGACGGCGCGCCTCGGCGTCGAAACTGAACGCGCCCGTCAGCACCACTGCCAGCAGCAGCGTGAACAGGCGCGAAACGATGGTACTGAAATTCATCCTGGGCTATCTCCGGTTTGGGGTCAATCGAGTCGTGGACAGGCGCAAGACTATCCGCATTTGATGCCGACGTGAAGGGCAACCACCCCGCCGGTCATGTTGTGACAGTCCACATGGCCAAAGCCATTGACCTTCATCAGGGCCTTGAGTTCCTCCTGATTCGGGTGCATGCGGATCGACTCGGCCAGGTAGCGATAGCTGTCGGCGTCACCCGCCACCAACTGGCCCAGCCGGGGTAGCACGCTGAACGAATACAGGTCGTAGGCCTTGCGCAGGGGCCGCGCCACCTGCGAGAACTCCAGCACCAGCAGCTTGCCGCCGACCTTGAGCACGCGCGCCATCTCGCGCAGGGCGACGTCCTTGTGCGTCATGTTGCGCAGGCCGAAGGCGACGCTGACCAGGTCGAAGTGCCCGTCCGCGAACGGCAGCTGCTCGGCGTCGCACACCACCGTGGGCAGGATCAGGCCGGCGTCCACCAGCCGGTCGCGGCCGGTGCGCAGCATGGCCTCGTTGATGTCGGTGTGCACCACCTGCCCGCTGCGCCCCGCCTTGGCGGCGAAGGCGCGCGCCAGGTCGCCGGTGCCGCCGGCGATGTCGAGCACGCGCTGGCCCGCCTGCACGTTGGCCACCATCACCGTGTAGGCCTTCCAGAGCCGGTGCAGGCCGCCGGACATCAGGTCGTTCATCAGGTCGTAGCGCGAGGCGACCGAATCGAACACGCCGCGCACGCGGCGCGCCTTGTCGCGCTCGTCCACCGATTCGTAGCCGAAATGCGTGCTGGTCATGGGCTGGATGTTTTCCTGTTACGGCTGGAAGCGAGCGTGGGGCGCGAGGCGGGTGGACGCCAGGCTGCGCATCGACCTCAATGCCCGCAGCCACCGCCGCCGCCGATTTTGGCCGGCATCGGCGCGTCGCGATCGACGCCGGCATTGGCCAGGCGGATGTTGTATTGTTTCCACAAATCGTCCTGCTGCGAGCCCAGGAAATACAGGTACTCCCAGGTGAAGATGCCGCTGGCGTGGCCGTCGGAGAAGGTGGGCTGGACGCCGTAGTTGCCGATCGGCACCAGTTGCGTGATGTCCACATCGCGCTTGCCGGTCTGCAGTATCTCCTGCCCGGGGCCATGGCCCTGCACTTCCGCCGATGGCGAATAGACGCGCATCAGCTCGAAGGGGATCTGGAAATGCTCGCCACTGGCCCAACTCAGCTCGAGCATGCGCGACTTCTCGTGCACGGTCAGCGACTCGGGTGGCGATCGGAGGGACGTGGTGGTCATGGCAGATGGCAAGAGGCAACGCATCCATGCGTTCGAGCCCGCATTGTGCCCGGCCCGGCCCGACCGCACGGGCATGACGGTCATGCCCTGGCGCTGAACCGCTATAGTGTCGCCGACGATGAACACCCCCCAATTGCAACGCATCGTCTTCCTGCTGCTGCTGGCGGGCGTCACGATCGGGTTCCTGTGGGTGCTGGCGCCGTTCTTCGGCGCCGTGTTCTGGGCCGTCGTGCTGGCGCTGCTGTTCAACCCGCTGTTCCAGCGCCTGCGCAAGCGCCTCAGGGGCCGTGCCAACCTGGCGGCGCTGCTGACGCTGGCGATCTGCCTGGTGATCGTGATCCTGCCGATGATCATGGTCAGCGCCTCGCTGGTCGACGACGTCACCGCCTTCGTGCAGCGCATGCGCGCCGGCGAAGTCAACCTGCGCAGTTATTTCCAGCAGGTGATGGCCGCGCTGCCTGGCTGGGTCACCGAATGGCTGAACCGGCTGGGCTTTTTTAACCTGGAGAGCCTCGTCGACAAGATCTCCAGCGGCCTGCTGCAGGGCGGCCAGCTGGTGGCCACGCGCGCTCTGGCGATCGGCCAGAACACCTTCCAGTTCCTGGTGCAGTTCGCGGTCATGCTGTACCTGCTGTTCTTCCTGTTGCGCGACGGCGTGGCGCTGTCGCAACTGGTGCGCGAATCGGTGCCGTTGGCGCGCGGCCACACGCACTACCTGCTGAACAAGTTCGCCACCGTGGTACGCGCCACCGTCAAGGGCAACGTGGTGGTGGCCGTGGTGCAGGGCGCGCTGGGCGGCCTGGCGCTGTGGGTACTGGGCATCAACGGGGCGGTGTTCTGGGGCGTGGTGATGGCCTTCCTGTCGCTGCTGCCCGCCGTCGGCGCAGCGCTGGTGTGGGCGCCGGTGGCCATCTACCTGCTGGCCACCGGGGCGATCTGGAAGGGCGTGGCGCTGACCGCCTGGGGCGTGCTGGTGATCGGGCTGTCGGACAACGTGCTGCGCCCCTTGCTGGTCGGCAAGGACACCAAGCTGCCCGACTACATCGTGCTGGTGTCGACCATCGGCGGCATGTCGCTGTTCGGCATCAACGGCTTCGTCATCGGGCCGACGATTGCCGCCATGTTCATGGCCTTCTGGGCGCTGTTCAGCCACCAGGAGCACGACGACCACGCGCCGGCCGACTCCCCCGTGCCCGTGCCGCCGGACAGGATCCATCCGGCCAGCACCGCGCCGGCGGCCGAATCCACGGCCACGGGCAGCCAGTCGGAACCACCGGCCAGCTGAACCTGGCTCGGGCCAGCCGCGCCGGCCACCTGCATCGAACCGCCCACGCCGCTGGCCAGCGCCGGGACGCCAAGACCATGCGCCGTGACGAACGCTGCGCACGTTGCGCCTTGGCCGCAGCGCGTCCTGCGGCCTGATCGACTGGGAGCTATCCGACAGATATTACATATATAGACATTTTCAGAAATCAACTGTAATCTACGGACATGGATCCCAACCCCCGCTCACTGATCCTGAGCCTGTTGCTGGGCGCCGAATCGCGCGGCGACGGGGAACTGGGTGTGCGCGAACTGCTGGCCGCGTGCTCGCTGTTCGGCCTGCAGGAGAACGCCGTGCGCGTGGCCCTGGCGCGTGCGGTGACGGCCGGCCTGCTGCAGGCAGCGCGCCGTGGCTGCTATGGGCTGGGGCCCGCGGCGCGACCCCTGGCCCAGGAAGTCAGCCGGTGGCGCCGCACCAGGGCCTGGATGACCGACTGGAGAGGCGACTGGATCGCCGTCCACGTGGGCGCCAGCGGTCGCAGCGACCGCACGGCGCTGCGCGCGCGCGAACGCGCCTTCGGCCTGCTGGGTCTGGCCGAGTTCGAACGCGGCCTGCACCTGCGACCCGACAACCTGGCGGGCGGCGCCGAGGCATTGCGCGCGCGCCTGCAGGCGCTGCTGCCGCCCGGCATCGAGAGCGGCACCCTGTTCATGCTGCACGGCCTGGCCGGCGCGGACGAGCGGCGCGCCCGCCGGTTGTGGGACGCCGCGGCGCTGGACGCCACCTACCGCGACACCACCGCACGCCTCGGCGCCTGGCTGGACGTCGCCGCCACGCTGCCGCTTCATCGCGCCGCGCGCGAGTCCTTCGAGCTCGGCCACCATGCGATCCGGCAGCTGATGTACGACCCGCTGCTGCCCGCGCCGCTGGTCGACGCACAGGCGCGCACACGGTTCATGGACGCCGTCGCCCGCTTCGACGATGCCGGCAAGGCCATCTGGCAGCGTTTCCTGCTGGCCGCCCGCGAGCAGGCGCCGCTGGATGGGCCGCTCGCCTCGATCACCCCCATCACTTCACTGGAGCACACGCCATGAACGCACCCGACATGATGCGACCGCGCCACGCCTACCTGGCCGACACCCACGAGCTGATCAATCTCGGCAGCGAACTGCTCGACTACGACATGTACCGGCAGGACGCCGCGCTGGGCGAGGCGGTGCACCGGGAGGGTGCCGCCTGGGCCGACGAGTCGCTCGGCGAGTTCGGTCGCCTCACCGGTTCGGCCGAATACCTGGAGCTGGGTGCGCTGGCCAACCAGCACGCGCCCGAGCTGGACACGCACGACCGCTTCGGCCGCCGCATCGACCTGGTGAAGTTCCACCCGGCCTACCACCGGCTGATGCGCACCGCCATCGAGCAGGGCCTGCATTCCTCGCCCTGGACCGACCCCCGGCCCGGCGCCCACGTGGCGCGCGCGGCGCACTACTACCTGCAGACCCAGGTCGAGGCCGGACACGGCTGCCCGGTGACCATGACCTTTGCCTCGGTGCCGGTGCTGCAGACCACGCCGGCGCTGGCCGAGGCCTGGCTGCCCCGGATCACCGCCCGCCACTACGATCCGCGCAACCTGCCCGACGCGCAGAAGCCGGGCCTGACCATCGGCATGGCGATGACCGAGAAGCAGGGTGGCTCCGACGTGCGCAGCAACACCACGCGCGCCTACCCGAGCGGCGCCGCGACCGGCCCCGGCGCGGCCTACGAACTGGTCGGCCACAAGTACTTCGTGTCGGCGCCGATGTGCGACGCCTTTCTGGTGCTGGCGCAGGCGCCCGGCGGCCTGTCGTGCTTCCTGCTGCCGCGCTGGCGCCCCGATGGCTCCAAGAACGCACTGCAGGTGCTGCGCCTGAAGCGCAAGATGGGCAACGTCTCCAACGCCAGCAGCGAGACCGAGTTGCGCGGGGCGCTGGCCTGGATGGTGGGCGAGGAAGGCCGCGGCGTGCGCACCATCATCGAGATGGTGGCGATGACGCGCTTCGACTGCATGATCGGCTCCAGCGCCGGCCAGCGCATGGCGGCCTCGCTTGCGCTGCACCATTGCAGCCGGCGCTCGGCCTTCGGTCGGGTGCTCAACCAGCAGCCGCTGATGCAGAACGTGCTGGCCGACCTGGTGCTGGAGAACGAAGGCTCGCTGGCGCTGACGATGCGCCTGGCGCGTGCCATGGACCACCGCAGCGATGCCCACGAGGACGCGCTGGCGCGTCTGGTCACCGCCGTGGGCAAGTACTGGATCTGCAAGCGCACACCGCAGCACGCGTTTGAAGCCATGGAGTGCATCGGCGGCAGCGGCGTGATGGAGGACAGCCCGTTCCCGCGCCTGTACCGCGAGGCCCCCATCAACGCGATCTGGGAGGGCAGCGGCAACGTGCAGTGCCTGGACGTGCTGCGCGCGATGCAGAAGTCGCCCGAGGTGGTCAGCGCCTTCTTCGCCGAGCTGGCCAAGGCGCGCGGCGCCAATGCGCTGCTCGATGGCGCCGTGGCTGGGCTGAAGGCCGAGTTCGCCGACCTGTCGGAGCTGCAGTACCGCGCGCGCCAGCTGGTGGATCGCATGGCGCTGGCGATCCAGGCGGCACTGCTGGTGCAGCACGCCCCAAGCATGGTTGCGGACGCCTTCTGCGCCTCGCGCCTGGACGGCGCGGGCCACCGCCAGTACGGCACGCTGCCGCGCGGCGTGGACTGCGCCGGCATCCTGGCGCGCGCGACCCCGGTGGCCTGAACGGCCACGCGGGCATGCCTGCCCGCCCTACACCAGCACGCGCTCGATGCCGCCGGCGTTGGCCTGGTCCACGTACTCGCGCAGCCAGTTCTCGCCCAGGATGTGGCGTGCCATCTCGATCACGATGTAGTCGGCCTCCAGCAGGCCGCCCTGCTGCAGGTCGTCCTCGTAGCGCTTCAAGCCCTGCAGGCAGCTCGGGCAGCTGGTGAGGATCTTCAGGTTCTGCTTGTCGGCCACCAGGCCGGGGCCGGCGCCGCTGCTCTTCATGATCTCGCGCAGCCGCGCCTCGTCCTGGCGGATCTCGGCTTCCTTGCGAAAGCGCACTTGCGTCGATACGTCGGGCCGTGTCACGCCCAGGGTGCCGCTCTCGCCGCAGCAGCGGTTGTTGCGGATCACGTTCTCGCCCAGCAGCGCCTTCACCGTCTGGTTGGAGTCGCCCAGCTTCATCGGGTTGTGGCAGGGCTCGTGGTACAGGTAGGCGCCGCGCTGGTCCTCGGGCAGGGTGATGCCCTTCTCCAGCAGGAACTCGTGGATGTCGATCATCCGGCTGCCGGGGAAGATCTGGTCGAATTCGTAGCCGGCCAGCTGGTCGTAGCAGGTGCCGCAGCTGACCACCACGGTCTTGATGTCCAGGTAGTTGAGCGTGGTCGCCAGCCGGTGGAACAGCACCCGGTTGTCGGTGATCATCTTGTCGGCCTTGTCGAACTGGCCGCTGCCGCGCTGCGGGTAGCCGCAGCAGACGTAGCCCGGCGGCAGCACGGTCTGCACGCCGGCATGCCACAGCATGGCCTGCGTGGCCAGGCCGACCTGGCTGAACAGGCGCTCGGAGCCGCAGCCGGGAAAGTAGAACACCGCCTCGCTGTTCACCGTGGTCGCCCTGGGATCGCGGATCACCGGCACGTAGGCGCGGTCCTCGATGTCGAGCAGCGCGCGCGCGGTCTTGCTCGGCAGGCCGCCGGGCAGCTTCTTGTTGACGAAGTGGATCACCTGCTCGCGGATCGGCGCCGGGCCGACGGTGGCCGGCGGGTGGCGCGTCTGCTGGCGCCCGGCCACCTTGAACAGGTCCACCGCCGCGCGCTGCGCCTTGAAGGCGACGCCGGTCATGGCCGCGCGCGTGGTGTTGATGACGCGCGGGTCGGTGGCGTTGAGGAAGAACATGGCCGCGGCGTTGCCGGGCCGGAAGCTCTTCTTGCCCATCTTGCGCAGCAGGTTGCGCATGTTCATGGTGACGTCGCCGAAGTCGATGTTCACCGGACAAGGCGCCAGGCACTTGTGGCACACGGTGCAGTGGTCGGCCACGTCCTCGAATTCCTCCCAGTGGCGCAGGCTGACGCCGCGGCGCGTCTGCTCCTCGTACAGAAAGGCCTCGACCAGCAGCGAGGTCGCCAGGATCTTGTTGCGCGGGCTGTACAGCAGGTTGGCGCGCGGCACGTGGGTGCTGCAGTCGGGCTTGCACTTGCCGCAGCGCAGGCAGTCCTTGATCGAATCGGCAATGGCGCCGATGTCGCTTTGCTGCAGCAGCAGCGACTCGTGCCCCATCAACCCGAAGCTGGGCGTGTAGGCGTTGCTCAGGTCGGCGCGCAGCCGCCGCCCCGGGTGCGCCGGCAGTTCCTTGTTGCGCAGCAGCTTGCCGCGGTTGAAGCGCCCTTCGGGGTCGACGCGCCGCTTGTAGTCGGCAAACGGCGCGATTTCCTCGTCGGTCAGGTACTCGAGCTTGGTGATGCCGATGCCGTGCTCGCCCGAGATCACGCCGTCGAGGCGGCGCGCCAGCGCCATCACGCGGTCGACCGCCTCGTGCGCGGTCTGCAGCATGGCGTAGTTGTCGCTGTGCACGGGGATGTTGGTGTGCACGTTGCCGTCGCCGGCGTGCATGTGCAGCGCGATCCAGACACGCCCTTTCAGCACGCGCTGCTGGATCTCGCCCAGCGCCGCCATCAGCGGCTCGAAGTCGCGGCCGGTGAAGATGTCCTGCAGCGGCGCGCGGATCTGCGTCTTCCAGCTGGCGCGCAGGCTGTGGTCCTGCAGCTGCGGAAACAGCGCGTCGATGTCCTGCAGCCAGTCCTGCCACAGCGCGCGCACCTCGCGCACCACCTCCAGCGCCAGCGGCAGCTTCTCGGCCAGCAGTTCGGGCGAGCCGAACACCGAGCCATCGGGCACCTGGGCCAGCGGCAGGTTGCCACGCCGGAGGAAGACCTCCAGCTCGTCGGCCAGCTCGATCTTGTTGCGCAGCGACAGCTCGATGTTGATGCGCTCGATGCCGTCGGTGTACTCGGCCATGCGCGGCAGCGGGATCACCACGTCCTCGTTGATCTTGAAGGCGTTGGTGTGGCGGGAGATCGCCGCCGTGCGCTTGCGGTCGGCCCAGAACTTCTTGCGCGCCCCGGCCTCGACGGCGACGAAACCCTCGCCCGCGCGCGAGTTGGCGATGCGCACCACCTCGCTGGCGGCGCGCGCCACGGCGTCGGGGTCGTCGCCGGCGATGTCGCCGATCAGCACCATCTTGGGCAGGCCCCCGCGCCTGGACTTGGTCGAGTAGCCGACGGCGCGCAGATAGCGGTCGTCCAGGTGCTCCAGGCCGGCCAGCAGGGTCCCGGTTCGCTTCTGTTCAGCGAACATGAAGTCCTTGATCTCGACGATGCTGGGCACCGCGTCCTTGGCGTGGCCGAAGAACTCCAGGCACACCGTGCGCGTGTGCTCGGGCATGCGGTGCAACACCCAGCGCGCACTGGTGATCAGGCCGTCGCAGCCCTCCTTCTGCACGCCCGGCAGGCCGCTCAGAAACTTGTCGGTCACGTCCTTGCCCAGGCCGGCCTTGCGGAAGCTGGCGCCGGGGATGTCGAGGCGCTCGGTGCGCAGCTCCTTCCTGCCGCCGGCGTCGAGGTACCTCAACTCGAAGCTGGCAACCCCGGCATCGTGAATCTTGCCCAGGTTGTGGTTCAGGCGCGTGACCTCCAGCCAGCCGCCGTCGGGCGTCACCATGCGCCAGCTGGCCAGGTTGTCCAGCGCCGTGCCCCACAGCACGGCCTTCTTGCCGCCGGCGTTCATGGCGATGTTGCCGCCGATGCACGAAGCCTCGGCGCTGGTCGGGTCGACCGCGAACACCAGGCCCGCGCCTTCCGCCGCATCGGCCACGCGCTGCGTCACCACGCCGGCCTCGGTGTGGATGGTGGGCACCTCGCCATCGACGCCGGGCAGCGCGATGCGCTCGACCTTGCCCATGGTGATGAGCTTCTCGGTGTTGATGACGGCGCTCTTCCAGTCCAGCGGAATCGCGCCGCCGGTGTAGCCGGTGCCACCGCCGCGCGGGATGATGGTGAGGCCGAGCTCGATGCAGCCCTTGACCAGGCCGGCCATCTCGTCTTCGCTGTCGGGGGTCAGCACCACCAGCGGGAACTCGACCCGCCAGTCGGTGGCGTCGGTCACGTGGCTGACGCGCGACATGCCGTCGAACTTGATGTTGTCCTTGTGCGTGTGCCGGCCCAGCGCCTTGGCGCTGCGGCGACGCAGCTCAGCCACCTTGGCGAACGAGCGGTCGAAGGCATCGACCACGCGGTGCGCGGCGGCCAGCAGTTCGCCCACCATGGCGTCGCGCGCGGCATCGTCGCTCGGCGTGCGGCGTTTCTCGACCTCGGCCAGGCGGTGGCGCAAGGCCTCGACCAGCTGGCGCTGGCGGCGCGGGTTGTCCAGCAGGTCGTCCTGCAGGTAGGGGTTGCGGCGCACCACCCAGATGTCGCCCAGCACCTCGTACAGCATGCGCGCCGAGCGGCCGGTGTGGCGCTCGCCGCGCAGCGCCTGCAGTACCTCCCAGGCGCGCGCGCCCAGCAGGCGCAGCACGATCTCGCGGTCGGAGAAGCTGGTGTAGTTGTACGGGATCTCGCGCAGGCGCGGCGTGGTGTCGTGAGCCGGCGTGAAGTGGGAAAGCGTGGCGGGAGCGTTCATGAGCAGCTTGGCCCAGCGCGGCGCCCGGGGTGATGGCGTCGGATTGACCGAGAAAAGGTGTCCGGCTGGCCGACAATTTTACTGCGGCGCAATATTCGGTCCGTTCTCGCGGGTCTTGGAACCCTGCCGGCGGACAGCCGCTTTTCTTGAAGGATGAGTTCGAGCGGCCCGTTGTCTGCCGCGCCGGCGAAGTCAACGGGTAATCCCTGAGCGGCACCTACGCCGAAAAACCGTTGCACGGCCGCAAAATGACGATCGCGTGACACTGCGGTGTCATACAGGCGCGCCATGCTGCCGCTTCCATTAGTTCCGATTCGAAAGAAGGAAACCATGCCTACCCGTCGCCTTGCCTTGGCCGCCGCTGCCGTGGCCGCATTCACCGCTCTGCCTGCTCACGCGCAAACCGAAATCCAGTGGTGGCACTCGATGACTGCCGTCAACAACGAGTGGGTCAACGACCTGGCCAAGCAATTCAACGAGAGCCAGAAAGAATACAAGGTCATCCCGACCTTCAAGGGCGCGTACGACGAAAGCATGACCGCCGCCATCGCCGCCTTCCGCTCGGGCAATGCGCCGCACATCCTGCAGGTGTTCGAAGTCGGCACGGCCACCATGATGGCCAGCAAGGGCGCCACCGTACCGGTGGGCAAGGTGATGAAGGATGCCGGCGCCGACTTCAATCCCGCCAGCTACATTCCCGCCGTGGCCGCGTACTACACCGCCCCCAATGGCGAGATGCTGAGCTTCCCGTTTAACAGCTCCACCACCATCTTCTATTACAACAAGGACGCCTTCAAGAAAGCCGGCCTGAACCCCGACAAGGCCCCTGCCACCTGGCCGGAGGTGTTCGAGGCCGCCAAGAAACTCAAGGCCAGCGGCCACAGCTGCCCCATGACGCTGGCCTGGATGGGCTGGACGCAGCTCGAATCCTTCTCCGCCTGGCACAACGTGGAGTTCGCCACCGAGAAGAACGGCCTCTCCCCCAACGGCTACAAGGCGCGCATGAAGACCAATTCACCGCTGCACGTGCGTCACATCGACAACCTGGCCAAAGCGGCCAAGGCGGGCGAGTTCGTCTACAAGGGCCGCGGCTCGGCAGCCCAGGCGTCCTTCACCGCGGGTGAGTGCGCCATGATCCAGACCTCGTCGGGCTTCTACGGCGACGTGGCCAAGAACGCCAAGTTCGCCTACGGTCTGGCGCCGCTGCCCTACTACCCCGATGTGAAGGGCGCGCCGCAAAACACCGTGATCGGCGGCGCCTCGCTGTGGGTCATGTCCGGCAAAAAACCCGCCGAATACAAGGGCGTGGCCAGGTTCTTCGAGTTCCTCTCCGACACCAAGGTGCAGGCCGCCAGCCACCAGCGCACCGGCTACTTGCCCATCACCATGGGCGCGTACGAGTTGACCGACAAGTCCGGCTTCTACGCCCAGCGCCCCGGCACCGACACCGCCGTGAACCAGATGGTGCGCAAGGTGACCGACAACTCGCGCGGCATCCGCCTGGGCAACTACGTGCAGATCCGCACCATCGAGGACGAGGAAATGGAGCAGGTTTGGGCCGGCAAGAAGACGGCCAAGGAAGCCCTGGACGCCATCGTGAGCCGCGGCAACGAGTTGCTGGCGCGCTTCGAGCGTTCGTACAAGAAATAGGCCACGGCCCTGCGTGACAGGTCAGGCGTTCCCATGGGCGCCCATTCGCTCAGCGGCCCCTGCCCGGGGGCCGCTTTTCCTTGCCCCGGCGGCGCATCGGCGTGCCGGCGGTTTTCTTGTCGGTGACGATGATGGAAAAACGCGTACTGTTCCGCTCGGCATGGCTGCCCTGGGTGCTGATCGCGCCGCAGTTGCTCATCATCGGCATCTTCTTCTTCCTGCCCGCGGGCCAGGCCATCCTGCAGTCGTTCCAGATGGAAGATGCCTTCGGCATGAGTACCGAATGGGTGGGACTGGACAACTTCCGCCAGCTGTTTGACGACCCGTCGTACCTGGCGTCGTTCCAGCGCACGGCGCTGTTCTCGCTGCTGGTGGCGGGCATCGGCATCGTGTTGTCGCTGGCGCTGGCCATCTTCGCGGACCGCATCGTACGCTTCGCGATGGTCTACAAGACCCTGCTCATCGTGCCCTACGCCGTGGCGCCGGTGATCGCGGGCGTGCTGTGGGTGTTCCTGTTCTCGCCCTCCATCGGCGTGGTGACCTACTACCTGGGCAAGCTCGGCTACAACTGGAACCACATGATGAACGACAACCAGGCCATGGCGCTGATCGTCATTGCCTCGGTGTGGAAGCAGATTTCGTACAACTTCCTGTTCTTCCTGGCCGGCCTGCAGTCGATCCCCAAGGCGCTGATCGAGGCCGCATCGATCGACGGCGCCGGGGCATGGCGGCGCTTCTGGAACATCCAGCTGCCGCTGCTGTCGCCCACCACCTTCTTCCTGCTGGTGATCAACATCGTGTACGCCTTCTTCGACACCTTCGGCATCATCGACGCCGCCACGCAGGGCGGGCCGGGGCAGTCCACCTCCATCCTGGTCTACAAGGTGTACCAGGATGGCTTCAAGGCACTGGATCTGGGCGGCTCGGCGGCGCAGTCGGTGATCCTGATGCTCATCGTCATCGCCCTCACGGTGGTGCAGTTCCGCTATGTCGAAAAGAAGGTGCAGTATTGATGCACGCGCCAGCAATCCCCTGGGCGGCGCGCCATGATTGACCGCAATCCCTGGCTCACCTTCCTCTCGCACGCCGTGCTGGTCCTTGGCGTGGCCATCGTGGCCTTTCCGCTCTACCTGGCGCTGGTGGCTTCCACCCACACGGCGGAAGCGATCGTGCAGTCGCCCATGCCGCTGCTGCCGGGCAGCCACCTGTGGAGCAACTACCAGGCCGCGCTGTTCGGCTCGGGCAAGCTGGGCTCCAACACCAACGTGGTGCACATGATGTGGGTGAGCTTCGTGGTGGCCATGGTGATCACCGTGGGCAAGATCACCATCTCGCTGCTGTCGGCGTTCGCCATCGTGTACTTCCGCTTCCCGTTCAAGATGCTGTGCTTCTGGGCCATCTTCGTGACGCTGATGCTGCCGGTGGAGGTGCGCATCCTGCCCACCTACAAGGTGGTGGCCGACCTGGGCCTGCTCAACAGCTACGCCGGCCTGACGCTGCCGCTGATCGCCTCGGCCACGGCCACGTTCCTGTTCCGCCAGTTCTTCCTGACGGTGCCAGATGAGCTGGTGGAGGCCGCGCGCATCGACGGCGCCGGGCCGATGCGCTTCTTCAAGGACGTACTGGTGCCGCTGTCGCGCACCTCGATCGCGGCGCTGTTCGTGATCCAGTTTATCTACGGCTGGAACCAGTACCTGTGGCCGCTGCTCATGACCACGTCGGAGGACATGTACCCGGTGGTCATCGGCATCAAGCGCATGCTGGCCGGCGGCGAGGCCGCCGTCGACTGGAACATCGTGATGGCCACCGCCATCATCGCCATGCTGCCGCCCACGGCCGTGGTGATGCTGATGCAGAAGTGGTTCGTCAAGGGCCTCGTCGATACGGAAAAATAAACTGGAGGTTGAGCGTTCGGCGTTGAGCGTGGGGTGTGAATACCGCCCCTTGTCCCGCTGAACGCCCAACACCCAACGCGGAACCCTTCCATGGCAACCATCCAATTCGACAACGTCATCAAGCGCTACGGCAGCGGGCCCAAGACCAACCAGGTGATCCACGGCGTCAGCGCCACCGTCAACGACGGCGAGTTCGTCGTCATCGTCGGTCCCTCGGGCTGCGGCAAATCGACGCTGCTGCGCATGGTGGCCGGGCTGGAGGAGATCACCGAGGGCAAGATTTCGATCGGCGGGCGCGTGGTGAACGCGCTGGAGCCGGCCGAGCGCGACATCGCCATGGTGTTCCAGAACTACGCGCTGTACCCGCACATGAGCGTGTTCGACAACATGGCCTATGGTCTGAAGCTGCGCAAGATGCCCAGGGCCGAGATCGCCGCCCGCGTCGACAAGGCCGCCGCCATCCTGGAACTGGACGGGCTGCTGCAGCGCAAGCCGCGCGAGCTCTCGGGCGGGCAGCGCCAGCGCGTGGCGATGGGTCGCGCCATCGTGCGCCAGCCGCAGGTGTTCCTGTTCGACGAGCCGCTCTCCAACCTGGACGCCAAACTGCGCGCGCAGACCCGCCTGGAGATCGAGAAACTGCATCGCGAGCTTGGCATCACGTCGCTGTTCGTCACCCACGACCAGGTCGAGGCGATGACGCTGGCCCAGCGCATGATCGTGCTGAATGCTGGCCGCATGGAGCAGTTCGGCACCCCCGAGGAGGTCTACCACCGCCCGGCCACGGCCTTCGTCGCCGGCTTCATCGGCGCGCCGCCGATGAACCTGCTCAAGGGCATCGAGGGCGTGCGCGAAGGCGCGCTGCTGGGCATCCGGCCCGAGCACCTGCGGGTGGTCGAATCCGGCGGCTGGCCGCTTCGCATCGCGACGGTCGAGATGCTGGGCGCCGAACGCCTGGTGTACGGTCACCTGGGCGGCGAGCAGGGGCCATGGACCATCATGCGCATGCACGAAACCGAATCACCGCCCGCACCCGGGCAGGTGTTGCACGTACTGCCGCTGGAAGACCGCATCCACGGCTTCGACGAAGCCACCGGACTGCGGATCGAGCATTGAGTTCGTCCGCCGAGGAGAATCGGGACATGAAAGCAGCCTACATCACCGGCCACGGCGGCATGGAGGTCGTCACCGTGGGCGAACGCCCGCTGCCGGCGCGCGCGCCGGGCGAGGTGCGCATCCGCCTGCACGCCGCCACACTGAACCGGGTCGACCTGTACATGCGCGACAGCGGCGCCGGCATCACGCACCCGATCCCGATGATCCTGGGGCTGGACGGCGCCGGCGTGATCGACGAGGTCGACGTGGGCGACCCGCTGCTGAAGATCGGCCAGCGCGTGTTCCTGCACCCGGGCGTCGCCTGCGGGCGCTGCGAGTTCTGCCTGCGCGGCGACGACGTGCTGTGCACGCGCTACAAGATGCTGGGCGAGCACCGCGACGGCACCTTCGCGCAGTACGTCAGCCTGCCGGCGCGCAACGTGCTGGCGCTGCCGGACGACTGGTCGTTCGCCGAGGGCGCGGCGCTGGGCGTCAACCACCTGACGGCCTGGCGCATGCTGACCACGCAGGCGCAATTGAAAGCGTGGGAAACGCTGCTGATCTTCGGCATCGGCGGTGGCGTATCGCTGGCGGGGCTGCAGATCGCCAAGGTGCTGGGCGCGCGCGTCATCGTCACCTCGCGCCATGCAGACAAGCTGGCGCGCGCCCGCGCGCTGGGCGCCGACCACGTGATCGACTCCAGCCGCGAGGACGTCGCCAAGGCGGCGCTGGCCGCCACCGGCGGGCGCGGCGTCGACGTGGTGCTGGAAAACGTCGGCGAGGCGGTGTGGAGCGCGGCGCTGAAATCGCTGGTGCGCGGCGGTCGCCTGGTGACCTGCGGCGCCACCAGCGGCGACCAGCCCGGCGCCGACATCCGGCGCCTGTTCATCCGCCAGCTGAAGATCCTGGGCTCGACCATGAGTACCATCGCCGAGCTGCACGACCTGCTGGCCTTTTGCCAGCGCCACGGCGTGCGCCCGCTGATCGAGACAACCTACCCGCTGGACGAGGTGCGCACGGCGCTGGCCCGGCTGGAGGCCTACGAGCAGTTCGGCAAGACCGCGCTGGCGATCGACTGAAAACCCGCAACATGGACGCACCCGCCTGGCCCTACCCGTTCTGGATCGCCCACCGCGGCGCCGGCCGGCTGGCGCCCGAGAACACGCTGGCCGCGTTCCGGCTCGGCGCCGCGCACGGCTACCGCATGTTCGAATGCGACGCCAAGCTCTCCGCCGATGGCGTGCCGTTCCTGCTGCACGACAGCACGCTGGCGCGCACCACCAATGGCCACGGCAGCGCGGGCGAGCTGGACTGGTCGGCACTGGCCCGGCTCGACGCCGGCGGCTGGCATTCGCGCCGCTACGCCGGCGAAGCGCTGCCGACGCTGGAGAACCTGGCACGCTGGTGCCTGGCCAATCACCTGCACCTGGACATCGAGATCAAGCCGACCCCAGGCCTGGAAGAGCGCACCGGGCAGGTGGTTGCCGAGCTGGCGGCGCGCCTGTGGCGGGGCGCCGACACGGCGCCGCTGCTGAGCTCGTTTCGCCCCGAATCGCTGCTGGGCGCCCTGCGGACAGCACCGCTGCTGCCGCGCGGCATGCTGCTCGACACGCTGTGGGACGGCTGCTTCGACTACGCCCGGCAGCTGCGCTGCGCGGCCATCATCTGCAATTACGCCTTGTGGGACGCGGCACTGGTGGCGCGCGTGAAGTCGATGGGCATGACCGCCTTGAGCTACACCGTCAACGACGAATGGGCGGCCGAGCGCCTGATCGCGCTGGGCACCGACGGCATCGTCACCGACCGGGTCGATTTGTTCAGCCCCTGCGCCGGTGGAGAAGCCTGATGCAAACACCTGGATCTGGCCGGCCCCTGAACCGTTCCGCGTTCAGCTCCTGGTTGGTGATCGTGCTCGCTCTGGGTGGATGGGCGATCTTGCTGGCTTCCCGGATGCTTGCCGTCCGCGCCGGCTACGGTGACTACATGGACTGCACCAGTTGCCTGGATGGCCCGGTGTTGTTCCAGGATCTGTTGCCGACGGGCATGCTGATGCTGCTGGTCGCGATGGCGGCGGTGCCGCGCGCGCGCATCTGGCGCTTGCTGCCGCTGGCACTCGCTATCGTACTCGTTTGCGCCTACGCGATCGACCTGGGCGTCTACCTGATCTTCGGTTTTCGCTTGCGCGTCACGGATGTCCTGCGCTACGGGGGCGAAGCCAAGTCCAGCTGGTCGGTCGTCCTGCCGCTGTTGCGCGAATGGCGTGGCGCGATGTGGCTGGCGGGCTGGCTGCTGGCGCTTGTCGGGTGGGTCGCGCTGATCTGGCGCATTGCGCGCGGGCGACGCACCGTTGCAGTCACCGGCTTGCTGGGTGGCGCACTGGTCGCCATCAGCGCGCTGTCCAGTCCGGCCGACTACGTGCATGCAAACGCCTACCGCGACGTGGTGCGCAGCAATCAGCCGGACGGGGTCAATCGCCCGTTCTCGCCCAGTCGGCGCGCGGCCTTGCTGGCCGAGCCGCAGGACATCGAGAGTTCATGCAGGGATGCTGCTGCACCGCCCCGGCGCTCGGTCATCCTGCTGGTGGTCGAGTCGCTCTCGGCCTACCACAGCCACTTGTTGGGCGAGCTACAGGACAGCACGCCGCGGTTGGACGCATGGGCCCGCGCCGGCAGCTATCTGCCAGACTTCCATGCCAACGGCTTTACGACGGACGGCGGTCTGATCGCCCTGCTTACCGGACGCGTACCTCTGCCCTCGGTCGGCCGCTACCAGAGCTCGAAAGCCTACGCCGGGTATGAACAGTCCGTCGTACCCGAGCTGTTTCCTCGACTCCACGCCGCAGGCTACAGCAGCCAATTCTTCACGACCGGCGATCTCGGCTTTCTGGACAAGGGCCGCTGGATCCAGGGTTTGGGTTTCATGCACGTCGAAGGCGCGAGTCACCCCTTCTACGCCAGCTATCCACGGGGGGGGTTTGACGATGCCGGCGATCGGGCACTCTACGACCGCTACCTCGACTGGTATGACCACGAGCGCAGGAATAACCTGCATTTCTCGACGCTGCTGACGGTGTCGACGCACCCGCCGTTCCATGTTCCGGGTACCACCATCCGTGACGAGGCCAAGGCCTTGCGCTGGGCTGATGCGCAGATCGACCGCTTCGTCCAGGGGCTGAAAAGCCGTGGCTTCTTCGACAACGGCATCCTGCTGGTTACCGGTGATCACCGCACCATGACCATCGTGCGGCCGAAAGAGACGGCGCGCTTTGGCGCCGGGGCACTGTCACGCCTGCCGATGGTGATCATCGGACCATCGGGCCTGCCGCCCGGGCCGGTGCCCGGGCGCTGGCAGCAGAGCGATTTTCTGGCTGGTCTGACGGCCGTTGCCGGCCTGCCCTCCTGCACCGATGCATTTCGGGGCCGGATGCTGGGCTCGGACCCGAAGCCGGCGCGTTACGTGCTCCACGCGCAAGGTGTCCAGCGCGACCGGGTGCGGGTCTGGATTCAGGACGATGCCCGCTCGTATGACCTGAAGCTGAATGGCGACGATACTGACTGGATCACCCGACCCGGCGAACCGGCGGCAGACCAGGTGCTCGGCCATGTCAACCGGGAACGTGCCCGGATGGCACCACTGCCGTCGGATCAACTCGACATCCTGATCAAGCGCAGGCTCGATCCGGCCCAGTGAGCCGGCTCAGCGCAATGGTGCGTCCTGTCGGCCACGCAACTGCCACGCCTGGCTGGCCCCCACCGCCAGCACCAGCGCGCCGTAGCTCAGCATGCGGCCGTCGCGGCCGCTGAAGGCCAGCCCCAGCATCAGTACGCCCAGGCCGGTGGCGAAGTTGAGGCCGACCTGCCGCGCCAGCGGATTCCTGCCGCCCTCACCCCGCCAGAAAAGCCGCGACAAGCCCGCCACCCCCACCGCCACGAACAGCGCCGGCGCCGCGAAACCGGCCAGATGCCAGACGAGATCGACCAGATCCATGGATGCGTTCTTGATACGGGTCAAGTCCATGCCCCATCTGGAGGCACGAATCGGCGCTGAATTTTATAATCCGCGCCGATGACCGTCTGGGCCCTGGGACTGAACCACACCACCGCGCCGCTCGATCTGCGCGGTCGGTTCGCGTTCGCGCTCGATCAGATCGCCCCGGCGCTGCACGGTTTGCGCCAGTCGCACGCGCGCCATCCGGAAGCGGCCATTCTGTCGACCTGCAACCGCACCGAGGTGTATTGCGCCTCGGACAGCCCGCAGATCGATCACACGCTGGGCTGGCTGGCGCAGGCCGGCCACGTGCCGACCGAGGCGCTGCGCGAGCACACCTACGTGCTGCAGGACGGCCAGGCGGCGCGCCACGCCTTCCGCGTCGCCAGCGGCCTCGACAGCATGGTGCTGGGCGAGCCGCAGATCCTGGGCCAGATGAAGAGCGCGGTACGCGCGGCCGAGGACGCCGGCGCGCTGGGCCGCACCCTGAACCAGCTGTTCCAGCGCAGCTTCGCGGTCGCCAAGGAAGTGCGCAGCTCGACCGAGATCGGCGCCCATTCGATCAGCATGGCGGCGGCCGCGGTGCGGCTGGCCGGCAACCTGTTCGAGGACCTGGAGCAAATCAAGGTGCTGTTCGTCGGCGCCGGCGAGATGATCGAACTGGCGGCGACGCATTTCGCCGCCAGAAACCCGGCCACCATCGCCATCGCCAACCGCACGCTGGAGCGCGGCGAGAAGCTGGCCACGCAGTTCGGCGGCGAGGTGATGCGCCTGGCCGACCTGCCGGCGCGCCTGCACGAGTTCGACGCCGTGGTCAGCTGCACCGCCAGCACGCTGCCCATCATCGGCCTGGGCGCGGTCGAGCGCGCCTTGAAAAAGCGTCGCCACCGCCCGATCTTCATGGTCGATCTGGCGGTGCCGCGCGACATCGAGCCCGAGGTGCGGGAACTGGGCGACGTCTACCTCTACACCGTGGACGACCTGGCCCAGGTGGTCCAGACCGGCCACGCCAGCCGCCAGGCCGCCGTCGAGCAGGCCGAGGCCATCATCGATGCCGGCGTGCAGAGCTTTCTGCACTGGCTGGACCAGCGCGACCCGGTCAGCGGCGTGGTGCCGCTGATCCAGCAGCTCAATTCGCAAGCCGACGAGTGGCGAGCGCTGGAACTGGCGCGCGCGCGCAAGCGGCTGGCCCGGGGCGAGGACGTCGATGCCGTGCTCGACGCGCTGTCGCGCGGACTGACGCAGAAGATGCTGCACGGCGCCATGGCCGAACTGCACTCCGCCGATCCGGCGCACCGCGAGCGCACCACGCAGGCGATCGAACGCCTGTTCCTGCGCGGCCCGCAGAAGAGCCGCACGCCCGGGCGTTAGCGGCCGCCGCCGCCCCGTCGCCCGCCGCGCGGCCAGCCGCGCGAGTTCCCTGTTCTCTCGGCTGGCAGTCGCATCCGACGCCAGCCAACAGCCCCAAGCCAGCCATGAAAGAATTCCTCCGCCGGCAACTCGACCGCTACGCCGATCGCCTCGGCGAGCTGGATTTCCTGCTCTCGCGGCCCGACATCATGGCCGAGATGGGGCAGTTCATGAGGCTCTCGCGCGAGCACACCGAAGTCGGCGCCATCGCCGAGCGCTGGGCGCGCTACCGGCAGCGCGAGCGCGACCTGGCGTCGGCGCGGGACATGCTGGACGACCCTGAACTGGCCGCCATGGCGCAGGAGGAAATCACCGCCTGCGAGGCCGAGCTGGCCGAACTGGAGGCCGAACTGCAGCGCATGCTGCTGCCCAAGGACCCCGACGACGAGCGCAACGCCTTCCTGGAGATCCGCGCCGGCACCGGCGGCGACGAATCGGCCCTGTTCGCCGGCGACCTGGCGCGCATGTACACGCGTTACGCACAGGCGCAGGGCTGGCGCGTCGAGGTGCTGAGCGAGTCGCCGGCGGAGCTCGGCGGCTACAAGGAGCTGGTGCTGCGCATCGCCGGCGACGGCGCGTTCGGCAAGCTGCGCTTCGAGTCCGGCGGCCACCGCGTGCAGCGCGTGCCCGAGACCGAGACCCAGGGCCGCATCCACACCAGCGCCGCCACCGTGGCGGTGCTGCCCGAGCCGGATGAAGCCGAGGCGATCACGCTCAATCCGGCCGAGCTGCGCATCGACACCTTCCGCGCCAGCGGCGCCGGCGGGCAGCACATCAACAAGACCGATTCGGCGGTGCGCGTGGTGCACCTGCCGACCGGCATCGTCGCCGAGTGCCAGGACGGCCGCAGCCAGCACGCCAACAAGGCCAAGGCGCTGCAGGTGCTGCAGGCGCGGCTGCAGGACAAGGAACGCAGCGAGCGCGCCGCGAAGGAAGCCGCCACCCGCAAGGGCCTGATCGGCTCGGGCGACCGCTCGGACCGCATCCGCACCTACAGCTTCCCGCAGGGGCGCCTGACCGACCACCGCATCAACCTGACGCTGTACAAGCTGACGCAGGCGATGGAAGGCGATCTGGACGACGTGGTCGAGGCGCTGCAGGCCGAGCGCCAGTCCGAACTGATGGCAGAACTGGAAGTCAACGCCTGAGGGCGGTCGACGTTGAAGATGCGTCCAGCAGGTGCTGGCTATCATGCGTCTGCACCGGACATAAGCCAAGGAGTTCACGATGCACAAGCCGACCGTCACACCCGCGCGCGCACTGCTGCTGACCGGCGCCCTGGCGGCGACGCTGCTGGCAGGCTGCCAGGGCGGCACACCCTGGGGTGCGACGCCGCGCGAGATCCCGGTGCCGGACATCCGGCTGCCGAACCTGGAAGCCATCCCGGCGCACGTCGAGGCCGGCACCACCGCCGGCTCGCAGCGCCTGGCCGAGCGCGTGCGCACGGCGCTGGCGGCACAGCCGTCGCTGAGCGGCGCCCAGCTGGCGGTCGAGGGCTACGAGGGCGGCGTCATCATCCTCAGTGGCACGCTGGCCAGCGCGACCGATCGCCCGCTGGCGATCCAGACCGCGCGCCAGGTGCTGGGCGTGCGTGACGTGGTCGATCGGATCAGCGCGCCGTGAGCGGACGGCGGCTCCGACGCAGGCCCCACGCACACAGCCGCCCGACGTCGACCCTCGCCGGTCGCGCCGTGGGGTGAACGCGAACCCCACCCTGGCCGACGCATTGGCGCAGGCCCAGGCCGGCGGCGTGCCTCGCCTGGAGGCGCAGATGCTGCTGTTGCACGCACTTGGGCAACCGAGCCACGCACGCGCCTGGCTGCTGGCGCATGACCGCGACCCCTTGGCGCCCGAGGCCGCGGCACGCCTGCACACGCTGACGGCGCGGCGACTGGCCGGCGAGCCGATCGCCTATCTCACCGGGACCAAGGCCTTCCATGGCCTCGAATTGCGCATCGACGCGCGCGTGCTGGATCCGCGCGACGACACCGAAACCCTGGTCGACTGGGCGCTGGCGCTGTTGCCCACGGACCAGCCACGCCGCGTGCTCGACTTGGGCACGGGCAGCGGCGCCATCGCGCTGGCGATCGCGCAGCAACGGCCGCTGGCCGCCATATCGGCGCTGGATGCCAGCGCCGACGCACTTGCCGTCGCGGCGGACAATGCCCGGCGCCTGGGTCTGCCGGTCGAGATGCGGCTCGGCGACTGGTTCGCGCCGGTGGCGGGCGAGCGCTTCGACCTGCTCGTCAGCAACCCGCCCTACGTCGCCGCCAGCGACCCCCACCTGGCAGCGCTGCACCACGAACCGCGCCAGGCCCTGGTCAGTGGCGCCGATGGGCTGGATGACATCCGCCGCATCGTCGCCGGCGCGCCGACGCACCTGGCGACCGGCGGCTGGCTGCTGCTGGAGCATGGCTGGGACCAGGCCGCCGCCGTGCGCGAGCTGCTGGGCGCGGCCGGCTTCGCGCAGGTCCAGTCGCGGCGCGACCTGGCCGGCATCGAGCGCTGCTCGGGTGGCCAGTGGCGCACTTGAAGCCCTAAACCGCCGGCTCCGCCAGCGCCGGATAGCGCAGCGGCAGCAGCGCGCCCAGCCCGAACTCATGCAGCAGCGCGCGCAGCCGCTCCCCGGCGCTGCGCTTTCTGTGGCCGCTGAAGCGGGCGATGATCAGCTCGTTCTTCAGGCTGTGCTCCCAGCCGACCAGCTCGGTCACGGTGACGGCGTAGCCCTGCGACTCCAGGTACAGGCAGCGCAGCACGTTGGTGAGCTGGCTGCCCATCTCGCGCGTGTGCAGCGGGTGCCGCCACAGCTCGGCCAGCGGCGTGCGCGCCAGCTGCAGCGCCTTCGACTGCCGCAGGCACGCCGCCAGCTCGGCCTGGCAGCACGGCACCAGCACCATGGCCTGCGCCTGCTTGGCCAGGCCGAAGGCGATGGCGTCGTCGGTGGCAGTGTCGCAGGCGTGCAGCGCGGTGACCACGTCGATGCGCTCCGGCAGCGCCGCGTCACGCACCGCATCGGCGGCGCTCAGATGGTGGAAGCGCATGCGCTCGAAGCCCAGGCGCTCGGCCAGCGCGCGGGAACGCTGCACCAGCTCGGGCCGGGTCTCGATGCCGTGGATCCAGCCGCTGCCGTGCGTTCTGAACCACCAGTCGTACAACATGAAGCCCAGGTAGGACTTGCCGGCACCATGGTCGGCCAGGGTCAGCTCGGCGTCGTGCGGCGCCAGTTCATCCAGGATCCTGGTGATGAACTGCATCAGGTGCTCGACCTGCTTGAGCTTGCGGCGCGAATCCTGGTTCAGGCGGCCGTCGCGGGTCAGGATGTGCAACGCCTTCAGGAGCTCGATCGACTGCCCAGGCCGCAACTCGGGCAGTTGCGAGCCCGCGGTGCCAGGCTGCGCTCTCGCGCCTGCCAGTGGTGCCGAGGCCGTGACCGGACCCGATGCCTGCCGACCCGGCTTGCCGCGCGAGCGGCTCATGACGCGCCTTTCTTGCCGGCTGTGCCGCCGTCGGCACTCGGCCCCACGTCCAGCGCCGCCCAGCCGGCGTGGCCAAGCCGCTGCAGCGTGGCCATGTTGGCCTCGTAGATGGTCTCGGCCGCTGGGAAAGCCGCCACCGCACGGTCGATGCTGGCCTCGCGGATCAGGTGCAGGGTCGGATGCGGTGAGCGGTTGGTGGCGTTGCTGATGTCGTCTTCCGTCGTGCCGCCGAACTGGAAGCGCGGATGAAAGGGCGCGATCTGCAGCACGCCTTCGAGCTCGAGTTCATCGAGCACGGCCTCGGCCTGGTCAAGGAAATCGTTGAAATCAAGGAAGTCGGCCAGCATGCGCGGCGCCATCAGCAGCGTGGTCTCCCGCTCGGCGGGGTCGAGCGCCGCCAGCGCCTGCAGCTCGGCGCGCAGCGCGCTCAGCAGATCCTGTGCATCATCGCTGCCGCACACCGCGTAATGGATGCGACCCTTGACGTGCGGCGCCCTGGCGAAAGGGCACAGATTGAGCCCGATCACGGCGCGTTCCAGCCAGCGGCGGGTATCAAGGATGACGGTATCGGCGCTGATCATGGCCCGATCAGACCTCGCGCTGTGCCGCCAGGCGCCGCCCGACCCGCCACGCCAGCAGCGCGCCCGCCAGGCTGCAGCTGCCCAGCACCACCCAGGTCCATTGCCAGCCGCCGCTGCGGCTGGCGACCCAGGCCACCAGCGGCGGGCCGCTCATCTGGCCCACCGCCGACCATTGCATGAACCAGCCCACCGTCGTGGCCACGGTGTGCTCGCTCGGCGCCAGCCGGGGCGCCAGGCCGAACAGGCTGCCGGGAATCAGTCCGCCGACGGCCGAGAAGGCGATCACGCCAAGATAGCGCAGCACCGGGCTGTGCTCGGTCAGGCTGCTGAAGCCGAGCATCGTGCCCAGCGCCATGATGCCGAAACCCAGCCACAGCAGCGCTTGCGGCGCCGCGCCGTGCGACAGCAGCCGCCCGGCCGCGACGTTGCCGATGATGTTGGCCGCCGCCACCAGTGCCGTCAACACGGCGATCAAGGCGCCATCCCAGCCCGATTCGGCATACAGCGTCGGCAGAAAGCCGATCACCGCCAGCCACTGCGCCGAGTACACGCCGAAGGTCAGCGCGCCCAGCCAGGGCCCGCCCGAGCCCAGCGTCTGCGCGAGGCGCCGGCGCCAGTCGCCGATGGCCAGCCGCGGCCCCGCGCGCAGCGGATCGGCGGGCACGCGCAGGCGCACCCACAGCGCCATCGCCGCCGTCAGCAGCGCGATCAGCCACCACCAGCCGGGCCAGTTAAGCCCGGCCATGACGCCAGGTCCGAACAGCAGCGCCATGGCGGTGCCAAACGGCATGAAGGCGCCCCAGAAGCCCAGCATGCGCGTCAGCCTGGAAGGCGCCACGCTGCGCCGCACCAGGCTGGGTGCCGGCACCGTGGCCATCAGAAAGCCCACGCCCTCGATCGCGCGCAGCCCCAGCAGGGGGCCGATATCGCGTGCCCAGCCGCCGGCCAGGCTGGCGCCGAACAGCAGCCACAGGCCGATGAGCATGCTGCGCCGCAGGCCGATGCCGTCCGCCGTCAGCCCCGCCACCACACCCAGGCTCATGCCTGCCAGTTGCACCAACGACAGCAGAAATCCGGCCTGCACCAGCGTGATGCCGAGCTCCTGCTGCAAGGCCGGGATCGCCGGCGGCAACTTGGCCACGTGCAGCGCGGCGCAGACGCCGGCCAGGATGACGACCCAGGCCGCGCCCGTGTCGCTGCGGACGGCGCTGCTCGCGTTCATGCGGCCAACAGCCGGCGGCCGGTCAGCCGCTCGTGCTCGCGCAGGGCGAAACGATCGGTCATGCCGGCGATGTAGTCGGCCACGGCGCGTTCGCGGTCGGCGCGCCCGGCGAAGCTGGGACGCAGCTCACCGGGTCGATCCAGGTAGGCGGCGAACAGCTCGCGCACCACCTGCTGCGCCTGCGTGGCGGTGTCCAGCACCTGGCGGTGCCGGTACAGGTTGGCGAACAGAAAACGCTTGAGCTGCTGCGAGCGCTGCCGCATGTCATCGCCGAAGCGCACCAGCGGCCCGGCGCGGCGCGCGGCATCGGCGCTGTCCGGCGCCGCTGCACGCAGCGCCGCGCCGGTGGCC
The DNA here is from genome assembly GCA_964534975.1 of uncultured Ottowia sp. Taxonomy (GTDB): domain Bacteria; phylum Pseudomonadota; class Gammaproteobacteria; order Burkholderiales; family Burkholderiaceae_C; genus Ottowia. The sequence goes on along the minus strand of CAZHSD010000011.1, from coordinate 23,630 downwards.
TCGATCACGTCGTAGACCTGCGCCGACAGCATGCGGCGGATCGATTCGTACAGCACGCGGCGGTCCGCCAGCCGCGGATGCTCGCGCCGCACGGCATCGAGAAAACCCGCGAACAGCGGCACCTCGGCCACCTGCGCCAAGGACAGCAGGCTGGAGCGCACGCCGTCGTCGATGTCGTGCGCGTTGTAGGCGATCTCGTCGGCCAGGTTGGCCAGCTGCGCCTCCAGGCTGGGCTGGGTGCCGTCGAGAAAGCGCCGCGCCACGCCGCCCGGCTCGGCCGCCTCCAGCCGGCGCGCGTTGGCGGCCGAGCAGTGCTTGAGGATGCCCTCGCGCGTCTCGAAGCTCAGGTTCAGCCCGTCGTGGTGCGGGTAGCGATGCTCCAGTTCATCCACCACGCGCAGGCTTTGCAGGTTGTGCTCGAAGCCGCCATGCGCCGCCATGCATTCGTGCAGCGCGTCCTGCCCGGCGTGGCCGAAGGGCGTGTGGCCGAGGTCGTGCGCCAGCGCGATGGCCTCGGTCAGGTCCTCGTGCAGGCCGAGCGAACGCGCGATCGAGCGCGCCAGCTGCGCCACCTCGAGCGAGTGCGTCAGGCGCGTGCGGAACAGGTCGCCCTCGTGGTTGAGGAACACCTGCGTCTTGTAGACCAGGCGCCGGAACGCGGTCGAATGCACGATGCGGTCGCGGTCGCGCTGGAAGGCATTGCGCGTCGGCGCCGGGCTGGCCGGGTGGCGCCGGCCGCGCGATTGCGCCGGATCGCTCGCATACGGCGCCAGCAGCGCGGCGGCACTGCTCACCTCGGGCTCCGGCGTGCGATGACGGAATGACCTCGCCGCGTTGCGGCATCGATGACGGCGCTTCGCGCCATGACCTTCCTGGTCATGCCGGCGCAGCCGGCGTCATCAAGGCCGCGCAGCGGCGAGATTATCGAGCGCCGTGAGGTCATGTGCAGCAGCGGTCGATGACCTGGCGCACCAGCGCATCCGGCGCCGGTCGCACGGCGGCCCGGCCCGGTCCGTCGATGACGACGAAGCGGATCTCGCCGCCCTCGGCCTTCTTGTCGACGCGCATCAGCTGCAGGTAGCGGCCGGCGTTGTCCTGCGCGTCAAGGATGGCGCCGCGCGTCGGCAGACCGGCGCGGCCGATCAGCTCCGTCAGCCGCTGCACGAAGCCGGCGTCCACCAGCCCCAGCTGGCGCGAGAGCTCGGCCGCCATCACCATGCCGGCGCCCACCGCCTCGCCGTGCAGCCAGGCGCCGTAGCCCATGCCGGCCTCGATCGCGTGGCCGAAGGTGTGGCCGAAGTTGAGGATGGCGCGTAGCCCGGATTCGCGCTCGTCCTGGCCGACCACCTGGGCCTTGATCTCGCAGCTGCGCCTGACCGCGTGCGCCAGCGCGGCTGCATCGCAGGCGCGCAGCGCATCGATGTGCGCCTCGATCCAGTCGAGGAAGGCCATGTCGGCGATCGGCCCGTACTTGATGACCTCCGCCAGGCCGGCCGACAGCTCGCGTGCGGGCAGCGTCCGCAGCACGTCCAGATCGCACACCACCGCCAGCGGCTGGTAGAAGGCGCCGATCATGTTCTTGCCGAGCGGGTGGTTGATCGCGGTCTTGCCGCCGACCGACGAATCCACCTGCGCCAGCAGCGTGGTCGGCACCTGGATGAAGGGCACGCCGCGCATGTAGCAGGCAGCGGCAAAGCCGGTCATGTCGCCCACCACGCCGCCGCCCAGCGCGTACAGCGTGGTCTTGCGGTCGGCGCCGCCCGCCAGCAGCGCGTCGAAGATCAGGTTGAGCGATTCCCAGCTCTTGTGCTGCTCGCCGTCCGGCAGCGCCAGCTGGTGCACCTGGGTGTGGCGCGGCGCCAGCTGGCGCGCCAGCCGCTCGGCGTACAGCGGCGCCACCGTGGTGTTGGTGACGATCAGCGCCTGCGTGCCGGCACGCGCGGCCTCGAAGGCGGCCGGCTGGTCCAGCAGTCCGGCCCCAATGGCGATGTCGTAGCTGCGCTCGCCCAGCGCGATGCGCACGCGCTCGACGGCGGGAGATGTTGTCTCGGGCATGGCGCGAGTTTAGGGGCAGCGCGGGCCGCGCTCAGCTGTCACCGTCGCTGTCCGGCGCGCGGGCCGGTTGCAGCTCGATCTGCATCAGCACCCGATTGACCAGCATCGACAGCGAGGTGCTCTGCACGTCGATCACGTAGCGCGCCACCTCCTTGTAGAGCGGGTCGCGCTCGCGCTGCAGCGCCTTCAGGCGCTTGAGCGGATCGTCCACCTGCAGCAGCGGCCGCTTGGTGTCACGGCGCAGGCGCTGCATCAGGCGCTCCGGACTGGCGCGCAGGTAAACCACCGTGCCGCGCGCGCGCAGGCGCGCCCGCGTCGCCTCGCGCAGCACCGCGCCGCCACCGGTGGCCAGCACGCTGGTCGGTGCCTGGGTCAGCTCGTCGATCACGCGCTCCTCCAGATCCCGGAACGCGGGCTCGCCGAACTCCTCGAAGAAGTCCTTGATCGCCATGCCCGCGCGCTGCTCGATCACCGCGTCGGAATCGACGAACGGCAAGCCCAGGCGACGGCCAAGCTGCCGCCCCACGGTGGATTTGCCGCAACCCGGCAGCCCGACGAGGATGATGTGCATGGGCCGATTGTTGATGAAAAAGCCAGCCGGGTGGGCTGGCTAGGTTCGCGCGACCCGTGCGCGCCGCGAGCGCGAAGAACGCGGCCAGCTGCTGACGGGCCGCGTCCGCCGTCCGCAGGGCCCACGGCAGGCGCGTTGCCAGGAAGAGCCCCCGGCAGCCGGCTGGCCGCGGCGCGCCGACGTCGATCAGGACCGGCGGCGGCGCAGCATGGCCAGTGAAATCAAGGCCGTCAGCACCATCAGGCCCCATTCGGACAAGGTCGGAATAGGCTGAACGCTGCTGCTGGCAGCACGGTAGCTGTACAACGCATTGGCGGCATTGGTGCCGGCCGGTGTGGTCACCTCGACGCTGAGCGGCCCCCCAGCGGCGTGCGCTCCGGTTATGCATTCAAGATAGCCGTCGCTGGACTGAGCCCAGCCTCCTCTTGTACAGGCCACACCACCGATAGTAACGCTGGTGGCCCCAACAAAGCCGGTACCGACGATCCCCACCAACTGGCCGCCGTCGGTGGGACCGAAGTTGGGATGGATGGCACTGACCGTGGGCGCAACGTCAGCGTAGGTGTAGAGCGTGTTGGCCGCGTTGGTGCCGGCCGGTGTGGTCACTTCGACGCTGAGCGGGCCACCGGCTGCGCGTGCGCCGGTAATGCAGAAGATGAAGTTGTCACTGGACTGGGCCGAGCCTCCTGTGTCGCAGGTGGCCCCGCCGATGGTGACGCTGGAGGCCCCAACAAAGCCGGTGCCACGGATCGTCACCGCCTGGCCGCCGAAAGTGGGGCCCGAAATGGGATCGATCGAGGTGACCGTGGGCGCAACATCGGCGTAGGTGTAGAGCGTATTGGCCGCGTTGGTGCCGGCCGGTGTGGTCACTTCGACGCTGAGCGGGCCACCGGCTGCGCGTGCGCCGGTAATGCAGAAGATGAAGTTGTCACTGGACTGGGCCGAGCCTCCTGTGTCGCAGGTGGCCCCGCCGATGGTGACGCTGGAGGCCCCAACAAAGCCGGTGCCACGGATCGTCACCGCCTGGCCGCCGAAAGTGGGGCCCGAAATGGGATCGATCGAGGTGACCGTGGGCGCAACATCGGCGTAGGTGTAGAGCGTATTGGCGGCGTTGGTGCCGGCCGGCGTGGTCACGTCCACGCTGAGCAGGCCGCTGGCGACGCGTGGGCCGGTGATACAGATGATGAAGCCGTCGCTGGACTGGGGCGTGCCTCCTGTGTCGCAGACGGCCCCGCCAATGGTGACGCTGGTGGCTCCAGCAAAGCCGCTGCCGTGGATCGTCACCGACTGGCCGCCGAAGGTGGGGCCGGAGCTGGGATCGATCGAAGTCACCACAGGCACCGCCGCCTGCGCTGAAAGCGAGGCCACCATGGCGCAAAGCATGAGGAAATGGCCAAACGCCGCTTGCCGCCAGCGGCGGCGTGATGGGGTGTGACGGAACATGCTCAGGACCTCGTCGGGCACAGAAGGGGTTATCCAAAAAGGCGGCGTGCAAGACCCGCCGCCGCTCGCCCGCCGGGTGGGGCCATTGCCTGCCATGCCCGCACCCCGCTAGACAAAACCGAACGCATTATTACGTAACGTTTCACAACGCACGGGGCTGCGCGTGCGCCAACGGCTGGCTGGCGACGCGGCGCGCTCACGAGCTTGCGGGCGCAGGCGCTTCGACGCACCGGCTTCAGCGCACGACACCGTGGCCGGCAACGGTTTTCGGCGTGATGAAGACCAGCATCTCCTGCTTCTCGGTCTCGCGCGTGTGCTGCCTGAACAGGTTGCCGAGCACCGGGATGTCGCCCAGCACGGGCACCTTGCTCTGGCTCTCGCGCTCGTTCAGCTCGAAGATGCCGCCGATCACCACGGTGCCGCCGTTTTCCACCAGCACCTGGGTGCGCACGCGCTTGGTGTTGATCGACATGGCGCCGGCCACCAGGCCACCCGGGCTGTCCTTGTTGACGTCGAGGTCGAGCACGATGTCGCCCTCGGGCGTGATCTGCGGCGTCACCTCCAGCTTCAGCACCGCCTTGCGGAACGCCACCGCGGTGGCGCCGCTGGAGGTGGCCTGCTGGTAGGCGAACTCGGTGCCCTGCTCGATCAGCGCCTTGGTCTGGTCGGCGGTCACCACGCGCGGGCTGGACACCACCTTGCCCTTGCCGTCGGCCTCCAGCGCCGAGATCTCGAGGTTGAGGAAGCGGTTGGCGGCCGAGCTGAACAGCGAGATGGCGAAGCTGGCCGGGGCCGCACCCCGCAGCGCCGCGGCGGGCAGATTGACCACCTGCGTGCTCAGCAGGTCAACATAATTCGGCCGTCCGGTGTCGTCCAGGTAGGGATAGCCTTCGGCTGTGCTGCGGGTCACGGCGTCGTAGCTGCCGCCGAATGCAACCCGGTGGTTGCCGCCGACACGGTAGCCGGCGTCGCCACCGCGAACGCCGCGCAGATCGGCACCGCCCAGCCTGACGCCCAGCGACTTGCCGAAGGTGTCGCTCGCCTCGACGATGCGGGCCTCGATCAGCACCTGGCGCACCGGAATGTCCAACTGGGCAATCATCTCCGCAAGCTGCTGCAGGCGCGACGGAATGTCCGACACGAACAGCTGGTTGGTGCGCGGCTCGGCGATCACCGAGCCGCGCGGGCTGAGCAGGCGCGCGCCGTCATCCCCACGGCCCGGCCCCAGGCCCACTCCGACGCCGGCGGCGGTGGCGGTGTTGCTCAACTGCAGCGCGACCTCGGGCGCCTTGGCGTAGCTCAGCTGGAAAGTCCGCGTGCGCACTTCCTCCAGGTCGCGGATCGCCTTTTGCGCCTCCAGCTCGGCCTTCTCCCGGGCGGCAATCTCCTCCTTGGGCGCGATCTGCAGCACGTTGCCGACCCGCTTCACGCCCAGGCTCTTGGCCTCCAGGATGATGTCCAGCGCCTGGTCCCAGGGCACGTCCTTCAGGCGCAGCGTCAGGCTGCCCTGCACGCTGTCGGAGGTGACGATGTTAAAGTTGGTGAAGTCGGCGATCACCTGCAGCAGCGAGCGCACGTCGATGTTCTGGAAGTTCAGCGACAGCTTCTCGCCTTGGTAATCCGACGCTTGGCTGGGCCGGTCCGGTCGGTTTTTCCGCTGCTGCACCTCGATCACCAGCTGGTGGTCGCTTTGGTGGGCCGAGTGCTCCCACGCGCCCCTGGATTCGATCACCATGCGCACCCGATCGCCCGACTGCACGGTGCTGATGGTCTGCACCGGGGTGCCGAAATCGCTCACGTCCAGGCGCCGGCGCAGCCCTTCAGGCAGGCTGATGCGCAGCAGCTCGACCACCAGCTGCTCGCCCTGGCGGCGGATGTCGACGCCAAGCGGCTTGTTTGCCAGTTCGACGATCACGCGTCCGCTGTTCTCGATGCCGGCGCGAAAGTCGATGTCCTTCAGCGGCACCATGCCTGCGCCGGCCGGATCGGCGACCGACGCCGGCCGGCTTGGCGCGCCGACCGCCTCGACCACCTCGGCCCGCGCCAACGTGGCGGCGCCCGGCAGCAGCGCGCCGATCAGCACGGCGCGCCAGGCGGCGATGACCCCACCCCTCATCCGCGGTCCTCCTGCAGGCGCAGCACCGACTTGCGCTCGATCCATTCGCCGGCGGCGTCCTGCACGATCTCGCGCAGGCTAATCGCGCCCTCGGTGATGCCGGTCACCCGGCCGTGGTTCTGGCCCAGGTAGTTGCCGATGCGCACCTGGTGCAGCAATCCATCCACCCACACCAGGGCGACGCGCTGGCCGCCGCGCTCCAGCGTGCCGACCATGCTCAGCGCGTCCAGCGGATGGGCCTCCAGCGGCTCGCGGCGGCGTTGGGATTGCGAAGCGATCAGCGCCGCACCCGGGCTGACCGGGCGCTCGCGCCGCAGCGCCTGCGTCAGCCGCTCGTCGCTGAACGGATCGGCCAGCGCCGCGTGCACGTAGGGCAGCGGCAGGTGGCGCACCGGCATCATGGCCGGCGCCACCTTGGGCACCACCTGCCGGCGCTGCGCCGCCATCCATGGCTGCAGATCGTCCCCGGCCGGCGCGCAGCCGGCCAGCAGGCAGGCTGCCGTTGCGCATGCCGCTGCGGTGATGCCGATGCCCGCCCTCATTTCCTGGCCTTGGCCCTGGTCTGGGCCGCACTGCGTCGGGCGACGATCTCGTCGTCGTCCAGGTAACGAAAGGTCTTCGCGGTCGCTTCCAGTTGCAGCAGTGCCGGCTGGTTCTTGCGCGTGCCGGAGCTGATCGACAAATCGTTGAGCGTCACGATGCGCGGCAGCCTGGCGAGGTCGGCGGCGAAGGCGCCAATGTCGTGGTAGCGCCCGCTGGCCCTGAGCGCGATCGGCAGCTCGGCGTAATGGTCCCGGACGACGGCCGGGCCGGGCCGGAACAGCTCGAACTGCAGGCTGCGCCCCAGCCCCGCGTGGTTGATGTCCGACAGCAGCGCGTCGATCTCTGACTTGCCGGGCAGTTGCTGCTCCAGCCATTTGACGTGCTGCGTCACCTCGGCGCGCTGCTGCCGGAGCTGGTCCAGGCTGACCACCTGCCGCAGCTTGGCGCGGAAGTCCGCTCGCAGCGCTTGTTCGCGCTGGCGCGCCGACTCCAGTTCGCCACCCAGCTGGCGCAGCCACAGCGCCCACAGCAGGCCGACCACCAGAGCGGCCACCAGCGCCAGCAGCAGATGGCGCGGCAGCGCCGGCCAGGACGAGGGATCGCGCCGATCGAGCTCGCGGAACTGCGCGCGCAGGAAGGGCCGCAGCCGGATCGGCGGCGCTGTGTGAATACCGAATCGTGCCATGCGGATCCACGCCTGCCCGTCAGCGCCTGGTCGCCGCGCGCTCGGCGGATGCGGCGCTGGCCGGAGCGTCGTCACCGGCACCCTGGAGCCGCGCGCGCACGATGAAGTGGTACGCACGCCGCTGCTCGCTGGCGCCCAGCGCCAGCTCGGCGGCCACGATCTCGACCAGTTCCGGCTGGGTCACGCGATCGCCGCCACGCGAGAGCCTGCGCAGCAGCTCGGACACGCGCTGGTTGGACTGGGCCATCCCGGTCAGCAGCACCATCGGGCCGTCCTGCTTGATGCTGCGCAGCACCACGCCGTCGGGCAGTTGACTCACCGCCTCGTTCAGCAGCTGCACCGGCAGGTTGCGGTCGGCCTGCAGGCTCTCGACCGCGGCCTGGCGCGACTGCAGCGCGGCGATCTCCTGCCGCAGGCTCGCGACCTCCCTGATCTGCTCATCGAGCCTGGCAACCTCCGTGCCCAGCAGGGCGTTGCGCGCCAGTTGCCGGTCGATGGCACCACGCTGGAGCAGGTAGATGGCGCTGGCGATGGCGGCACCCGCCAGCACGGCCACGCCGGACCACAGTTTGAAGCGCTGACGCGCCCGCTGGCGTGCCAGCGCACGATGGGGCAGCAGGTTGATCAGGATCACCGCAGGAACCTCCGCAGCGCCAGGCCGCAGGCGGTCAGGTAGATCGGCGCGTCCTGCAACAGTCGCTGGTGGCGCACATGACGCCCGACGGGCATGTGCTCGAATGGATTGACGATGGCGCACGGCACGCCGCCGTGCCGCGCCACCAGCTCGGCCAGCCCGTCCAGGCCAGCAACCTCGCCCGCCAGCATGATCCGGTCCACGCGGTGGTGCGGCGTGCTGGTGAAGAACAGCCGCAGCGCGCGCTCGATCTCCAGCGCCAGCGTCTCCATGTGGGGCTGCAGCGCCAGCTGCGCGGCTTCGCCGGGCAGTTCGCCGGCGGCCAGGCTGGCCTGCGCCTGCCTGAAGCCGAAGCCGCACTGCTGCATCAGCAGCTCGATCAGCTGGTCGCTGCCGAAGGGCGAGTCGCGCTCGTACAGCAGCTCGTCGTCGCGCAGCACCTGCAGGTTGACGTTGGCCGCGCCCACCTCCACCAGCGCCATCATGGCGCCGGCGGCGTCGGGCTGCGATGCGGTCAGCCGGGCGAGCGCCAGGCGCGAGGCACAGGAGTCGACGTCGAGGATCACCGGCTTCAGTCCCACGGCCTCCGCCAGGCCCTGGCGATCCTCGACTTGTTCCTTGCGCGTGGCGGCGATCTGCACCTCCACCTCGCCGGGCGAGGCGCGGCTGGGGCCGACGACGCAGAAATCGAGACTGACTTCGTCGAGCGGGAAGGACAGGTAGCGGCTGGCCTCCGACTCGACCTGCACCTCCATCTCACGCTCGCTCAGGCCCGCGGGTAGAATCACCCGTTTGCTGATCACTTCCGAGGACGGCAAGGCCATGGCGACATGGTTTGCGGCGGTTCCACTCCGGCGCAGCAGGCGCCGGGTGGCATCGACCACCTCATCGAAGTTCTCGATGTTTCCATTCCTGATCCAGTCGCGGTCCAGCAACTCCTGGCCGCAAGCCTGCAGCGACAATTGGCCGCCGCGATCCTGACTCAGCTCGACCAGCCTGATGCCGCCGCTACCGGCGTCCAGGCCCAGCAGGGGCGCCGATTGGCGACGCAGCCACGCAGCAGTGCGCAAGTCAACTCCCCCCGCCGGCGTTTTCGTGAAGAATGGCAGCTGCGCCTGCGTTCTTCCGGCATCTGATGAACACCATACGCTTCCCGCTCTTTTCGGACAGTGATACCGTGCTGCCGTTGGCAGCGCAGGCAGCCGCCCACCCTCGATGACCCGACATGGCCACTGACACCCCGACATCCTCGAAGCGCCAGCCACCCACCCGTTCGGGCGGCAGCTGGCTGGGCTGGCTGGCCAAGGCCGTGGCATGGACCGGCGGGATTGCGCTGGCTGGAGTGCTGTGCGCGGTCATGGCCGGCCTGATGGCCTTGGCGATCGCTTATCCGAACCTGCCGGACGTGTCGCAGCTGTCCAACTATCGGCCCAAACTGCCGCTGCGCGTCTACACCGCGGAAGGTACGTTGATGGCGGAATTCGGCGAGGAACGGCGCGAGCTGACGCCGATCAAGGAAGTGCCGAAGGTGATGAAGGACGCGGTGCTGGCGATCGAGGACGCGCGCTTCTATGAGCACGGCGGCGTCGACTACGTCGGCGTGGCGCGCGCCGCGTTGGCCAACCTGGGGCGGGAAAAGTCTCAGGGCGCATCGACCATCACCATGCAGGTGGCGCGCAACGTCTATCTGTCGTCCGAGAAGACCTACACGCGCAAGATCTACGAGGTGCTGCTGACCTTCAAGCTGGAGCACCTGTTGTCCAAGGACCAGATCCTGGAAATCTACATGAACCAGATCTTCCTCGGCAACCGCTCCTATGGCTTCGCCGCCGCCGCCGACACCTACTTCGGCAAGCCGCTGCAGGACCTCACCGTGGCCGAGGCGGCGATGCTGGCCGGCATCCCGAAATTCCCATCCAGCGCCAACCCGATCGCCAACTTCACGCGCGCGCGCGAGCGCCAGCTGCACATCATCGACCGCATGCAGGAAAACGGCTTCATCAGCGCCGAGCAGGCCACGGCCGCCAAGGCGCAGGAACTGGTGATCAAGCCGGCGCGCGAGAGCAACCGCGTGCACGCCGAGTACGTGGCCGAGACCGTGCGCCAGATGCTGTTCGCGCAGTACGGCGAGGAGACCTACAGCCGCGGCCTGAAGGTCTACACCTCGATCCGCAGCGAGGACCAGACCGCCGCCTACAACGCCCTGCGTCGCGGCATCCTGGACTACGAACGCCGCCAAGCCTATCGCGGTCCGGAGAAGTTCGTCGATCTGCCCCAGGATCCGACGCTGCTGGCCGAAGCGGTCGACGATGCGCTGGCCGACCGCCCCGAGGTCGGCGACATGCTGGCCGCCATCGTGCTCGAGGCGAGCGCACGCAAGATCGTCGCCATGCGCCCGGGCGGCGAGAGGATCGAGATCAACGGCAACAACCTGCGTGCTACGCAGTCCGGCCTGTCGGCCAAGGCGGCACCGGCGATCAAGATCCGCCGCGGCGCCGTGATCCGCGTGGTCAGGAACGCCAAGGACGACTGGGAGACCACCCAGCTGCCCGAGGTGGAAGGCGCTCTGGTGGCGCTCGATCCGCGCAACGGCGCGGTCAAGGCGCTGGTCGGCGGCTTCGACTTCGAGAAGAACAAGTTCAACCACGTGACCCAGGCCTGGCGCCAGCCGGGCTCGAGCTTCAAGCCCTTCATCTACTCGGCCGCGCTGGAAAAAGGCTTCTCGCCGACCACCATGATCAACGACACGCCGCTGTTCTTCGACTCCAGCGTCACCGGCGGCCAGCCCTGGGAGCCGAAGAACTACGAGGGCGGCTTCGAGGGCCCCATGACCATGAAGCGCGGCCTGGCACGCTCGCGCAACATGATCTCGATCCGCATCCTGCAGACCATCACGCCGCAGTTCGGCCAGGAATGGGTCAGCCGCTTCGGCTTCGACGCCGACAAGCACCCGGCCTACCTGACCATGGCGCTAGGCGCCGGCTCGGTCACGCCGATGCAGCTGGCCACCGGCTTCGCGGTGTTCGCCAACGGCGGCTACCGCGTCAACCCGTTCCTGATCACGCGCGTCACCGACCATACCGGCCGGATTCTGGTCGAGAGCCAGCCGGCCGGCCCGAGCGAGTCCAACCGCGCCATCGACGCGCGCAACGCCTTCATCATGCACACCATGCTGCAGGACGTGACGCGCAGCGGCACGGCCTCGCGCGCGCAGGCCGCGCTCAAGCGCACCGACATCGCCGGCAAGACCGGCACCACCAACGACTCGATCGACGCCTGGTTCGCCGGCTACCAGCCGAATCTGGTGGCGGTGGTGTGGATGGGCTACGACACCCCGCGCAACCTGGGCGCGCGCGAAACCGGCGGCGGCTTGAGCCTGCCGATCTGGATCAACTACATGCAAAGCGCGCTCAAGGGCGTGCCGGTGGCCGAGATCAGGCCGCCCGAAGGCGTGGTCAAGGTGGGTGGCGACTGGTACTATGAGGAGTACGCGCGCGGCGGCGGCATCAGCAACCTGGGCGGCGCCGGCCTGGCGCCCCCCGAACCCGAGCCCATGCCCGAGAGCGGCAACCTGCCGGCGCCCTCGGAAGAGCGCAACCGCATCCTCGACTTGTTCAAGAACTAGCGCCGAGACGCCGGTCCGGGGGCCGTCATTACAATCTGGCCATGTTGTCGCGGCTGCCGATCCGAGTCCTCCTGGCCGGCGCCATGGCGCTGATGTTGACGGCCGCGCTGGCCGGCTGCGGCCAGAAGGGTCCGCTCTACCTCCCCGACACAGCGGCCGCAGCGCAGCGCGCCACCCTGCCGCAGACCGTCATCGGCGGCAGTGGCAGTCCGACAGCGGCGCGTAGCGGCACCCCGCCAAGCCCGCCACCAGCTGCACCACCGATGCTGCCCGATATCCAATGACCTCCCTGTCGACCCCGCCGACGCTGCTGCCAGGCACCCCGTTCCTGTCCTACCGCGACGGCCAGCTGATGCTGGAAGACGTGGCGCTGTCCCAACTCGCGCACCAGCACGGCACGCCATTGTTCGTCTACTCCAAGGCCGAGATCCTGGCCGCCCTGGCGGCCTACCAGCGCGGACTGGCCGGTCGCGACGCGCTGATCTGCTACGCCATGAAGGCCAACTCGTCGCTGGCCATCCTCAAGCTGATGGCCGACGCGGGCTGCGGCTTCGACATCGTCTCGGGCGGCGAGCTGGAACGTGCGCTGGCGGTCGGCGCGGCGCCGTCGAAGATCGTCTTTTCCGGCGTCGGCAAGACCCGCGCCGAGATGCGGCGCGCACTGCAGGCAGGCGTGGGCTGCTTCAACGTCGAAAGCCTGGCCGAGCTGGGGGTACTCAACCAGGTCGCGCAGAACATGGGCACGGTGGCCCCGATCAGCCTCCGCGTCAACCCGAACGTGGACGCACGCACGCACCCCTATATCTCCACCGGCCTGAAGGGCAACAAGTTCGGCATCGCGCACGAAGAGGCGCTGGCCGCCTACCGGCGTGCCGCCGGAATGCCCGGCCTGAGCGTGGTCGGCATCGACTGCCACATCGGCTCGCAGGTCACTGAATCGGCGCCCTATCTGGAGGCGCTGGAGCGCGTGCTCGACCTGGTGGGCGCGATCGAGTCCGCCGGCATCCCGATCCGGCACATCGACTTCGGCGGCGGCCTGGGCATCGACTACCAGGGCGAGACACCGCCCGCCGCCGACCTGCTGTGGCAGCAGTTGCTGGCACGGCTGGACGCACGCGGCTTTGGCGGGCGCCGCGTGCTGATTGAGCCCGGCCGCTCGCTGGTCGGCAACGCCGGCGTCTGCCTGACCGAGGTGCTGTACCTCAAGCCGGGCGAGCAGAAGAATTTCTGCATCGTCGACGCCGCCATGAACGATCTGCCGCGGCCGGCGCTGTACCAGGCCTTTCACCGCATCGTGCCGCTAACCGAAAGCCTTGTCGGCGACCAGCCGACCGCGACCTACGACGTCGTCGGCCCGGTGTGCGAAAGCGGCGACTGGCTGGGACGTGATCGCGAACTCGCGGTGCAGCCGGGCGAGCTGCTGGCGGTGTTGTCGGCCGGTGCCTACTGCATGAGCATGGCCAGCAACTACAACACCCGCCCGCGAGCCGCCGAGCTGCTGGTCGATGGCGATCAGGCCCGCGTCATCCGCCAGCGCGAGGCGCTCACCGATCTGTGGCGCAGCGAATCTATCTGAGGTCCGCGCCGAGTGGCTTGAAGTAGCGCGACAGGCGATCCAGCAGCAGCGCCGCGATGATCGCGGCGTACACCCAGACCTCGCCGAAGTCGTTCTTGCCGCTTCTCATCCAGAAGAAGTGCAGCAGCACCAGCGGCGCGATCAGGTAGACCAGCCGGTGCAGGTTGCGCCAGGCGCGGCCGCCCAGCGTCCGCACGGCGGCGTTGCTCGACGTCAGCGCCAGCGGCAAGAGCAGCAGCCAGCTGCTGAAGCCAACCAGGATGAACGGCCGCTTGAGGATGTCGCGGCCGATCTCGGCCATGTCCAGGCCCATGTCCAGCCAGCCGTAGGCCAGCAGGTGCAGGCAGGCATAGCAGAACGTGAACAGGCCCAGCATGCGCCGGTAGCGCGCCAGTTGCGGCGTGCGCGTATGCAGCCGCAGCGGCGTGACGGCCAGCGTCAGGCACAGCAGGCGCAACGCCCAGTCGCCCAGGCCACGGATCAGCGCCTCGGCCGGGTTGGCGCCCAGCTGGTCGGCGGCCGCACCGTATGCCAGCCAGGCCAGTGGCAGCAGGCAGACCGTGAATACCATCGGCTTGGCCAGCGGGTGCAGCAGGACTGAGCGCATCTGTTTCTTCAGGAGGCCGCGGAGCAGGCCATGCAGGGACGCCGTGGAGCGGGCTTGGCCCGGCCACTGGCGTCGTCCCCCTCAGGGGGAAGGCGCCGCAGGCGACTCAGGGGGATCAATAGTCCTTGTGCAGATCCATGCCGGCGTAGAGTTGGCCGACCTGCGCCTCGTAGCCGTTGAACAGCAGCGTCTTGCGCTTCTTCGCGAACAGGCCGTCCTCGCCAATGCGGCGCTCGGTGGCCTGGCTCCAGCGCGGGTGGTCGACCTCGGGGTTGACGTTGGAATAAAAGCCGTACTCGTTGGCGGCCGCCTTGTTCCAGGCCGTGCGCGGCTCGCGCTCGACGAAACGGATCCTGACGATCGACTTGGCCGACTTGAAGCCGTACTTCCACGGCACCACCAGCCGCACCGGCGCGCCGTTCTGCTTCGGCAGCACCTCTCCGTACATGCCGAAGGCGAGCAGCGTGAGCGGGTGCATGGCCTCGTCCAGGCGCAGCGCCTCGACGTAGGGCCAGTCGAGCACGCGCGAGCGCAGGCCGGGCATCTGCTTCGGGTCGGCCAGGGTGACGAACTCGATGTACCTGGCGCTGCCCTGCGGCTCGACGCGCTTGACGAGCGCCGACAGCGAGTAGCCGACCCAGGGAATCACCATCGACCAGCCCTCGACGCAGCGCAGGCGGTAGATGCGCTCCTCCATCGAACCGAGCTTGAGCAGGTCTTCCAGCGCGACGCGACCGGGCTTGTTGACCAGGCCTTCGACTTCGACGCTCCAGGGGCTGGTTTTCAGCTGCTGCGCGTGGCGCGCCGGGTCGCTCTTGTCGGTGCCGAACTCGTAGAAATTGTTGTAGCCTGTGGCGTCCTGGTAGTCGGTGATCTTCTCCATCGTCACCGCGCCCGCCACGGCGGAGCGTGCGCCGGTCAAGGCAGCCAGTTTGCCCGGTTGCGCCGTTTGCGCCAGCGCCTCGCGCGCGGCCCAGCCGGCCAGCACGCTGCCGCCGACACCACCGGCCAAGGCCTTCAGCAGCGTGCGTCGCCCCTCGTACACGCGGCGCGGCGTGATCTCGCTCGCGTGTGGGTGATCGAAACCGTGGTTCTGGGTGCGGATCAGCATGGTGGCATCCTTCGCGCGTCGGGCGGCACCGTCAGCACCGCGTACAGCCCGGCCGGCCCGCGATCCGCCCTTAGGCGAGCCAGACGATGCCGCTGCCGAGGGCGGGTGTCGCGCGCCTACAGCGTCCCGTAGCTGTGCAGCCCCGACAGGAACATGTTGACGCCGATGAAGGCGAAGGTCGTCACCGCCAGCCCGGCCAGCGCCCACCACGAGGCCACGGTGCCGCGCAGGCCCTTCATCAGGCGCATGTGCAGCCAGGCGGCGTAGTTCAGCCACACGATCAGGGCCCAGGTTTCCTTCGGGTCCCAGCTCCAGTAGCCGCCCCAGGCCTCGGCAGCCCACAGCGCGCCCAGCACGGTGGCGATGGTGAAGAAGGCAAAGCCGACCGCGATCGACTTGTACATCACGTCGTCCAGCACCTCGAAGCTGGGCAGGCGCTCGGCGATGCGCTTGCGCCCCAGCAGGATGCCGCCCACGATCAGCGCCGCGATGACGGCGTAGCCCAGCCAGTAGCTGCCGCCGGCCTCGCCGATGCCGCGCTGGCGGAAGGCGATCGGCACGAAGCACAGCGCGATGCCGAAGATCCAGATCGGCGCCAGCTTGTACCAGCGCTTCTCGTCGGCCTGCTGCTTGATCAGGTAGGCAAAGCCCAGCATGGCCGCCAGCGCGAAAGTGCCGTAGCCGATGAAGTTGGCCGGCACGTGCAGCTTCATCCACCAGCTCTGCAGCGCCGGGATCAGCGGCTGGATCTCGTGCGCCTCGCGCACCAGCGTGTACCACAGCAGGAAACCGACCGCCGCGCTCACCACCAGCATGACGAAGGCGCCCATGGCGCGGGTCTTGTACTGCGCCTCGTAGTACAGGTAGAACAGCGCTGTCATCCAGCAGAACATGACGAACACTTCGTACAGGTTGCTGACCGGGATGTGGCCGATGCCGGGGCCGATCTGGTGGCTCTCGTACCAGCGCACCATGGTGCCGATGAGCGCCAGCGTCACCGCCACCCAGGCCAGCTTGCTGCCGATGCCCTCCAGCGAATCCTGCTGGGCGCGCACCAACATGCCGCCCCAGTAGAACACCGTGCTCATGAAGAAGATCATGCTCATCCACAGGATGGCCGACTGGCTGGAGAGGAAGTACTTCAGCAGGAACACCGAGTCGCCGCGCCGCAGGTCGCCGCCCGCGTACAGCCAGATCGCCAGCAGCGACAGGCCCGCCACCACCAGCATCAGGTTGCGCAACGGGCGCCAGAACCAGCCCAGCCAGATCACCACCGGCACCGCGCCGACCAGGATCGACTTCTCGTACACGTCCATGGCGCCGTGGTAGCGCTGGAACGCGAACAGCGCCCCGGCCACGGCCAGCAGCGCGAACAGCCAGTCGCCCCAGTTGCGGCGGGCGAAGTAGCCTTCGTTGAGCGTCAGCTTGCCGCCGCTGGCGGTCACGCTCGGGTTGACGATGGTGGTGGTGTTCATGGCCAAACTAGGTTCAGGAGTTGGTCAAAAGCTTGTGGCGCAGATGCTCGAACTCGCGGTCGGCGTCCAGCGTCTTGCGGTTGGTCGACAGGGCCATCATGGCCTTGGCGCCGGCATCATCGGGCGCCAGCCAGACCCAGAGCCGGCGGTCGCGAATGTAGAGCATGGCAAAGATGCCCAGGATCAGCAACAGGCACCCCAGATAAACCACGTTCTTGCCCGGGGCGCGCGCGACCTGGAACACGCTGGCCTGCACGTGGGTGAAGTCCTCCAGCTGGAATGCCACCGGCGCCGGGTACAGGCCGGCGTCGGACAGCGCCAGCACCGCCTGCGTCATGAAGCGGCCGGTGGCCTCGCCCTCGATCAGCGGCTGCTTGCCCTGCGCCTCGCGCGCCACCGCACTCAACTCGAACAGCGTGCCGTTGAGGATGCGCAGCAGCACCTCGCCGGCGCGCTCGCGCTCGGCCTCGGGCACCGCCGACTCCATGAAGTCCGAGATCGCCTGCAGCCCGCCGACGCTGCGACCGGCGATCGGCTCGGCGCCGGCGAACAGATCCAGCGCGCGCCCGGCCGAGATGGCCAGTTGCTCGGCCAACTCGGGGCGTCCCGAATCCACCGCCTTGGCGACGTAGCGCTGCACCGCGCGCGCGCGCTGCGCCGGATCGTGCAGCGCGGCACGCAGTTGCAGAAAGCCTTCCATCGAGCCGTCCTCGTCGGCTGGCACGCGCAGGTAGCGGAACGGCTCGGCCTGCGAGTCGCGCACGCCGAGCAGGAACACCGGCGCGCCATCGCCCATGTCGACCGGCAGCATGTAGTTGTGGAACTCGTTGGCCTGGCCGGCGGCGTCGCGCAGCTTGTAGGTGATGCTGGGGCCGACGTTGCGCAGGTGGCGCTGCGACACCGTCTTGTCGGCGGCGCCCAGGCGCTCTGTGACGGCGCGCCGCAGATCGACCTTGCGCACGTCGACGGCGCCACGCTCGTCGCCGCTCAGGTTCTCGACGTTGATCACGCGCAGCGCCGTGTATTCCAGCGTCAGCTGCTTGCTGCCATCGGTGATCTGCGAGGCGCCGCCGATGGTGCCCTCGATCTCGAACGAGCGCGCGGCGCCGTTGATCGGCAGCGCCTTCAGCCTGACCTGCGAGCCGCCGTCGTCGAAGCTGCTCTGGTAGATCTGCACGCCCTTGTAACTGGCCGGGTGGTTGACCTCGACCCGCGCTTCCTGCCTCTCGCCGGTTTCCTTGTCGTGGATCACGATGTCGCTGGCGAACAGCTTGGGCATGCCGGTCGGGTAGTAGTCGACGGTGAACTTCTTCAACTCGACCGCGAACGGCAATTCCTGCAGCAGCACACCGTCGGACTGGCTCAGGATCGCGGTGCTGGACGCCGTGCCCTCGGACACCACCAGGTTGCCGCGGAAGGTGGGGTTGCTGGCCGGCAGCCGGTGCTCGGGCTTAACCTCGGAGACCAGGCCGCCGCCCGAATACACGGTCTTGCCGCCGACCCAGGTCAGCGCACGCACGAACAGGTCGCCGTCGAACAGGCCGCCCAGGCAGATCATGACGATCGCGCTGTGGGCGGCGATGTAGCCGATCTTGTTGGCGGCGCCGGCCTTGGCGGCCACCATCCAGCCCTTGCCGGCGGGCGTGTCGCGCTCCTGCAGCTTCACCTTCCAGCCGCTGCCGGCCAGCATCTGGCCGATGCGCTGCGCCGCCGCCTGCGGCGATTGCGCCAGCTGGCCCTCGGCCTTGTGGCCGAAGGCCTTGAGGCTGCCTTCGCGGATGTTCTCCTTGTAGTTGCGCATGTCGGCCAGGAACTTCGGCGTGTTGCGCAGAATGCACAAGGAGGTGCTGATCACCAGGAAAGCCAGGATCAGCAGGAACCACCAGGCGCTGTAGACCGCGTTCAGCTTCAGCGCCAGGAACAGCTCGGCCCAGAACGGCCCGAACTGGTTGGTGTAGTTGACCGCTGGCTCGTGCTGCTTGATGACGGTGCCGATCACCGAGGCGATGCAGATCACCGTCAGCAGCGCGATGGCGAAGCGCATCGACGACAGCAGTTCGACGCCCGAGCGCCAGGCGCGCGAACCGCGCTGGACCTCGTAGCCGTGGGTACTGCTGGATGCTGTCATGCTGCTTGGGAATGCGCGGCCATGAACCTGTTCGCGCAATGCGTTTGGAGCGCGCGCGCCGCGTAAAGGTTCACCATCGGGTGCAAATTCTTGACTTGAGTCAGTTTGCCACGTTCAAGAAAACAAGGCCGCGCCGGGGTTACCGGGCGCGGCCTCGGGTGTCGGGTGCGAACGGCGCTCAGCGCAGACCGGCGATGTAGTCGGACACCGCCTTGATCTCGCGGTCGTTCATGCGCGCGGCCACGCCCTGCATGACCGCATTGTTGGCGCGCGAACCGTCGCGGAACGCCGCCATCTGCTTGACCGTGTACTCGGCGTGCTGGCCCGACAGGCGCGGGTACTGCGACGGAATGCCGGCGCCATTGGGGCTGTGGCAGCCGGCGCAGGCGGGAATGTGGCGGTCAGGGACGCCGCCGCGGTAGATGCGCTCGCCCAGCATCACCAGCTCCTTTTCCTTGGCAAAGCCCGGCTTGGCCTTCTGGCTCGCCAGCCACCAGGAAATGTTGCGCGAATCCTCCTCGCTCAGCGTGGCGGCGAAGCCCTGCATGATCGGGTCCTGACGCGTGCCGCTCTTGAACTCCATCAGCTGCTTGTGGGTGTATTCGGGGTGCTGCTGCGCCAGGCTGGGCTGCAACGGCACGGTGGAGTTGCCGTCGGCCGCATGGCAGGCCACGCACACGGCGGCGTAGCTCTGGGCGCCTTTGGCCAGGTCCACCTTGGGCGCCGCCGGCGCATCCGCGGCAAAGGCGCCGGCGGAAACCAGCGATGCAATCAGGAGAGCAGCGAGCGACTTCATGGGCGGACGTCTTCTTGAAAGTGGACCGAGGGACGTTAAACCCCGCGATTCTACAATGGGCCACCTTGGCTGACCGGCTTTCATGGACCGGCAATGCAGGTTCCTTGACCCATGTCTAGCTCTTCCGTCATCCCCGCCCGTCCCGACCGCCCCACTCCCGCGATTTCGGGCGCCGCGCGCGACGCACTGGGCTGGCTGCACACGGCGCGTTTCCTGACCACGGCTGCCCAGCTGCACCAGTTGCCGCCGCTGGAGGTGCCCGAGATCGCCTTCGTCGGCCGCTCCAACGCTGGCAAATCGACCGCCATCAACACCTTGACGCAGCAGACGCAGCTGGCCTTCGCCTCCAAGAAGCCCGGCCGCACCCAGCACATCAACCTGTTCGCGCTCGGCCGCCAGGGCGAGACCGACGCCGTGCTGGCCGACCTGCCCGGCTACGGCTACGCGGCGGTGCCGCTGGCCGACAAGCAGCGCTGGCAGCGCGTGATGGCCAACTACTTGGTCTCGCGCCCCAATCTGGCCGGCGTGGTCATGCTGTGCGATCCGCGCCACGGCCTGAAGGAATTGGACGAAGCGCTGCTGGAGGTGATCCGCCCGCGCGTCGAGCAGGGCCTGCCGTTTCTGATCCTGCTGACCAAGGCCGACAAGCTGAACCGCAGCGAGCAGGCCAGGGCACTGCAGATCACCCGCCTGCAGGCCGGCGGTGGCGAGGTGATGCTGTTCTCGGCGCTCAAGCGCCAGGGCGTGGAGCCGGCCGCGCTGTGGCTGCGGCAGCTGGTGGACCACGCCGCGGATCAGTTGACTGCGCCTGACGGCGCATGAGCTTGGCTTCGCCTTCGATGCCTGCGCCCCCGCATGGGCCGGGGACGGCGCCTGACGGCGCCACGACTTCGATCCTGCGCCCGCAAGGGGCGTCATCGATGACCGCAGGCCGAGGTGATGGCGCACCAGCGCCGGTCACCCGTACAGCGAGGGCTCATCCGGAGGCCGGGTCTTGAAGCGCTTGTGCACCCAGTAGTACTGCTCTGGCATCTGGTCGATGTAGCCCTGCAGGCGCTGGTTCATCAGCGCGGCGTCGGCGGTCGCGTCGGCTGTCGGGTAATCCGGCCAGGCAGGGTGCACCATGACCTCGTAGCCGAAATCGGTCAGCCGCGTGACCACCGGCACCACGCGCGCGTGCCCCAGCTTGGCAAAGCGCGACAGCGAGGGCACGGTGGCCGTCGGCACGCCGTAGAACGGCACGAACACCGACTCGTGCGGTCCCAGGTCCATGTCCGGCAGCAGGTACAGCATCTTGCCCTCGCGCAGCGCGCGCACGATCGGCTTGACGCCTTCGGTGCGCGCCAGCAGCGTGGCGTCGCCGAAGCGCTGGCGACCGCGCTGCATCCATTCGTCCAGCGCGGCGCTGTTCTGCGTCGAGTAGATGGTGCAGGCCGGCCGCTCGATCTGCTGCATGACGGCGCTGCCGCCGGCGTCCATGCCGTAGAAGTGCGGCGCGAACATCACCACCGCACCCTCGCGCGTCAGGTCTTCCACCACGCCGGTGATGCGCAGGCGCTGGCGCACCACCTCGGGGTCGCCGTGCCAGAGCCAGGAGCGGTCCAGGAAGGCCTGCGCGAAGCAGATGAAGTTGCGCCGCACCAGGGCCACGCGCTCGGCCTCGCTCAAGTGGGGAAAGGCAAGCCGCAGGTTGATCAGCGCGATGCGCCGGCGCGGCCGCGCCAGCACGAACAGCGCGCGCCCCAGCAAGCGTCCGAGCGCGCGCACCACGCCCAGCGGCAAGGGTGCCAGCGCGCGCATGAACAGGATGCCGGGATGCCAGTTCATGCGGCCAGCGCCCTCGGCGTCTTGTAGCGCCCATAGCCCCACAGGTACTGTTGCGGACACTGGCGGATCAGTCCTTCCATGGCGCGGTTGATCTGGCCCACGGCGATGTCCAGCTCGGCGCTGAGCGGCTCGGGGAACGGCAGCACGTGGATGCGAAAGCCGCGTGCACGCGGCAGCCGCTCGCCCCAGGCCAGCAGCGGCGTGGCGCCGGTCTGCTGGATCAGGCGCGCCGCCAGCGTCATGGTGTAGGCCGGCTGGCCGAAGAACGGCACCCACAGGCCCAGGCCCTCGGGCGGCACCTGGTCCGGCAGCAGTCCCACCGCCTGGCCGGCGCGCAGCGCCCTGATCATCTGGCGCACGCCGGCCAGCGTGGTGGGCGCGGTCTCCAGCCCGTCGCGCCGGCGCGCGGTCTCCACCACCTCGGCCAGCACCGGCTGGCGCGACGGCCGGTACAGCACCGTGATCGGGCCATGCTCGGCGTGATAGCGCGCGGCCGCGGCCTGCGCGGTGATCTCGAAGCAGCCCATGTGCGGCGTCATGAACACGATGCCGCGACGCGCCGCGTAGGCCTGCTCCAGCCAGTCGGCACCCTGCCACTGCACCGGCACCGGCGCGCCGAGCCACAGGCGCGGCGTCTCCAGCGCCATGCGGCCGGCGTGCGCGATGCTGGCGCGCACGGCGGCGAAGTCGTAGCCCGCCCGGCGCGCGTTTTCGCTGACGCGGCGCCGGTAGGTCGGCGATGCGGCCCAGGTCAGCCAGCCCAGCGCGGCGCCGAGCGCATGCAGCAGCCCCAGCGGCCAGCGCGCAGCAAATCGGTACAGGGCCAGCATGAAGATTCGATTAAAATGCCATGGTCGCCGAGTTACGGAACTACTTGCAGGGCGACGTTAAACAAGTGCTGCTAAAGCGTTCGCCAGTGCTCCCGAAAAGTTTGGCAACGCGATTGTTCAAACCTCAGGAGTTTATGCAAATGGAACTGGCGAACAGCTTTCTCTTCACATCCGAATCCGTTTCCGAGGGCCACCCCGACAAGGTGGCCGACCAGATCTCCGACGCTGTGCTCGATGCCCTGCTGGCGCAGGACCCGCGCGCGCGCGTCGCCGCCGAGACGCTGACCAACACCGGCCTGGTGGTGCTGGCGGGCGAGATCAGCGCCAACGCCACGGTGGATTACATCCAGGTGGCACGCGACACGCTCAAGCGCATCGGCTACGACAACACCGAGTACGGCATCGACTACAAGGGCTGCGCCGTCCTGGTCGCCTACGACAAACAGAGCAACGACATCGCCCAGGGCGTCGACCAGGCCAGCGATGACCACCTGAACACCGGCGCCGGCGACCAGGGCCTGATGTTCGGCTACGCCTGCGACGAAACCGACACGCTGATGCCGGCGCCGATCTACTACGCCCACCGCCTGGTCGAGCGCCAGGCGCAGCTGCGCAAGTCGGGCAAGCTGCCCTTCCTGCGCCCCGACGCGAAATCGCAGGTCACGATGCGCTACGTCGACGGCAAGCCGCACTCGATCGACACCGTGGTGCTCTCGACCCAGCACAGCCCCGACCAGAGCGAGACGCAGACCAGGATGAAGGCCAGCTTCGTCGAGGCCATCATCGAGGAGATCATCAAGCCGGTGCTGCCTTCGGCCTGGCTGCAGAACACCAAGTACCTGATCAACCCCACCGGCCGCTTCGTCGTCGGCGGCCCGCAGGGCGACTGCGGCCTGACGGGGCGCAAGATCATCGTCGACACCTACGGCGGCGCCTGCCCGCACGGTGGCGGCGCCTTCAGCGGCAAGGACCCGACCAAGGTCGACCGCAGCGCCGCCTACGCATCGCGCTACGTGGCCAAGAACATCGTCGCCGCCGGCATCGCGCGCCAATGCCAGATCCAGCTGGCCTACGCCATCGGCGTGGCCGAGCCGATGAACATCACCGTCTACACCGAGGGCACCGGCAAGATCGCCGACGAGAAGATCGCCGCGCTGGTGCGCGAGCACTTCGACCTGCGCCCCAAGGGCATCATCGAGATACTCGACCTGCAGCGCCCGATCTACCAGAAGACCGCAGCGTACGGCCACTTCGGCCGCGATGAGCCGGAGTTCACGTGGGAACGGACCAATAAGGCTGCTGCCCTCAAGGCCGCAGCCGGGCTGTAAGCCGCCGCACCCGCGCGGTATCGGACTTTCAGCGCAGGCTCACATCGGCGCAGCCGATGTGAAGGCGCCCTGCAGCGCCGGCTGAAGCCAAGTACGGACAAGGCCGCTGCGCTGAAGGCAACGGTCGGGCTGTAAGCCTTCGCGCGCTCTGCGCCAGACCCGTCCTGCCGCTGGGAGGACGGGTTGTTTTGTAACCGCTAGTGTGCTGTCCCACAAATAACTTTGCATAATCGTTCGATCTTGCCCAGGATCGAATCTGCGGTCGCTGTCCAGACGAACG
>CAZHSD010000010.1:0-116271 GCA_964534975.1 uncultured Ottowia sp. | reverse complement strand
CTTGTTGGCACCGATCCCGCAGGCTACGCGGGCCTGGAAGACGATGTGGACTGGCATTGGAATCGCATCGTCGCTGGCGCGGTGCTGACGACGCTGCTGGGTGTCGGCGCCGAGCTGGCCGCGCCGGAGAGCCGCCAGGACGGCAATCGCATCGTGATCGCGGGGCGCGACAGCGCGCAGGACAGCATCAATCAGGTCGGCCAGGAGATCACTCGGCGCAACATGAACATCCAGCCGACGCTGACCACGCGGCCGGGCCTGCCGGTGCGGATCATCGTCAATCGGGATCTGGTGCTGCGGCCCTACCAGCCGCTGTTCTTCAATCGGGGAGCTTCGCAATGAGAACGACCAAGAAGCTGCGACTCGGGCCGCTGCCTAAGACCGAGAGCGTCAAGCTGACCTTCGCTTGCCCGGCCAGCCTGAAAGCCGACCTCGACCGCTACGCCGCGCTGTACGCGCAGACGTATGGCGAGGCGGTCGATGCCATGACTCTGATCCCGCACATGCTGGAAGCGTTCATGGCGGGAGATCGTGGGTTCAGGAGGGGAGGGCGGGAGGCTCCAAAGGTTGCAGCGAAGTGAGGCTTGGAGGAAGACCGCTGTGCTTTCTGCGCTATCCTAGAGGGTGATTGACGATGGAGTTGCCAGAGTCGTCGCCCCTCAAATCCCTACATCTTCCGCACCAGACAAAGCTCTTGTCGGATGACGGTAAAAGCGACGGTAGAGGCCCATGTCGATCATCGCAAATCCCTTTAACCACGCGGGCTTGCGAGACCTGTTGATGATCGAGTGGGAGTGATCTCGCGTCTGGCATGAGCTGGCAATGCAAGGCATCAAGAACTCATGCCCATCGAGGGTGTGGGCATCAGTTACAGCCTCGCTAACAGTAAGGCGCTTGATGCACAACAGCGTCCGGGTTGGCCGCCTTTGTCGTTTCCGGGCCTGCATCGCCAGATCGAGCGATGACGCCGCCCTACCTTTCCAGGCCGTGCATGGCCTTTGCTTGCGGCGCAACTTCGCGGGCGTGCTCGATATAGGCTGGATCGGCCCTGGCTTCGGCATCGGCCAAGTGCGCGGCTATGGCTGCGGCGGTTTGCAAGTCCTCGGGCAGCAACTCACGGCCAACGGCCGGGGCATCCACCTATTGGCGTTGCTCCGATGGCAATGGATACTGGCCGAATGCTTCGGCCTCGGCCAGCGGCTCATCATGCGTGTGGCGTACTTGGCCAGGCGTGACAGCGCGGGTCGGGCCGGCCTTCAATGCGTTATTGGTCGGGCCGACTGTGTTATGCAGCCAGCTCACGTGCTCGGCGCCATGACAGCAGCCACCGACCGCACGAGGCTCCCGGCCGCATTCTGCCGGTCGAGTGCCGTGCCGCTATTCTCTAAGCTCTACTGCTGATCGGCACAGGCATTCGAGGGGACTTCAATGGCACCCGCGGTTCATCGCGGATCCTCGAGGTCCGCCTCGCGCGTGCTCTCGCGCAGCGCGAGGCGTCGCGCCAGTCGACTGAGTTCCTGATAGAGCACGCCGGCTTCGGGGTGCCACCGGAGTACCTCGGCGCCCTGCAGGCGGACGACTTCGTGGTCGCCCCTGGCGGCCGGCCCGGTGATGGCGCGCGGCCCCAGGCGGATGACGTTTTCAGCGGTGGCCTGGAGCAATAAGGCCTGGATCTTCGGCACCAGCTCTGCCGGTACGTCGGCGGCGATCCAGGCTTCGTGCGCGATGGCCTGCAGCACCACGGTGAAGTTATTGCAGAACACCGCTGCCGCGTGATAGAGCGGCTTGAGCGCGGTCTGCACCAAAAAGCAGCTGCCGCCGATGGCTTCGAGCATCGTGTGGAGGATGGCCAGCGCCGCCGCGTCGCCTTCGATCCCGCAGGGCGAGCCCGGGAACTGCCTGACGGCCTG
This sequence comes from uncultured Ottowia sp., assembly GCA_964534975.1. Classification (GTDB taxonomy): domain Bacteria; phylum Pseudomonadota; class Gammaproteobacteria; order Burkholderiales; family Burkholderiaceae_C; genus Ottowia. The sequence goes on along the minus strand of CAZHSD010000010.1, from coordinate 114,361 downwards.
GGTCGGGTCGGCGAAGGTAAGCACCGGGTGCGCGCTCGCCAGAGCGAAGCCGTGTTGGCGCAGGGGATCGAGCACGGATGCCGGCAGGAGCCCGCTGCAATGAAACGCCATCGGCGCGCCATCCGATGCCTGCGATCGACCCCGCAGGTCAGCGGCCAGGTCGGCCGCCACCGCGCCGATCAGCGCATCCGGCACGCTGATCAGCCAGATGTCCGCGGCTCGCATCTCCGCCAGGGTGTCGACCGCTCTGCCGTCGCCGATGAAGCCGGCGGCCGCTGCCGCGTTGCTGGCACTGCTGGCCTTGAGATCCTGGATCTTACAGGCTTTGCTGGCATGAAGGAGGTGACCCAGGGTCTGGCCGACCTTTCCGCAGCCGATGATGTTCAGCGTTTTCAAGTCAATTGATCCTCGATCCGGGGAAATGAAGCCTGGGTCCACCACACGGCCATCGTCCTTGGTTCAACGCTCGGCCTGGCTGAGAACTCCGATGATCGGCCCATCGGTCCATCTGCGCTTTGTCATATCCGTTCTTCCTCCGGCAACGGACTCTACCCAGCTCCGAATGGCACGCCCAGGCCGGGTATCCGGAGTCAATCGCTGCGGAGCGGGGCTTGCGGTGACCGGGGTCGCGGCAGCTGCGTCCCAGCCACCGCCGAGTGGCTTGCACAGCGTCACCAACTGCACAGCAGCGGCGGCCTGGGCGCGCGCCGCCGAGGTTTCGGCCTGGTGCGGCAGGCGTTCGGCCACCAGCAGTTCGACCAGGACCATGTCGCCGGCGGCGCAGCGTATCCTGGCGTGGCCGCAGTTGCTGCGAGCTGCACGTGCACAATCGCCGCCATGGCACCCACCCAGTACTGGCTGATGAAGTCCGAGCCCGACGAATGCTCGATCGACGATGCACTGGCGGCGCCAAACGCCACGGTGCCCTGGACCGGTGTGCGCAACTATCAGGCGCGCAACTTCATGCGCGACGACATGCGCGTGGGCGACGGCGTGCTGTTCTACCACTCCAGCTGCCCCGAGCCGGGCATCGCCGGCGTCGCGCGCGTGGCTTCGGCGGCGCGGGTCGATCCGACGCAGTTCGATCCCGGGTCGCCATATCACGACGCCAAGTCGACACCCGAGTCACCGCGCTGGCAGCTGGTCGACGTGCAGGCGCTGCGCAAGACGCGCGTGCTGGGGCTGGCCGAGCTGCGCGCCGAGCCCGCGCTGGCCGACATGCGCGTCCTGCAGCGCGGCAATCGCCTGTCGATCACGCCGGTGACGGCAGCGCAGTGGCGAGCGATCGGCCGCTTGCTGGCGGCGTAGAGAAAAAGGGCGCCGCAGCGCCCCTCAGTCCGCGGCTGAACGACCTCAGTTCGCGAACGCCGCGATGCCCGTGATCGCCCGCCCCAGGATCAGCGCATGCACGTCGTGCGTGCCCTCGTAGGTGTTGACCACCTCCAGGTTCACCAGGTGACGCGCGACGCCGAACTCGTCGCTGATGCCGTTGCCGCCCATCATGTCGCGCGCCAGGCGGGCGATGTCGAGCGCCTTGCCGCAGCTGTTGCGCTTGAGGATCGAGGTCAGCTCGACCGGTGCCGTGCCCTCATCCTTCATGCGGCCCAGGCGCAGGCAGCCCTGCAGGCCGAGGCTGATCTCGGTCAGCATGTCGGCCAGCTTCTTCTGCACCAGCTGGTTGGCGGCCAGCGGGCGGCCGAACTGGTTGCGGTCCAGCACGTACTGACGGGCGCGCTGATAGCAATCCTCGGCCGCACCCAGCGCGCCCCAGGCAATGCCGTAGCGCGCGCTGTTGAGGCAGGTAAAGGGGCCTTTCAGGCCGCGCACGTCGGGGAAGGCGTTTTCCTCCGGCACGAACACCTCGTCCATGACGATCTCGCCGGTGATCGAGGCGCGCAGGCCGACCTTGCCATGCACGGCGGGGGCGGACAGGCCCTTCCAGCCTTTCTCGAGGATGAAGCCGCGGATCTGCCCGCCGTCGTCCTTGGCCCAGACCACGAACACGTCGGCAATCGGGCTGTTGGTGATCCACATCTTGGTGCCCGAGAGCGAATAGCCGCCATCCACCTTGCGCGCGCGGCTGAGCATGCTGCCGGGGTCGGAGCCGTGGTTGGGCTCGGTCAGGCCGAAGCAGCCGATCCACTCGCCGGTCGCCAGCCTGGGCAGGTATTTCTGCTTCTGCGCCTCGGTGCCGAACTCGTTGATCGGCACCATCACCAGCGAGCTCTGCACGCTCATCATGCTGCGGTAGCCGGAATCCACGCGCTCGACCTCGCGCGCCACCAGGCCGTAGCAGACGTAGTTGAGGCCGGAGCCGCCGTACTGCTCGGGGATGGTGGGGCCCAGCAGGCCCAGTTCGCCCATCTCGCGGAAGATCGACGGATCGGTTTGCTCGTTGCGGAACGCCATCTGCACGCGCGGCAGCAGCTTCTCCTGGCAGTAGGCGCGGGCGGCATCCTGCACCTGGCGCTCGTCCTCGCTGAGCTGGCCGTCGAGCAGGAAGGGGTCTTCCCAGTTGAACGCGATCTTGGGTGAAGCCATGCGGGTGTCTCCTGGTATCTGGTGGGCAACGGGGGCGATTGTGCTTCCGGCATAAATAGCCGTCCAATATCAATTAGCGATTCTTTGATCTATGATTTGTATTAATGGAGTTGCGACACCTGCGCTATTTCCTCGCCCTGGCCGGTGAGCTGCACTTCGGCCGGGCGGCGCAGCGCCTGGCCATCAGCCAGCCGCCGCTGAGCGTGGCGATCCAGCAGCTGGAGGCCGAGGTGGGCGCGGCGCTGTTCCTGCGCAGCAGCCGCGGCGTGCAGCTGACGGCCGCCGGTGCGGCGCTGGTGCCGGCAGCGCAGGCGGCGCTGGACCAGGCTGCGCAGGCCTTGCATACGGCGCGCGACGCGGCCAGCGGACAGACGGGGCGCCTGCAGGTCGGCTTTGCCGGCACCATGCTGTACCGCGGCCTGCCGCAGATGCTGGAGCGCTTTCGGGTCGATCACCCGCGGCTGCAACTGGGCCTGCACGAGCTGAGCTCGAGCGAGCAGATCGTGGAGTTGCAGCACGCGCGGCTGGACGTCGGCTTCGTGCACATCTCGCGCGCGCCCGAGGGACTGGCGCAACGGCTGGTGTCCAGCCAGCCTTTTGTCGCCTGCCTGCCGGCGGCGCACAAGCTGGCACGCCGGCGCACGCTGCCGATCGTGGCGCTGGCGGGCGAGCCCTTCGCGCTGATCTCGCGCAGCGTCTCGCCGGACTACCATGCGCGCATCGTCAATGCCTGCCAGGCGGCGGGTTTTCAGCAGCCACCCTGGCATGAATTGCGCCACTGGCTGAGCGTGGTGTCGCTGGTGGCACAGGGCCTGGCGGTGGCGCTGGTGCCCGAGGCGCTGCAGCAGGCCGGCCTCGATGGTGCGGTGTTCGTTCCGGTGCAGGATCCGCACGGCATGCTGCCGCGCTACGAGACGCGCTGCCTGTGGAACCCGGCGCGCGACCTGCCGGCGCTGGGGTTGTTTCTGCAGGCCGTGCGGGCGGTGGCCGAGGATGGTTAGCATGGCCGACAAGGAGTGCGAATCATGACGAGCAACATGGAAACCATCGTGCTGGCCGGCGGCTGCTTCTGGTGCACCGAGGCGGTGTTCAAGGCGGTGCGCGGGGTACTGGACGTGGAAAGCGGCTACAGCAACGGCCAGGACACCGCGCCGAGCTACGAGCAGGTCTGCACCGGGCGCACCGGCTGCGCCGAGGTGGTCAAGCTGGCTTATGACCCGGCGCAGGTCAGCACGCGGCAAATCCTGGAAATCCTGTTTGCCACCCACGACCCGACGCAGCTCAATCGCCAGGGCCACGATGTCGGCACGCAGTACCGCAGCGGCATCTACTTCACGACGCCAGCACAAAAGGATGTGGCCGACGACCTGATCCGCGAGATGAGTCAGGACAAGCTGTTCGGCGCGCCGATCGTGACCGAGGTGCTGCCGCTGCAGCATTATTTCGCTGCCGAGGACTACCATCAGGACTTCTTCGAGCGCAACCCGCACCAGGGCTACTGCGTGGCGGTGGCGGCGCCGAAGGTGGCGAAGTTCCGCCAGACCTTTCGCGAGCTGGCCAAGGCTTGACCCTTGCCCCAGCCCCGGATCCGGGCCGGGCTAAGTCCATCCAAGGGCTGCGGCGCAGCCATGCAAGAACGCCGTGGAGCCGGTCTGGCCTGAGTGCGCGCGTGGGGACGGAAAGCCTGCGGCTCAGAGGGAGGTCATTTCGTGCCGAAGATGCGATCGCCGGCATCGCCCAACCCCGGCAGGATGTAGCCGTGGCTGTTCAGCTCGCGGTCGATGGCGGCGGTGTAGATCGGCACGTCGGGGTGCGCCGCATGTAGGGTGCGGATGCCTTCCGGCGCGGCCAGCAGGCACAGGAACTTGATCGCGCGCGGCCGCAGCTGCTTGATCCGGTCCACGGCCGCCACCGCCGAGTGGCCGGTGGCCAGCATCGGGTCGACCGTGATCACCTCGCGCGCTTCCATGCCGGTCGGCATCTTGAAGTAGTACTCGATCGCCTCCAGTGTCTCGGGGTCGCGGTACAGGCCGACGTGGCCGACGCGGGCGTTGGGCACCACGCGCAGCAGGCCATCGAGCATGCCGTTGCCGGCGCGCAGGATGGAGGCGAAGACCAGCTTCTTGCCGTCGATCATCGGGCTGTGCATGGTCTCCAGCGGGGTCTCGATCTCGACCAGATGGGTGGGCATGTCGCGCGTGATCTCGTAGGCCATCAGCATCGCCAGCTCGCCCAGCAGGGTGCGGAAGCTGGTGCTGCTGGCCTGCCTGTCGCGCATCAGCGTGAGCTTGTGCTGCACCAGGGGATGGGTGACGTGGTGGACGACAGGGGTGGTCATGTTCTTTCCCGGTTTGTCCAATGACGAAATGACGCCGCCGCTGGCGCGGCGGTCATGACGAAATGACGGGATCGCCGCCGTCATTCAAGCGCAGTGAAGTCATGTCGTCATCGAGGCATCATCGCCGCCTGCCACCCAGCAGGCTGCCGAGCGCGCCACGCAGCAGTTCGCGTCCCATGCGGCGCATTTCGCCCTTGACCACGTTCTGCACCAGGCCGTCGTACTGGCCGCCGCGCGGGCCGGTGCGGCCGAACAAGGCTTCCTTGCCCCACTTCATGGCGTCGCCGACCAGGCCGCCATCGTCGGCCGTCGGTGCCTGCGCCCCCGGTGTCGCCGCATTGCCGCGCGCCGCCGTGTGGGCCTGCAGCATCTCGTAGGCCGATTCGCGATCCACCGCCTGCTCGTAGCTGCCGGCCACCAGCGAGTCCTTGATCAGCGCGGCGCGCTGCGCGTCGCTGATCGGGCCGATCTGGCTGCCCGGCGGGATCACGTACACGCGCTGGGTGATGCCGGGCCGTCCCTTCTCGTCGAGGAAGCTGATCAGCGCCTCGCCGGTGCCGAGCTCGGTGATGGCGGTCTCGATGTCGATCTGCGGGTTGGCGCGCATGGTCTGCGCCGTGGCCTTGACCGCCTTCTGGTCGCGCGGCGTGAAGGCGCGCAGCGCGTGCTGCACGCGATTGCCCAGCTGCGCCAGCACGCTGTCGGGCACGTCGATCGGGTTCTGGGTGACGAAGTAGACACCCACACCCTTGGACCGGATCAGCCGCACCACCAGCTCGATGCGTTCCAGCAGCACCTTGGGTGCGTCGGCGAACAGCAGGTGCGCCTCGTCGAAGAAGAAGGCGAACTTCGGTTTCTCGGGATCGCCGATCTCGGGCAGGCGCTCGAACAGCTCGCTCAGCAGCCACAGCAGGAAGGCGCCGTACAGGCGCGGCGCGGTGAGCAGCCGGTCGGCGGCCAGGATGTTGATCACGCCCTTGCCGGCGACGGTCTGCATCAGGTCCTCGATGTCGAGCATGGGTTCGCCGAAGAACTTGTCGCCGCCCTGGCTTTCGAGCTGCAGCAGCCCGCGCTGGATGGCGCCCACGCTGGCGGTGCTGACGTTGCCGTACTCGGTGGTGAACTGCTTGGCGTTCTCACCCACGTGGGTCAGCATGCTGCGCAGGTCCTTCAGGTCGAGCAGCAGCAGGCCGTTGTCGTCGGCGATCTTGAACACCAGGTTGAGCACGCCGGTCTGGGTGTCGTTCAGATCCAGCATGCGCGCCAGCAGCAGCGGCCCCATGTCGGAGATGGTCGCCCGCACCGGGTGGCCCTGCTCGCCGAACACGTCCCACAGCGTGACCGGGCAGGCGGTCGGCTCGGGGACAGGCAGGCCGCGATCCTTGAGGATCTGTGCCATCTTGCCCTGGACGCTGCCGTTCTGGCTGATGCCGGTCAGGTCGCCCTTGACGTCGGCCATGAACACCGGCACGCCGATCTGGCTGAACGACTCGGCCAGCTTCTGCAGCGTGACGGTCTTGCCGGTGCCGGTGGCGCCGGTGATCAGGCCGTGGCGGTTGGCCAGGCCGGGCAGGATGAAGCTTTCGATGTCGCCGTGCCTGGCAATCAGGATGGGGTCTGCCATGTCGGGTGCTGCTGCGGGGTGAAAAGTAGAATGCCTGCATTATCCAGGCAGTCAGAAGGAGGCGACCGTTCCATGGCGGGTCACAGCAAATGGGCCAACATCCAGCACCGCAAGGGCCGGCAGGATGAGAAACGTCAGCGCATCTGGACGCGCGTGGTGCGCGAAATCATGGTGGCGGCACGCACCGGCGGCGGCGACCCGGCGACCAATCCGCGCCTGCGGCTGGCGATCGACAAGGGCAAGGCCGCCAACATGCCGGCCGACACCATCAAGCGCAACATCGACAAGGCCACCGGCAACCTGGAGGGCGTCAGCTACGAAGAAATCCGCTACGAGGGCTACGGCATCGGCGGCGCCGCGATCATTGTCGACACCATGACCGACAACCGCGTGCGTACCGTGGCCGAGGTGCGCCACGCCTTCAGCAAGCATGGCGGCAACCTGGGGCAGGAGGGTTCGGTGGCGTTCCAGTTCCGCAACGTCGGCCAGCTGTTCTTCGCACCCGGAACCGATGAGGAGCGGGTGATGGAGGTGGCGCTGGAGGCCGGCGCCGACGACGTCATCACCGACGAAGACGGTGCCATCGAAGTGCTGACCGAACCGGCCGAGTTCGAGGCCGTCAAGGCCGCGCTGGAGGAGGCCGGCCTGACGGCGGAAGTGGCCGAAGTCACCATGCGCGCCGACAACACCATCGACCTGGAAGGCGAGGACGCGGCCAGGATGCAGCGCCTGATCGATGTCCTGGAAGACCTGGACGATGTGCAGGACGTGTTCCACAACGCCAACCTGGAGCTGGCTTGAACGCTGCCCGGCCGCGTGCCCTGGCGACGGTTCTGCTGGTGACGGCGGTGCTGGCGGCTTGCGGCGGCACCGACGTGTCCTGGTGCGTCGGCGGCGATGGCTTTGCGGCCAGCTACAACACCGCGCAATGTCCACCGGAACCCGATCAAAAGCCGGCCGACGCGATTCTCTGACTGCGCGCGCAGCTCTTGTCCTGGAAGTGAACCCATGAAGATCCTCGTCATCGGCGGCGGCGGCCGCGAGCATGCGCTGGCCTGGAAGCTGGCGCAATCGCCCAAGGTGCAGCAGGTGTACGTGGCGCCCGGCAACGGCGGCACCGCGCTGACGCCCGATCTGAAGAACGTGCCCATCACCGACCTGGCCGCGCTGCGCGACTGGGCGCTGGCCGAAAGGATCGCGCTGACGGTGGTCGGCCCCGAGCAGCCGCTGGCAGCGGGCGTGGTGGATGACTTCCGCGCCCATGGCCTGCGCATCTTCGGGCCGACCAGGGCCGCCGCGCAACTGGAAAGCTCCAAGGCTTTCAGCAAGGACTTCATGCGGCGCCACGGCATCCCGACCGCTGCCTACGAGACCTTCAGCGACCGCGCGGCTGCGCACGCCTACGTCGACCAGCTGGGTGCGCCACTGGTCGTCAAGGCCGACGGCCTGGCCGCCGGCAAGGGCGTGGTCGTGGCCACCAGCAAGGAAGAGGCGCATGCCGCCGTCGATGACATGCTGGGCGGCAACACCCTGGGCGTGGCGCACAACGAGGGTGGCGCGCGGGTGGTGATCGAGAAATTCCTGCATGGCGAGGAAGCCAGCTTCATCGTCATGTGCGACGGCAAGAACGTGCTGGCGCTGGCCAGCAGCCAGGACCACAAGCGCCTGCAGGACGGCGACCAGGGCCCCAACACCGGCGGCATGGGCGCGTACTCGCCGGCGCCGGTGGTCACGCCCGACGTGCACGCGCGCGTGATGCGCGACATCATCCTGCCGACTGTGCGCGGCATGGACCAGGACGGCATCCCGTTCACCGGCTTTCTGTACGCGGGGCTGATGATCGACGAGGGCGGCAAGCCCAGGACGCTGGAATTCAACTGCCGCATGGGCGACCCGGAGACGCAGCCGATCCTGATGCGGCTGAAGTCCGACCTGCTCGACGTCATGCTGGCCGCCACCTCGGGCAGGCTCGACGAGGTCGAACTGCAATGGGACCGCCGCGCCGCGCTGGGCGTGGTGATGGCGGCGGGCGGCTATCCGCTGAGCCCCAGGAAGGGCGACCTGATCACCGGCCTGCCAAAGCCCGCCGAGGAGCTGATGGTGTTCCACGCCGGTACCGTGGCCGAGGGTGATCAGCTCAAGACGTCGGGCGGGCGCGTGCTGTGCGTGACGGCACTGGCCGATTCGGTCAAGCAGGCGCAGGTCAAGGCCTACGACGCGGCGCGCGGCATCCATTTCGACGGCGTGCAGTACCGGCGCGATATTGGCCATCGTGCCGCGAAATGACCGGTCGCCCGAGTCGCTTTTCGCCGTTCCTCTCGAGGCGAAATCAAGCTGGCGGCCGGCACAGGTTCGGTGGCGGTATTCTCGTATGAACTGCTCTGCGACCCCTGAAAATTGCATGGATGACTGACATGGCAAGCATTGAGGCCGGCGCGGTGCGCGACTACCTGGTTGACTTGCAGACGCGCATCACCGACGCCATCGAGTCGCTCGATGGCCAGGCGAGCTTCCTCACCGATCCCTGGACCAAGACGCCGGGCGAGCCGCTGCAGGGCGACGGCATCACCAAGATCCTGGAGGGCGGCGCGGTGTTCGAGCGCGCCGGTGTCGGCTTCTCGCACGTGCGCGGGCCCAGGCTGCCGCCCTCGGCGACGCAGCATCGCCCGGATCTGGCCGGTGCGCCGTTCGAGGCCATGGGCGTATCGCTGGTGTTCCACCCGCTCAATCCCTACGTGCCGACGGTGCACATGAACGTGCGCATGATCGCCGCCGGCCAGGCTGGTGCCGAGCCCGTGTGCTGGTTCGGTGGCGGCATGGACCTGACGCCGTACTACGGCTTCGATGAGGACTGCACGCATTTCCACCGTGTCTGCCGCGATTCACTGAAGGCCTTTGGTGACGACAAGTACCCGCGCTTCAAGCAATGGTGCGACGAGTATTTCTTCAACCGGCACCGCAAGGAAGCGCGCGGCATCGGCGGCATCTTCTTCGACGATTTCTCGGATGGCGGGGCGGCCAACGGCTTTGCCTTGATCCGCTCGGTTGGCGAAGCCTTTCTGGACGCCTATGTCCCGATCGTGCAGCGCCGCGTCGGCATGCCATGGGGCGAGCGCCAGCGCGAGCACCAGCTGCACCGGCGCGGCCGCTACGTCGAGTTCAATCTGGTGTGGGACCGCGGCACCCACTTCGGCCTGCAGTCGGGCGGGCGCACCGAATCGATCCTGCTGTCGATGCCGCCCCGCGTGGCGTGGGCATACCAGCGCCGGCCGGAGCCCGGCTCGCCCGAGGCCGAGTTGACCGAGCGCTTTCTCGTGCCGCGCGCATGGGTCTGAGTCCGCTCGCGGCGCCCCCGCGCATCGGCGTGTTCGGTGGCGCCTTCGATCCGCCGCACGACGCCCACCTGGCGCTGGCGCGCGCGGCCATCGACGAATTGGGGCTGGCTCGTCTGCACGTCGTGCCCACCGGCGACGCCTGGCACAAGACGCGCTCCTTGAGTCCGGGCCTGCACCGCCTGGCGATGTGCCGGCTGGCGTTTGCCGGGCTGCCGGGCGTGGTGGTGGACGAGCGGGAATTGCGCCGCGACGGCGCCACCTACACCATCGACACGCTGACCGAGCTGCAGGCCGAGCACCCGGGCGCCGAGCTGTTCCTGCAGATCGGTGCCGACCAGGCGCTGGTGTTTCACACTTGGCGCCGACCCGCCGATATCCTGGCGCTGGCCACGGTGTCGATCGCGGTCCGTGCCGGCCCAGCCGGCGCCGCCACGCGCTTCGACCCCGGCAATCCCTTGCCGGGCCTGCGCTTCGATCCGGCCCGCGTGCGGCTGCTCGCGCTGCCCGCCATGCCGCACAGCGCCACCGAGGTACGCCGCCGCGCCAGCGCCGGCTTGCCGATCGAACATCTGGTCCCGGCGTCCGTCGCCGGGTATATTGCCCAACACCATCTTTATAAAAATCCTCGATGAGCGAATCCGCCGCCAAGAAAGATCTGCAGAAACTCCAGCGTGCCATCGTTGATGGTCTGGAAGACGTCAAGGCCCAGGACGTCCGCGTGTTCAACACCGAGCACCTGTCGCCGCTGTTCGAGCGCGTGATCGTGGCCAGTGGCACTTCCAACCGGCAGACCAAGGCCCTTGCCAGCAGCGTGCGCGACAAGGTGCGCGAAGCCGGCTTCAACAAGCCGCGCGTCGAGGGCGAGGACAACGGCGAATGGATCATCGTCGACTGCGGCGCGGCGGTGGCGCACATCATGCAGCCGGCGATCCGCCACTACTACAACCTGGAGGAGATTTGGGGCGAGAAGCCGGTGCGGCTGAAGAGCGCGACGGCCAGGACCACGAGCAGACGGGCAAGCGGCACCAGCGGCACGGCCAGGAAGACGGCGCCGGTCGCCGGATCCGAGCCTGCGGTCACCAAGCCGACTGCGGCCGCCGGGACCGCCGTCAAGAAGGCGGCAGCCAACGCAGCGGCGAAGAAGCTCGCGCCCAGGCCGCCACCGACACGCCAGGCGGATGGCAGGCGGAAAGCGGTCGCCGCGGCGGTGCCGCGCAAGGGCGGCGCGCGTGCGCCGGCGGTGCAGACCGTGGTGGTGGGCAAGTCGCCGGCTCGCGGCGCGGTGGGCAAGGCCGCCAGCGCGTCGGCGAAGTCCGCCACACGCAAGGCCGCGCCCCGCAGCGGCCGCTGATCCGCAAAGCATGAAGCTGATCGTCGTCGCCGTCGGCCAGCGCGTGCCCGACTGGGCGCGGCTGGCGTGGGACGACTACGTCCAGCGTTTCCCGCCCGAGTTGAAGGTCGAGCTCAGCACCGTCAAGACCGAATCGCGCGCCGGTGGCCGCACCACCAAGCAGATGAAGGCCATCGAGCGCCAGCGGATCGAGGCAGTCATCCCCAAGGGCGTGCGGGTGGTGGCGCTGGACGAGCATGGAACCTCGCTCACCACCGTGGCGCTGGCGGCACGCCTGCGCCAGTGGCAGCTGGGTGGCGGCGACGTGGCGCTGCTGATCGGTGGACCCGACGGCCTGGATCCCTGGCTGCTGCAGGCGGCCGACGAGCGCATCCGCCTGTCCGACCTGACCTTGCCGCATGCCATGGTGCGGGTGGTGCTGATCGAGCAGCTGTACCGCGCCTGGTCGGTGAACGCGCGGCATCCGTACCACCGGGAGTGAGAAGAGGTTCGGCGCTGGGCGTTGAGGGTTGAGCGTGAAACCCGCAGCCACAGCCAACGATCAACCCGCTCAACGCTCAACGCTCAACGCTCAACGCTCAACGCTCAACGCTCAACGCTCAACGCTCTCGATGGTCTACCTCGCGTCCCAAAGCCCGCGCCGCCGCCAGCTGCTGCAGCAGATCGGCATCCAGCCGCGCCTGCTGCTGTCCGCGGACGTGGATGCGGCCGAGGCGCTGGAAGCCGAGCGTCCGGGCGAGGCGCCGGTGGCCTATGTGCGCCGCGTCACCCGCCTCAAGCTCGATGCCGCCGAGCAGCGTCTGCGTGAAGCCGGACTGCCGCCGGCACCACTGCTGTGTGCCGACACCACGGTGGCGCTGGGCCGACGGATCCTGGCCAAGCCGCAGGGCGCGGAGGATGCCGCGCGCATGCTGCGGCAGCTGGCCGGGCGCACGCACCGCGTCATCACCGCGGTGGCGGTGCAGCATGGCGATTGGCGCGGCGAGGCGCTGAGCGAATCGCGCGTGCGCTTCGCGTCGCTGGACGAGGGCGACATCGCCGACTACATCGCCAGCGGCGAATGGGAAGGCAAGGCCGGCGCCTACGCCATCCAGGGCCGGGCAGCGACTTTCATCGAGCACATCAGCGGCAGCTACAGCGGCATCATGGGCTTGCCGTTGTTCGAAACCGCGGCGCTGTTGCGTCAGGCGGGTGCGTACGGCCGGGACAAGACACGAGAGCCTTGAGCATGCAGCAGGACATCCTGATCAACTGGTCGCCGCAGGAAACGCGCGTCGCCGTGGTCGAGCACGGTGCGGTGCAGGAACTGCACGTCGAGCGCGCGCTCGAGCGCGGCCTGGTCGGCAACGTCTACCTGGGCAAGGTGGCGCGCGTGCTGCCGGGCATGCAGTCGGCCTTCATCGACATCGGTCTGGAGCGCGCCGCCTTCCTGCACGTGGCCGATCTGTGGCAGCGACCGCTGGAGGGCGAGACGCTGCCGGCCAACCGTTACAGCGCGCCGACCAAGCCGATCGAAAAGCAGGTGTTCGAGGGCCAGACGCTGATGGTGCAGGTGATCAAGGACCCGATCGGCACCAAGGGCGCGCGCCTGTCGACGCAGATCAGCATCGCCGGGCGCATGCTGGTGTTCCTGCCGCAGGACGAGCACATCGGCGTGTCGCAGAAGATCCCGGCCGAGCAGCGCGAGGCCCTGCGCCTGCGCGTGCAGGCGCTGGCCGGCGGCGCCGCGCCCGAGGGCCGCACGGGCGGCTTCATCCTGCGCACCAACGCCGAGGACGCCTCGGACGCCGAGCTGGCCGAGGACATTGCCTACCTGCGCAAGACCTGGACGCGCATCCGCGAGGCCTCGGCGCGGCTGCCCGCCACCAGCCTGCTGCACCAGGACCTGAACCTGCTGCAGCGCGTGCTGCGCGACCTGGCCGGCGAGCACACGCAGTCGATCCGCATCGACTCCAGCGAGCAGTTCCAGGCGCTGATGGCGTTCGGGCGCGAGTTCATGCCGACCGCCGCCGCGCAGTTGCAGCATTACCGGGGCGAGCGGCCGATCTTCGATCTGTATTCGGTCGACGAGGAAATCACCCGCGCGCTGGGCCGGCGCGTCGACCTGAAGTCCGGCGGCTACCTGATCGTCGACCAGACCGAGGCACTGACCACCATCGACGTCAACACCGGCGGCTTCGTCGGCGCGCGCAGCTTCGACGACACGGTGTTCAAGACCAACCTGGAGGCGGCGCACGCGATCGCGCGCCAGCTGCGGCTGCGCAACCTGGGCGGCATCATCATCATCGACTTCATCGACATGCTGCAGGCCGAGCACCAGCAGGCGGTGCTGGCCGAGTTGCGCAAGCAGCTGGCGCGCGACCGCGTGAAGACGCAGGTGGGCAGCTTCTCCTCGCTCGGCCTGGTCGAGATGACGCGCAAGCGCACGCGCGAGTCGCTGGCGCAATTGCTGTCCGAGCCCTGCGAGCAGTGCCAGGGCACCGGCCGCGTGCGCACCGTGCGCACCGTCGCCTACGACATCCTGCGCGAGATCCTGCGCGAGGCGCGTCAGTTCAACCCGAAGGAATTCCGCGTGGTTGCCGCGCCGGCGGTGATCGACATGCTTCTGGATGAGGAGAGCCCGCATCTGGCGGGGCTGTCGGACTTCATCGGCAAGCCGATCTCGCTGCAGGCGGAGGAGGGGATCGGGCCGGATCGGTATGACATCGTGTTGTTGTGAGGGGTTTGGTGTTTGGGTGGGTGCTTTGAGTTTTGCTGCTTTCGTTTTGATGGCTGATGGCTCTTTGGGATGAAGCGCTGCTGGCCGGGATCTGCGCCCGGCGGCGCACCTACTTTTCTTTGCTTCGCCAAAGAAAAGTAGGCAAAAGAAAGGCGACCCCGCTGGCCGTGTCCCCTGCGCTGTGCTCCGGGGCAGCCTGCGATGCTCGGTCCTGGGGCGGCGCTGCGGAACTCGCTTCGTTCACTGCGTTCACTTCGCTCAAACAACCGCAGCGAGTCAGATCACGAAGCCGGGCATGCTGCGCTGCCCGGCCCGCCCCACGCCCTGCGCTTCTCGGCACGGCCAGAGGGGAGCGAAATCCATGCGAGCCATCGCTACGCTCGGCTTTGCACCTTCCCCCACTGGGGGAAGGTTGGGATGGGGGCCAGGGCGGTCGGCAACGGAAATGTGGTTTGCCGTCACCCCAACACTTCCCCAAGGAGGGAGGGAGTTGTACCGAGGGCGAGGCGCAGCGATGGTCCGTCTCCAAATCCCCACTGGCTGCGCCGAGGAGCGCAGCCAGTGGGGCCGCCTTCTGTGTTCGCATAACTTCGCTTCGCGAAGTGAGCGAACCCCGCTGCGCGAACTTTGCCTACTTTCTTTTGGCGGCGCAAAAGAAAGTAGGTGCGCCGCCGGGCGCACATCCCGGCCAGCAGCGCCTCCAACCCACCATCAGCTGCCCTGGCCCGCAGCACCCGCCTGCGGATGGCGGTGCAGCCGCGCATACAGCCCGCCGGCAGCCACCAGCGCCGCATGCGTGCCCTGCTCGACGATGCGCCCGCGCTCCATCACGACGATGCGGTCGGCATGCTCGATGGTTGACAGGCGGTGCGCGATCACCAGCGTGGTGCGATCCGCCATCGCGCGCGCGATGGCCTGCTGCACCAGCCGCTCGCTCTCGGTGTCCAGCGCCGATGTGGCCTCGTCCAGCAGCAGCACCGGCGCGTCCTTGTAGAGCGCGCGCGCGATCGCCAGCCGCTGGCGCTGGCCGCCCGACAACTCGGTGGCGTTGTGCCCCAGCAGCGTGTCGATGCCCTGCGGCAGCGTGGCGACGTGCGCGGCCAGGTTGGCATCCTGCAGGCAATGCTGCACGCGTTCGCGGTCGATCTCGGCGGCGCCCAGCGCGACGTTGGCGGCCACGGTGTCGTTGAGCATCACCACGTCCTGGCTGACCAGCGCCAGCTGCGCACGCAGCCCGGCCAGCGGCCAGGCGGCGATGTCGCGCCCGTCCAGCAGCACCTGGCCGGCCGTCGGCCGCACGAAGCGCGGCAGCAGGTTGACCAGCGTGGTCTTGCCGGCGCCCGACGGGCCGACCAGCGCCACCGTCTCGCCGGGGCGCACGTGCAGGTCGAGCTGGCTCAGGGCCGGCGCGTGCTCATCGCCATAGGCCACGCTGACCTGGCGCAGCTCGATTTCGCCGCGCGCGCGGGGCGCGGGCGTGGCGACGGCGTCCGCGCCGGCCTCGGGCTGCACCTCACGCATCAGGTCCAGCCCGCGCTCCAGCGCGGTCAGACCGCGCGTGACGGGGCCGACCACGTCGGTCAGGCGGCGCAGCGGCTGGATCAGCATCAGCATGGCGCCGATGAAGGCCACGAAGCCCCCCACGGTGATGCCGCCACCGCCGCTGCGCTGACCCTGGTACAGGGCGATGCCGATCACCACCGACAGCGCCACCGCGGCCGCCATCTGCGCCAGCGGCATGGCGGCGGCCGAGGCGCTGGCGGTCTTGATCGACAGACCGCGCAGCTTGCGGCTCAGGGCCTCGAAGCGGCGCGCCTGCTGCGCCTGCGCGCCGTGCAGCCGCACCATGCGGTGGGCCAGCACGTTTTCCTCCACCACGTAGGCCAGCTGATCGGTGGTGGTCTGGCTCTGGCGCGTGTAGCGGTACAGGCGGCGCGACATGGTTTTCATGATCAGACTGACGATCGGCACCAGCACCAGCACGATCAGCGTCAGCGACCAGTTCAAATACAGCAGGTAGCCCATCAGTGCCAGCACGGTGAAGCTGTCGCGCGCCAGGTTGAGCAGCGCCGTCACCAGCATGGTCGAGCCGGTCTGCACCTCGTAGACGATGGTGTTCGACAACTGGCTGGCCGACTGGCGCGAGAACAGCGACAGCTCGGCCGACAGCAGGCGCTCGAACAGTTGCTGGCGCAGCTTGACCATGCCCTCGTTGGCGATGCGCGCCAGCGCGTACTGGCTGGCGAAGTGGGCGAAGCCGCGCAGCGCGAACAGGCCGACGATGGCCACCGGCACCACCCAGATCGGCAGGCTGCCTTCGGTGAAACCTTCGTCCAGCAGGGGCTTGAGCAGCGCCGGCACGGTGGCCTCGGTGAGCGCGCTGATCAGGGTGCCGGCCACGGCGATCGCCCAGCCCAGCCGGTACTCGCTGAAGTAGTCCCACAGCCGGGCCAGTCGGGCTTTCAGGGGCTGTTGCGCGGACGGCGAGGCGGGTGGTGCGCTTGGCGGGGGAGCGGGCGGGGGACTGGGCATCGGCTTTAGCGCGGATTCTACGAATGCGGCTGGAACTTGTTGCGCCGCCGCGCGGACAAACACACAGTTTGAAACCAGGGTCCGGGCAAGCTTGTTACCATTGGCTGCCGGAATCGATCGGGTCGCAGTGCGGTCGCAGTCGCCCGGCAGAATTGATTTATGACTGCATCATCCAACGACAGAAATTCCCCCGATTGGCAACGCCGCGTCCTGGTTGGCGCGCTGGCACTTGCGCCCGCCGTGCCCGCCTGGGCGCAGTTCCGCGTCGAGGTGTCCGGCGTCGGCCTGACCCAGTTGCCGATTGCGCTGGTGCCGTTTCGCGGCGAGGTGGCGGCACCGCAGAAGATCAGTGCCATCGTCAGTGCCGATCTGGAGCGCACCGGCCAGTTCCGCCCGGTCGACGCCAGCGGCCAGGCCATGGACGAGACCACCCGGCCCGACATGTCGGTGTGGCGCCAGCGCAGCGCCGACGCGCTGGCCGGCGGCAGCGTCACGCGGCTGGCCGACGGCCGCTACGACGTGCGCTTCCGCCTGTGGGACGTGGTGCGCGCACAGGACCTGGGCGGGCTGGGCTACGTGGTGCCGCAGGCCGACCTGCGGCTGGCAGCGCACAAGATCGCCGACTACATCTACGAGAAGCTGACCGGCGAGAAGGGCGTGTTCTCGACCCGCCTGGCCTACGTCACCAAGGGCAGAAACCGCTACACGCTGTGGGTGGCCGACTCCGACGGTGAGAACGCGCAGGCGGCCTTGTCCAGTCCCGAATCGATCATCTCGCCGACCTGGTCGCCGAACGGCAACCAACTGGCCTACGTGTCCTTCGAATCGCGCAAGCCGGTCATCTACGTGCACGACGTGGCCAGCGGGCGCCGGCGCCTGCTGGCCAACTTCCGCGGCTCCAACAGCGCGCCGGCCTGGTCGCCCGACGGCCGCAGCCTGGCGGTGACGCTGTCGCGCGACGGCGGCTCGCAGCTGTACCTGATCAGCGCCGGGGGTGGCGAACCGCGGCGCCTGACGCAGTCGCAGAGCATCGACACCGAACCGACGTTCTCGCCCGACGGCGGCACCATTTACTTCGTCAGCGACCGCGGCGGCGCGCCGCAGATCTACCGCATGCCGGCCAGCGGCGGCGCGGTGCAGCGCGTCACCTTCAGCGGCGGCTACAACGTGTCGCCGTCCGTCAGTCCGGATGGGCGTTATCTGGCATATGTGTCGCGCTCGGGCGGCTATAAATTGCAGGTGATGGAACTGGCCAGCGGCAGTGTCACATCGGTCACCGATACTGCGGAAGATGAAAATCCCAGCTTCGCACCGAACAGCCGGCTGATCGTCTACGCCACCCGCCAGGGCGGTCGCGAGGCGCTGATGACCACCACCATCGACGGCAAGATCAAGGCGCGCCTGGCGGGGCAGGGCGGCGACATCCGCGAGCCGTCCTGGGGGCCGTATCAGCGTTGAGCTGGCGTGGGTCGACGGTTCAGTTCTTGGTTTTTTTTGATTCTTGATTGCTAGTTTTCGCGCAGGAGAAAAAATGATGATGAAACGCTATCTGATGGTCGCGGCGATGGCCTTGGCGCTCGCCGCCTGTGGTTCCAACGTCAAGCTGGATCCGCCGATCGAAGGCAGCCCGACCGCGGATGCGGCGGGTGCCGACGGTGCCAGCGGCCAGGCGGCGGGCCAGAGCACGGTCACGCAGGTCCAGGCCGGTGGACCCGGTGCCGATGCGCAGGGCCCGGTGGGCGTCGAGCGGGTGATCTATTTCGACTACGACAGCTTCGTCGTCAAGCCCGAGTACCAGGGCATCGTCGACCAGCATGCGCGCTTCCTGCAGGCCAATCGCGGGCGCAGCGTGTCGCTGGAAGGCCATGCCGACGAGCGCGGCAGCCGCGAATACAACCTGGCGCTGGGCCAGAAGCGCTCCGAGGCGGTGCGTCGCGCGCTGACCCTGGTCGGCGCCACCGACGCGCAGGTCGAGGCCGTGAGCTTCGGCGAGGAAAGTCCGGCCGTGCTGGGCTCCAGCGAGGAAGCCTATGCGCGCAACCGCCGCGTCGAGCTGCGCTACCGCTGATCGATCACCGCGATGCTGAAGACACCTCTTCATGCGCTGGTGCTGGCGCTGGCGGCGCTGACCGCCACCCAGGGCGCGCAGGCGCAACTGTTCGGTGACGACCAGGCGCGCCAGGCGATCCTCGATCTGCGCCAGCGCTTTGACCAGGCGGTCGAGGCGCAGAACCGACTGGTCGACGAGAACGCGCAGATGCGCCGCAGCATGCTCGAGTTGCAGCAGCAGATCGAGTCGCTGCGCGACGATCTGGCGCGCGTGCGTGGGCAGGAGGAGCAGCTCACGCGCGAGCTCTCCGATCTCAAGCAAACCCACACGGGCACCCAGCAATCGCTGGAAGAGCGTCTGCGCAAGCTGGAGACCAGCGCCGCCGGGCCCGCGCCCGGACCTGAGGCGCCCACGACCGAGCCGGGTGCCGCTGCCGGCAACGACAAGCAGGACTACGACGCCGCGCTGGCGGTGTTTCGCGGCGGCGACTTCAAGGGTGCGCAAACCGGGTTCGCCGACTTCATCAAGCGTTACCCGCGCAGCAGCCTGGCACCCTCGGCGCTGTTCTGGCTCGGCAACGCGCAGTACGCCACGCGCGACTACAAGGAAGCCATCACCAACTTCCGCTCGCTGCTGACGGCCTCGCCCAACCACCAGCGCGCCCCCGAGGCCATGCTGTCGATCGCCAACTGCCAGATCGAGTTGAAGGACAGCAAGGCAGCGCGTGCCACGCTGGAATCGCTGGTCAAGAGCTATCCGCAGTCCGAAGCGGCGCAGGCCGGCCGCGAACGCCTGGCGCGGCTGAAATGATGGCCACGCCTGGCGCATGACTGCGCCTGCGGCGCATGATCTCGGCCTGCGGCCTTCGATGACGCGCCCGGCGGGCGCATGACTCATCATGGCGCCCGGCGGGCGCGTCATTGAGCGAAGCGAAGTCATATGCGTCGCAGGCGAAGTCATGTGCGCATATAATGCGCGGTTTCCTTGCCGCACCCCGAATCGACGCCGGGGGCGGCTTCATTTCCATCCACAAGGAGAGTCAATGCGTCACTACGAGATCGTCTTGCTGATCCACCCGGATCAGAGCGAGCAGGTTCCGGCCATGCTGGAGCGCTACAAGGGCATGATCACCGCCGGCGGCGGCAAGATCCACCGCGAGGAAGACTGGGGCCGCCGTCAGCTCGCCTACCAGATCAACAAGCTGGCCAAGGCGCACTACCTGTGCCTGAACATCGAGGCCGACCAGGCCGTGATGGGTGAGCTCGAGCACGCCTTCCGCTTCAACGACGCCGTGCTGCGCCACCTGACGGTGCAGAAGAAAAAGGCCGAGACCACGCCGTCTTCGATGATGAAAACCGTCGAGCGCGAGGAAGCCCGCAAGACCCAGCAGGCGGAGGCCAGCCACTGACCGAGGCGGCGGTGGGCGGCGGCGGGTCGAATCAGCTTCGGCTCAGCGCCTGCATCGTCGAGTTGGGCGCGCCGCGCCATACGCCAGCCGGACTGCCGGCCCTGGACCTGCGGCTCGAGCACGAGTCCAGCCTCGAAGAAGCGGGGCAGCCCAGGCAGGTCAGGGCCACGCTCAGGGCAATCGCGCTGGGCGCGGTGGCCGAGCGGCTCGGCCGGCAGCCACTGGGCTCGCACTGGTGTTTCAGCGGCTTTCTCGCCAGCCCGCGCAACGCCAGGTCGGTGGTATTCCACATCCAGGATTTTCAGCAAGATCAGTTTCAAGGAGGCTCTTAAATGGCCACGTTCAAGAAATTCAACAAGGACAAGCGTCCCAAGCGCAACACGCAGTCGCTGCTGTTCCGTCGCAAGCGCTTTTGCCGCTTCACGGTGGCAGGCGTGGAGGAGATCGACTACAAGGACGTCGATACCCTGCGCGACTTCATCAGCGAGAACGGCAAGATCGTGCCCGCGCGCCTGACCGGCACGCGCGCCATCTACCAGCGTCAGCTCAACACCGCCATCAAGCGCGCGCGCTTCCTGGCGCTGCTGCCCTACACCGACCAGCACCGCGTCTAAGAGGGGAAATACCATGCAAGTCATTCTTCTGGACAAGGTGGTCAACCTGGGCAACCTGGGCGAGATCGTCAAGGTCAAGGACGGCTACGCCCGCAACTTCCTGCTTCCCAGCGGCCTTGCGCGCCGCGCCACCGAAGCCGCCAAGGCGGAGTTCGAGGCGCGCCGCGCCGAGCTGGAGAAGCAGGCCGCCGACAAGCTGGCCGCCGCGCAAAGCCTGGGCGAGAAGCTGGGCGGACAGACCATCAAGCTGACGCAGAAAGCCGGCGTCGACGGCCGCCTGTTCGGCTCGGTCACCAACAACGACATCGCCGACGAACTCAAGAAGCAGGGCTTCGAGGTGCACAAGTCGCAGGTGCGCCTGCCCAGCGGTCCGATCAAGACCGTGGGCGACACCACGGTGCAGGTCTCGCTGCACACCGACGTCAACGCCGAGATCACGGTGGCGGTGTACGGCGAAACCGCCTGACCCGCCCGTCCCACGGCGTGAGCCGCCTGCCGTTGCGGCAGGCGGTTTTTTGTTTGACGATGACTCCAGCCCGGCACTTCGCTGGACTGCGCCCAAACCCGCTACAGCAGGTTTATCAATGACTTAGGCGCGTCCATCATATGCCGGTGCTTTCCGAAAC
Source organism: uncultured Ottowia sp. (assembly GCA_964534975.1). Lineage (GTDB taxonomy): Bacteria > Pseudomonadota > Gammaproteobacteria > Burkholderiales > Burkholderiaceae_C > Ottowia. The sequence goes on along the minus strand of CAZHSD010000010.1, from coordinate 93,223 downwards.
TTGACCCGGCTTCCGGTCGCGTGGCTCCCATGTGGCTCTCGGAATCCGAGGTTTCCGAGGAGTCATCATGGCAAGAATCAAACTCACGAAGTCCGCTGTCGATGCCGCCAAGCCCCAGGCGCAGGCCATCGAACTGCGGGACACCGTGGTGCCCGGCTTCCTGTGCAAGATCACCCCGGCCGGCCGCAAGGTGTTCATGCTCCAGTACCGCACGAACGCCGGCGAGCGCCGCAAGCCCGCCCTGGGCCAGTACGGGGAACTGACCGTCGAGCAGGCCCGTGTCATGGCGCAGGAGTGGCTGGCCGAGGTGCGCCGGGGCGGCGACCCGAGCGCGGCCAAAGCTGCCGCCCGCAAGGCACAGACCATGAAGGAGTATTGCCTCACCTTCATGGAGGACTACTCCAGGCAGCGCAACAAGCCCAGCACTCAGCGGGGCTATCAGGGTGTAATCGACCGCTGCATCATCCCGATCATGGGGCGGATGAAGGTGCAGGACGTGAAGCGCCCGGACGTGGCCGCGCTGATGAAGAAGCTGGCCCACAAGCCGGCCGAGGCCAACCGCACCTTCGGCGTGCTGCGCAAGATGTTCAACCTGGCCGAAGTGTGGGGGCTGCGTCCGGACGGCACCAATCCGTGCCGCCACGTCCCGATGTTCCCGCCCGGCAAGGAAACCCGGCTCATCGTGGACGACGAGCTGGTGAGGATCTTCCGGCATCTGGAACACCTGGAGGCGGAAGGATTGGAGAACTACGTCATCCCGCTGGCGATCCGCCTGCAATTCGAGTTTGCCGCCCGCCGCTCCGAAATCTGCCCGCTGGAGTGGGACTGGATTGATCTGGAGAAGCGCCGCGTGGTCTGGCCCGACAGCAAGACCGGCGGCATTTCCAAGCCCATGAGCGAAGAAGCCTATCGGCTGCTTTCGACGGCGCCGCGCCGGGAGAGCTGCCCCTACGTCCTGCCGTCGCCCAACGACCCGGCCCGGCATCTGACGCATGGCGAACACTATGGCGGCTGGAAGCGCGTACTCAAGGCCGCCGGTGTGCCGCATGTCGGCACGCACGGTATCCGCCACCGAGCCACGACCGACATTGCCAATTCGGGCGTGCCGACCAAGGTCGGCATGAAGCTGACGGGCCACAAGACGGTGGCGATGTTCATGCACTACGTCCACACCGAGGACAAGCCGGTGCGCGATGCGGCCGAACTGGTGGCGAGCCGGCGGCAGGCCATCACGGGTGCGCTGCGCCCTGCGGAGGCGACGGCATGATCCAGTTCGGGCTTCCTGGGCTATCCGCCGTCGCGCTGGAGACGCTGGAGACGCTGCCGTATCCGAGCGCCCAACCTCATGGCTCGATTGTCGCATCGCTGTTGCGACAATTTCCACACTTGCCTTCTATATCCGAACAGATATAATGATGAGGGAGAAACGCAAGCTCCTGTTCTGGGAAGGCTCCTCGAAGAAGGACTTCAAGGTGTTCCCCGTCCCCGTGCAGAAAGACATGGGCGTGGCACTGTTCGTCGTTCAGTTGGGCGGTACGCCGGACGTGGCCAAGCCTTGGAAGGGGCTCGGCTCCGGGGTGTACGAGCTGGTGGAAGACCATCGGGGCGACACCTTCCGCGCCGTCTACACGGCACGGGTCGGCGATGCGGTGCATGTGCTACATGCGTTTCAGAAGAAGTCCAAGTCCGGCATTGCCACACCGCAGCCGGACGTGGAGTTGATCGAGAAGCGGTTAAAGGCAGTGCTCGCCCGATATGGTGCGAGCGGGAGATCGTGATGACGCGCAAAGACCATCCTCAAGGCACCGACAACGTGCTGGCCGACCTCGGATTCGCCGACGCGGAAGAGCTGTCGGCGAAAGCCGTCTTGGCGGTCAAGCTGAACGAGCTGATCGACAAGCGTAGCCTCAGCCAGACCGAAGCCGCTCACATCACCGGCATGACACAGCCTAAGGTGTCTCAGGTGCGACGCTACAAGCTGCAAAACATCTCACTTGAACGCTTGATGCAGGCGCTTGTCTCGCTGGACCAGCATGTCGAGATCGTCGTTCGGCCGGCGCGGCGCGCGCATGCCGCCGGCATTACGGTCGCAGCTTAACGATTCGAGCGAGCAAGAGCCGCAATGAAATTCGCATACGAAGACCTCAGTGATGGCCAGTTCGAGACACTAGTCGTTCTCCTGTGCCAGCGGTTGCTTGGGGTCTCGGTACAGGGATTTGCGAAAGGGCCTGATGGCGGGCGCGATGCCAAGTTCATGGGAACGGCGGAACTGCACCCGAGCAAGACGGCCCCGTGGGTCGGTACAACCATCGTCCAGGCCAAGCATACCAACGGCTATAACCGTAACTTCTCCGAGTCCGACTTCTTCAGCACGACGGCCGCGAACACTGTGCTGGGCAAAGAAATTCCCCGCGTTAAGAAACTGCGCGAGGCCAGGCAGCTCGATCACTACATGCTGTTCGCCAACCGTCGGCTGGCAGGCAACGCCGAAACCGAGATACGCGACTACATCGCGTCTCAGTGCGGCATTCCCGCCTCGTCTATCTATCTCTGCGGACTGGAGCAACTGGAAATCTGGCTGAAGCGCTTCCCCGAGGTTGCGAGGGAAGCAGACCTTGATCCGGTCGATTCGCCGTTGATCGTCAGCCCCGATGATCTGGCCGAAGTAGTGCAGGCATTGGCGCGCCAGAAAGACGGCGTGATCGCACTGCTAGACGATCCACCGACTGCGCGCGTGACGTACGAGCAGAAGAACGCACTCAACAACATGAGTGCCGACTACGCCAAGGCGCAGCGGCGGAAATACCTGAAGGAGACGGCTCAAATTCGGGCTTTCTTGGCAGCACCGGAAAACCTCGACCTGCTGCGCATGTACGAGTCGGTGGTCGATGAGTTCCAACTCAAGATCATCGCGAAGCGCAAGGACTACCAGACCTTCGACGAGGTCATGGAGTATCTAGTGGACCTGTTGTTCAACCGCGATCCTGTCTTGCGGCAGCACGCCCACAAGCGCCTGACTCGCGCCGTGCTGTTCTACATGTACTGGAATTGCGATATCGGGGAGGTGGGCGATGCTGCGGCCGACCAAGCACTCTCATCCTGATCGCACGGTCATCAACGTCTCGTTGCTGCTGCTGGCTCGCCTGAAGGCCCGGCGCGTGGATGAGTACGACGTGCTGCGCAAGTTTGCGAAAAAAAGTGTCGTCGGCGGGGACGTGCTGTTCCTGCCGGCACTGAATTTTCTGTATCTCATGGGCCTGATCGAATATCGCCCCAAGACCGACGCCGTGGAATACATGGGGCCAAATGAAGCTGTCTAGACTTTATTCCAGCAAGCCTGACTTGTTCGAGCCTGTGGAGTTCGTCCAGGGCCTGAACGTCGTCATGGCTGAAATTCGCCTGCCGGAGAACCGAAACAAGGACACCCATAACCTCGGCAAGACCACGCTTGGGCGTTTGCTCGACTTTGGCTTCCTTGCCAAGCGCGATCCCAAGTTCTTTCTTTTCAAACACGTCGAATTGTTCAAGGACTTCATCTTCTTCCTGGAGATCGAGCTGGAAGATGCTTCGTTCGTGACGATCCGGCGCGGTGTGGAAGAAGCCACCAAGATCAGCTTCAAGCGCCATGAGGCCGGGCATCAGGACTTGTCGGGGCTACCGCTGGTGGAATGGGATCACCAGGACATGCCCTTCGAGCGGGCGCGTGACCTGTTGGATGGATTGCTTGACTGGCGCGCACTCAAGCCTTGGGCGTTCCGCAAAGGCTTAGGCTACCTGCTGCGCTCCCAGGATGATTTCCGCGATGTGTTTCATCTGCGCAAGTTCGCGGCTGCGCATTCGGATTGGAAGCCTTTCCTGGCTCACGTTCTCGGCTTTGACGCTCAACTCGTGGCGAAGCACTACGAGAAGGAAGAGCAGCTTGCGGAGAAGCAGTCCACCGCGCAGACCATCAAGAACGAGCTGGGCGGGTCCATTGAGGACATCAGCAAGATCGAGGGCATCCTGCTGCTCAAGCAAAAAGAGGCTGAGAAAAAGCAGAAACTGCTTGACGCCTTCGACTTCCGCGCCCAGGACAAGGACAGCACCAAACAGTTGGTTGATGACATCGACGAACGCATCGCGTCGCTCAATGCCGAACGCTACTCGCTCAACCAGAACAAGAAGAAGATCATCACCTCGCTGGAAGAGGATCAGATCCTCTTCAACCCTGACGAAGCGCAGCGCCTGTTCGAGGAAGCCGGCGTTCTGTTCAAGGGGCAGATCAAGAAAGACTTCCAGCAGTTGATTGCCTTCAATCGGGCAATTACCGATGAGCGCCGCGGCTATCTGCAGGAAGAACGCGCAGAGGTCGAAGCTGAGCTTAAGCGCATCAATGCAGAACTGAATACCTTGGGCAAAAAACGCTCGGAAATGCTTTCATTTCTGAGTGGAACCGACATCTTTGGCAAGTACAAGCAGGTCTCGGACGAGATGGTGACGCTGCGCGCTGACATCACTTCCCTGGAGCGTCAACGCGGCTTCCTGCATCGTTTGCAGGAGTTGCGAACCGAGATAAGGGCGTTGACCGAAGAGCGTGGGCATCTACAGACACAGATCGAGGCGGATGTCGAGAAGCAGAACTCCGATCAGAACAGTTTGTTCTCGGCAATCCGCGTGTTCTTCAGCGAGATTGTCGAAGAGGTGATCGACCGCAAGGCGCTGCTGAGCGTATCGCCGAACCAAGCGGGGCATCTGGAGTTCAGGGCGGAAATTCTTGACGAATCAGGCAACGCAACCAGCGCCGACCTTGGGCACACGTACAGGAAACTGCTGTGCATCGCCTTTGACTTGGCCATCCTGCGAGCCCACTTGGACGACAAGTTCCCGCGCTTCGTTTACCACGACGGCGTGTTCGAGTCTCTGGATGATCGCAAAAAGGAAAATCTGCTGACGGTCATTCGCCGGTATGCCGACCTGGGGCTCCAACCCATCATCACGCTGATTGATTCTGACCTGCCAACGCGGGCCGAAGACGATGAGCCGGTGTTCTCGGCCGATGAGATCGTGGTCACATTGCACGACGAGGGTGAGCACGGGAGGCTTTTCAGGACGAAGGCTTGGTAGAGATGGAGGCTTTCTCGTTTGAGTCAGTGTTTCGTCCCCTCTTAGCGGAACAAGAAGCCTACCTGCGTCTTTATCCGCCTGGTGAAGCTGTGCTGCTTGCTTTGCGCGATCTGCTGGAAAGAGACAGTCGCCTACTCTACATCGATGCCAACGAGCGCTCCATCACTTTCCGCTTTGCTATGCATTTGCAGTCCCATCTGAGGGAATGGGAGATCGACTGCGAGTTCAACCGAGATGGCGTCGAGCCCAAGCGGCTTGGCCACATGGAGCTATATCCAGACAGTGAGGACGAGGAGGCGAAAACAGTCTTTCCAGATGTGATAGCCCATCGGCGCGGAAAGAAAGAGAACTTTCTCGTTGTCGAGTTCAAGAAGTCAACAAGCCACGTAGACCGAAGTATTGATCGCCGGAAGCTCCTCGGCTACAAACGCCAACTGGGATACGAGCACGCACTCTTTGTCGAGGTTGGATCGGGCGGACAGGCAAGCATTACATCGCTCGAATGGATTTAACGCCAAGGGCTACTTATACAGATCATCAAGAACAAGGCTTTGGGTTCTGAGTCTGATGTATCCGTGCCTACCCCTCTACTTCAAGCTGCTTCGACTGCCGGTAGGCTGACGCAGTCTGGCGGGCGCAGCGCGAATAAGAACTACGCCTTCCAGTGGGTTTGGTAGTTGGGGCCGTCAGAAAGAGGTTTCGCGCTCGGTGGGAAGACTTGAATGGTCAACGGAATAGGAAAATCGGCGCCGATGATCGCAGCCTCGCCGGGCTTCAGGTTGGGCAGGAACGACGAAGCGGACCGATCAATTTCGCCGCAGGCGCGTTCGACAACCTCGCGGTCCCGATCATTCGTGAGCCGATGTACCACGAGTGTTCCCATCTGGCTCAGAACACCTTCCGTTATGTCGCGTGGGCGCTGAGTTGACAGACAGATGTTGAGTCCGTACTTCCGGCCCTCTTTGGCGATCAACTCGAATGCGTCCAGGCGGGCGACCGCGTCATCGCCTCCGATATGCCGCCCGAGAAAGTTATGTGCCTCGTCGACGATGATGACAACAGGGCAACTCTTGAATGCGCCATCGCGTGCCATGTTGAGAAGATGCCGTCCGATCACGTTCGCGATGATCTCGCGCGCCTTGAACTCAAAGGCAACGCCGCTCAGGCATATCCGAAGCAACCGATCTTCGTTGGAGACGAAGGACGAGATGCTTTCCGTCAATGCAGGAGCCTTCGACTTGAAGACACAATCGAAGGAAGATGAACTGAGAATGCCGCTAATGCGCGACATCAAGGACAGGCAGTACGAGACCTCGCCTGAGTCGCCACCCCATTTGGTGGTGTCCTTCGACCCCCGGGCCACACCGAATCCGTCCGGGTAAACACACTCCTGCTCGATCTGTGAAACGAGCTTCCACACGTCGAACGCTTGCTGTGGATCGTCGAGCTTCTCCGCAATGCCAGCTTTGGCCTCTTCTGCCAAGATCGGGACTTTGGACTGATCGATCTTTTTGATGATCCCACCAGTCGCAATATGGGGAGCGAGGGTGGCAAGTCGAAGACTGCGGATCGCCGCGCGCAGCTTCGGTCCCTGAACCTTGCCGGCAGGCTCAAACAGCGCGATGAAGTCCGATTCAATAAAAGACGTTTGCGGCAAGGCGCAAGGAGAGGACGACTTCGCAGTGTTGACCGGCGCGCCCAAGTGAAAGTTGGAGACGTGCTTTCCGTCAAACCCGCGATACTCCCCCGTCGCGTCCAAGAGGATAATTTTGGTCTTGTAGCGCAGGCATTCTTCGATGATCCGAGCGGTCGTCCAACTCTTGCCGCCGCCAGTGGCGCCCAGAATCGCGCAGTGTCGGCCGAACAGTTTCTCCGGCTTGACCGACACGTAGCTTTCAGGCGCGACATCGATCGAGCCCAGCTTGAGAAGGACGTGGCTGGCTTCGGCCTCCGCCGCCTCCATGAACTTCGGTAAGTTGGCGATGAAGCTGTGCGGCGCAGCGTAGACGCGGTCGCCCAGGCGAGGATAGGAGTCAACGCCCGCCGAGATTCGAAGTGAGTCCATTGCGATGGAGCCCAGCAGTTGGATCGTCCCGATGCCGTCCAAATCTGGCACCCTGCCATGCGAGGTGTCGATCAGGCGCCTGTCGGCATCTGGCAAATGGATCTCGACCACCCGTCCAAGCAGGAGATTGATCTGTCCCTCGATCAGGACGAACTCTCCAACTTCACCCTTTCCGTATCGGCCACCCAGAAAGTGGGAACCGCTGGGCGAGCCCGCCTCGTTGAGATTGAACTTCACCACCTGGGCGGAAACGGAGCACAACTGGCCAACATACAACTCCGGTCGGAGCAATCCGCGCGGAAAAGCGTCGGTGACGTCAAGCGCGGTACTCATGTCGGTTTGACCAGCGACTTGATGTCGCGCGTGAGCCGCTGCGCGGGCGTCAGCGATTTGAGGTCCGGAATCATCTCGGCGAACTCGCTGAACGTGGCATTGATCAGCCACACGTCCTCGCCCTGTTTGGCGAGATTGTAGAGCGCATCCCAGTATCGGTTGTTCTCCTTGCTCCGAGAGGTCAGATCATCCGCCGAGGGATTGACGATGATCAACCGCAAATGCGGATTGGTGCGAACCGCCGCGACAATGGGTTCCGACAAGTGATCATCATTGAAACCGAAGCCCGATACGATGAGGCAAGTATTTGGTTCTCGCAGCGCCGCCAGGTACTGCGAGATCAGTTCCAAGTGCGGTTGGACGTAGGACTGTTGGTATTTACCTTTGGCGGGATAGATCAGACAGGCCGTCTCCGGAGTCGGGTCAGTCTTGATCTCGATATCGCCCGAACTGGATTGATCCCAGTTAACCGAACCATGCAGCTTGTACAGGTGAAACACGCCTTCCAACGGGTTACCAACCTCATCGCCTGTCGAAGGCCGACGGACGATGTCGTACAGGAAGAACCGCGGATCAAACTGCCGGGGCTGTGTAAATGAGAAGCCGTCGAGCAAAACCAGCCCCTGCTTGCCCGCAGCGCGCTCAAAGCAAAGATCGTAATTCGTCGTGAACAATTTCATCCGCGAGTCGCGAACGCGGCGTCGAGACAGTCGATGCAGGAAAGTGCGATGGCTCGCCAACTTGGAATCGTCGGCGCCATCGAGAAAGGCGGAACATTTTTTCAAGATCACACCCTTTGAGACGGAGACAAATTTCTCGACCTGCTCGCTTTTTTTGATCTGAAGATATGCATCGCAACGCGAAAGCAAAGCCTCGATGTTCTCCTGTTCAACGGCAGTCTCATAGCCGATCTCAGCAATTACGGCATTAGCCTGTTCGGTCGGCTTCCGCTCATCCTTTCCAGTGTCAGGATTCGAGTTCACGCAGTGATCCCACAGCGTCCACATCGAAGGACCGTTGATCTCTCCGAGAGATGTCCCACTTCCTGCAAGGGCGACCACATGCTGCATCTGAAGCGAGGAAAGCAATACCGCTTTCAGTTCTTCGCGCGCAGCAGCAGCTTCAGACAAAATCTGCTGCCTCTTTGCGTCGTCAGCCTCGCCAGTTACATCCGGCCTGAGGGACTTCCAAGCGCCGGATTCCGGACTGAAGAAAAGTTGTTGACCGAAGGTGGTCGGCTGTGACGTCGTCATGTCGTCCCTACAGATGTATTTGGATTCTTCCGGATGCCCGATCGCCCGGGACCAGCCTTTGGAATAGTAACAAAGCGCTTCGCACATTCTGGCCGACCCGCGGCCCAACATCCACGAAAGCCAAGGCTGTGCGTCCCGGCGCGTTCCGCCGTCGGGTTCGCGGGCCGCGCCACGTGCAGAGTCGCGGCCATCCTGCTTTGATCCCTGGCGCCTCCGGCCCACTCGGGCCTGCGCGTTCCGCTTACCCCCAAAGGCGACTGTGTGAGTATTTCTCCAGCAGACCATGAGATGGGTGTTAATTCCTCACTCGCCAACTTCGTGGCCTACATCGAGTGAAGTTGTCGTGTGCGTTTCGCCTGTCCTAGCGTTGAGCCCTTAAGGCTGAATCGAGCCGCTACTCGGTTCCGTTGCGCTCACGCTGACGCAGGCGCTTCACGTAGGCCTCGTCCAGCAGCTCGTGCGGGCTCAGATCCAACGCACAGTTCGCCAATGAGGCCAATGTCCGGTCTGTGAGCTTGAACCCCCTCGGCAGTTGGCCGTGGTTCTCCGCGCTGTTTTCCTCGATCGAGGCGAACAGTGCCTTGAAGAAGTCGGCCTTGGAGGGACGTGTCGCCGCAGTGGCGGCGGCCGTCAGCGGGTCTGTGGCCGCCATCTCCGCCTTCTCCGCATCCGATGCCAGTTCGCGCATGAAGTCACTCAGCGAGGGCCAATACTTCAGATCAAACTGGCCACGAAGTGCATCCAGCTTCTCTTGGACGAAAGACTGAAACAGGTAGTTGTCCCGGGATGCCGCTTCGATCACGTCGCCAACGTGATAGTGGGTTTCGCTGCTGAAGCCCGAGGTGTCGTGCAGGTCTGAGCGCTGTTCCAGCAGCGCCGCCAACTCGTCTGCCTTCCTCGCGATTTGCCGATTGACGTTGGAAAGATCGCTGCGTGCAGCGCGAGCCTCCTGCATCTTCTGTGGATTCCAGAAAGCGGCGGTGCTCAACACGAGGCCAAGAAAGACCTGGAGCGCCGGTGGGTGGGAATGGAGCTTTTCGTGCAATTCATCGTAGGCGTCCTTCAACTCGACGCCACGCGCCAGCAGTCGATCCGCGACAGCGTTCTCGCTGGGCAGGATGTGGTGTTCGATGTTGTACTGCCTCCCTTCCAAGAGGAGTTTTTCGCAGGCTTGCTGCGGAATCATGGTTTGAGACGAACTCACGGTCTTGTCCTTGATGTTTTAGACCCTTCACAGCGTATTGAACCCTGCCGGATTTGTCGGTACCCGAGCGACTGTCGATGAACCGACTCTGAGGTACCCACGCAGGTGCAGTCCGGGCGTCCCCGGCCACCTGGGAGATGGCCGGTCGCGCTGTCGTGCGCGTAGCACATCGAGCCGCCTGCAGCGTCTCGCCCCTGCAGGGCTTCCATCGTTCCCTCGCTCCGCTCGGCTGACGCCTCCGGCCCGGATTCCTTGATCCGGGCCTGCGCGCTTCGCTTGCCGTGCGGTCGGCGTGTTGGGGGCCATTGCCTTGTCCAGCCGTCTCCCCTGACTTCATCACCTTGTCCGCGACTGTAGCCCGCGCCCGTGTGCCGTCAAGGCGCGCAGGGCCGTGTCCTCGGCTGCGCCTGCGGGCCGCACCAACCCTGCGCTTGTTTCCTTGACGGTCCCCCGTCCGCGCGCTCCTGACCGTCGCGGGCGATGAACTCAGGAAAGACGGTGGCAACAGGGCCAACCGGGTTCTTCGTGCCCACCGCACAGAAGGCCGAAAGGCTGGGCTCCGAATCTAGGAATCCGGTGTGCGGTGAACAGCAAACCCTTCTTTGTCAGGAGTAAAGACCATGCAACTCGCTTCCCGATTCGCTTCCCGTTCCCCGTCGCTGCGCAGCGATTACCCGCTGTCCGACGATCAAATCCGCAAGGTCGCGCCGTCCATCTTCGCGGACGCCCCGCACGAAAGCCGTTCCGAACGGTACGCCTACATCCCCACCGCCGCCGTGCTGGCAGAACTGCGCAAGGAAGGGTTTGAACCCTTCATGGCAGCGCAAACCCGCGTGCGCCACGACGACCGCCGCGACTACACCAAGCACATGCTGCGCCTGCGCCACGCCAGCCAGATCAACGGAACGGAAGCCAATGAAATCGTGCTGTTGAACTCGCATGACGGCACGAGCAGCTATCAGATGCTGGCCGGAATGTTCCGGTTCGTGTGCAGCAATGGCCTTGTCTGCGGCGACACGGTGGCAGACGTGCGCGTGCCGCACAAAGGCGACGTGGCCGGTTCCGTCATCGAAGGCGCTTACGAAGTCTTGCGCGGCTTCGACCGTGTGCAGGAATCCCGCGATTCCATGCGCGCCATCACCTTGAACGATGGCGAATCCGAAGTGTTCGCCCGCGCCGCGCTGGCCCTCAAGTACGACGACCCCGACAAGCCCGCGCCCATCACGGAATCGCAAATCCTGATGCCGCGCCGCTTTGATGACCGCCGCCCGGACTTGTGGAGCGTGTTCAACCGCACGCAAGAGAACCTGACCCAAGGCGGCCTGCGCGGGCGCAGCGCCAACGGACGCCGCCAGCAAACCCGCCCGGTGCAGGGCATCGACCAAAACATCCGCCTCAACCGTGCGCTTTGGCTGCTGGCCGATGGCATGCGCCAGTTGAAAGCCTGAATCCCCACGCGGCAGGGGCAGGCAGCAGCCCTTGCCGCTTCTCTCGGTGCTGCATCCCTAACCGCAAGGAGTCATCACCATGAACGCCGTCCTGAAAACCGAAACCATCGCCATCGAAACCGCCGCGCCGCTGGAAGTGGCCGACCCGAGCAAGAACCTGATTTTGGTTCCGCTCTCGCAGTTGCTGCCGCGCCGCTCCAAGCGCAACGCGCGGACGACCTCGCGCATGTCCATCCCCGAACTGGCCGCGAGCATTGCCCGCGTCGGCCCGCTGCAAAACCTCGTCGTCATCCTTGCCGCTGATGGCGAGCATTACGAAGTGGTGGCCGGCGACCGCCGCCTGACCGCCTTGAAGCTGCTGGCGAAGAAGAAGCGCATCCCTGCCGACTACGAAGTGGCGTGCCTGCTGGTGCCCGACGCTTCGGCCCGTACCGTCAGCCTCGCGGAAAACCTGCTGCGCGAGCAGATGCACCCGGCCGACCAGTTCGAGGCGTTCGCCGCACTGGTCAAGGAAGGCCGCCCCATCGAAGACATTGCCGCCGACTTCGGCGTGACCCCGCTGGTGGTGCAGCGCCGTCTCAAACTCGCCAACGTCTCGCCGCGCCTGCTGGCCGACTACCGGGGCGGAGCCGTCACGCTGGAACAGTTGATGGCCCTGACCATCACCGACGACCACGCCGCACAGGAAAGCGCGTTCTACGGTGCGCCCGAATGGCAGCGTGGCGCGTCCGCGCTGCGCGAACGCCTGACCGAACGCGAAATCGACGCCACGCATCCGCTGGTGCGCTTCGCCGGGCTGGACGCCTACACGGCGGCGGGCGGCGGCATCCGCCGCGACCTGTTCGCGGAAGGCGATGCCGGAACCTACCTGACCGACGCCGCGCTGCTGGAAACGCTGGTGCGTGGCAAGTTGGATGCGCTGGCCGGGGACGTGCGCGCCGAGGGTTGGGCGTGGGTCGAAGCCGTGCCGCATATAAGCTACGCCGAGCGGCAGGCGTTCCAGAACGCGCCGCGCCAGCGCCGCGAACCGAACGCCCGCGAAGCCCGCCGCATCGCCTCGCTGCAAACCCGCCTCGACAAGATCGACGCCGAACTGGAAGAAGCCTACGACGCCGAGGACGAGGACAAGACCGAAGCGCTGGAACCGCGCCGCGAACAGGTTGCCGGGGAACTGCAAGCCGTGGAGGAAGCCTTGCAGGGCTACGCCCCGGATGTGCGCGCCGTGGCCGGTGCCATCGTCACCCTCGACCGCAGCGGCGAAGCCGTGATTCATCGCGGGCTGCTGCGCGAGGCAGAAGCCAAGGCGCTGCGCACGCTGGAACGCTTGCGGCAGGGTTTCGGCAGCGCGGAAGGCGAAGCAGGGAACGACGACGAAAGCGAGGACACCGAGCAGTCCAAGGCCGCGAGCCTGTCCGACCGGCTGGCGCAGCGCTTGAGCGCGCACCGCACCGCCGCGCTGCAAATCGAAGTCGCCCGCCATCCGCAAGTCGCGCTGGCCGCGCTGGTGCATGGCATGGTGCAGAGCGTCTTGCAGGACAACCACTACGGCCACGACTTGCCGCTGGGCGTGAGCCTGAAAGTGCAAGACCGGCTGGAAGGCATGGCCCCCGACTGGCCCGAGTCGCCCGCCGCCGTCGCCCTGCGCGAGTTGCAGCAGGTCGCGGGCGAAGCGCTGCCGCAGGACAGCGTCGAACTGTTCGTCGCGCTGCTGGCGATGGAGCAAGGCGAACTGGTGCGGCTGCTGGCGGTATGCGTAGCGGCGACCGTGGACGTGGTGACGCCTCGCGCCACGGCGCACCAGCCGGGCGCGGAACTGGCGCAGGCTGTGGGGCTGGACATGGCCGCATGGTGGCAGCCCACCGCAGACGGGTATTTCCAGCATGTGCCGAAGGCCGCGATTCTGGAAGCCGTGGGCGAGTTCGCACCGTCGCACGCTGCCCGGCTGGCGAAGTTGAAGAAGGCCGACATTGCCAGCGAAGCGGAACGGCTGGCCGATGGTACGGGCTGGATGCCCGCCATCTTCAACACCGAAGGCCCGGAAGCTGCGCCGCAGGAAACGCAGGCGCAGGACGCCCCGGAGGATGCCGAGGCAATGGCGGATGAACCCGCCGAGGCGCTGGCCGCTTGACCCGCGCCGAAGGCAAGCGCCCCGGCACTCGACCGGGGCGCTTCGCTTGAAGGAGAAGCCCCCATGACCCGCACCACCACCAGCCGCCCACGCATGGCGGCGATCTATGCGCCCGGCGCAGTACGCGCCCGCCGCTGGCACGGCGAAGGCGACGTGCGCGGCTACCGCCCACCCTCGGGCTGGTCGGCCCGTGCCGACCTCATCGACATTCACCCCATCACGGGCCACGCCTTGCCGCGTGCCGTGTGGTGGATCATCGAAACCAAGGAATAACGAGCAGCACCGGCCCCAAGCCGTTCCGCCTTGGGGCCGGTGGTCGAAAATCCGGGCGCGGCGGTGGCCGCGCCCGGTTCCAGCGTCCAAAGCAAATCGCCACGTCGCCGCCTTCGACCAGGCGGCGACGTGGCGGACGTGCAAGTGCCTTGCACGCGGTACAGCCATCGGCGCCCGCTGGCGCGGGCAAGTTTTCGATGGCGCCCCGCCGCAATGGGCGAGGCTTGTGGGGCTACGCCCCGGCTTGCTGCGGCAGGTTGTGCCAAAGCGTGCCGTCCTCGACGCTGGCGGTTCGCGCCTGTACGTCACGAAGGGCCGTTCACCGACACGCCACCCGGCCTCGCTATGGAGCATCCACGCCACGCCTCAAGCCCGTCGCCGCAATCTGCGGCAAGGAGCGTTCTCGCTTGTCGTTGGGGTGTTGGCCTTGCCAGTGTCAGGGCGCAAGCCGGTGAAGCCGTCACGCGGGGATGCCGAGTCGGCCACGTCTCCATTCGGGAGCGGGCGGCCCGTGCGTCCTTGGCTTGTCGTGAATCCTGGCGATGGAACGGCTACGCCTTGGGCTTCATGGCCGCAACCTTGCAGCGAAAACAATCTCCCCGCCGCTGCGCGGCTTCCTCGCGCAGCAAATTCTTTTCGCTTCCAGGTTCTCCACGGTGTTGCGACCGCTGCGCGGTGCGGCCAGCCCATCCCCCGCCGGCCGGATCACAACAAGGACGCACTGGCGCGACCTTGTTCAACCCGAAAGGAGAAACATCATGGCTAACATCGGCACCTTCACCGCAGAGAAAGACGGCTTCACCGGCCAGCTCCGCACCCTGACCCTCAACGTCAAGGTCAAGCTGGTTCCCAACGACAAGGGCGACAGCGAGAACGCCCCCGACTTCCACCTTCAGGCGGCGGGCCACGAGATCGGCGCGGCGTGGAAGAAGACCAGTGAGGCCGGGCGCGAGTACCTGTCCGTGAGCATCGACGACCCTTCGTTCCCGGCGACGGTCTATGCCCGCCTGATCGAGAACGAGGACGGCACGCACGACTTGATCTGGTCGCGCAGCAAGCCCAAGGCGGCCTGACGGCCGCCCACCGCGCCCCGCCCATTGCGGCGGGGCGCGGCATCTCTCAGTTCCAATCGCTCGCCTGAGCGTTAGGCGAGCGCAATCTTCCGATCTACGCCGCAAAAATCAGCGATCACCCCAACTACCGCCTGCGCCTGTGAAGGCAGTGCGGATGGCGTGGGAGCTTGGGGAGAGAAGGCTGCGGACTCTAACGCAAGTGCCACATCGAACGCCGCTGACCCCGTTAGGTTTCTGGCGAAGAACTCGGCCAACAGATCGGCTTTGACGTTACTAGCCTGTTGCTGAAGTTCCTGTTGCAGCGTATCAGCGAGACCAGGTTGAGCCGCAACGCCTTCCACTAGTGCTGCCGCCATGCGACCGACCTTCTCCGTGAAAGCCTGCCCTGATACGCCGTAGCGTATTCCACGCTCGATGATCTGACGGCGTTGCTCCTGATCCTCAGCAATGAATTCCCTGAGGATGAAGTCCATCGCGATCATGAAATGCGAGCATGAGGCATAGAAGAGTCTCCATGCCCGATTTCCGGAGGCGATTTGGGCCAGCAAATATTCGATGTCTTCAAGCCAGGCATTGCATCCGTCGAAGTTCAAGGAGTGAAGCAGGCGAGATTTGCTTTCTTCATACCTACCACGCCAGTCACCACTTAATCGACCTAGAGAGCCCGATTCAAGATCCGCAAGGAAATCTTCCTCGGTGATGCGCTCCTTGTGGCTGCGTGCGCTATTGGTTAATCGCGAAAGGAACTTACCATCCAATACCCGGACATTGTGTTGGAGGCCAAACTCGCGAACATCCGGCCTAGAATCCGTTGTCGCGACAATGCACGAGTCAAGATCTAGAACTGACTGCAGGCCCTTTGCCCAAAAAATGCGTTCAAGAGCCTGCGGTGTCTTCTTGTTCTTGATGTCGACGCAGATGCGTTCTCTGCTGAGAGGCGAATTGCGCGCGTATAGCCACAGATCGACATCCGTCACATCGAATCGATGAAATGTAAACTTGATGCCTCTGGCAACATAGTAGCCAATGCTTAGGAAATAATTCCGCAGTGCTTCCTCGGCGACAGAGCCCTTTAGTGGTTGGCTTTTCATCGCTTGAGCCCGCCGGTTCGAATTTCTTGGAGCAGGTTGCGCGCCTTCAGTTTCACTGCCTCTGTGGCATTTTTCCGCTGCACCTCTCGATTCAATTCCGGCGCGACGTATTCAGTGATACGTGCACCAGGAATATGCGAAACGCTCTCGGCCGTTATGTCGCCATCTTCGATTACGGCGAGCGCAAGTCGCCCCACTTCTGGCTTCAGGAGCCTCATGGTGAACATGCCGTTATCAGCAGGCGTCACAGCAACGACGCCTTTCAACTCAAGGGCTTGATAGTCGCTTCCAATGGCGGTGGCGGGACCGACGCTATGGCCTGCGATCAGCTTATTCATGAGTGCCGAGACCATCTGGATACGGCCGCGGTAGTAGCTGCTGACGGTCATCCCGTAGGTGAGCGAGGCTACCAGCGCCTTGGCTAAATCCAGCGCATCGTCCGCAATGGAGTTGCTGAATTTGGAGAATGCAGCCGGACGGGTAACGAAGTGGCTCTTGCCCTGATCATTGCCGACAACGCTGACATCGAACAGACCAATGGAGTGAAGACGTGCGAAAAGATCCTGCCCTAGAATCCTGTTAACCGTCTCCAATGGCAGGCAACCTGTTTCTTGAAGCTTCTGATTAACTTCTGTCAGAAGCGCAGCCTCGGGGGCTTTCAAGGTTGATAGAATTGCATTGACCTTCCGCGCATCATCGCGCCGGAACAGGTTGCCATTGAAAAGCAGTTTCTCTTGAGCCGAGATCGGCTCAGAGTCAAAGAAGCCGATGTTGGTCGCAAGATCCAACGTATCACCGACCTCCTTGCGTGAAAGCTTCAAGTGATCGGAAACGACCTCGGCGATAGCTTTGTCCGTCGTGGGCGTCTCGGAGGCAATCTCTGATACGAAGATTACGGCTTCTTCATGTGCCTCGTGGCTGCTTTCATCGAAAATTCTGGATGTGTGCTCAAGCACACTATGTCCAGTCAAGCCAAGGACTTCCACCCCCCCGTTGCCCGGCAGGATTAGTCTTTGCCGCGCGAGTTCGGCAACGATTGCAGGGAGTTCCGTTTTGGGGCTGATGTGGTTGGCACGTGCGAGTGCCTCTAGGCGTTGTTGCGTGACAACGCTTTGCCTTTCCGCAGAGATTGCGGATAACAACGTGCCACTTTTCCCAGCGAAGGCGATCGAGTCGAAATCTTGGTTCGTTGTTGCTTGAAGTTTTCTTGCGTGGTGCAACAGCCACGCGCCTTGGGTCTTCTTATCCATGAACATCCCGTTGCTCGATAGATAGCAGCTCTTGCTCTACTTGCTTAAGCACACGCCTTACCTTGTCCATGTCGTCGCCTGCATAGGCCAGCGTCAGCAACGTGAGCGGATGCACGTCCATGACCTCGCACAGCTCGGTCAGCTTGTGCATGGTCGGGCTTTTCAAGTCGCGCTCCAACGAACTCATGTAGGTACGGCTGGACACGTCGGAGAACGCTTCCTGGCTCAAGCCACGCGCCTTCCTGACCGTCCGTATGGCCGTCGCCAATGAGTGTTTCGCTGCCGCCAACTTGGTTTCCCCTAGAAAACCAAGATGACAGCCCATTGCACCCAATAGGGCTACAATCTATAGTGTTCATTTCTGCGAAGCAATCCGCTTCGTGTCTTTACGGGAATCCGCATGGACGGGTTCCAACAGAATCGGGGCGCCGCATCTGTGTCTTTCCTGGCCTGCGTAATTCCGCTTCTGCGTTTCCGTGCATGTACGGATTCGATGGCTTGCGCCTTCGTGCTTTCCCGCCAAAGCACGCATCCGCTTCAGCGGTTCCGCGCTTCGTTGGAAAATCGTATCCGTGCATCCTCGGATGCGTGGGGATTCGGGGGATGACCCAGCCGCTTGTCACCACTGAACAGCGAGCGCAACTGCTCGCCGTCGGCGCGTGCCGCGCCGACGGCCGGAGCATCGACCCGATGCCAGTGGTGCGACTGTTCACCCCTGACGCGCACGCCACCTGGCTGCTGGCCGCACTCGATCCGGCCGATGGCGATACGGCCTGGGGGCTGATCGACCTCGGAATAGGCATGCCCGGCCTGGGCCATGTGAAGCTGTCCGATCTGGCGTCCATCGTCGGGCCGCGCAAGCAGCCGGTGATGCGTGATCGCTACTTCCAGCCGGTGCGGCGGCTGTCGGAGTACCTGCGGCTGGCCGAAGAAAACGGCTCGATCACCGACTGACCAACCCCCAGCAACAACAGCGCATTCTGACTATTTCAGTCTTACCCAAGACCTGCGCAGTCTGAATCCGCACTCTTGCACCGAAGCGGTGCGTTCTGTTGCAAACAGTCATGATCTTTGGTGCGGGCTGCTGCACGGTGCTCCATGCTGCGCGCCATTTTCGTGGTGGCGCAGCCGTCGCATTCAGACGATTTCCGCAATGCCCTGGAGCGAATTAGTCTTGACACCAGCAGTTACAGCTTATCCCGATTTCGATGACGACTTGATGGCGACTCGATAGCTCCCGCACGGCGGAATCCGTGGCGACGTTCCTGCTGAATGACAGGAGGCTGCGTCATGGCTGACCCGAGCGCCGAACACTGGTATCCGACCGCCGCGTATCTCTACACGCTGCACCTCGACGGCCCCGCGCTGGCGTGGGAATACCTGCGTCGCCACCCCGACTACCGCCGCGACTGGCTGCGCCGGCGCCGCCGGCTAGAGGCCGCCGCGCGCTGGGGATTGCGCCTGCTGGAAGATCCCGCCCTGGATGCGCGCGACGCGCATCCGGCTTGGTTCCCTGACCACGATGCTGTCGTGCAACTCTATCCCGATGCCGACCCGCCACCCGATGCGGTGGCCTTCGCGTTCTGGCGCATTCCCGGCCAGAAACGCCTGATCCACGATGGCAAGCGCCTGGTGCTGCTGACACGCTGGCCGGGCTGCTGCCTGCGGCTGGTGATCGCTCCCGGCTTGGCCGACGGTATGGCCTACGCCTATGCCATTCGCGCCTGCGGCGCATCCTGCGGGCGCTATCAGGCGCTGGCGGCCGAACTGGACAAGCTGGCCGCCGCTGGCGACACCTTACCCGCGGGAACGGCACGGTCGCGGCCGGCACCCGCTGCACTGCTGGAGTTGAACACGCTCCAGGCGCTCGACGGCATTCTCGCAGGCGCGTCCCTGCGCGACCTGGCCGAAGGGCTGTTCGGCGTCGATGCCGTCGCCGACGACTGGTACGCCGACAGCGCCTTGCGCGCCCGCGTTCGCCGGCTGGTGCGCCGGGGCGATGCGCTGATGCGCGGCGGCTATCGCCGCTTGGCACAGCTTCCGCCCGTTGCATAGGGACGCGCTGCGTCCTCTGCAAAACGTCCCTGAGCAGGAAGCCTTGCTTTCTTGAAAGTGCCTCTATCCGGCTGCGTGGTGTGGCCGGGCTTGATGGAGGTACATCCCATGCGACCCGCTCCCTTGCGGCCTGCCGCCGCTGCTATCGCTGCGCCCGTGCAGCCCCAACGCTACCTGACCAACGACGAAGCCGCCGAATACTTGCGGCTGTCGCCGCGCACGCTGGAGAAACAGCGCGTGATCGGCGGTGGCCCGAAGTTCCGCAAGTTCGGCCGCCGCGTCATGTACGCGGTGTCCGACCTCGATGCCTGGGCCGACCAACGCAGTTACGAGGCCACGTCCGACCCGGAATATGCCGAGCGTCACGCGGGCGACTACCGTGATGGCCGCTGATCGTCGGCTCGCCGGTGGCCATCGTCATGTCCAGCCCATCGCTGCCGCCGGGGCAGCGATCGCAGCAGCGGGAACAGCTCGACCTGTTCCGCGCGCTGCCGGGCGACGGCATGGCGCCGCGCGACAGCCAGGACTTGATGGCCTTTCCGTTCTTCTCGCTGGCGAAGTCGCGGCGCACGGCGCTGATCGACTTCCGCAGCGGGAACATCACCATCCGCGTGGAAGGCACGGCCGAGCACGGCATCGCCACGATATGGGATGCCGACGTTTTGATTTGGGCGGCCTCGCAGATCGTGGAGGCGCGCGACGCAGGCATTCGCCCGTCGCGCTGGATACATGCCACGCCCTACGAAATCCTGCGCTTCATCGGGCGCGGCACGTCGCTCAACGACTACCTGCGCCTAAAGGCCGCGCTCGACCGGCTGCAATCGACGAGCGTGGCAACGTCCATCCGCGAAACCACCGGGCGGCGCTTGCACCGCTTTTCGTGGGTGAACGAATGGCGCGAGCTGGCCGACGCCAGCGGCACGCCGCTGGGCATCGAGCTGATCCTGCCGGACTGGTTCTATGCCGGCGTGCTCGACGCCGCCCTGGTGCTGACCATCGACCCGGCCTATTTCCGCTTGAAGGGCGGCATCGAACGCTGGCTGTACCGCCTGGTGCGCAAGCACGGCGGGCGGCAGGAACACGGCTGGCAATTCGACTTCCGGCACCTGCACCGCAAGTCCGGCAGCGCGGCGCGCTTCTCGGACTTCGCCTACGACCTGCGCGTGTTGGTCGCGCGGCAGTCGCTGCCCGGCTACGTCCTGGGCATCGAGCCGATGCCGGGCGAAAGGCTGGAACTGCTGACCTTCCGGCCCGTGCCGCTCACGGCACGGGGATAACTGCGGGACAAGCTGTGAACGGCCTCGTGCTATTAGGAGTACCGGGTATCGTGCTATCGGGAGTACGCCTATCGTGCTATCAGGAGTACGAAAACGCCGAAAAGCCAGTAGCGGCGCGGGTTTGCGATCCCTCTAACTACCTAACTTCAAAATCTCTAACTTTTGGTAAGAGCGCGCCGTTTCGGTGGACAACCACGAAACGGCACGGCCAGGCCGGCTTTCCAGCAGGGAGGGCCGCGCCATGATCTTCGCGTTTCTCAATCAGAAAGGCGGCGTGGGCAAGACCACGCTCGCCACCCACATCGCGGGTGAGCTGGCGATGCGCGGCCTGCACGTCATCCTGCTGGATGCCGACCCGCAGGGTTCCTCACTCGACTGGACGCAGCGCAGAAGCCAGCAAGGCTTGCCACGGCTGTTCAGCGCCGTTGGCCTTGCCCGCGAAACGCTGCATCAGGAAGCGCCGGAGCTGGCCCGCCGCGCCGATCACGTCATCATCGACGGCCCGCCGCGCATCGCTGCCCTGGCGCGTTCCGCGCTGCTGGCGGCCGAGCGCGTGCTGATTCCCGTGCAGCCCAGCCCGTATGACCTGTGGGCCAGCGCTGAGATGGTGGCGCTGATCCGCGAGGCACAGGTGTTCCGGCCTGCGCTGCGCGCGGCCTTCGTCATCAACCGGCGCGTCAGTACCACCATCATCGGCAGGGAAGCACGGCAATCGCTGGCCGAACAGCCGCTGCCGGCGCTGCGCAGCGAAGTACGCCAGCGCATCGTCTTCGCCGACAGCGTGGCCGCTGGCCGGCTCGCCCGCGAGACGGCGCCAGACAGCACCGCCGCACGCGAGATCGCCGCGCTCACCGACGAACTGCTGCGGTGGCCGACATGAGCGGCCCGCGCAGCAAGCGCGTCGGCATCGGCGCACGTCCGCCCGCGAATCCGCACGCCGAGGCGTGGATTCGCCAGGGGGATGCCGATGCGCTCAACAAAGGCGACCTTTACACGGCCCGCCTGACGCTCGACGTGACGCCCGCGCTGCGCGCGCGCATCAAGATCGCCGCCTTCGGCCAGGGCGTGACCGTGGCCGAACTGCTGCGCGGCCTGCTGGAACGAGAGTTCCCCGACAACCGCACGGAGAACCTGCCATGAACGTATCCGCCTTGCCTGCCGCTCACGCAGCGACGGCTGCACCGGCTGCTGCGCCGCCGCCTTCGCTTTCGACGCTCGCCGGCCAGGCTGGCAGCGTGCCGCTGACTCGCGTATCGCTCGCCTACATCGAACCGCGCTTCAAGCTCTACCTGCGTTTCGGCGAGCCGGCGCGCACGCTGCGGCTCGACCGCTGGCGGCGCTGCGCGGTGTTCCTGCCGCGTGCAATGTTCTGCCGCGTGCGCTGGGAAGCAAACGACTACGGCACCATCCGCTGGCAACTCATGGTGATGCAAGCCGCCACGCCGCTGGACGACATGCAGCGCATCCCCGGCGTGCGGCCGGGCGCACGCCTGCTGCTGCACGCCGAAGGCGAGAACGCTGTGCGTGCCGTGCTGGAACGCATCGACGACATCGACGCGCAAGGCATCGCCGCCATCGACGTGTCGCCCGCGTACTGGCGCACGCTGGGCAACCGTCTGGCGGCCCGCCTGGCGCTGCCCGAATACACCGCCGAGCGGCACGCCGCCTGGTTGGCCGGGAGGGCGCTGCCATGACGACCCAATCCAACACCACATGCACGCACGAAGCCGTGCCGCATCCTCGCTCGCGCCTGCGTGTTCGCATCGTGCTGGCGGGCTTCGCCGCCGTCGGCCTCGCTGCGCTGGCCTGGGCGGCTTTCGTGTCGCCGCTACCGCGTCTGACCTACAACCCGTCCGACAGCGTGGCGGTCGGCTGGTATCGCATCGAACCGTTCGACCCGCGCACCGCCTCGCTGCCACGTCCGTTGTCCGTGGACAGCATCGTGCTGGTGCCGCTGCCCGACAGGGCCGCCATGCTGGCTGCGCAGCGCGGCTACCTGCCGACCCGCGTTCCGCTGCTCAAACGTGTGGGCGCGGTCGCGCCGCAACACGTTTGCATCGTCGCCGGGCAGGTACGCATCGACGGCGTGCCTGCGGCCGCCGCGCTGCCTGCCGACCGGCTGGGCCGGCCGCTGCCATCCTTGCAGCTTTGCCGCCGCCTCGAACCGGGCGAGCTGTTCCTGTTGAGCGTGACCAATCCAGCATCGTTCGACAGCCGGTATTTCGGCCCGGTCAGCGCATCCGCCGTGATCGGCGTCGCGCATCCGGTCTGGCCGGAGACACGCCCATGATGGCCGCCGATTCGCTGCACGTTGTCGTGCATCTCATCGTGCCATCGGGCATGTCGTTCCAGTGGCTGCTGCCGTGTCGTCGTGCGTGCAGCGCGGGCGCATTCGCGCCGCGCCTCGCGCAACATCCGGCGCAGCCGTCCAACGTGCAGGCGTCTTGCCTCGAACGCCCCCGACCTGCGGCCATTGGCGCGTTCGCCGGCGGGCTGGCTGCAAGCAGCGCAGCGCCGCCGAGCCGCCGACGCCCGGAGCGACAGCGAAGGGCAAAGGCGGAAGGCAAGACAAAAGGACGCGGCACCGGGCCGCGTCGAAAGCCAGTCTGCACATGGGGGTGGCACGGCACGGAGCGGCTTCGCCGCCGTGCCGTGTTCGGCGTGAGGGTTGCGCCAATGCAGGCATGTCCGCGTGCTTCGCACGACAGGACACGCCGTAACTTTCGAGGAGCGCAGACATGACCGACCGCCGCGACGACGATTTCCGGGTGCGTCCCAGCGCCCCGAAGAACCGGGGCAAGGGCCAGGGGCAGAGCTTCGTTTCCAAGGTGCTCAAGCAGGCGGGAAAGGCCAGCAGCGGCAAGTCGGCGGTGCGCCGTCCTGCCACTGGCGGCAACGGCCAGCGCGCCGGCCAGCGGCCCGGCTCACGCCTGGGGCGCGGCCATACGGCGGCGCGCTTCGCAGGGGCGAAGCTGACGCCCATGTCGCGGCGCGTGATCATCAAGACCCTGCTGGTCAACCAGCGCAACGCCAGCCCGCAATCGCTCGCCAAGCACCTGCGCTACGTCGAGCGCGACGGCGCGGGCCGCGATGGCGAACCGGGCCGGGCCTACGGGCCGCAAGCCGACGAAGCCGACCTCGACGCCTTCAAGGAACGCTGCCAGGACGACCGGCACCATTTCCGTTTCATCGTTTCCCCGGAGGACGGGGCCGAGCTGGACGACCTGCGCACCTACACCCGCCACCTGATGAACCGCATGGAGGCCGACCTGGGGACGCGGCTGGATTGGGTGGCAGTCGATCACTGGAACACCGACAACCCGCACACCCACCTGATCGTGCGCGGGCGTGACGAGACGGGCAAAGACCTCATCATCGCCGGTGACTACATCGCCCACGGCTTCCGCCATCGCGCTTCCGAACTGGCGACGGAGTGGCTGGGGCCGCGCACCGAACTGGAGATCCAGCAGACCTTGCAGCGCGAGGTGGAGCAAGAACGGTGGACGAGCCTCGACCGCACTTTGCAGCGCGAGGCCAGCGAGGATGGCCGGGTGCAGATCGAACGCTTCAACGAGCCCCGGCTGCAACGCCAGCGGCTGCTGCTGATCGGCCGCCTGCAACGCTTGCAGCGTCTGGGCCTGGCCGACGAGACACAGCCCGGCACTTGGGCCGTCCATGCTGATGCCGAGAAGACCTTGCGCGCTCTGGGCGAGCGCGGCGACATCATCCGCACCATGCAGCGGGCCATGAACGGCCAGCCGCGCGAACTGGCGGTGTTCGAGCCGGGCCAGGACGCCGATGAACGCGACCGCACCATCGTAGGCCGCGTCGCGGCCAAGGGGCTGGCCGACGAGCTGCACGACCGCGGCTATCTGGTCATCGACGGCGTGGACGGCAAGGCCCACTACGTCGCGCTCAACGCCGGTGACGAGCTGGCGAACTATCCCACTGGAGCCGTGGTGGAGGTACGCGGTTCCGCTGAGGTGCGGGCGGCCGACAGGAACATTGCCGCGCTGGCGAGCGATGGCCTGTACCGCACCGACCATCACCTGGCGATCGAGCAAGGCCGGGCCAAGCCCGGCCGCGACCCGCAGGAAGTCGTCGCGGCCCATGTTCGTCGGCTGGAAGCCCTGCGCCGGGTCGGCATCGTGGAGCGTGTAGCCGAAGGGTTATGGAGCGTGCCGGACGACCTGGCCGAGCGTGGCAGCCAGTACGACGCGCAACGGCTGGGCGGTGTCGCCGTGGAACTGAAATCGCACCTGCCCATTGAGCGGCAGGCGCGCGTGATCGGAGCCACCTGGCTCGACCAGCAGTTGATCGGTGGCGGCAAGGGGCTGGGCGACCTGGGCTTTGGCGGTGAGGTCAAGAACACCCTGCAACAGCGCGCCGACTTCCTTGAAGAACAGGGGCTGGCCCAGCGGCGCGGGCAGCGGGTGATCCTTGCTCGCAACCTGCTGGGGACGCTGCGCAATCGGGAACTGGCGCAAGCCGCCAAGGGCCTTGCCGCCGACACCGGACTGGAGCATCGGCCCGTCGCCGACGGGCAGCGCGTGGCGGGCATCTACCGGCGCAGCGTCATGCTCGCCAGCGGGCGCTACGCAATGCTCGATGACGGCAAGGGATTCAGTTTGGTGCCGTGGCGGCCCGTGATCGAGCAACGGCTGGGTCAGCAGGTTGCTGCGACAGTACGAACTGGCGGCGTGACGTGGGAGGTTGGACGACAGCGTGGTCGAAGTATCTAGCGCTCGGGCATACGACCGTCGAGTTCTGATCGTTGTTCTTCGAACAAATGGATTAAATGATCGGCGACTGCTCTGACGCGCCTTGAGTGCGCCAGGTTGGAATGGATAGCCAGCCAGATGGGCTGATCCGCCCCCAGTTCGGGCAGCAGGCAGACAAGCCCCGCCTGTCGGGCCAGAAAGTGCGGGAGCACGGCCAATCCAATGCCTGCCGTCGCGGCAGCCATCTGTGCTGACAGCGTG
The DNA here is from genome assembly GCA_964534975.1 of uncultured Ottowia sp. GTDB lineage: Bacteria > Pseudomonadota > Gammaproteobacteria > Burkholderiales > Burkholderiaceae_C > Ottowia. The sequence goes on along the minus strand of CAZHSD010000010.1, from coordinate 67,688 downwards.
TTGGCTTCCATTTGGCACGGTCGTCCTCGCAACATGCGAGCGATCCATTTTGCGGCCGGCAGATGGCTATGAGACTCCGCCCAGCCAATGAAACTATCGTCATCGAAGGTGGCCGCATCAGCCCCGGCGCTACGCGCATTGACGTATCCACGAGCGCCGTAAAGGCCGAATCCCAGGGTGCCCAGGCGCTTGATCGTGACGTTACCCGCTTCTGGTTTGACCATCCGCACCGCCAGATCGGCATCACGCCGGTGCAAGTTCACGGTCTGTACACCGCTGACGATCTCCACGCGCAGCTCAGGATGGGTGGCAAACAGTGTCGGCAGTGAGGGGACGATAAGCGCGTTGGCCAGGTTCTCTGCGGTAGCAAGGCGCACGCATCCAGCCACTTGCCCTTGCTGCTGTGCGGCTTCTCCGAACGCCTGTCCGGCATGTTCCAGTGCTTCAGCATGCTCCAGCAGGGCTTCACCATCATCCGTGAGGCTGTAGCCACTCTGATGTCGGCTGAACAATGGTACGTCTAGTGCCGCTTCCAGGCGATCCAGTCGCCGTGACACGGTAGCAACGCCCATCTCAAGCGCGGTAGCAGCACCGCTCAGGGTGCCAGCACGCGCAATGGTCAAAAAGATACGGGCGTCATCCCATTGGATTTGAGTATTCATTTGTTTTCCGAATATGGAAAATAGGATTCCTATTTTATATATTTTCCAATCATTTTTGGAAGATCATACTTCCCCAATCTTGTAAGGGGAAGTGCAATGCAAAGACGAAAGCTTGGACACGATCTGGAGGTTTCCGCCCTCGGCCTTGGCTGCATGGGCATGAGCGAGTTCTATGGCCCGCGCGACGATGAGCAGGCGCTACATCTGCTGGATCAGGCGATCGGCATGGGCGTGGACTTCCTCGATACCGCCGATATGTATGGCCCACATCACAACGAGGAGTTGATAGGCCGCTTCCTCGCAACACGCAAACCGAAGGTGCAGATTGCAACCAAGTTTGGCATCGTGCGCAGGCCCGGCGAATATCGACGCAGTATCGACAACAGCCCGGATTACGCACGGAAATGCTGCGAAGCCTCGCTGCGTCGCCTTGGCGTCGAGCAGATCGACCTGTACTACGTCCATCGAATAGATCCTGCACAGGCGATTGAAGAAACGATGGAGGGCCTGGCCCGACTCGTAGAACAGGGTAAGGTCGCCCGCATCGGCTTGTGTGAAGTCAGCGCGGCCACTCTGCGGCGTGCGCATGCCGTGCATCCGGTGGCAGCCGTCCAGACCGAATATTCGTTGTGGACACGGGACGTGGAAACCGAGGTGCTCCCGACCTGCCGCGAACTGGGTATCGGCCTGGTGGCTTATTCGCCATTGGGGCGCGGCTTTCTGACGGGGCGGTTCCAGCAGGATGCAACCTTCGAGGAAGGCGACTTCCGCGCCAGCCTGCCGCGTTTTCAGCCAGAGAACATCACCACCAACCGTTCCCTGGTGGATGTCATTTCATCTATCGCCGTGCGCAAGACGTGCACGACGGCACAAATCGCTTTGGCATGGCTATTGGCGCAAGGCGATGACATCGTGCCCATTCCTGGTACGCGGCGCGTCACGCATCTGCAGGACAACCTGGGCGCGTTATCGGTACGTCTGGAGCCAGAGGATCTGGCTGAACTGGGGCGTGCGCTCGACGCAGTGCCAGTCGCAGGAGACCGCTATACCGCAGAAGGCATGAAAGGGGTCAACGCATGAGCAGTCCTCGTTCCGAACGGCGCGAGCGGGCTTTTGCGCTGCTGGCCCAACTTGACCCGCAGGCACCCGAGAAGGTTGCCAAAAATCTCGACGAACTGTCTGACGACTTTGCCGAATTGGTGTTGGGGTTCGCCTTTACCGATGTGGTGTCGCGCCCAGGCATCGACTTGCGCACCCGCGAAATGCTGACCGTCGCCGCACTGATGGCGATGGGCAACGCACCGGGGCAACTCGAATTCCATATCCGGGCCGCACTGAATGTCGGTGTCAGCAGGAGCGAAATCGTGGAAATCCTGCTACAGATTGCCGTCTATGCAGGTGTGCCGGCATGCATGAACGGCATCAGTGCAGCACGAAAGGCGTTTGCCTCACATGCGCAGTGTCAGCAGAGCCCCACAACTGGAGGGACGGCATGAATCAGTTCGCGTCCCCTTCCAAACAGGAAAGCATCTCATGGCGCACTTGGCTGGCTGTCGTTGCGCTTGGCATGAGCGCATTCGCCATTGTGACGACTGAGCTGGCCCCGATTGGCTTGCTTTCACCGCTGGCGACTGAGTTTGGACAAACTGAAGGCCGGGCAGGATTGATCGTGACGGCGTATGCCTGGATAGCAGCGCTTGCTGCGCTGCTATCCGCCATGTTCCTGGGGCGGGTGCCACGCAAACCGCTCTTGGTCGGCTTGATGCTGGTTTTGACCGTCTCCTGCGCGATTGCCGCTTTCAGTGCGTAATTCTCGATGCTGCTTGGGGCGCGGATGATAGGAGCGCTGGCACATGGCGCTTTCTGGGCAATGATCGGCTCCATTGGTGCGCAATTGGTGCCCGCACGGCAGGTCGGACTGGCAACGTCGATTATTTTCGGTGGCGTGTCCGTTGCCAGCGTGCTGGGCGTGCCACTGGCCAACTTGCTGGCTCAACTTGATGGATGGCGAACAGCATTCACGGTGATCGCGGCATTGTCTCTGGTAGCGACCATTGCCATCGCTTGGAGCGTGCCACGGTTGTCGGCATCAGCATCCATCGGCCTGGATGCGCTGACCAGCATTCTCAAGAATCGAACATTTCAGGGAATCTATCTGGCGACGGCTTGCGCAATCACCGCTCACTTCGCTGCCTTCACGTTTATCGAGCCTCTGCTTTCAAGTGCTCTTCGCATTCGTGCCAATCTCATCAGCACGCTACTGCTGGTGTTCGGTATCGCAGGCATCGTGGGCAATTTGATTTCCGGGAAGTTGATTGACCACCATCTCAAGCGTCTGGTTCTGATCTCCTTGGCACTGATGACCGTAAGCGTCCTCGCGATCGGATGTCTACCCGTTGGAAGTTCTTCCTTCATCGTCGGTGTGTTGCTGCTGGGATGGGGTGCTGGCGTCGCGATTGTCTTTGTCGGCTTTCAAACCTGGATATTGAGATTGGCCGGATCGTCAGCGATGCCCGCCTCAGCCATCTATGTCGCCATTTTCAATGCGGCTATTGGCGCAGGTGCGCTGCTGGGAGGAATAGTACTGTCCATGACGAGCCTGAATGGATTGATGGTCATTGTTGCCATTGCAATGGCAGCCAGCCTGGTTCCGGTCATGTTGATAAAAGCACCCACTTCTTAGCTCGGCGGGTCTTTATGAAAAATTCAAAGAGGGCTGGCCTATGGAGTTACGTCATCTGCGCTGTTTTCTGGCTGTAGCCGAAGAGCTCCATTTCGCCCGCGCCGCCGAGAGACTGCACATCGAGCAGTCGCCGCTGTCGCGCACCATCAAGGAGCTGGAAGAAGACCTGGGCGAACAGTTGTTCATCCGCAACAGCCGCAGCACACGGCTGACACGGGCAGGCAAGCTGTTTCTGGAGCATGTGCCGCGCATCTTCACGGCCCTGCAGCAAGCCCGCGACAGCGTGCAGGCAGCGGCCAATGGCTTTCATGGGCAATTGCGTATTGCGCTGTCCGACGGCATCACGCCGTCGCGCCTGCCGGCCTTGTTGGCGTTTTGTCGGCAGGAGGAACCCGAAGTAGAGATCCGGCTGTTCGAGGTGCCGCTGTCACAGCAGATCAAGGGGCTGCATGATGACCTCTACGACGTTGGATTCGCGCAATCCGATGAAGTGGGCGATGGCGTCGTGGCTCAAGCAGTCTGGAGTGATCCCCTGATGGTCGCAGTGCCTGCGCGGCATCCGCTGCTCAGGCACAAACGCATCCCGCTGGAAGAGGTGCTGCGCCATCCTCTGGTGCTGTGCGATCCACAAGTATGCGAAGGCCATGCGCGCCAGGTCGAGCGTGTGCTACGCCGGGCGGACACGGAACCGCTGATTGACGAGCGTGTGTCCTCATGCGACCTGATGATGGCCCTGGTATCAGCGGGGTTCGCGCTGGGGATCACCGGAGCACCGCACATTGTGGCCAGCCGCGAACCCGGCGTTGTCGCCCGGCCACTCGCGGGGCGTTCGCCCATGCTGACGACCTATGTGTTGCATCGGGAAGGCGAATCCTCGGACGTGTTGGAGCGCTTCATCGAGCGCGTGCTGGCCATCGAATCACCAAAAGGCCACAGATCTACATCACCCGTTGAACCCGACTCCCTGGAGGACAACGATCCATGACCATGAAGCTGATTACCCCGTTCTTGTTGGTTGCTGCACTCACGGCCTGCGGCCCGTCCGAGCCGCCGAAACAACAAGCTAATGTGCCCACCGTCGAAGAACTGGCCGCCGACCCCGAGCGTTTGAAGGAACTGCGCCGCCAGTGCAAGACCGAGCGTCCGACGATGGGTGACGTGCTGTGTAACCGGGTGGCCGAAGCGACGAACAAGCGCTTCTTCGGCGACGGCAAGGTGCCTTACACGCCATCGGAGACGCCGCCCAAGTTCTGACCGTTGGCGGCTTGCCGCATATCCTGATTTTCTTTCTCCACACGCCGCAGCGCGCTCGCGCCTGCGGCGTTTTTATTGGCTTCGCCCCTGCATAAAACCATGCTTTTTGCATCACCTTGCTGCCGATAACGGTCTTTGACCGGCACTGAACCGGCACCGATCCTGACGCCTGCGGCACGCCTTTGTGCCGCGTTTTCCACGGGGAATCAGCGCAGGAGAAATCGGAGGCCAGGGTATGCAAGCTCAGGGTGTGTTGTTCGGTCAGATCGCCGCCGTGTTCGGCATCGTGATCGCCGGTGTGTGGGGTGCCACGCAATGGACAGCCGCCGCCTTGGGCTACCAGCTACGCCTGGGCTCGCCCTGGTTCGACTTCTACGGCACGCCGGTCTATTACCCGTGGAAGCTGTTCGAGTGGTGGTTCTTCTTCGACGCCTACGCACCGCAGGTGTTCGACAACGGCGGCATGATCGCGGCGGGCAGCGGCCTGTTTGCCGTGGTAGTCGCCATCGCCATGTCGGTGTGGCGCTCGCGCCAGGCGCGCAAAGTGACGACCTATGGCTCGGCCCGTTGGGCGGATGCCGCCGACATTCACAAGGCGGGGCTGACGCAGCCCGCCGGTGTCTTTCTTGGTCAGCATGACGGCCACTACCTGCGGCACGAAGGGCCGGAACACGTCCTGACCTTTGCGCCCACGCGCTCGGGCAAGGGCGTGGGCCTGGTGGTGCCGACGCTGCTTTCCTGGCCCGCATCCGCCGTCATCCACGACATCAAGGGCGAGAACTGGCAGATCACTGCTGGCTGGCGCTCGCGCTTTTCGCACTGCCTGCTGTTCAACCCGACCGATGCGAAGTCAGCGGCCTACAACCCACTGTTGGAAGTCAGGCGCGGCGCGCATGAAGTGCGCGACGTGCAGAACATCGCCGACATCCTGGTCGATCCCGAAGGCGCGCTGGAGAAGCGCAATCACTGGGAGAAGACTTCGCACGCGCTGCTGGTCGGGGCCATTCTGCACGTGCTCTACGCCGGCGAGGACAAGACGCTGCGGGGCGTTGCCAACTTCCTCAGCGACCCGGCTTGTCCCTTCGAGCTGACGCTGCATCGGATGATGACGACCAGGCACCTGGGCGACGCACCGCACCCGGTTGTCGCGTCCGCCGCGCGTGAAGTGCTCAACAAGTCGGACAACGAGCGATCAGGCGTGCTCTCCACCGCCATGTCGTTCCTCGGTCTGTACCGTGATCCGACCGTGGCCGAAGTCACTTCGCGCTGCGACTGGCGCATCGCTGACCTGATTTCCGCCGAGCACCCGGTATCGCTGTATCTGGTAGTGCCGCCTTCCGACATTTCGCGCACCAAGCCACTGATCCGGCTGATCCTCAACCAGATCGGCCGGCGGCTCACCGAATCGCTCGATGGCAGTGATGGCATCGAACGCCGCCACAAACTGCTGTTGATGCTCGACGAGTTTCCAGCGCTGGGCCGCCTGGACTTCTTCGAGACGGCGCTGGCCTTCATGGCGGGCTACGGCATCCGCAGCTTCCTCATCGCGCAGTCGCTCAACCAGATCGACAAAGCCTACGGCCAGAACCATTCGATTCTGGACAACTGCCATGTACGCGTGACCTTCGCCACCAACGACGAACGCACGGCCAAACGCATTTCCGAAACCTTGGGCACGGCCACTGAGTTACGGGCCCAGCGCAACTACGCAGGCCACCGGCTTGCACCGTGGCTGGGGCACCTGATGGTGTCGCGGCAGGAGACGGCGCGGCCGCTGCTGACGCCGGGCGAAGTGATGCAGCTACCGACCGATGAGGCGGTGGTGATGGTGTCCAGTGTCGCGCCGATCAAGGCGAAGAAGCTGCGCTACTTCGCCGACGCCAATTTCAAGCAACGGGTATTGCCACCGCCTGCGGTGACGGCAGGCCGCTATGCCGATGTGCCGCCTGCACGACCTGACGACTGGAGCGGCCTGGCAATCCCTTCGGTTCCTGCGGTACCGGCCACGGCATCCGCCGATGACCTGGATGTCTCGGGCTCGACCGACGACGGCGGCCCACGCCGCCAGCCCGAACTGTCCGAAGTCATCGCTTACGCCCCCGAGATGGATGCCATGGCCAGTGACCTGTCGCTACTCGATGACGACGACACGCCCCCGGTGCTTCCCGGCCAGTTCGATCCCGCCCTGCAACGCACGGCGCGGCTGGCCTCCCTCGACCCCAACGACGGAATCGACCTATGAGCCAATACCGATTGAACCTGTTCATCCAGCACGAGCACGCCAAACGCCTGGACGAGCTGGCCGCCAAGAAAGGCGTGTCCAAGTCCAGCATCGTCGCCGCTGCCTTGGCATCCTGGCTGTCACCCGATGCCGGCGACCAGCGCGAAGCGGCCATTGCCAAGCGTCTTGATCGCTTGTCGCGGCAGGCCGAGCGTCTGGAGCGTGACCAGAACATCCAGATCGAAACGCTTGCGCTGTTCATCCGTTACTTCCTGACCGTCAGCACGCCGGTGCCCGAAGCCCATCAGGATGCAGCCCGCGCCCAGGGCAAGGCGCGTTTCGAGCAGTTCGTCGAACAGTTGGGCCGTCACCTGCTGCGTGGCCGCAGCCTGGTGCGCGACGTGGTGGAAGAACTGCACCCCGACCCCATTCGCATGGATGACGCGGCGGCTCAGGTCGAAGCCCACGAACGAACTGCGGAACGTGCCTCATGAGCGCCGTTCCACAGATCCCGCCCGAGCCGCGCTCATCCGCTGCGGCGTCCCAGGATCGCCGCATCCAGATGCTGCGCACGGCGATGGGGCCGGTGATCGCCGCAGCGCTCGAAGACCCGGACGTGGTGGAAGTGATGCTCAACCCCGACCGGACATTGTGGGTGGATCGGCTGTCCTCTGGCCGTGCGCCGCTGGGCGTCGAACTGCCCGAAGCCGATGGCGAACGCATCATCCGCCTGGTCGCCGCCCACGTTGGTGCCGAGGTGCATCGCGGCCAGCCGCTCTTGACCGCCGAACTGCCCGAAACGGGCGAGCGTTTCGAGGGCATCCTGCCGCCCGCTGCACCCGGCCCGGCCTTTGCGCTGCGCAAGCGGGCCGTGAGCATCATCGGTCTGGATCGCTATGTGGCCGATGGCATCTTGACCGCTGGGCAGGCCGAGTTTCTGCGTCATGCTGTGCGCGAGCGGCACAACATCCTGATCGCCGGAGGCACCAGCACCGGCAAGACCACGCTGGCTAATGCCTTGTTGGCCGAGATCGCCGCCACCGGCGACCGCGTGCTGGTGCTTGAAGACACCATCGAACTGCAATGCGCCGCCCGTGACCATGTGCCGCTGCGCACCCGTGCGGGCGTGGTGTCGATGCAGGAACTGGTGCGTGCAACGATGCGGCTGCGCCCGGATCGCGTGATCGTGGGCGAAGTGCGCGGCGGCGAAGCGCTGGATCTGGTGAAGGTCTGGGGCACCGGCCACCCCGGTGGCATCGCCACCATCCATGCCGGCTCCGCCTTGGGCGCGCTGCTGCGCCTGGAACAGTTGATTCTCGAAGTCGCGGTGAATCCACCCCGCGCCCTGATCGCCGAGGCGATCAACGTCGTGATCCACATCGCCGGACGTGGCCGCAAGCGCCGCGTCGAAACCATTTCCCGTGTCGTCGGTTTCGACGGCGCGGGCTACCGCCTGGCGGATGCGCTGGAAACGTCGTTTCCCGAGCTGCCGCCTGTTCCTTCCCAGTCCCTCGACCAATCCTCTGGAGAACTGCCATGACGCACGTTGATGCTTTCCATCTTTCTGTAAATCCGCTTTCTCGCCTGTCCAGCCTGGCACGGCTGCGCAGCCTGGCCCGCCCTGCGGGGCAAGGGCTGCTGCTGGCCGCGCTGCTGCTGTTCCTGGCCGGCACGGCCCAGGCCGCCGGTTCCTCGATGCCGTGGGAAGGCCCGCTGCAATCCATCCTCGAATCCATCCAGGGGCCGGTGGCGCGCATCGTCGCGGTGATCATCATTATTGCGACGGGCCTGGCGCTGGCCTTCGGTGATACCAGCGGTGGCTTCCGCAAGCTGATCCAGATCGTCTTCGGCCTGTCCATCGCCTTCGCGGCTTCGAGCTTCTTCCTGTCGTTCTTTAGCTTCTCCGGCGGGGCCGTCGTATGAGCACGGCCACTGATCTTCCGGGCTTTGAAGTGCCGCTGCATCGCTCGCTGACCGAGCCGATCTTGCTGGGCGGTGCGCCGCGCACCGTGGCGATTGCCAACGGCACGCTGGCCGCAGCCGTGGGGCTGGGCCTGCAACTGTGGATTCCCGGCGTGGTGCTCTGGATCGCCGGCCATTCGCTGGCGGTTTGGGGCGCGCGCGTCGATCCGCAGTTCATGCAGGTCTTCGCCCGGCACATCAAGCACAAGCCGCTGCTGGACGCATAGGGGGATGCCGACATGCTGAACCTTGCCGAATACCGCCAGCGGCCCGCGCTGCTGGCCGACTGGCTGCCCTGGGCCGGGCTGATCGGGCCGGGCGTGGTGCTGAACAAGGATGGCTCGTTCCAGCGCACGGCGCGCTTTCGTGGGCCGGATCTGGACAGTGCCACGCAAGGCGAGCTGATCGCCACGTCGGCGCGCCTTAACAACGCGTTGCGCCGCCTGGGATCTGGCTGGGCCTTGTTCATCGAAGCCGAGCGCCGCGCAGCGGCGGGCTATCCACGTTCCGAGTTTCCCGAGCCGTTGTCTTGGCTGGTGGAAGAAGAACGCCGTGCAGCTTTCGAGGAATCCGGCCAGCACTTCGAGAGCGCCTATCACCTGACCCTGGCCTATCTGCCGGCAGAGGAATCCCGCGCCCGCGCCGCCAAGATGCTCTATGAGAACGCGCCGGGCGATGGCGTGGACTGGCAGGGTCGGCTGGAAGCCTTCGTGGCGGAAACGGATCGCGTGTTCGACCTGCTCGACGGCGTGATGCCGGAAATCGCCTGGCTCGATGACAGCCAGACACTGAGCTACCTGCACGCCACGGTGTCCACGCGGCGCTACCGCGTCGGTGTGCCCGACGTGCCGTTCCATATCGACGCACTGTTGGCCGACTGCGCCCTGGTCGGTGGTCTGGCGCCCATGCTGGGCGACCAGCACCTGCGCGTGGTGTCGGTGCGAGGCTTTCCGACCTCGACCTGGCCGGGGATTCTGGACGATCTCAACCGCCTGGGCTTTGGCTATCGCTGGAGCACGCGCTTTCTGTGCATGGACAAGGCCGAGGCGGAAAAGGAACTGGGCCGCCTGCGCCGCCAGTGGTTTGCCAAGCGCAAGAACGTCGTCGCGCTGCTGCGCGAAACGATCTTCCAGCAGGAAAGCCCGCTGGTCGATACCGACGCCAACAACAAGGCCGCCGACGCCGATGCTGCCTTGCAGGAGCTGGGCAGCGATCAGGTGTCCTTCGGATACCTGACGGCCACCGTCACCGTCATGGACACGGATGCCGCCGCTGCCGACGAAAAGCTGCGCATGGTGGAGCGCGTTATTCAGGGCCGGGGCTTTGTGACCATCCCCGAAACGCTGAACGCCGTGGATGCCTGGTTGTCGTCCATCCCTGGAAATGCCTATGCCAACGTGCGCCAGCCCATCGTCTCGACGCTGAACCTGGCGCACATGATGCCGCTGTCCGCCGTGTGGGCCGGGCCGGAGAAGAACGCGCATCTGGATGGCCCGCCGCTGATCGTCACCCGCACCGATGGCGCGACGCCGTTCCGGCTGGTGACGCACATTGGCGACGTGGGCCACACGCTAGTCGCCGGGCCGACCGGCATGGGCAAGTCGGTGCTGCTCGCCACGTTGGCAATACAGTTCCGCCGTTACTCCGGTTCGCGCATCTTCGCCTTCGACATGGGGCGCTCGATGCGCGCCACCATCCTCGGGCTGGGCGGCGAGCATTACGACCTGGGCAATGACGGGACGATTGCTTTCCAGCCATTGGCCCGCATCGACCAAGAGGGCTACCGCACCTGGGCCGCCGAATGGGTGGAAGGCCGCTTGTTGCATGAAGGTGTCGCCATCGGCCCGGACGAGAAGGCTGCGATCTGGTCGGCACTGGGCAGCCTCGCCGGTGCGCCAGTGGAGCAGCGCACGCTGACGGGCCTGTCGGTGCTGCTGCAATCGAACGCACTGCGCCAGGCGCTTGCGCCCTATGTGTTGGGTGGTGCCCACGGCAAGCTGCTGGACGCCGATTCTGACCGGCTGGGTTCCGGCAACGTGCAGGGCTTCGAGATGGAAGAGCTGATGCACAGCAAGGCGGCAGTGCTGGCCGTGCTGGGCTACCTGTTCGCCCGCTTCGATGAACGCTTCGACGGCGCGCCCACGCTGTTGATCCTCGATGAAGCCTGGCTGTTCCTCGATGACCCGGTGTTCGCTGCCCGCATCCGCCAGTGGCTCAAGACGCTGCGCAAGAAGAATGTCAGCGTCATCTTCGCCACGCAGTCGCTGGCCGACATCAAGGATTCAAGCATTGCACCGGCAGTGATCGAAAGCTGCGCCAGCCGGATTTTTCTCCCTAACCCACAGGCGACCGAGCCTCAGATCCGCACGATCTACGAGGGCTTCGGCCTCAACAGCCGCCAGATCGAGATCGTGGCGACCGCGCAGCCCAAGCGTGACTACTACTACCAATCTCGCCTGGGCAATCGCCTGTTCGACCTCGACCTGGGGCCAGCCACGTTGGCCTTCGCCGGGGCATCCACTCCGCAAGACCAACGCGACATGGATCGCGTGCTGCTGGACGCAGGCACACCGGGCTTCGCCGGTGCCTGGCTGCGCCATCGTGGCCTCGATTGGGCCGCTGATCTGCTGCCGTCCTCGCCGGCGGCAGCGTCCTTCCTCGCTTCTCAACCCTAGGAGGTTTCACCATGAAAACCCAACCCCGTTTGCTGTCCGTCTCGCTCGCCGCCGTGCTGTCGGCATCGCTGCTGGCCGTGCAGCCGGCATCCGCGCTGACGGTGTTCGACCCGTCCAACTTCGTGCAGAACACGCTGACCGCCGTGCGCACGCTGGAGCAGATCAATAACCAGATCAACCAGCTTCAGAACGAAGCGCAGATGCTGATGAACCAGGCGCGCAATCTGGCGAACCTGGACTTCAACATCGTCAATCGCCTGCGCTCGACGCTGGCGACCACCGAGCGGCTGATCGCCGAGGCTCGCGGCCTGGCCTACGACGTGCAGAGCATGGATGCCACCTTCGCCCGGCTGTACCCGGAGCAGTACGCCGCGACCGTCAGCGGCGACCAGATGCTGCGCGACGCGCAGGAGCGCTGGAAGAACACGCTGAACGGCCTGCACACCGCGATGCGGATGCAGGCGCAGGTGTCGCAGAACCTGGCGCAAGACGAAAGCGCACTGTCCGATCTGGTCAGCCAGAGTCAGTCCGCCACCGGCGCGCTGCAAGCCATGCAGGCGACCAACCAGCTTCTGGCCTTGCAGGCCAAGCAGTCCATCCAAGCGCAGCAACTCCAGATCACGCAGGAACGCGCCGCCGCGCTGGAACTGGCACGCCAAGCAGCGGCTGTCGAACGTGGCCGTGAAGTGACGCGCCGCTTCCTGGGCGATGGCACGCCCTACACGCCGCAGCGCGTGGATTTCTACGGCAACTGACGGGAGACGGCCATGCGATGCCTTGCCCTCCTACTGCCCGTGCTGCTGGTCGCTTGCAGCCAGCAGCCGACCGAAGACCTGGCCGCTGCCCTGGCCGCCGATCCCGTGCGGCTCAAGGCTTTGCGTGCGCAGTGTGCTGCCGACCGGACGACGGCAGGCGAAGACGCCTGCCTAGCCGCGGCTGAAGCCTTCCGGCGGCGCTTCTTCGCCGGTGAAACCGGGCCTGACGAATTTCACACTGGCCGATCTGCCGCCGATCCCGCCGAGCTTCGACACGCGCGCCGATGACGCACCGGAAGGCGATGCGCCGCTCGCAACTACGGAGGATGCGCCATGAACGACGTGACGGTCATCGACCGCTTCCTCGCTACCTTCTCGCGCTACATCGACTCGGGCTTTGGGCTGCTGCAAGGTGAAGTCGCGTTCCTCACCGCCACGCTGATCGTCATCGACATGACGATTGCCGGGCTGTACTGGGCGATGAGCCACGCCACCGGCCAGGGCGATGACGTGATCGCCAAGCTGCTGCGCAAGGTGCTCTACGTCGGTGCCTTCGCGTACATCATCAACAACTTCAACTGGCTGGCCAGCATCGTCTTCCGTTCGTTCGCGGGCCTGGGCCTGACAGCCAGCGGCTCGACGATGAGCATGGGCGAGTTCCTGCAACCGGGACGCCTAGCCAAGACCGGCATCGACGCGGCGGCACCGATCCTCGATCAGATCAGCGACATGGCGGGCTTCCCCGAGGTGTTCGTGAACATGACGCCCATCGTGGTCATGTTCCTGGCCTGGGCGGTGGTGATCCTGTGCTTCTTCGTGCTGGCGATCCAGCTTTTCATCACGCTGATCGAGTTCAAGCTGACCACGCTTGCGGGCTTCGTGTTGGTGCCGTTCGCGCTGTGGAACAAGACCAGCTTCCTCGCCGAGAAAGTGTTGGGCAACGTGGTGTCTTCGGGCATCAAGGTGCTGGTGCTGGCCGTTATCGTCGGCATCGGCTCGGGCCTGTTTGCCGAGTTCCAGGTGCATCCGGCCGAGCCGTCCATCGACCATGCGGTGGTCATCATGCTGGCCTCGCTCACGCTGCTGGCGTTGGGGATCTTCGGGCCGGGCATCGCCACTGGCTTGGTATCCGGCGCACCGCAGTTGGGTGCCGGGGCAATGGCTGGCGCTGCTGTGGGTGCCGCAGGTGCGGTGGTGGCCGTAGGTGCCGCCGCCACCGGCGTGGGCGGTGCGGTGATGGCCGGGGCGCGCATGGCACCGGCTGCCGCCAAGCTCGCCGGGGCTGGCGCGCGGGCCGCGACCTCGGCAGCGGGCAGCGCGAAGTCGGCTTTCCAGGCCGGTTCTGCCGCTGCGAGCGGCGGGGCCAAGGGTGCAGTGGCAGGGCTGGGCAGTGTCGCCCAGGGCGGCGCACAGGCGGCAGGCCAACGCGCCGGTGCAGGCATCAAAGCGGCGGCAGCCAAGGCGGCCGCGCCATTCAAAGCAGGCTGGCAAGGCTCCGGCACCGATAGTAGTTCTGGCGGTGGCGCTGCCAGCTCCGGGCAGGCCAGCACAGGCGACACGGCCAATGCGCAGAAGCAGGAACAACCGGGCTGGGCCAAGCGCCTGCAACGCCGCCAACGACTCACCCAGGCCACCACCACGGCCGCGCACACGCTGCGCGGTGGCGACGGTGGCGGTTCGGGCCAAGGCCCGAGCCTGCGCCCCGATGAATGACCCGATAGCTGACTTTCAAGGAGAACTCCATGCGATTCAAACGACCGCAGGTGCGCTATGCCGATACGCCGCAGCCTGCCACCCCGTATCAAGCTGCTGCCCAGGTCTGGGACGAGCGCATCGGCTCGGCCCGCGTGCAGGCCAAGAATTGGCGGCTGATGGCCTTCGGCTGCCTGGTGCTCGCATTGCTGATGGCCGGCGGCCTGGTGTGGCGCTCGGCCCAATCCATCGTCACGCCCTATGTCATCGAGGTCGATCAGTCCGGCCAGGTGCGCACCGTGGGCGAAGCGGCCACGCCGTATCGGCCCACCGATGCGCAGACGGCACACCACATCGCGCGCTTCGTGACGCTGGTGCGCTCGCTATCCATCGACCCCATCGTCGTGCGCCAGAACTGGCTCGATGCCTACGACTACACCACCGACCGGGGCGCGGCGGTGCTCAACGACTATGCGCGGGTGAATGACCCGTTCGCCCGTATTGGCAAGGAGTCGGTGACGGTGCAGATCACCAGCGTGGTTCGCGCCAGTGATGCGTCGTTCAACGTGCGCTGGACGGAACGCCGCTACGTCAATGGCGCGGCGGCCGGGCTGGAGCGATGGACGGCGGTGGTGTCCATCGTGCAGCAGACCCCGCGCACCGAAGAACGCCTGCGCCGCAACCCGCTGGGCATCTACGTCAATGGCTTGTCGTGGAGCCGTGAACTGGATTCTTCTGAAGGAGCCAAACCATGAATGCACATTTCCGTAAAACTGCATTGCCGGTGATCCTGCTGGCATCAACTGTTCTGTTTGCGGGCTGCGCCACGCAGGGCAAACCGCCGCCGGTGATCTCGCTCGATGAGCCGGTGCAGGCGCAGCCATTGCCCGAGCCGCCCAAGCCCATCGAAGTAGTGGCAGTGCCCGAACCCTTGGCGCTACCCGCGCAGTTGAAGCCGCTGCCGGATGTTAATACGGCCCCGGTGGCACCGGAGCCTGCCGACGAGAAGGTGCGCGTTTCTCGTGCCAACGCCGAGGCACGCATCGCACCGACCCGCGAGGGCTACGTCAATGCGATCCAGGTCTGGCCCTTCACCGATGGCGCGCTGTACCAGGTCTATGCGTCCGTGGGTCGCGTGACGGTGATTGCGCTCCAGCCCGGCGAGGAACTGGTGACGGTCGCTGCGGGCGATACCGTGCGCTGGATCGTCGGAGACACCTCCAGCGGCAGCGGGGCCGATCTGCGCGTCAATGTGCTGGTCAAACCCATCCGTTCCAGCTTGAAGACCAATCTGGTCATTACCACCAGCCGCAGGACGTACCTGCTGGAACTGACTTCGACCGACAAGGCATGGATGGCGTCGGTGTCCTGGGACTATCCGAAAGACCGGATGCTGGCCTTGCAACGCCAGGCACAGGCGGCCAGCGCCGCCGCGCCGGTCGATACTGGCCTGTCGCTGGAGAAGATCCGTTTCCGCTACGCGGTGTCGGGCGGCAATCCGCCGTGGAAGCCGCTGCGCGCCTTCGACGATGGCGAGAAGGTCTATATCCAGTTCCCGGCAGGCATCGCCCAGGGCGAGCTGCCGCCGCTGTTCGTCATCGGCGCGCAGGGCGACGGACAACTGGTGAACTATCGCTTCCGTTCGCCGTACTACATCGTGGATCGCCTGTTCGGTGCGGCCGAACTGCGCCTGGGGGCCGATAAGGGCGATGTGGTGCGAATCGAGCGCACGGATGGCATCGCCGGGAGGAACTGAGCATGAGCCAGGACGACACTCCCGACCTTGCCATGCCGCAGGCGGACAAGGTCGCACCCGAGGCGGTGGCGCTGCGCGCCCAACCGCGCCCGGTCACGCGCCTGAACCGGCGCACGCTGGCTATCCTCGCTGGCGGCTTGTCAATTGGCGTGATGGGCGCGCTGATCTGGTCGCTGCAACCGCAGCAACGCGGCGCGGGCGAATCCACCGAGCTGTACAACGTGGATCGCGTCTCGCGCTCCGAAGGACTGGATGCGCTGCCGACAGACTATTCCAAGCTGCCAGCGCTGCCGCCCGACGTGCCGGAGCTCGGGCCACCGCTGCCGGGCGATTTGGGGCCAGCCATCGTCAATTCGCAGCAGCCAGTTGCCGCCACCTATGCCGCGCCCGGCTACGACCCCAACGATGCGCTACGCAAGGAAGAAGAAGCAGCGGCAGCTTCATCGGTGTTCTTCCGCACGGGTTCCCCGCAGGCTGCGCCCGTGGCGCAGTCGCAGGTCGCTGCCGCACCGGGTTTCGCTGCCAATGCCGCTTTCGATCCACTGGCCGCTGGCCCGGCCTCGACGGCGGCCCAGCCTGCTGATCCGACTGCCGTGCAGAACCGGCAAGACCAGAAAGAGGCGTTCCTGACAGGCGGCTCTACGGAAACCCGTAACTCCGGCAACCTGCAAATGCCCACCTCGCCTTATCAGGTGATGGCCGGAACGGTCATTGCCGGGGCACTGGTTACGGGCATCAAGTCCGACCTGCCGGGCGACGTGATCGCCACGGTGACGGAGCCGGTCTATGACACGGCCACAGGCAAATTCCTGCTGATCCCGCAGGGTTCGCGCATCCTGGGCAAGTACAACAGCCAGGTCAGCTACGGCCAGAGTCGCGTGCAGGTGGTGTGGAACCGCATCATCCTGCCCGATACATCCTCGCTCACGCTTGACAACCTGGTCGGCACCGACCCAGCGGGCTATGCCGGGCTGGAAGACGACGTGGACTGGCATTGGGATCGGATCTTTGCCGGTGCCGTGCTGACCACGCTGCTGGGCGTCGGTGCCGAACTGGCTGCACCCGAGAGCCGCCAGGACGGTAATCGCATCATCATCGCCGGGCGCGACAGCTTGCAGGACACCGTGAACCAGGTCGGCCAGGAAGTGACCCGGCGCAACCTCAACATCCAGCCCACCTTGACCGAACGGCCGGGCCTGCCGGTACGGATCATCGTGAACCGCGACCTGGTGCTGCGTCCGTACCAGCCGCTCTTCTTCAACAAGGGGACTTCACGATGAGTACGACCAAGAAACTGCGGCTTGGCCCTCTGCCTCGCCAAGAAGTCACGAAGCTGACCTTCTCTTGCCCGGCCAGCCTGAAAGCCGACCTCGACCGCTACGCCGCACTACACGCGCAGGCGTATGGCGAGACGGTCGATGCAGCGACGCTGATCCCGCACATGCTGGAAGCGTTCATGGCGGGGGATCGGGGATTCAGGAGGGGAGGCGCGGGCAAAGCCGCGCCGCCGAAACTGAGCTGATGATGCCTGTTCCCGCTGGCGGCCATCCCTCGAACGCGCAGCCCGAAGCTGCGCGTTCTTCGTTCTGGAGGACAGTAGCCTGTCGGGCTATGATGATGAAACGTGGCCGCCGTCTGCTGGCGATCGTCTCTGATGCAGCACGCTCCGGCTTTCTACCGCGACGCTCCTATGTGGCTCCCAGCCCACAACGCTGCCATCTTGCAAAGCGGCCCAAAGTAGAGCTAAACCCGCGCCCCATTTGGACTTTCGGCCATCAGGCTGTTTTCACTAAACGCTTGACACCGGCCCTTTTTTGTTTCCCGGGTGGATGACGCGCCTGCGGCGCATGATCTTGGCCTGCCGCCATCGATGACGGCGTTGCGCGCCATGACTTGCGACGAATCATTTCGTCATCGAAGCGCAGCGAGGTCATGCGCCGCAGGCGCGTCATCCGTGCCATGATTGATCCACAGCCTACCAACCTCTACCCACCATCGCTGCACCGCTTGTCCACAGGCTTTTCCGATGACAAAGCGGGGCGGGCGGCGTAGCATTGATCGGATTTCACGCTCCACGCTCGCCTGCGCAAGCCATCGATGTCCTCCGTCTTTCCGCCCGCCTACACCGACCTCAGCGCCGATCTGCCCACCGATCGCCAGATTGCCCAGCTGCGCATTCCGCCGCATTCGATCGAGGCCGAATCCAGCGTGCTGGGCGGCCTGCTGCTCGACAACGACGCCTGGGACCGCGTCGGCGACCTGCTGATCGACTCCGACTTCTATCGCTATGAGCACCGGCTGATCTACGCCGCCGCCGGCAAGCTGATCAACGAGACCAAGCCGGCCGACGTGATTACCGTCTACGAGGAGTTGCAGCGCCAGGGCAAGGGCGACGAGGTCGGTGGGCTGGCCTACCTGAACTCGCTGGCGCAGTACGTGCCGAGCGCCAGCAACATCCGTCGCTATGCCGAGATCGTGCGCGAGCGCTCGGTGCTGCGCAAGCTGGTCACGGCCAGCGACGAAATCGCCACCAGCGCCTTCAACCCACAGGGCCGCGCGGTCGACAAGATCCTGGACGAGGCCGAATCGAAGATCTTCCACATCGGCGAGGAAGGCTCGCGCATGAAGCAGGGCTTCCAGCCGATGGACAGCCTGGTGGTGCAGCTGCTCGACCGCGTGCAGGAGATGGCCGACAACCCGAACGACGTCACCGGCGTGCCGACCGGCTTCTACGACCTCGATCGCATGACCGCCGGGCTGCAGGCGGGCGACCTGGTGGTGCTGGCGGCGCGCCCGTCGATGGGCAAGACCGCGTTCGCCATCAACATCGCCGAGCACGTGGCGCTCAACGAGGGCCTGCCGGTGGCGGTGTTCTCGATGGAAATGGGCGCCTCGCAGCTGGCGGTGCGCATCGTCGGCTCGATCGGCCGCATCGACCAGGGCCACCTGCGCACCGGCAAGCTGACCGACGAGGAATGGCCGCGCCTGACCGAGGCCATCGAGCGGCTGCGCAACGTCAGCCTGCACATCGACGAGACGCCGGGCCTGACGCCGTCCGAGCTGCGCGCCAACGCGCGGCGCCTGGCGCGCCAGTGCGGCAAGCTGGGCCTGATCGTGGTCGACTACCTGCAGCTGATGAGCGGCAGCAGCTCCAGCGACGAAAACCGCGCCACCGAACTGGGCGAGATCTCGCGCGGGCTGAAGGCGCTGGCCAAGGAGCTGCAATGCCCGGTGATCGCGCTGTCGCAGCTCAACCGCGGCGTCGAGTCGCGCACCGACAAGCGCCCCATGATGAGCGACCTGCGCGAATCCGGCGCCATCGAGCAGGACGCCGACATCATCATGTTCATCTACCGCGACGACTACTACAACAAGGACTCGCGTGAGCCCGGCGTGGCCGAGATCATTATCGGCAAGCAGCGCAACGGGCCCACCGGCACCGTCAAGCTGACCTTCCTGAAGCCGCTGACGCGCTTCGAGAGCCTGGCGATGGGCGCCAGCGACGACTACTGAAGTCCCGCGACGGCGATTTGATTCAAAGGGCCGCGGCGCAGGCCAAGCCAGCGAACGCCGTGGCCGGGCTTGCACCGGCCACTGGCATTGTCCCCCTTGCGCAGCAAAAAGGGGGAAGCGGCGTGAGCCGCTCAGGGGGTTACATGACTTTCGCGATCGCCTGGCAGACGTAGTCGATGTTCCTGCTGTTGAGCGCCGCCACGCACATGCGCCCGGTGTCGGTGCCGTAGACGCCGAACTCGTTGCGCAGGCGCACCATCTGGTCCTTGGACAGGCCCGAGTAGCTGAACATGCCGACCTGGGTGGTGATGAAGCTCATGTCCTGCTTCACGCCGGCGGCCTTCAGGCCCTCGACCAGCCTGCCGCGCATCAGCTTGATGCGGCCGCGCATCTCGGCCAGTTCCTGCTCCCACTGCGCGCGCAGGGTCGGGTCTTCCAGCACCATGGCCACCACCGCGCCGCCGTGCGTGGGCGGGTTGCTGTAGTTGGTGCGGATCATGATCTTGAGCTGGCTCAGCACGCGGTCGGCTTCTTCCTTGCTGGCGCACAGCACCGACAGCGCGCCGACGCGCTCGCCGTACAGGCTGAAGCTCTTGGAGAACGAGGTCGAGACGAAGAAGCTCAGGCCCGCGGCGACGAACTTGCCGACCACCGCGCCGTCCTCGGCGATGCCCTCGGCGAAGCCCTGGTAGGCCATGTCGAGGAACGGCGTCAGCCGGCCGGCCTTGACCACCTCGATCACCTGGTCCCATTGCGCCGGCGTGATGTCGTAGCCGGTCGGGTTGTGGCAGCAGGCGTGCAGCACCACGATGGTGCCGGGCGCGGCGGCCTTCAGGTCGGCCAGCATGCCGTCGAAGTCGAGGCTGCGCGTGGCGGCGTCGTAGTAGCGGTAGCTGCCGACCTCGAAGCCGGCCTGGGTGAACAGGGCGCGGTGGTTCTCCCAACTCGGGTCGCTGATCAGCACCTTGGCGCCGGGGCTGAGCCGCTTGAGGAAGTCGGCGCCGATCTTCAGCCCGCCGGTGCCGCCCAGGCCTTGCACGGTGGCGATGCGGCCGGCCTTGAACACGTCCGAATCAGCGCCGAACACCAGCTTCTTCACGGCGGTGTCGTAGGCGGCGATGCCGTCGATCGGCAGGTAGCCGCGCGGCTTCGGGCTGGCCATCAGCGCCTGTTCGGCCGCCTGCACGCACTTGAGCAGCGGCAGCTTGCCGTTGTCGTCGAAGTACACGCCGACGCCGAGGTTGACCTTGTTGGGATTGGCGTCGGCGGCAAATTGCTCGTTCAGACCCAGGATCGGGTCACGCGGGGCGAGTTCGACGGCGGAGAAGAGGGACATGGACAGACCTGTGCGGGAAGACGGAGAGAACGGAGAAGAAAGGACGGATGCCTGGATTCTAGAGCGCGCGCTCATGGCGCTGGACCGGCAACTGAGCCGCAGATATTCGACATCGCAGTTGGGGGAAGTCGCTCACTGAAACGGCCTGTCTGTCAGATCGGGTCTAGACTGGAACCGGTGAACGCGCTTGTGCCGCCATCCATGGAGAGTCCCATGAACTACGGAAAACGAAACATCGCCGCCGGTCTCATCTTTCTTGCCGGTTTCATGGCGCTTGGCTTCTTCCTGATCTACAAGATGCATCTTGCACCCGACAGCGAGCAATGGGCGGCTGAATACGCGGTTGGGGACCATCTCGAGACAAGAATCGCCCATGTGCATGGCAACCTGTTCGCGTTTCTGAACGTCGTGTACGGCTACCTTCTGCTCAAGCTGCCGTTTCAGGCGGGGACGCAGAAGTGGGTGTCGTGGCTCGGCCTGGCCGGCATGCTGATGCCGATCGGCATTCTTCTCAAGCTGGCGTTCGGCCTGCCGCCGGTGCTGGTGGTTGCCGGTGCGCTCTCGATGCTGGTCGCGAGCTTGTGGCTGGGCGTTGCGACGGCGAGGCTTGGCGCACTGACCCGGAATGGGCCCTGATTCGGGAGCAGCCAGCCGACTTCCGGTGCTCACGGCCAGGTACCCCGCGCGAGCGTCGAATTCCGATGGTTTATGGTGCAAGGTTCGCCCGCGTGACGGGCGCCGACCGCTGGCCACGCTGATGACATCGTCCCCAAAATCCACCCAGTCCGCTCGCCCCCAGGCCGCCCGGCCGATGGTGGCCGAAGCGGCCGCCGCCGCCGAAGGCCGGTTCGTCAGCTTTCCCGACTCGCCGTTCCAGCTCTACCAGCCCTACCTGCCGGCGGGTGACCAGCCGACGGCCATCGACGCGCTGGTCGAGGGGGTGGAAAACGGCGAATCGTTCCAGACCCTGCTGGGCGTCACCGGCTCGGGCAAGACCTTCACCATGGCCAACGTGATCGCGCGGCTGGGGCGGCCGGCGATCGTGTTCGCGCCCAACAAGACGCTGGCGGCGCAGCTGTACAGCGAGTTCCGCGAGTTTTTCCCCAAGAACGCGGTCGAGTACTTCGTCAGCTACTACGACTACTACCAGCCCGAGGCCTACGTGCCGCAGCGCGACCTGTTCATCGAGAAGGACAGCGCCATCAACGAGCACATCGAGCAGATGCGCCTGTCGGCCACCAAGAGCGTGCTGGAGCGGCGCGACACGGTGATTGTGGCCACGGTGTCGGCGATCTACGGCATCGGCGCGCCCGACGACTACCTGCAGATGCGGATGATCCTGAAGGTCGGGGGCAGGCAGGGCCAGCGCGAGGCGATCGCGCAGCTGGTGCGCATGCAGTACCAGCGCAACGACATCGACTTCGCGCGCGGCAGTTTCCGCGTGCGCGGCGACGTGATCGACGTGTTCCCGGCCGAGCACAGCGAGCTGGCGGTGCGCATCGAGCTGTTCGACGACGAGGTTGAGAGCCTGTCGCTGTTCGACCCGCTCACCGGTCGCGTGCAGCAGAAGGTGCCGCGCTTCGTCGTCTACCCCAGCAGCCACTACGTGACGCCGCGCGAGAAGACGCTGGCCGCGGTCGAGACCATCAAGCTGGAACTGGCCGAACGGCTGAAGTACTTCGTCGGCGAAGGCAAGCTGGTCGAGGCGCAGCGGCTGGAGCAGCGCACCCGCTTCGACCTCGAGATGCTGAGCGAGCTGGGCCACTGCAAGGGCATCGAGAACTACACCCGCCACCTGTCGGGCGCGGCGCCGGGCGAGCCGCCGGCCACGCTGACCGACTACCTGCCGCGAGACGCCATCATGTTCCTGGACGAGAGCCACCAGATGATCGGCCAGCTCAACGCCATGTACAACGGCGACCGCTCGCGCAAGACCACGCTGGTCGAATACGGCTTCCGGCTGCCGAGCGCGCTGGACAACCGGCCGCTGAAGTTCGCCGAGTTCGAGCGCCGCATGCAGCAGGTGATCTTCGTCAGCGCCACGCCGGCCGACTACGAGAAGGCGCACGCCGGCCAGGTGGTCGAGCAGGTGGTGCGGCCGACCGGCCTGGTCGATCCCGAGGTCGAAGTGCGTCCGGCCACGCACCAGGTCGACGATGTGCTGCAGGAGATCCGCGAGCGCGTGCAGCTGAACGAGCGTGTGCTGATCACCACGCTGACCAAGCGCATGGCCGAGCAGCTGACCGAGTACCTGGCCGAAAACGGCGTCAAGGTGCGCTACCTGCACTCCGACGTCGACACGGTGGAGCGGGTCGAGATCATCCGCGACCTGCGCCTGGGCGCGTTCGACGTGCTGGTCGGCATCAACCTGCTGCGCGAGGGCCTGGACATCCCGGAGGTGTCGCTGGTGGCGATCCTGGACGCCGACAAGGAGGGTTTTCTGCGCGCCGAGCGCAGCCTGATCCAGACCATCGGTCGCGCCGCGCGCAACGTGCGCGGCAAGGCGATCCTGTACGCCGACCGCGTGACCGAGTCGATGAAGAAGGCCATCGGCGAGACCGAGCGCCGGCGCGCCAAGCAGATCGCCTTCAATCTTGAGCACGGCATCACGCCGCGCGGCATCGTCAAGGAGGTGCGCGACCTGATCGACGGCGTCTACAGCGAGAAAAGCGGGCGCGACGCCGAGCGACTGGGCGGCGCTGCCGACAAGCGATTCGTCGAGGAACTGGCGCTGTCGGAGAAGGACCTCGCCAAGGAGATCAAGCGGCTCGAGAAGCTGATGCTCGAGCACGCGCGCAACCTGGAGTTCGAGCAGGCGGCGCGGGTGCGCGACCAGCTGGCGTTGCTGAAGACGCGCGTGTTCGGCGCCGCGGGACACGATGCCGCGGCCTGACTAGGCCGCCGCCGAACCGGGCTCCAGTCGACGAAAACCCGCTCGCGCGGAGCGGGTTTTTCGTCACTGCGGGGGTCGGCGGGCCTCAGTTCACCGTCAGGTTGTTGTTGACCGACTTCACGCCGTCCACCGCCTTGGCGATGGTGGTGGCGCGCTCCTTGGCGGCGGCGTTCGGCGCCGGGCCGGTCAGCGTGACCACGCCGTTCTTGGTGTCGACGTCGATGCGGATCGCGCTCAGTTCGCTGTCGGCGACCAGCTTGGCGTTGACCGCAGCGGTCGTGGCGGCGTCGCCAACGGCCGCGCCGGCCTTGTCGGCGGCGTTGCTGATCGCAGCACCGGCCTTGTCGGCGGCGGCACTGGCCTCGGCCTTGGCTTCGCGCGCTTCCTGGCGGATTTCGGCGCCGGCCTCCTTGGCCGCGGCCTTGGTGTCGGCAGCCGCCTGCTCGGTGGCCTGCTTGGCGTCGCGGGTGGCCTCCGCAGCCTTGTCTTTCGCATCCTGCGCCGCGGCCTCGGTCTTGGCGACGGCCGAATCCAGCTGCTGGCCGGCGGTGCGCTCGTCGTTCTTGTCGCAGGCGGCCAGACCGACCGTGAGGGCGGCCGCGGCGGCCAGCAGGCTGAGGCGGTGAAGTGTGGTGTTCATGGTGAAGTGCTCCTTTGCTGAACGGGCGGGAAGAGCGCCGTGCGTTTCGGCATCGTGCGTTCTTCTCGTCAGCCCCGACTGTAGGGAGCAGCCCGGTCGGCGCGCGTCAGCCGGGCTTGAAAGCGCTGTAGGACGAAGGTGGTCCAGCGTGTCGTCTCCCGCTGCGGGTGGCGCCGCACCGGGCGCCCGAAAATGCCGGCTTCCGGCGGCGGTGGCGGCTGGCGCGCTCACGCGCGACAACGGCGGCGCTCTGTCACAATACTGGTTTTGCCCTTGCCACCGTGGTGAAATTGGTAAACACCGGGGACTTAAAATCCCCTGTCGTGTCAACGACTTAGCGGTTCGAGTCCGCTCGGTGGCACCAATTTGAGCCAGCCGGGGCGCTGTCAGCCAGCCGCATCCGGCGTGGCGGCGAACCGGAGGTGGCGGGGCGCGAGTGAAGGAAACGCCATGAGTCATGAAGACGCACCGTTCGAGATTCACGTGCATGGCGACGTGAAACTGCGTCCTGACGTGGGCTTTGATGCCCTGCAGGACGCGCTCAAGCCCCTGTGGAAATACGCTGGCGCCCGTTCGCTGGCCGACGGCGCGGCCAGCCTGTACGAGGACGAACCCGGCATCCGCTTCGATCCGCACCAGCAGTTGCTGCAGATGTGCTGGACGCTGCCGGGCGACGAGGATTTCCGCCAGCAGCTCGACGACTTGTGCATGAACCTGAACGAGCTGTCGGCCGCGGGCTCGCAGATCGAGGTGACCTTCTACGACGCCGACTACGACGATGAGGACGAGGAGTCCGAGCGCGAGGCGCGCGACGACTTCGTGCTGCTGTTCGTCGGCCCGACGCCGGCGGCCATCATGCAGGCGCAGCGCGACCTGCTGGTGGAGGACGTGGTCAACCTGATGGAGCGCCATTTTGACGGCGCCGAACTCGGCGGCGTGGTGACCGAGATCGACAAGCTGTTCGCCGGCCGCTTCGACGCGCTGACCAGTTCGCTGCAGCTCGGCAAGCCGCGCAGCCCGGGCAGCGGCACCTCCGGCCACGGCAGCGGCCGCCGCCCGCGCCACCTGCACTGACGGCCGGATGACGCGCCGATGGCGCATGACCTCGGCCCGATGGCCTTCGACGACGGCGCTGTGCGCCATGACGAGTGGCCACGATGCGTCGGTCATGCGCCGCAGGCGCGATCATTCGTCATTTCGTCATTTCGTCATTGAAGGCGAGGCCGAAGTCATGCGCCATCGGCGCGTCATCACGTCACGCTGCCTTGCTATGCTGCGCCCGCGCTGGCGCTGATGCCGGCAGGGAGCTGGCTGCGCATGGCCTTGTTTTCTCCTGAGGTGCTCAACCCCGGCGTGCGGCGGCGCGAGCTGTTCGGCTGGGCGATGTACGACTTCGCCAACTCCGGCTACACCACCGTGGTCATCACGGCGGTGTTCGCGGCCTACTTCGTCGGCGGCGTCGCGGATGGGGCGGACTGGGCGCCACTGGCCTGGACCGTGGCCCTCAGCGTCTCGTATGCCATCGTCATGCTCACCATGCCCAGCCTCGGGGCCTGGGCCGACCTGCGCGGCGCCAAGAAAAAGCTGCTGATGCTGTTCACCGCCGGCTGCGTGCTGGCGACCGCGGCGCTGGCCTGGGTGCGGCCGGGCGGTGTGGCGCTGGCGATGCTGCTGATCGTGGTGTCCAACACCTTTTATTCCTACGGCGAATCGCTGACGGCGGCCTTCCTGCCCGAACTGGCGCGGCCCGAGGGCATGGGCCGAGTCAGCGGCTGGGGCTGGGGCCTGGGTTACCTGGGTGGCATGCTGACCCTGGGGGTGTGCCTGGCCTACGTGCTGAGCGCACAGGCCAGGGGCGAGCCGGCGGCACGCTTCGTGCCGGTGACCATGCTGATCACGGCGGCGGTCTACGGGCTGGCGGCCTGCGTGACTTTCGCGCTGTTGCGCGAGCGCGCGCGCGGCGCCGGGACGGCACAGGAGGGTGGCGGCCTAGGCGCCGCGCTGCGGCGACTGCGGAACACGTTTCACTCGGCGCGCCGCTACCGTGACTTCATCTGGCTGCTGGCCTGCACCGTGGCCTACCAGGGCGGCGTGGCGGTGGCGATCACGCTGGCAGCGATCTATGCCGAGCAGGTGATCGGCTTCCAGCCGCAGGAAACCATGCTGCTGATCTTCGTGCTCAACATCGCCGCCGCGGCCGGGGCGTTCGGCTGCGGCCATCTGCAGGATCGCATCGGCCACAAGCTGACGCTGGGTCTGACGCTGCTGGGCTGGATCGCCACCTGCGTCATCGCCGCGCTGGCCGCGACCAAGGGCCAGTTCTGGTGGGCCGCCAGCATCGCCGGCCTGTGCATGGGCTCGTCGCAATCGGTCGGCCGCGCCATGGTCGGCCTGTTGGCGCCACCGCCGCAGCTGGCCGAGTTCTTCGGCCTGTGGAGCTTCGCCACGCGGCTGGCGAGCATCGTCGGCCCGCTCGGCTATGGGCTGATCACCTGGGCCACCGGCGGCAACCAGCGCGTGGCGATCGCCGCCACGGCGCTGCTGTTCGTGGCCGGTCTGCTGGCGCTGCTGCCGGTCGATCTGGCGCGCGGCCAGGCGGCGGCGCAGCGCGTGGATTGAGCTTGCGCCGCCGGATCGGGCTCAAGCGGCGGTGACCGCGATGCCCTTGAACTCACCGCTGGCGATGCGTTTCTGCCATTCGGTGGGGCCGGTGATGTGGGCGCTGGTGCCGCCGGCGTCGACCGCCACGGTGACCGGCATGTCGACCACGTCGAACTCGTAGATGGCCTCCATGCCCAGGTCCTCGAAGCCGACCACCCTGGCGGTCTTGATGGCCTTGCTGACCAGGTAGGCCGCGCCGCCGACCGCCATCAAATAGGCGCTCTGGTGCTTCTTGATCGCCTCGATCGCCGCCGGGCCGCGTTCGGCCTTGCCGATCATGGCGATCAGGCCGGTCTGCGACAACATCATCTCGGTGAACTTGTCCATGCGCGTCGAGGTGGTCGGGCCGGCGGGGCCGACCGCCTCGTCCTTGACCGGATCGACCGGGCCGACGTAGTAGATCACGCGGTTGGTGAAGTCCACCGGCAGCGGCTCGCCCTTGGCCAGCATGTCCTGGATGCGCTTGTGCGCGGCGTCGCGGCCGGTCAGCATCTTGCCGTTCAGCAGCAGTGTCTGGCCGGGTTTCCAGCTGGCGACCTGCGCCTTGGTCAGCGTGTTCAGGTCGACACGCTGGCTCTTGCCGGTATCGGGCATCCAGTCCACCTTGGGCCACAGGTCGAGGCTGGGCGGGTCGAGGTAGACGGGACCGCTGCCATCCAGCACGAAATGCGCATGGCGCGTGGCGGCGCAGTTGGGGATCATGGCCACCGGCTTGCTGGCGGCGTGCGTGGGGTACATGGCGATCTTCACGTCCAGCACCGTGGTCAGGCCGCCCAGGCCCTGGGCACCGATGCCGAGGGCGTTGACCTTGTCGAACAGCTCCAGCCGCAGCTCCTCGACCTGGCTCAGCTGCTCGCCCCTGGCGGCCTTGGCCTGCAGCTCGTACATGTCCAGGTCTTCCATCAGCGCCTGCTTGGCCAGCAGCACCGCCTTCTCGGCGGTGCCGCCGATGCCGATGCCCAGCATGCCGGGCGGGCACCAGCCGGCGCCCATGGTCGGCACGGTCTTGAGCACCCAGTCGACCAGGTTGTCGCTCGGGTTCAGCATCGCCAGCTTGCTCTTGTTCTCGCTGCCACCGCCCTTGGCCGCCACCGTGACGTCGACGCTGCTGCCGGGCACGATCTCGGTCACGATCACGGCCGGCGTGTTGTTGCGCGTGTTCTTGCGCGCGAACTGCGGGTCGGCCACCACCGAAGCGCGCAGCGTGTTGTCGGGGTGGTTGTAGCCGCGCCGCACGCCTTCGTTGATGGCGTCTTCCAGGCTGCCGCTGAAGCCTTCCCAGCGTACGTCCATGCCGACCTTCAGGAACACGTTGACGATGCCGGTGTCCTGGCAGATCGGGCGGTGGCCGGTGGCGCTCATTTTGCTGTTGGTGAGGATCTGCGCCATCGCGTCCTTGGCGGCCGGCGACTGCTCGCGCTCGTAGGCGCGCGCCAGGTGCTGGATGTAGTCGGCCGGGTGATAGTAGCTGATGTACTGCAGCGCGGCGGCGACGGATTCGATCAGGTCATCCTGCTTGATGCTCGACATGGGGCGGTTTCCTCTGTGCTTGGGGTCTCGGTACGGGGCAACGTCGGCGGCGCCAGGGTCTTGCGTGCTCTGCTACCTTGCGGTGGTAGCACCGAAGCAGCGACACTGCCGGATCAACGTGCCATTTTGACAGGCCAGCCATGAATACCGCTGACAAGCCCGCCCGCACCGAACGCGACAGCTTCGGCCCGATCGACGTGCCGGCCGACCGGCTGTGGGGCGCGCAGACGCAGCGCTCGCTGCAGAACTTCGACATCTCGGGCGAGCGCCAGCCGCGCGAACTCATCCGCGCGCTGGCGCTGGTCAAGCGCGCCGCGGCGGTGGTGAACCAGCGGCTCGGCCTGCTCGATGAGCACAAGGCGGATGCCATCGTGGCTGCCGCCGACGAGGTGCTGGCGGGCCGGCACGCGCAGGAATTCCCGCTGGTGGTGTGGCAGACCGGCTCGGGCACGCAGACCAACATGAACCTGAACGAGGTCATCGCCAACCGCGCCAGCGAGCTGCTGGGCGGCGCGCGCGGCGAGGCGCGCCTGGTGCACCCCAACGACGAGGTCAACAAGAGCCAGTCCAGCAACGACGTGTTCCCCACCGCCATGCACGTGGCGGCGGTGGAGGCGCTGACGCAGCGGCTGCTGCCGGCGCTGGAGCAGTTGCGAGCGACGCTGGCCGCCAAGGCCGAGACCTTCGCCGACATCGTCAAGATCGGCCGCACGCACCTGCAGGACGCCACGCCGCTGACGCTGGGGCAGGAGTTCTCCGGCTATGCGGCGCAACTGGCCCATGCAGCGCAACACCTCCGCGCGGCGCTGCCGCATCTGTGCGAACTGGCGCTGGGCGGCACCGCTGTGGGCACCGGCCTGAACGCGCCCGCCGGCTATGCCGGGGCGGTGGCGGCCGAGCTGGCGCGCCTGACCGGCCAGCCCCTGGTCACCGCGCCCAACAAGTTCGAGGCGCTGGCCAGTTGCGACGCGCTGGTCCATGCGCACGGCGCGCTCAAGGGCCTGGCGGCCAGCCTGATGAAGATCGCCAACGACGTGCGCTGGCTGGCCAGCGGCCCGCGCAGCGGCATCGGCGAGATCAGCATCCCCGAGAACGAACCCGGCTCGTCCATCATGCCCGGCAAGGTCAACCCGACCCAGAGCGAGGCGCTGACCATGCTGTGCGCCCAGGTGATGGGCAACGACGTGGCGATCAACATCGGCGGCGCCAGCGGCAACTTCGAACTGAACGTGTTCCGCCCCATGATCGCGCACAACTTCCTGCAAAGCGTGCGCCTGCTGGCCGATGGGATGAGGAGCTTCAACCAGCATTGCGCAGTCGGCATCGAACCCAACCGCGCGCGCATCGACGAACTGGTGCAGCGTTCGCTGATGCTGGTGACCGCGCTCAACCCGCACATCGGCTACGACAGGGCGGCGCAGATCGCCAAGAAGGCGCACGCGGAGGGTCTGAGCCTGCGCGAGGCGGCGCTGGCCAGCGGCCACCTGACGGCCGAGCAGTTTGACGCCTGGGTGCGGCCGCAGGACATGGTGTAGCGGGCGCGCGCGCCGGGCTCGGCGGCGGCGGCCGGCGGCCATGGCTTCAAAAGCGCGTATCCTTGGCTGGTCCGTGCCACCAGCCGCGGTGACGCCAGGGTGATCGCGGGCGCGCTAGAGTGCGCAGGTAGTCAGTGGTTTGTAAGAGCTTGCCAAAACAATTGTCGGGTTTTGGCAGGGCAGCTTGCGGCCCTGATGTGTTCATCAAGAAAAGGAGACGAGGCCCATGAGCGCCATCCAATCGATATTGGTCGAGAATCGCGTATTTCCTCCCAGCGACGACATGGTGAAGTCGGCGCACATCAGTGGCATGGACGCCTACCAGGCGCTGGTCGACGAGGCGGAAAGGGATTTCGAGGGCTTCTGGGGCCGCCTGGCCAGGGAGCATCTGGTGTGGTCGAAAGAGCCGACCCAGGTGCTCGACGAATCCAACAAGCCGTTCTACAAGTGGTTTCCCGACGGCGAACTGAACGCCACGGTGAACTGCCTCGACAAGCACATGGGCACGCCGGTCGAGCACAAGACGGCGATCATCTTCGAGGCCGATGACGGCAGCGTCACCAAGATCACCTATCGGCAGCTGCTCGACCGCGTGAGCCAGTTTGCCAACGGCCTGAAGGCACACGGTGTGCAGAAGGGCGACCGCGTGCTGATCTACATGCCGATGACCATCGAGGGCGTGATCTCGATGCTGGCCTGCGCGCGCCTGGGCGCCATCCACAGCGTGGTGTTCGGCGGCTTCTCGGCCAAGTCGGTGCAGGAGCGCATCATCGACGGCGGCGCCGTGGCGGTGATCACCGCCAACGCGCAGATGCGCGGTGGCAAGGAACTGCCGCTGAAGGCCATCGTCGACGACGCGCTGGCCATGGGCGGCTGCGAGAGCATCCGCAACGTCTTCGTGTACCAGCGCACCAAGACCGCCTGCCCGATGAAGGAAGGACGCGACAAGACCTTCGACGAACTGGTGGCGGGGCACGGTACCGACTGCCCGCCGGTGATGGTCAACGCCGAGCACCCGCTCTACGTGCTCTACACCTCGGGCTCCACCGGCAAGCCCAAGGGCGTGCAGCACGCCACGGGCGGCTACCTGCTGCAGGCCAAGCTGACCATGGAGTGGAGCTTCGACATCAAGCCCGAGGACGTGTTCTGGTGCACCGCCGACATCGGCTGGGTCACCGGCCACACCTACGTTTGCTACGGCCCGCTGGCTGCGGGCGCGACCGAGATCGTGTTCGAGGGCGTGCCGACCTACCCCGATGCCGGCCGCTTCTGGCAGATGATCGAGCGCCACAAGTGCAGCGTGTTCTACACCGCGCCGACGGCGATCCGCTCGCTGATCAAGGCCGCCGAGACCAACGAGAAGGTGCATCCGAAGAACTACGACCTGTCCAGCCTGCGCATCATCGGCAGCGTCGGCGAGCCGATCAACCCCGAAGCCTGGGTCTGGTACCACACTCACGTCGGTGGCGAGCGCTGCCCGGTGGTCGACACCTACTGGCAGACCGAGACCGGCGCCCACATGATCAACCCGCTGCCGGGCGCGACGCCGCTGGTGCCGGGTTCGTGCACCCTGCCGATCCCCGGCGTGTTTGCCGCGATCGTGGACGAAGCCGGCAACGAGATGCCCGACGGCACTGGCGGCCTGCTGGTCTACAAGAAGCCGTGGCCGAGCATGATCCGCACCATCTGGAACGATCCGGAGCGCTTCAAGGCGACCTACTTCCCGGAGGAGATGCGCGGCTACTACCTGGCCGGCGACGGTGCCGTGCGCGCGCCGGACACGCGCTACTTCCGCGTCACCGGCCGCATCGACGATGTGCTGAACGTGTCCGGTCACCGCATGGGCACGATGGAGATCGAGTCGGCCCTGGTCGCCAAGACCGACCTGGTGGCCGAGGCTGCGGTGGTCGGCCGTCCGGACGACCTGACCGGCGAGGCGATCTGCGCCTTCGTGGTGCTCAAGCGCCCGTTGCCGCACGGCGACGAGGCCAAGCAGATCGCCAAGGAACTGCGCGACTGGGTGGCCAAGGAGATCGGCCCGATCGCCAAGCCCAAGGACATCCGCTTCGGCGAGAACCTGCCCAAGACGCGTTCCGGCAAGATCATGCGCCGTCTGCTGCGCACCCTGGCCAAGGGCGAGAAGATCACCCAGGACACCACCACGCTGGAAAACCCGGCGATCCTGACGCAGCTCGACCAGACCTACTGATCGAGCGCCTGCGCATGGGCCGGATCCGCAGCGGAACCGGCAGCCAGGCAACAAAAAGCCCGCTCATGGAGCGGGCTTTTTTCGTACTCGGGCGAGTGGCTTACTTGAGCGACATCACCCAGGTGGCCAGCTTCTTGGCTTCGTCCTCGTTGACGTTGGCGTTGGCGGGCATCGGCACCGCGCCCCAGATACCGGAGCTGCCCTTGATGATGTGCAGCGCCAGCGTATCCACGGCCTTGGCGTCGGCGGCGTACTTCTTCGCCACGTCCTTGTACGCCGGTCCCACCAGCTTCTTGTCCACCGCATGGCAGGCCATGCAGTTCTTCGATTTGGCCAGCGCTTCATCCGCCATGGCGGGTGCGGCGACGGTCACGACCGCCAGCGCGGCGGCAGTCAACAGGAATCGCTTCATCATCGGTCCTCGTTCGTGGTTGGTAGTTGAGCTACATTGGCTCAACGCGATTGTAGGCGCCGAGGTTGACAGACTTGCCCATAACCCCACTTGAAACAGATCAAGAAAATCACGCCCCTGCCGGGGCGGAGGATCGTCTTGCTGGCATTGATTTGTTGCCATTGAAACAGCTGCAGATCGACGCG
Organism: uncultured Ottowia sp.; assembly: GCA_964534975.1. Classification (GTDB taxonomy): domain Bacteria; phylum Pseudomonadota; class Gammaproteobacteria; order Burkholderiales; family Burkholderiaceae_C; genus Ottowia. Next base: position 35,114 of record CAZHSD010000010.1, on the reverse strand, counting down.
TGCGGTCACCGGGCCGCGATGGTGGAGGCCGGCAGCATTTGCTGTCGCGCTGCCAGGGCCAAGGGGTAGCCGGTTCGCGGGCTAGGTGTTGAGTTGCAATAGCTTATGCCCGCCCCGCCAGAGCTTGCACTCCGGTGGGTCGCGACGCCCGCCGACTTGATGCGTCAAGACGCCGCCGGCAAACCGCACTGCCGCCGCGCGCGCTCAGATCTCGTCGAAGTCGTCCAGCACCGCCCCCCTGCTGGCGCTGGATGCGCTGTGGGCGAACTTGGCCAGCACGCCGCGCCTGTAGCGCGGGGCCGGCTTCCTCCAGGCCTGGCGGCGGCTGGCGAGCGTGGCGTCGTCGACGTTCAGCTGCAGCAGCAGCTGCCTGGCGTCGATGGTGATCGAATCGCCTTCCTCGATCAGCGCGATGTTGCCGCCGGCGGCCGCCTCGGGCGCCACGTGGCCGACCACCATGCCCCAGGTGCCGCCGGAGAAGCGCCCGTCGGTGATCAGGCCGACGCTCTCGCCCAGCCCCTCGCCGACCAGGGCGCTGGTCGGCGCCAGCATCTCTGGCATGCCGGGGCCGCCCTTGGGGCCCAGGTAGCGCAGCACCACCACGTCGCCGGCCTGGATCCTGCCGGCCAGGATCGCCGCCAGCGCCGACTGCTCGTCGTCGAACACGCGCGCCGGGCCGGTGATGACCGGGTTCTTCAGGCCGGTGATCTTGGCCACGCTGCCCTCGGGGCTGAGGTTGCCCTTGAGGATCGCCAGGTGACCCTGCTCGTACAGCGGCGTCTGGATCGGGCGGATCACGTCCTGATCGGCGCGCGGCTGGTCGGGCACATCGGCCAGGGTCTCGGCGATGGTCTTGCCGGTGATGGTCATGCAATCGCCGTGCAGCAGGCCGGCGTTCAGTAGCATCTTCATCACCTGCGGGATGCCGCCGGCCTTGTGCAGGTCGACCGCCAGGTACTTGCCGCTGGGCTTCATGTCGCAGAACACCGGCACCTTCTTGCGCATGCGCTCGAAGTCGTCGATGGTCCACTCCACCCCGGCCGCGTGGGCGATGGCGAGGAAGTGCAGCACCGCGTTGGTCGAGCCGCCGACGGCCATGATCACGGCTACCGCGTTCTCGATCGACTTGCGGGTGACGATGTCGCGCGGCTTCAGGTCGCGCTTGACGGCCTCGATCAGCACCTTGGCCGACTCCTTCGCCGAATCGACCTTCTCCCGGTGCGGGTTGGCCATGGTGGACGAGTGAGGCAGGCTCATGCCCAGCGCCTCGAAGGCGCTGCTCATGGTGTTGGCGGTGTACATGCCGCCGCAGGAGCCGGTGCCGGGAATCGCGTGCTGCTCGATGTCCTTCAGCTGCTGGTCGCTGATCTTGCCGGCGGCGTTCTCGCCCACCGCCTCGAATACGCTGACGATGTTCAGGTCGCAGCCGTGCAGGCAGCCGGGCTCGATGGTGCCGCCGTAGACGTAGATGCTGGGCACGTTGGCGCGCAGCATGCCCATCATGCCGCCGGGCATGTTCTTGTCGCAGCCGCCGATGACCACGCAGCCGTCCATCCACTGGCCCTGCACGCAGGTCTCGACGCAGTCACTGATCACCTCGCGGCTGACCAGCGAGTACTTCATGCCCTCGGTGCCCATGGCCATGCCGTCCGAGATCGTCGGCGTGCCGAACATCTGGGCGTTGCCGCCGGCCTCTTGGATGCCTTCGATGGCCGCGTCGGCCAGCTTCTGCAGGCCGGAGTTGCAGGGCGTGATGGTGCTGTGGCCGTTGGCGACGCCGATCATGGGCTTGTCGAAATCGGACTCGGTGTAGCCCATGCCGTAGTACATGGAGCGGTTGGCGGCGCGCGCCTTGCCCTGGGTGATGTGGGCGCTGCGGTGATTGATCGGCTGGATCGGGATGACTTTGCTGTCGGCCATGGCGTGCTCTCGGACGAAGGAAACGGATGGGGCGCCTTGCAACGGACGCCCGAGTGGACAGTATGCGTCAGCGCTTGGCCGCCGGCGGGGGCCGGCCCGATCGCACGGCTTGCGCAGAGGGCTTTCGCGTGGCTCGCCATAATCCGGCCCTGGTCGGTGGCGGCGCTCGGGCGCTGCCACCCGCGCATCGGTTTCTTCATTCTCAGCCCAGCCACGGATCTCCCAGCCATGCCCGTTTACCGCTCCAAGACCTCCACTTCCGGCCGCAACATGGCCGGTGCCCGCGCCCTGTGGCGTGCCACGGGCATGAAGGATGCCGATTTCAAGAAGCCGATCATCGCCGTCGTCAACAGCTTCACGCAGTTCGTGCCCGGCCACGTGCACCTCAAGGACATGGGCCAGCTGGTGGCGCGCGAGATCGAGGCCGCCGGCGGCGTGGCCAAGGAATTCAACACCATCGCCATCGACGACGGCATCGCCATGGGCCACGATGGCATGCTGTACAGCCTGCCCAGCCGCGACCTGATCGCCGACTCGGTCGAATACATGGTCAACGGCCACTGCGCCGACGCCATGGTGTGCATCAGCAACTGCGACAAGATCACGCCCGGCATGCTGATGGCGGCGATGCGGCTGAACATCCCGGTCATCTTCGTTTCCGGCGGGCCGATGGAGGCCGGCAAGACCCGGCTGGCCGTGTCCGGGGCGGCGTCGGCCCAGGCCAGGAAGGTGGACCTGATCGACGCCATGGTGATGGCCGCCGACGGCGCCGTGAGCGATGCCGAGGTGGACGCGGTGGAGCGCTCGGCCTGCCCCACCTGCGGCTCCTGCTCGGGCATGTTCACCGCCAACTCGATGAACTGCCTGACCGAGGCGCTGGGTCTCGCGCTGCCCGGCAACGGCACCCTGGTGGCCACGCACGCCGACCGTGAGCAGTTGTTCCAGCGTTCCGGCCGGCTGATCGTCGAGCTCGCCAGGCGCTACTACGAGCAGGACGACGAGCGCGTGCTGCCGCGCAGCGTCGGCTTCAAGGCGTTCGAGAACGCCATGACGCTGGACATCGCCATGGGCGGCTCGACCAACACCATCCTGCACCTGCTGGCGATCGCGCAGGAGGCCGGCATCGACTTCACGATGCAGGACATCGACCGTCTCTCGCGCGTGGTGCCGCAGCTGTGCAAGGTGGCGCCGAACACCGACCAGTACCACGTCGAGGATGTGCACCGCGCCGGCGGCATCATGGCCATCCTGGGCGAGCTGGCGCGCGCCGGCAAGCTGCACACCGACACCCCCACCGTGCACGCCGCCAGCCTGGGCGACGCGCTGGCCGAGTGGGACGTGATGGGCCAGCCCAACGAGGCGGTGCAGACCTTCTACCAGGCCGGGCCGGGCGGCGTGCCGACCCAGGTGGCGTTCAGCCAGGCGAGCCGCTGGCCGAACCTGGACACCGATCGCGCCGGCGGCTGCATCCGCTCGGTGGAGCACGCTTTTTCGCAGGAGGGCGGCCTGGCCGTGCTGCACGGCAACATCGCGCTGAACGGCTGCGTGGTCAAGACCGCGGGCGTGGACGACGAGCTGCTGGTGTTCGAGGGCCCGGCGCACGTGGTCGAGTCGCAGGACGAAGCGGTGCAGCACATCCTGACCGACCAGGTCAAGGCCGGCGACGTGGTGGTGGTGCGCTACGAAGGCCCCAAGGGCGGCCCCGGCATGCAGGAAATGCTCTACCCAACCAGCTACATCAAGAGCAAGGGCCTCGGCAAGGCCTGCGCGCTGCTGACCGACGGGCGCTTCTCGGGCGGCACCTCGGGCCTGTCGATCGGCCATTGCTCGCCCGAGGCGGCGGCCGGCGGCGCCATCGGCCTGGTGCGCAACGGCGACCGCATCCGCATCGACATCCCGCAGCGGACCATCGACGTGCTGGTGGAAGGCGAGGAGCTGGCGCGCCGCCGTGCCGAGCAGGACCAGCTCGGCTGGAAGCCTGCCCGGCCGCGCGCGCGCCAGGTATCGGCCGCGCTCAAGGCCTACGCGCTGCTGGCCACCTCGGCCGACAAGGGCGCCGTGCGCGATCTGGCCATGCTCGACTGAGTTCGGCCAGGCCGCGTCGGGATGAACGGGGTGCCACGCCGCGCCGCCGTCAAGCCGCGCAGGCACAATCGCCGCCATGCTGATTCACCCGAACATCGATCCGGTCGCGATCCAGATCGGCCCGCTGGCGATCCACTGGTACGGCCTGACCTACCTGGTCGCGTTCGCGCTGTTCTTCTGGCTGGCGACGCGGCGCCTGCGGCACCAGCCGTTCGCCTCGATCACGCAGCCGGCACCGTGGACGCGGCGCGACATCGAGGACATGCTGTTCTGGGGCGTGCTGGGCGTGATCCTCGGGGGCCGGCTGGGCTACACGCTGTTCTACAAGCCGGCCTACTACGCCGCGCACCCGCTGGAGATCCTCTACATCTGGACCGGCGGCATGAGCTTTCACGGCGGCATGCTGGGCGTGATCGTGGCCATGATGTGGTGGGCGCGCAGCCGCGGCCGGCCCTGGCTCGAGGTGACCGACCTGATCGCGCCCTGCGTGCCGCTGGGCCTGGCGTCGGGGCGCGTGGGCAACTTCATCAACGGCGAGCTGTGGGGCCGCGTGGCCGACCCGTCGCTGCCCTGGGGCATGGTGTTTCGCGGCGCCGGCGACGCGCCGCGGCACCCGTCGCAGGTGTACCAGTTCCTGCTGGAGGGTGTGCTGCTGTTCGTGCTGCTGTGGCTGTACGCGCGCCGGCCGCGCAGGATGGGGCAGGTCAGCGGCATGTTCCTGATCGGCTATGGTGTGCTGCGCTTCATCGCCGAATACTTCCGCGAGCCGGATGCGCACCTCGGCCTGCTGGCGCTGGGCCTGAGCATGGGGCAGTGGCTGTGCGTGCCGATGGTGCTGGCCGGTGTCGTGCTTTGGGTGTGGGGCAGTCGCCAGCCTGGCACGGTGGGGGCTCGCACGCATGACGCGCCTGGCGGCGCATGATCTCGGCTTTGCCGTCGATGACGGCGCCTGCGGCGCCATGACTTTGATCATGCGTGCGCAGCACGCGTCATCGACGGCCGCAGGCCGAGGTCATTCCGTCATCGGGATGCCGCAGCAGACTTGTCCAGCCAGTACAGACCACCATGAACGATGAAGTGAAAGACCGCCCCGAACCCAGCCGCCGCAGCACGCGCGAGCGCCTGGGCGCGGTGCTGGGTCGCAGGCAGGAAGCGCTCTCGCCCTGGGTGCTGCGGCGCACGCTGCGCGAGTTGCAGCACGTGATCGACCCCTCGGTGAGCGAGGTCGAGGGCGGCCGCCGCGCTGCCGGCGTGGCCGGCTGGTATGCGCGCGCCACGCCCGAGCAGCGGCGCGACTGCTGGCTGCTGATGAGCGAGCAGTTCGCGCCCGATCCCGAGGCGATCCAGGCCGCGCGCGCGGCCTACGAGTCAGCCCTGGGCACCGACGACGAGGCGCAGGCCGAGGTGCGGTTGCGGCGCGCCATCGCGGCGCCGCGCACGCGACTGCTGCAGCGCTTCGCGGCGTTTCCCGACGGCGTGCGCTTCCTGGTCGACCTGCGCGCCGAGCTGTTGCCGCAGCTGCGCAGCAACAAGCGCCTGCTGGCGCTGGACGCGGAACTGGAAGAGCTGTTTTCCACCTGGTTCGACGTCGGCTTCCTGGAGTTGCGCCGCATCAGCTGGGATTCGCCGGCCTCGCTGATCGAGAAGCTGATCAAGTACGAGGCGGTGCACGACATCCGCAGCTGGCTTGACGCCAAGAACCGGCTCGACGAGGACCGGCGCTGCTACGGCTTTTTCCACCCACGGCTGCCGGGCGAGCCGCTGATCTTCGTCGAGGTGGCGCTGCTGCAGGACATGGCGACCGGTATCACGCCGCTGCTGGACGAGGAGGCGGCGCCGGTGGATCTGCAGAAGGCGAGCACGGCGATCTTCTACTCGATCAGCAACACCCAGCGCGGCCTGCGTGGCGTCAGCTTCGGCGATTCGCTGATCAAGCGCGTGGTGGAAACGCTCAGCAGCGAATTCCCACGGCTGAAGACCTTCGCCACCTTGTCGCCGATTCCCGGCCTGCGCGCCTGGCTGGGCAAGAATGCGGATGCCCTGCTGGAGGCGCTGCCTTCGCGCGCCCGCAGCGCGCTGGCGCGCGAACTGGGCGAGGACGACGCCACGGCCAAGGCGGTGCTGGCGGCACTCGACGGCGTCGCCGAGCTGGGCGGGAAGTCGCTGCTGGCGCGCTGGCTGCTGGGCGCAGCGGCGCGCTTTCTGGCGCGCGAGCGCGACGCCGGTGGCCGGCCGCTGGACGCCGTGGCGCGCTTTCACCTCGGCAACGGCGCGCGCATCGAGCGCCTGAACTGGCTGGCCGATCCTTCGCCCAAGGGCCTGCGCCAGTCCTGGGGCCTGATGGTGAACTACCTGTACGACATAAAGCGTCTGGACAAGCACCGGGCGCAGTTCGCCCAAGGGCAAACCCCGGTGTCTGGCGCGGTCGAAAGCCTGCTAGATTGAGCCTCCCAAAAAATCCACTCAAGAGGAGACCGGTCGCATGATTCCTGCACTCAATCGTCGCCAGGCCATGCTGGGCGTTGCCGCCTTCAGCTTGCCGGGCCTGGCGCGGGCCCAAGCCCAGGCCTGGCCCGTCAAGCCGGTCAACATGGTGGTGCCGTTTCCCGCTGGGGGTGGCACCGACGCCTTCGCGCGCCCGCTGGCGGCGCAGTTCAGCAAGCTGACTGGCCACACGCTGGTGATCGACAACCGCGGTGGTGCCGGCGGCACGCTGGGCGCGTCGGTGGCGGCCAAGCTGCCGGGCGACGGCTACCACCTGTTCATGGGCGGCGCGCACCACATGGTGGCGCCCAGCATGTATCCCAGGCTGGACTACGACATCGAGAAGGATTTCGTGCCGCTGATCCAGGTCGCCAGCGTGCCGCAGGTGCTGGTGGTCAATCCCAAGCGCGTCACGCAGGCCACGGCCAAGGACCTGATCGAACATCTGCACCAGAACCCCGGCAAGCTCAACTACGCCTCGGCCGGCGCCGGCTCGGTGCACCACCTGGCGGGCGAGCTGTTCAAGATCCAGACCAAGACCTTCATCACCCACATCCCCTACCGCGGCGCGGGCCCGGCGCTGCAGGACCTGATCGCCGGCACGGTGGACATGGCCTTCGACGGCCTGGGCTCCTCGGCCGGGCACATCGCCGGCGGACGCATCAAGGCGCTGATGGTGGCCGGCGACAAGCGCAATCCGGCGATTCCCGACGTGCCGAGCGCGGCCGAGATCGGCCTGCCGGACTACAAGGTCAGCACCTGGTACGGCATCTGGGCGCCGAAGGGCATGCCGGCCGACGCGCAGGCCGCCGCCATCGAGGCCATCCGCAAGTGCGCGCTGGCCGACGACGCCAAGGCGGTGTGGAGCAAGCAGGGCGCCACCTTCCCCAACGTGGCGGGGCCGCAGTTCGCCCAGCTGATCCACGAAGAGATCGGCAAGTGGGCGCAGGTGGTCAAGGCCTCGGGCGCCAAGCTGGAATAGGAGCGGCGGCTTGTCCGGTCGGGTGCTGCTGGAAGGCGATGCGGGCGTCGCCGTCGTCACGCTGTCGCATCGCGCCAAGTTCAACGCCATGTCGCGCGCGATGTGGCGCGAGCTGCGCGAGGTGTTCGTGCGCGTCCAGACCGACGGCAGCTGGCGCGCGGTGCTGGTGCGCGGTGACAGCGGGCATTTCTGCGCCGGCGGCGACATCGCCGAGTACCCCGACTTCCGCTTCGACCGCGAGCGCCTGCGGGCCTTTCACGAGGACGAGGTGTGGGGCGGCCTGGCGGCAATGCTCGAATGCGACGTGCCCGTCGTTGCCGCCATCGCGGGCAACTGCATGGGCGCCGGCATCGAGATCGCCAGCTGCTGCGACATCCGCGTGGCCGCCGAGGACGCGCGGTTTGGCGCGCCGATCGCCAAGCTGGGTTTTCCGATGGCGCCACGCGAGGCACAGCTGGTGGCGCGCGTGGCGGGCGATGCCACGGTGCGCGAGTTGCTGCTGGAAGCCAGCGTGCTGGACGCCGCCGAGATGAAGGCGCGCGGCTTTCTGCAGCGCGTGCTGCCGGCGCACGAACTGATGGCGCACGCCGAGCAGCGCGCCGCCCGCATCGCCGCGCTGGCGCCGCAGGCGGCGCGCCTGAGCAAGCGCACCCTGCGCGCGCTGGCGGCCGATGGCGCTGCGGCCAGGGAGCGCCTGCTGGCCAGCGCCTACGACTACGCCGACAGCGCCGAGCACCGCGAGGGCATCGCAGCGTTCCTGGCCAAGCGGCCGGCGCGTTTCTGAGTTTTCAAGCGGTTCCTTTCTTTCCGGTCATGTCCAACCAGAATCTTTTTGTCGCCCTGCGGGCCGCGTTTCCGGCCGAGCTGGACGCCGTCGCCGTCGAAACCGACGACGGCCTGCGCTATTCCTGGCGCGACCTCGATCGCGCCACGGCGATGGTGGCCAAGCTGCTGCAGTCGCTCGACATCCCGAAGGCGGCCGATGGCGTGCCGCCGCGGGTGGCAGTGCAGGTCGAGAAGTCGGTCGAGGCCATGGTCCTGTACCTGGCCACGCTGCGCGCCGGCTTCGTGTTCCTGCCGCTGAACACCGCCTACCAGAGCGCCGAGATCGAGTACTTCATCGGCAACGCCGCGCCGGCGGTGGTGGTGTGCAGCGGCAAGAACTTCTCCTGGGTCAGCCAGATCGCCTTCAAGGCCGGCACGCGCCACGTGTTCACGCTCAACGAAGACCGCACGGGCAGCCTGCTCGAGCGCGCCGCGCACTGCAGCGACCGGCAGACGCCGGTCGCCAGGCGCGCGGACGACCTGGCCGCCATCCTCTACACCAGCGGCACCACCGGGCGCAGCAAGGGCGCCATGCTGTCGCACGGCAACCTGCTGAGCAACGCCGTGATGCTGAAGGACTACTGGGGCTGGAGAACGCCGCGGGAGGGCGGCGACGTGCTGATCCACGCCCTGCCCATTTTCCACGTGCACGGCCTGTTCGTGGCCATCCACGGTGCGCTGCTCAACGGCTCGAAGATGCTGTGGCACGCCAAGTTCGATCCCAGGCGCGTGATCGCCGACCTGCCGCGCGCGACGGTGTTCATGGGCGTGCCGACGCTGTACGTGCGCATGCTGGCGGAGGCCGCGCTGACCAGGCAGCAGGCGGCGCACATGCGCCTGTTCATCAGCGGCTCGGCGCCGCTGTTGATCGAGACCTTCAATGCCTGGCGGGCGCGCACCGACCACACCATCCTGGAACGCTATGGCATGAGCGAGACCAGCATGCTGACCAGCAACCCGTATCGTGCCGACGAGCGCTACGGAAACCAGAGCGAGCGACGCGGTGGCACGGTGGGCTTCCCACTGCCGGGAGTCAGCCTGCGGGTGCGCGGCGAGGACGGCCGGGCGCTGCCGGCCGGCGAGATCGGCGGCATCCAGGTGGCCGGACCGAACGTGTTCTCGGGCTACTGGCAGATGCCGGAGAGAACCGCCGAGGAGTTCACGGCCGACGGTTTCTTCAAGACCGGCGACGTCGGCCTGCAGGACGAGCGCGGCTACGTCACCATCGTCGGCCGCAGCAAGGACCTGATCATCAGCGGCGGCTACAACGTCTACCCGGCCGAGATCGAAAGCGTGCTCAACGAGATGCCGGGCGTGGCCGAGAGCGCCATCGTCGGCGTGCCGCATCCGGATTTCGGCGAGGTCGGCGTCGCGGTGGTGATCGCGCGCCCCGGCGCGGCGCTGGACGCGCAGCGGCTGATCGACGAACTGAAGATGAAACTGGCCAACTTCAAGATCCCCAAGCGCTGCTTCGTCGCCAGCGAACTGCCGCGCAACACCATGGGCAAGGTACAGAAGAACCTGCTGCGTGAGCAGTATCAAACTTTGTTCACGTCGCCGTGATTCACGGCCTTGACTGACAAGATGCGCATGCGCCCGCGGCTACACTGCCGGGTGACGCGGCTGACCCGTGAATGGCTGCGCCGGGACACGAACAGAATGAAAAGGAGCCTGCCATGTCCTTGAGATCGCTGCTGCTGCTGCTGGTCGGCGCAGCCATCGTCGCCTTCGTCGGCTTCAACTGGACCGAGATGACCCGACCGACCGACCTGACGCTGATCTTCACCGAGATCCGCGCACCGCTCGGGCTGGTGCTGCTCGGCCTGATGGCGCTGCTGTCGGTGGTGTTCGTCGGCCTGATCGCCTACACCCAGGGCACGGTGCTGATCGAGACCCGCCGCCACGCCAAGGAACTGGCGGCGCAGCGCGAACTGGCCGACAAGGCCGAGGCTTCGCGCTTCACCGATCTGCGCGGTCACCTCGACAGTGAGGTGGCGCGCCTGTCGCAGGCCATCGACAACCAGACGCGTGAAACCCTGGCGCGCGTCGACCGCGCCGAGATGGGGCTGCGCGAGCGCCCGGTGGACCAGGACATTGGCCGCCTGGTGGAGGCGGTCGAACGGCACAACCGCGAGTTGCATGCGCGCGTCGATCGGCTGGAGATGGGTTTGCGCGAAGGGTTGGCCGGCTACACCCCGGCGCTGCCCAGCATGCCGCCGCCGGCCGCGCTGACCGCCGCCAGCGCCGCGGTGCAGCCACGCAACGAATCTGGCGACGACCCGATCGGCCAGGCGGTGCCGGGCTGATTCGGGGGAATGACCGCGCTCGGACGAGCGCATGACCTCGGCTCCGCCTTCGATGACGCGCCTGGCGGCGCGTGACCGAAAAACTGTCGTTTGTCATCGACGCCGCGCAGCGGCGAGTTCATGCGCGCCGCCGGAGCGCGGTCGTCAGCGCAGCACCAGCACCGGGATTTCGGAATGCGTCAGCACCTGCTGGGTTTCGCTGCCCAGCAGCAGGCGCTTGACGCCCTTGCGGCCGTGCGAGGCCATAATGATCAGGTCGGCCTTGTGCCGCTTGGCGGCGGCGATCAGCGCGTCGGACACCACATCCGCCCTGGCCAGCACCGGCTTGACCTTGACGCCCTTGGCGGCGCCCGCCGTCTGCACTGCGTCGACGATTTCCTGGCCGTCGGCGGCCCACTGCTTCTCGACCTTGGCGATGTCCTCGGAGGACAGCGGCACGGCGCCCTCGAAATAGCTTTGCGGGTAGCGCGGCACCACCTTCAGCGCAATCAGCTCGGCACCCAGGGAGCCGGCCAGCTGGATGGCGCTGTCCACCGCTTTCTTGGACAGCTTGGACCCGTCGGTGGCGACGAGAATGCGTTGGTACATGATGGGTTCTCCTCGAGGTTGCTTCGGTGCTGATTGTCTGCCTTCGGCAGTGAATCAGGCGCAACGATAACCCAAGCGGCGGCGCGCCCGCCACGCTGGCCTGCAGTCAAGCTGATGCAAGGCGGTGCATGTATATTGATATCTGCTTATGCATGGCGAAGCTGTGATCCCCTCGGCTCCTCCGGCGACGCGCGCGGCCGAGCAGATGGCCACCACCGGATCGGCCGCATTCGGGCTGCTCGACGAACGCGACGAGTGGCTGGAGTTCAGCCGACCGCTCGACGATGCCAAGGCCGATGGGCCGGGCACGTGCTGGGAATCCACCATCGTCTTCGAAGGCATGCATTGCGCCGCCTGCGCGGTGACCATCGAGCAGGCCTTGCGCGCCAGCCCCGGCGTGCGCGAAGCGGAGGTCAGCGCCGCCAGCCACCGCGGCCGCGTGGTCTGGGAGGAGGGTGCGACGCTGCCCTCGCGCTGGATGCAGGCGGTGCTGCGCAGCGGCTACCAGCCGCTGCCGGCGCACGACGCCTTCGGCAGCGCGCGCCGGCAGGCCGAGACGCGCAAGATGATGTGGCGCCTGGGCGTGGCCGGCCTGTGCATGATGCAGGTGATGATGTACGCCACGCCCGAGTACTTCACCGCGCCGGGCGAGATGGCGGCGGACACGGTGCGCCTGCTGCGCTGGGCGCAATGGGTGCTGTCGATCCCGGTGCTGCTGTTTTCCTGCCAGCCGTTCTTTCGCAATGCGCTGCTCGACCTGAAGCTGCGCCGCGTCAGCATGGACCTGCCGGTGGCGCTGGGCATGCTGATCACCTTCGTGGTCAGCATGCTGGGCACTTTCGAGCCCGATGGCGTGTTCGGCCATCAGGTGTATTTCGACTCGCTCACCATGTTCGTGTTCTTTCTGCTCACCGGCCGCTGGCTCGAGCTGCGCCTGCGCGACCGCACCGCCGGTGCGCTGGAGGCGCTGATGCACCGCCTGCCGGAGAGCGTGCAGCGCCAGAGCGCCGCTGGCGGCTGGGAGCGCGTGTCGGTGCGCCGGGTGCGCGTCGGTGACGTGGTCCGCGTGCTGCCGGGCGAGGCCTTCCCGGCCGACGGCGTGCTGCTGCGTGGCCACACCTCGGTCGATGAGGCGCTGCTGACCGGCGAATCGACACCGCTGGCGCGCGGCGCGGGCGAGCAGGTCATCGCCGGCAGCCACAACCTGGGCGCCGCGGTCGAGGTGCGCGTCGAGCAGGTCGGCGCCGACACGCGCTATGCGCAGATCGTGGCGCTGATGGAGCAGGCCTCGACCGGCAAGCCGCGCATCGCCCGGCTGGCCGATCGGCTGGCCAAGCCGTTCCTGATCTTCGTGCTGCTGGCGGCCGGTGCCGCCGTGGCCTGGTGGTGGCCGACCGATCCGGGCCGCGCGCTGATGATCGCGGTGGCGATCCTGGTCGTCACCTGCCCGTGCGCGCTGTCGCTGGCGACGCCGGCCGCGATGCTGGCCAGCGCCGGCGCCCTGGCCGGCAGCGGCGTGCTGGTGCGGCGGCTGCAGGCGCTGGAGGAGCTGGCCGAGGTCGATACCGTGGTGTTCGACAAGACCGGCACCCTGACGCGCGACGCCTTCGTGCTGGCCGAGCTGCGCGTGCGCCCGGGCGCCTCGCGCGCGCAGGCCCTGGCGCTGGCCGCCGAGCTGGCGCGCGGCAGCCTGCATCCGGTGTCACGCGCGCTGGTGCGGGCGGCCGAGGAAGCAGGCCTGGACGCCGCGCAGGCGCCCGTGCTGGTCGCCCTGCGCGAGGTGGCGGGGCAGGGCGTGGTCGCCACGCTGGCGGATGGCGCGGCCGAGCTGCGCCTGGGTTCGGCCGCGTTCTGCGGCCTGGCCGAGGCGTCGGCCGCCGGTCCGGTCAGCCACCTCAGCGACGCCCAGGGCTGGCTGGCGAGCTTCGAGTTCCGCGAGGACGTCCGCCTGGATGCCCGCGCCACCATCGACGCGCTGCACGCGCAGGGCCTGCGTGTGCGCCTGCTCTCGGGCGACCAGCCCGAGGCGGCGGCACGCGTCGGTGCGCTGACCGGCATCGACGAGACGCGCGGCGGCTGCACCCCGGCGGACAAGCTGGCGGCGCTGCAGCAGGCGCAGGCCGCCGGCGCTCGGGTGGCGATGGTGGGCGACGGCCTGAACGACGGACCGGTGCTGGCGGCGGCCAACGTGTCGTTCGCGTTTGGCCGCGCGGTGCCGCTGGCGCGCGCGCAGTCGGACTTCGTGGTGCTGGGCGACCGGTTGGGCCTGGTGGCGCAAACGCAACGCAAGGCGCGCCGCACCATGCAGGCGGTGCGGCAGAATCTCGCCTGGGCGGCGGCCTACAACGCCATCGGCGTGCCGCTGGCCATGATGGGTTGGGTGTCGGCCTGGCTGGCTGGCCTCGGCATGGCGGCCAGCTCGCTGCTGGTGGTGCTCAATGCCCTGCGCCTGGCGCCGCGCGCGCCGGGCCAATTGCCGGAGCAATCGTGATGGATATCCTGTATTTGCTGATCCCGCTGTCGGTGGTTTTGGTGTTTTTCATCCTCGGCGCGCTGTGGTGGGCGATCTACCGTGGGCAATTTGACGATATCGACCGCGAAGGTGAGCGCATTTTTGAGCACGATTGACAGAAATCAATCAAGACCACATTACCATTCCGGATACTTGAGCAGGTTTTATAGGAAGAGGTGGAAATGACATTCGCCAGTACGCAATCCACGGTCTACAACGACAAGGTGGTGAGGCAGTTCGCCGTCATGACGGTGGTCTGGGGCGTGGTGGGGATGCTGGTCGGCGTGATCATCGCCGCGCAGCTGACCTGGCCCGAACTGAATCTGGGCATTTCATGGCTCAGCTACGGCCGCTTGCGGCCGCTGCACACCAATGCGGTGATCTTCGCCTTCGGCGGCTGCGGCCTGTTCGCGACCGCCTACTACGTGGTGCAGCGCACCTGCCAGGTGCGGCTGTTCTCCGACAAGCTGGCGGCCTTCACCTTCTGGGGCTGGCAGGCGGTGATCGTGGCGGCGGCCATCACGCTGCCGCTGGGCATCACCACCAGCAAGGAGTACGCCGAGCTGGAGTGGCCGATCGACGTGCTGATCGCGCTGGTCTGGGTGTCGTTCGCGATCGTGTTCTTCGGCACCGTCGCGCTGCGCAAGGTCAAGCACATCTACGTCGCCAACTGGTTCTACGGCGGCTTCATCCTGACCATCGCGCTGCTGCACATCGTCAACAGCGCGGCGCTGCCGGTGGGCCTGTTCAAGTCCTACTCGGCCTATGCCGGCGTGCAGGACGCCATGGTGCAGTGGTGGTACGGCCACAACGCGGTGGGCTTCTTCCTGACCACCGGCTTCCTGGGCATGATGTACTACTTCATCCCCAAGCAGGCCGAGCGCCCGGTCTACAGCTACCGGCTGTCGATCGTGCACTTCTGGGCGCTGATCTTCACCTACATGTGGGCCGGCCCGCACCACCTGCACTACACCGCGCTGCCGGACTGGGCGCAGAGCGTGGGCATGCTGTTCTCGCTGATCCTGCTGGCGCCCAGCTGGGGCGGCATGATGAACGGCATCATGACCCTGTCGGGCGCCTGGCACAAGCTGCGTGACGACCCGATCCTGCGCTTCCTGATCGTGTCGCTGTCGTTCTACGGCATGTCGACCTTCGAGGGCCCGATGATGTCGATCAAGACCGTCAACGCCCTGTCGCACTACACCGACTGGACCGTGGGCCACGTGCACTCGGGCGCGCTGGGCTGGGTGGGCCTGATCACCATCGGCTCGATCTACTACCTGCTGCCGCGCCTGTTCGGCCAGAAGCAGATGTACAGCGTCAAGGCCATCGAGGCCCACTTCTGGATCGCCACCATCGGCATCGTGGTCTACATCGCCGCCATGTGGATCGCCGGCGTGATGCAGGGCCTGATGTGGCGCGCGGTCAACGCCGACGGCACGCTGACCTACACCTTCGTCGAGTCGGTCAAGGCGACTTACCCGTTCTACGTGCTGCGTCTGCTGGGCGGTCTGCTGTACCTGACCGGCATGCTGATCATGCTGTGGAACATGCTGAAGACCATCGCTGCGGGCCGCGCGGTGCAGGTGCAGATCCCGGCCGCGGTGGCGCACGCCTGAGCAGGAGGAAGTCGAAATGGCAACAGAAAAAGTCACCGGCCACGCCAAGGTCGAAACCAACAACTTCCTGATGATCGTGCTGATCCTGCTGGTGGTCTCCGTCGGGGGCCTAGTGGAGATCGTGCCGCTGTTCTTCCAGAAGTCGACCACGCAGCCGATCGAGGGCCTCAAGCCCTACACCGCGCTGCAGGTGGTCGGCCGCGACGTCTACGTGCGCGAGGGCTGCTACAACTGCCACTCGCAGATGGTCCGTCCGTTCCGTGCCGAGGCGTTGCGCTACGGCCCGTACTCGGTGGCCGGCGAGTTCGTCTACGACCGCCCGTTCCAGTGGGGCAGCAAGCGCACCGGTCCGGATCTGGCGCGCGTGGGTGGCCGCTACAGCGACGACTGGCATCGCGTGCACCTGACGAACCCGCGCGACGTGGTGCCCGAATCCAACATGCCGGCCTACCCATGGCTGGAGCGCAATGCGGCCAACGCCAAGACCATCCAGGCGCACATGCGCGGCCTGCGTACGCTGGGCGCGCCCTACAGCGACGAGGAGATCGCCAAGGCGCCGGAGGCGTTGCAGGGCAAGACCGAAATGGACGCCGTGATTGCCTACCTGCAGGTGCTGGGCATTCACCGCAAGTAATCGAGTGAGGGAAGGCAGCATGGACATCAACCTCCTGCGCAGCATCGTGACGGTGGTGGCGTTCGTCGTCTTCATCGGCATCGTGATCTGGGCTTGGTCGCGCCGCAACAAGGCGCGGTTCGATGAGGCCGCACGCCTGCCTTTCGAACAGGACTGAAGCGATCCATCGCGGCCGCATGGCAAGGAACTAAGAAATGAGCGATTTCACGAGCAACTTCTGGTCGGTTTTCATCACCGCCGCCACGCTGCTGGGTATCTTCGCCTGTCTGCTGCTGCTGTGGATCGGCGGCAAGACCAAGGCCATGACCGCGGCCGACAACACCACCGGCCACGTGTGGGACGAGGACCTGCGCGAGATGAACAACCCGCTGCCGCGCTGGTGGGTGGGCCTGTTCATCATCACCTGCGTGTTCTCGCTGGCTTACCTGTACCTGTATCCCGGCCTCGGCACCTACGCCGGCTCGCTGGGCTGGACCCAGGTCAACCAGTTCGAGCGCGAGGTGGCCCAGGGCAATGAGCGCGCCGCGCCGATCTACGCCGCCTTCGCCGGCAAGAGCACCGAGGACCTGGCCAGGGACGAGCAGGCCATGGCCATCGGCGATCGCCTGTTCATGAACA
The DNA here is from genome assembly GCA_964534975.1 of uncultured Ottowia sp. Taxonomy (GTDB): domain Bacteria; phylum Pseudomonadota; class Gammaproteobacteria; order Burkholderiales; family Burkholderiaceae_C; genus Ottowia. Next base: position 18,541 of record CAZHSD010000010.1, on the reverse strand, counting down.
ACTGCGCGCAGTGCCACGGCTCCGACGCGCGTGGCAGCACCGGCTTTCCGAACCTGACCGACGCGCAATGGAACTGGGGCGGCACGCCCGAGCAGATCCACGCCAGCATCGCCCAGGGACGCACCGGCGTCATGACGCCGATGGCCGCCGCCGTCGGTGGCGCCGAGGACGTGCGCAACCTGGCGCACCATGTGCTGAGCCTGTCCAAGGCGCCGCACGATTCGGTGCGCGCCAACCTGGGGCGCGACAAGTTCATGGTCTGCGCGGCTTGCCATGGCCCCGACGGCAAGGGCAACCAGGCGCTCGGCGCGCCCGACCTGACCAGCGGGGTGTTTATGCATGGCCCGGTGATCGAGGCGCACATCGTCAAGATGATCAACGAGGGCAAGACCGGCGTGATGCCGGCCTGGGAATCGAAGTTCACGCCGGAACAGATGAAGGTGCTCACCGCCTATGTCTGGGGCAAGGGCGGCGGCGTGACGGGCGCCACGCCGGCCGCCGCACCGACCGCGGCGACAGCTCCTGCCGCGGCGGCAACTCCCGCGACGGCGGCAACTTCCGCGACGGCGGCTTCACCGGCGACCGCTGCGGCGCCGGCGGCTGGCGAGGCGGATGCCGCGTCGGTGGTGGTCGAGAATGGCGTGGTGAAGTTCTTCTTCGCCACCGGCAAGGCCGACATTGCCGCCGGTGCCGACAAGGCGCTGGCCGAGGTGGTCAGCGGCGTGCAGGCGGGCAAGACGGCCGTGGTGAGCGGCTTCGTCGACAGCAGCGGCAACGCGGCGCAGAACGAGGAACTGGCCAAGCAGCGCGCCTTCGCGGTGCGCGACCAACTCAAGGCGCTGGGCGTGGCCGAGGACCGGATCGATCTGAAGAAGCCCGAGAACATCGATGCCGGGGCCGGCGCCCAGGCGCGGCGGGTGGAGGTCAGCCTGGTTTGACCCTTGATCGGGTGGGCCGCCGGCAACGCACAAAGGCTCTCTTGGGCGCCGACTCGATTGGTTCCGTGCGCAGCCTGGCGTGCCGGCGTGCATCGGGCGCCATTGAACGGAGCGGCGGTAGGGTGATAGGCGTCGATCGCCGCTTGCGCTGTGCGGGAGCACTAGACTCTCGCGCTCGCCTATCGATGGACTTCCGGTCGTGAGCAAATCATCCCCGCCGAGCCAACCCGCCGCCGCTGCCGCCGGCGACGAGGTGATGGTGTCGCTGTACCAGGCGCAGAAGAAGGTTTATCCACGCAGCGTCACCGGCCTGTTCGCCAAGTGGCGCTGGTTCTTCGTCTTCGCCACGCAGATCTTCTTCTACGGCATGCCGTGGCTGCAGTGGAGCGGCCGCCAGGCGATGCTGTTCGACCTGGAGGCGCGGCGCTTCTACATTTTCGGCCTGGTGCTGTACCCGCAGGACGTGATCTACCTGTCGGGCATCCTGATCATCTCGGCGTTGCTGCTGTTCCTGTTCACCGCGGTGGCCGGACGCCAATGGTGTGGCTATGCCTGTCCGCAGACCGTGTACACCGAGATCTACCTGTGGATCGAGCGCAAGCTGGAGGGCGACCGGGTCGCGCGCATGCGGCTGGATGCGGCGCCGATGTCGGCCAACAAGCTGCTGCGCAAGAGCGGCAAGCAGGCGCTGTGGATCGCCGTCGGCCTGTGGACCGGTTTCACCTTCGTCGGCTACTTCACGCCGATCCGCGAGCTGGCCGGCCACGTGCTGAGCTGGTCGCTGGGGCCGTGGGAGACCTTCTGGATCTTCTTCTACGGCTTCGCCACCTACGGCAATGCCGGCTTCATGCGCGAGCAGGTGTGCAAGTACATGTGCCCCTACGCGCGCTTCCAGAGCGCGATGTTCGACAAGGACACGCTGATCGTCACCTACGACGCCAGGCGCGGCGAGCCGCGCGGCTCGCGCTCCAAGCGGGCCGACCCCAAGGAGCTGGGCCTGGGCGACTGCGTCAACTGCACGCTGTGCGTGCAGGTGTGCCCGACCGGCATCGACATCCGCAACGGCCTGCAGTACGAATGCATCAGCTGCGCCGCCTGCATCGACGTCTGCGACGAGGTGATGGACAAGGTCGGCTACCCGCGCGGGCTGATCCGCTATTCCACCGAGCATGCGCTGGAGCAGGGCTGGGGCGGGCGCCAGATCCTGCGCCACGTGCTGCGCCCGCGCGTGCTGATCTATTCGACCATCCTGGCGGCCGTGACCATCGCGCTGATCACCAGCCTGTTCCTGCGCACGCCGTTCAAGGTCGACATCGTGCGCGATCGCGCCACCCTGGCGCGCATCGTCGACGGCGGCAAGATCGAGAACATCTACCGCATCCAGGTCATGAACGCCACCGAGCAGGAGCGCAGCTTCGGGCTCTCGGTGGAGGGCCTGCCGGGGCTGGAACTGGTCACCGAGCGCAGCGTGAGCGTCGGCGGTGCGGAGTCGAAATGGGTTTCGGTGCGCCTGCAGCTGCCCTGGGGTGCGACCAAGCCGGGTTCGCACGAGATCCACTTCAACGTCGATTCGCCGGATTTGGGCGCCGTGCGCGAGAAGTCGGTCTTCATGGTGCCGAGGTAGGCTGAGCATGAACGTTTCCCCCCGTCCCCGCGACCCTGAGGCCCATTCGGGGCCCTGGTGGAGGCATCGCATCATGTGGCTGGTGGTCGGCGGGCCGCTGGTGGTGGTGCTGGCGTCCTTTTTCACCATCTACCTGGCCATCAGCCGGCCCGATCCCGTGTACTCCGATGCCGTGCGGCAGTCGCCCCAGTCCGGCGCGGCCCAGGCCGGCGAGGCGTCGGAACTGGCGCCCGCCCTGCAGGCGCGCAACCACGCCGCCACCGGCGGGGTGGCCAGGCCGGCGGCACCCGCCGCCTCAGCGGCAGCGCCCGCGCGTTGACCGCATCCAGCACAACCCCTTGGGAACTTCCATGCTGCGTGAACGATTGATGTGGATAGCCTGGCCGGCGTTTCTGGTCGCCGCCGTGCTGGAGATGATGGTGTTCGCGGTGCTCGACCCGCAATCGCTGACGCTGTTCGGTGAAAGCGTCAACTGGTCGCGGCCGGCCGTCTATACCGTCACCTTCTTCATCTTCTGGATCATGATGATGCTCTCGGGCGCGCTGACCATGCTGCTCGCGCTGTCGCCGTTCGAGTTGAACCGCCGCCAACGGCAAGTGGATTCGGATCTGGAGCCGCGCCGATAGCGGCTTCCAGACCGCATGGGTTGGACGGCGGCGCGTCAGCCGCGGCGCTGGCGGGCGATCCCGTGATTGATGTACTGTAGAGGCTTGACACCTGCTGAGCAATGAATGATCATTCAGTCACCGGGCCGGCCTTCACCTGGATGTCATGGCCTGGGCGCATCGGCCCGGATGGGGCAACCTTCAAGCTTTGCCAAGGAGACGACCATGAGATTCATCGGTAAATTGATCCACGCGGCCATGGTGGTGGGCGCATTGACGGCCTTCGGCGCCGCGCAGGCCAAGGACCTGACCATCGGCCTGGTGCTGTCGATGTCGGGGCCGTTTGCCGACTACGGCAAGCAGATCAAGCATGGCATCGATCTGTACATCGCCGAGCACGGCGATACGGTGGCTGGCCGCAAGATCAAGCTGCTGGTCAAGGACGACACCGGCATCGCCCCGGCGATCGCGCGCCGCCTGTCGCAGGAGTTTCTGGTCAACGACAAGGTCGACATCCTGGCCGGATACGATCTGACGCCGAACGCCTTCTCCGCCGCGCCGGTGGCCACGCAGGGCAAGGTGCCGATGGTGGTGATGAATGCGGCAACCTCCTCGGTCACCGAGAAGTCGCCCAACATCGTCCGCACCTCGATGACCTTGCCGCAGGTGGCGGCGCCGCTGGCGCGCTGGGCCTACGCCAACAACATCCGCAACGTCTACACACTGGTGGCCGACTACGGGCCGGGGCACGACTCCGAGGTTCAGTTCCAGAAGACCTTCAAGAGCCTGGGTGGAAAGATCGTCGGTGAAGTGCGCACGCCGGTGGATACCGCCGACTACGCCGCCTACCTGTCGCGCATCAGCGATGCCAAGCCCGACGCCGCCTTCTTCTTCGTGCCGCCGGGCAGCTCCAGCGTGGCGCTGATGAAGGGTTTCAAGGAGCGCGGACTGGACAAGGCCGGCATCCGGCTGCTGGCCACCGGCGACATGACCGACGAGAACGAACTGGCCGCGCTGGGCGACGCCGCGGTGGACGTGATCTCCTCGTTCCACTACTCGGACGCGCACGATTCACCCGAGAACAAGGCCTTTGTCGCGGCCTACCGCAAGGCGTTTCCGAAGGATCGCCCGAACTTCATGGCCGTCGGTGGCTATGACGGCATGCAGCTGATCTACAAGGTGCTGGAGCAGACCAAGGGCGATGCCAGCGCCGATGCCTTCGTCGCCGCCGCCAAGGGCATGAAGTGGACCAGTCCGCGCGGGCCGGTGGAGATCGACGCGCAAACGCGCGACATCGTGCAGAACATCTACATCCGCAAGACCGAGCGGGTGGACGGGGTGCTGCAGAACACCGAGTTTGACACCGTCGAGGCGGTCAAGGATCCCGGCAAGGCGGGCGACTGACGGCGATTGGCCGCCGCGGGGCGCAGGCACGCGTGGACACGGGTGATCCATGACGATCGTCTTTGACGGCATCGCCTTCGGCATGCTGTTGTTCCTGACCAGCGTCGGCCTCTCGGTCACGCTGGGCCTGATGAACTTCGTCAACCTGGCGCACGGCGTGTTCGCGATGGTGGGCGGCTACGTCTGCACCGTCCTGCTGAACGCCTACGGCATGCCGTTCCTGGCCACCATTCCGTTCGCGGTGCTGGTGCCGGCGGTGGTCGGGGTGATCCTGGAGCGCCTGCTGTACCGGCGCCTGTACGAGGCCTCGCCGCTCGACCAGGTGCTGTTCTCGCTCGGCCTGGTGTTCATGGCGGTGTCGATCGCCCACTATTTCTTCGGCGCCCGGCAGCAGCCTTTGCAACTGCCGGCCTTCCTCACCGGTCAGGTGCGGCTGCTGGGACTGGACGTCGGCGCGTATCGCCTGTTCCTGATCGTGGTCGGGCTGTTGCTGGCGCTGCTGCTGCAGTGGTCGATCATCCGCACCTCCTTTGGCGCCCGCCTGCGCGCCGCGGTGGACAACCAGCGCACGGCGCGCGGACTGGGCATCGATGTCGATCGGGTCTTCATGCTGACCTTTGCGCTCGGTTCGGGCCTGGCCGGCCTGGGCGGCGCGCTGGGCGTCGAGATCCTCGGCATGGATCCGGAGTTTGCCGTCAAGTACCTGGTCTACTTCCTCATCGTCGTCACGGTCGGCGGCTCCGGCAGCATCCTGGGCTCGCTCTATGCCGCGCTGCTGCTGGGCGTCGCCGACGTCGCGGGCAGGTACTACGTGCCGCAGATCGGTGCCTTCATCATCTACGCCATCATGGTGGCGATCCTGATCTATCGGCCGCAAGGCCTGTTCGGGCGCGACCATGGCTAGGCCGGATGCCATGGCGACCGCGCCTTTGGCCGATGCGGCGCCGGTGCGCTCGGCGCAGGTGCAGGCGGTGTCCCGGCGCTTCGGCGGTGGCGTGCGCTGGCGGCCGCTGGAGTACCTGTTCTGGTGCCTGCCGATCGCGGCGTACTTCCTGTTTCCGGGCAACTACCTGCTGCTTAGCCAGATCGCGATCACCAGCCTGTTCGCGCTCTCGCTGGATCTGATCTTCGGCTACGCCGGCATCATTTCGCTGGGTCATGCGGCGTTCTTCGGCGTTGGCGCCTACACGGTGGGCCTGCTGGGCCTGCACGGCATGGGCGATCCGCTGCTGGGCCTGGCCCTGGCGGCGCTGTTTGCGGCCATCCTGGGCTTTCTGAGCAGCTTCCTGCTGTTGCGCGGCTCCGAACTGGCGCGCCTGATGGTGACCCTGGGCGTGGCGCTGATGCTGTACGAACTGGCGAACAAGTTCACCGACATCACCGGCGGCGTGGACGGCATTCCGGGCATCGAGGTGAAGCCGGTGCTGGGCCTGTTCGAGTTCGATCTGTTCGGCCGCGTCGGCTACGTCTACTCGGTGGTGGTGCTGTTTGTGCTGTTCTGGCTGGCGCGCCGGCTGGTGCATTCGCCATTCGGCCAGAGTCTGCGCGGCATCCAGATGAACGCCGAGCGCATGCCGGCGCTGGGCGTGTCGATCAACCGCCGCCTGGTGGCCATCTACACCGTGGGCGCGGCCTACGCCGGCGTCGCCGGCGCACTGCTGGCGCAGACCAACCAGTTCGTGTCGCTGGCGGTGCTCAGCTTCGCGAATTCCGCCGACCTGCTGCTGATCCTGATCCTGGGCGGAACGGGGCGGCTTTACGGCGGGCTGATCGGCGCCATCGTGTTCATCGTCGCCAAGCACGTGCTGTCGGACATCAATCCGCAGTACTGGCACTTCTGGCTTGGCCTGGCGCTGGTGCTGCTGGTGATGTTTGCCCGCGGCGGCATCCTGGGCACGGCGGCGCAATGGCTGCAATCCCGGCGTCATCGGGCGCAGGCGCGCCTGCCGACGGGCAGCGCATGAGCATCGCCCTGCAGACGCACGAGCTGGTGCGCAAGTTCGGCGGCTTCGTCGCCACCGATCACGTCAGCCTGTCGGTCGAGGCGGGGGCGCGCCACGCGCTGATCGGACCCAACGGCGCCGGCAAGACGACCTTGATCAACCTGCTGACCGGCTACCTGGCGCCCACCGCCGGCCGCGTCACCCTGCTGAACCAGGACGTGACGCGGATGGCGCAGCACGAGCGCTGTCGCCGCGGGCTGGTGCGGACGTTCCAGATCAATCAGCTGTTCAGCGACATGACGGTGCTGGAATCGGTGGCGCTGGCGGTGAGTGAGCGCCAGGGTCATGGCGCCCGCTGGTGGCGGCCGCTCGCCAGGCAGACCGACACCGTGGACGAGGCGGCGTCCGTCCTCGAGCAGCTGGGGCTGCTGTCCGACGCCTACGAGCTGACGCGCAACCTGGCGTACGGCCGCCAGCGCCTGATCGAGATCGCCCTGGCGCTGGCGCTGCGCCCCAAGGTGCTGCTGCTGGACGAGCCGGCCGCCGGCGTGCCGACCAGCGAGAGCCGGGAGCTGTTCGAGGTGATCGCGCAATTGCCGCGCGAGGTCACGATCCTGCTGATCGAGCACGACATGGACCTGGTGTTCCGCTTTGCCGAGCGGATCTCGGTCCTGGTCTCGGGCTCGCTGCTGCTCGAGGACACGCCGCAGGTCATTGCCCACCACCCGCTGGTGCGGCAGGTGTACCTGGGAGAAACCGATGGCTGAGCTGCTGCGCATGGAGAACGTCTGGGCCGGCTATGGCGACGCCATCGTGCTGGAGGACCTGTCGTTTTCCCTTGATGCCGGCAGCAGCCTGGCACTGCTGGGCCGCAACGGCATGGGCAAGACCACCCTGCTCGCCACCCTGATGGCGGCAACGCGCCTGTGGCGCGGCCGGATCGTCTTCGAGGGCCAGGACATCACCAGAGTCGCCAGCCACCGCCGCGCCCGGATGGGTCTGGGCTGGGTGCCGCAGCAGCGCGACGTGTTTGCCTCGCTGACCGTGGAGGAGAACCTCACCGTGGTTGCCCGGCCCGGTGAGTGGACGCTGGAGCGCATCTACCAGGTGTTCCCGCGCCTGCGCGAGCGCCGCGCGAACATGGGTACCCAGTTGTCCGGCGGCGAGCGCCAGATGCTTGCCATCGGCCGCGCACTGATGCTGAACCCGAAGGTGCTGCTGCTCGATGAGCCGCTGGAAGGCCTGGCGCCGCTGATCGTGCAGGAGTTGCTGCAGATCATCCGCCAGATGGTGTCGGCCGGCAGCATGGCGGTGATCCTGGTCGAGCAGCATGCGCGCCAGATCCTGCCGATCACCCGCGACGCATTGGTGCTGGAGCGCGGCCGGGTCGTCTACGCGGGCGGCAGCCAGCAGCTGCTGGAAGACGGCGAGAAGCTGGACGGCTGGCTGGGCGCGGGATCGAGCTCGGGTGGCGCGCCGTCATTGGCCACGGCCTGAAGGCGTTCACCCGGCGCGCCGGGACCGCGGCTATGGCGGCGTCGGGTCGGTGCGCGCTTCGCGCACACGGCGATCGGCCTGCTTGCCGCGTGCCGTCATGATCGGGTTCAGCATCAGCGCGATTCCGCGCGTGACGTAGTCGTCGATGCTGTAGCGTTCCTTGAAATGCCAGGACTTCAATGCCCAGGCATGGCAGAACATGACGATCTGGTAGGTGAACAGCTCGACATCGATGTCCTCGAACAAGCGCTCGCGCACGCAGTGCTCGATGCAGTCGGAGATCAGCCGGTTGCTGTCGATCTCCTTCTGCTTGATCAAGTCGCGCCGCTCGCGTCGCAACGACTTGGTTTCGCGGTAGACGAGCACCGTCGCATCGATGCGCTCGTCGATCACGTGGCCGTAGGCGCGCACGGCGGCGTGGAAGCGCTCCATCGGGTTGACCAGCCCGGCCAGCGCGCGCGGGATCTCGCTCAGATAGGAGTCGAGCACGTCGGTGAGGGCGAGGAACAGCACGTCTTCCTTGTCCGCCACGTACTGGTAGATCAGCCCGACGCTGACGCCGGCGAGTTGCGCCACCTCGCGAATCGTGGTGACGTGGTAGCCCTGCCTGCCATACAGCGCCACCGCCGCACGAATGATCTGCGCCTGGCGCTTGGCGACCAGCTCCGGGACTTCGATCTTGCTGACTACCTTGACCACCATGAATCCGAACTTCTCCAATCGACCCGCTGTCGGCGCAAGCCGAACGCCTGTCCCGTTGGCGGCCATTCTAGGGGCTGCCCGCGGCGCCGCGCCGCATCGGCACCGCATGAACGAGCGCGGCTCGCGCGATGGCGAGGGCCGGCGCCGTACGGCACCGGCACCTGCTCGTTGGCGGCGGCGTGCCGGCGCCAGGCATGCCTCACGTGCTGGGCCTCAGTCGCCCTGGAATTCTGGCCTGCGCTTGTCGACGAAGGCGTGATAGGCGCGACCGTAGTCGCGCGTCTGCATGCAGATGGCCTGCGCCTGCGCCTCGGCTTCGATGGCTTCGGCAATGCCCATGTTCCACTCCTGCTCCAGGCATTTCTTGGTCATGCCATGGGCGAAGGTCGGTCCCGCCGCCAGTTCGCGCGCCAGCGCCTGGGCCTGTGCGCCCAACTCCTCCGGCGCCACCAGCTGGTTGAAGAAACCCCAGCGCTCGCCTTCCTCGGCCGTCATCACGCGGCCGGTGTAGAGCAGCTCCGAGGCGCGGCCATGCCCGATCAGGCGCGGCAGGATGGCGCAGGCGCCCATGTCGGCGCCGGCCAGGCCGACGCGCACGAACAGGAACGCCGTCTTGGCGCGCGCGGTGCCGATGCGCAGGTCGGAGGCCATGGCCAGGATCGCGCCGGCGCCGGCGCAGATGCCGTCGACGGCGGCGATGATCGGCTGCGGGCAGTGGCGCATCTCGATCACCGCGTCGCCGGTCATGCGCGTGAACTCCAGCAGGCCCGGCATGTCGCCGTCCTCCTGCATGCGCACCAGCGGGCCGATGATCTCGTGCACGTCGCCGCCCGAGCAGAAGTTGTCGCCGGCGCCGCGCAGCACCACCACCTTGACGTCGCGCGAGTAGCGCAGTTCGCGGAACAGGTCGCGCAACTCGCCGTAGGAGTCGAAGGTGAGGGGGTTCTTGCGCTCGGGGCGGTTGAGCGTCAGGGTGGCGATGCCGTCCTCGACTTCCCACAGGAAGTGCTCGGCACGGTAGCTGGCGCCGTTGAAAGTCTTCATGGTTTTTCCTTTTGCAAGAATGGGGGATGGTTCGATATCGGGGTCATCGAGCGGCGGCCCGAGATGTGCTCAGGCGGGCTCGAGGACGGCCTGGTCGGCCGCGAACGCCTTGAGCGTCTGCCGCGCGATGATCAGCTGCTGCACCTCGGTGGCGCCCTCGTAGATGCGCAGGGCGCGGATCTCTCGGTACAGGCGCTCGACCGGGTGCTCCGAGACGACGCCGATGCCGCCCCACATCTGCACCGCGGCATCGATCACCCGCTGCGCGGTCTCGGTGGCGTGCATTTTGGCCATCGCCGCCTCGCGCGTCACGCTCTGGCCCTGGTCGCGCCGCCAGGCGGCGCGGTAGGTCAGCAGCGCCGCGCTGTCGATGCCGGTCGCCATCATGGCCAGCTTGGACTGCGTGATCTGGAAGTCCGCCAGCACCTGGTCGAACATCCGGCGCGTGCTGGCGCGCTGCAGCGCCTCGGCCAGCGCGCGCCGGGCGAATCCGAGCGCCGCCGCCGCCACCGAGGTGCGGAAGATGTCCAGCACCTGCATCGCGATCTTGAAGCCCTGGCCGGGCTCGCCCAGCCGCTGCGCCGCCGGGATGCGGCAGTCCGTGAAACGCAGTCGCGCCAGCGGATGCGGCGCGATCACCTCGATGCGTTCGGCGATCTCCAGGCCGGGGGTGCCGGCCTCGACGACGAAGGCCGACAGGCCGCGCGAACCCGGTGCTTCGCCGGTGCGCGCGAACACCACGTAGAAGTCGGCGATGCCGCCGTTGGAGATCCAGGTCTTCTCGCCATCGAGCACGTAGTGCTCGCCGTCCAGCCGCGCCGCGCATTCCATCGCGGCGACGTCGGAGCCGGAGTTCGGCTCCGACAGGGCGAAGGCGGGCAGCGCCTCGCCCCTGCCGACCGGCGCCAGGTAGCGCTGCTTCTGCGCCGGCGTGCCGTACAGCGTGAGCGCGCCCGAACCCAGGCCCTGCATGGCGAACGCGAAGTCGGCCAGGCCCGCATGGCGCGCCAGCGTCTCGCGCAGCAGGCACAAGGCCCGGGTGTCGATGGTGTCGCCGCTGGCGCCCCATTCGACGCCGCCGATCACGTACTTGAGCCAGCCCGCCGCACCCAGCCGGCGTACCAGGTCGCGGCAGGCGGCGTCGGTGTCGGCCGGGTGGTCCTGGCTCAGCTCGCGCTCGCACCACGCTTCCAGCTGCCGCGCCAGCGTCCGATGGTGCGGCTCGAGAAACGGCCAGTCGAGCCAGGTCTGGTCGTGGAACATGGGGATCCTTTCGTTTCAGCTTCCCAGGAACTTGCGAATCAGTGCCTGTGTCGGCGGGTGCGCATACAGCATGGCGGTGCCCTGGACTTCGGCTTCGTAACCGTCCTCCAGACCGTCCACGGCCGCCGTGATGCAGCGCTTGCACGCAGCCAGCGCCGCCGCCGGCACCGCCGCGATGCGTTCGGCCTGGGCTCGCGCCGCATCCTCCAGCTCGGCCGCCGGCGCGCAGTGCTGCACCAGGCCGAGCGCCACGGCCCGCCTGCCATCGATGACTTCGGCGCCCAGGATCAGCTGGCGCGCCACCGCGTCGCCGCAGATGCGCGTCAGGCGCTGCGTGCCGCCGGCGCCGGGCAGCAGTCCCAGCCCGGCCTCGGGCAGCCCGAGCCTGGCGCTCTCGGCCGCGATCCGGATGTCGCAGGCCAGCGCGAGCTCAAGACCGCCGCCGAGCGCGGCGCCGCCGAGCTCGGCAATCGACACCCGCGGGCTGCGTTCGATGCGGGCAAACACCTGCTGCATCCGGCGCGTCAGCGCCACCATGCGCGCGCGCCCCTCGGTGCTGGCGAAACGCTCGCGCATCAGCGCCAGGTCGGCACCGGCGCAAAAGACGCGGCCGCTGCTGCGGATCCACAGCACGCGGACGTCTTCATGCGCCTCGATCTCGTCGACGATGGCATCCAGCCGCGCCACCCAGGCGTCGTCGATGGCATTCACCGGTGGGCGCGTCAGCGTCGCCACGGCGATGCCGCCGTCGATGTGCAGCTGGATGGGGGAGGTCGTCATGTGCCGTCGGATCCCGCTCGGGCCGCGCCCTATCCGGCCATCGTCAGTCCGCCGCTCACGCTGAGCACCTGGCCGGTGACGAAGGACGATTGCTCGGTGGCGAAGAACAGCACGGCGTCGGCGATTTCCTCGGGCCGGGCCAGGCGCCGCATCGGCGTGGCGCGGACGAAGGCCTCCTGGTGCTTTTCGGGCACGGCGGCCAGCAGCGGCGTGGCGGTGGGGCCGGGGCAGACGCAGTTGACGGTGATGTTGTGTCGCGCCACTTCGCGCGCCAGGCTCTTGCTGAACGCGATGGCGCCGCCCTTGGCGCCCGAGTACACGGTCTCGCCCAGGCTGCCGACCCGGCCGGCGTCGCTCGACACGGTGACGATCTTGCCGCCTTGCTGGCGCTCGATCATGCCGCCCAGGAAGGCGTGCGTCACCGCCACCGGGCCCATCAGGTTGAGGTCGATCACCTTGCGCCAGAAGTCCGGTGAGTTCTCGAGAAAGGGCTGGATCTTGCCCCAGCCGGCGACGTTGACGACGATGTCGACGCGCGGCGAGCGCCTGTCGACCTCGGCGCGGAAGCTGGCGATCGAGTCGAGGTCGGTGACATCGAGCCGCAGGGCGTCGGCCTGCCCGCCGCCGGCGCGAATCTCGGCCGCCACCGCCTCGCCGGCCGTGATGTTGAGGTCGCCGATCAGCACCTGCGCGCCCGCATCTGCCAGCTTCTGCGCCGTGGCGCGACCGATGCCCGAAGCGCCGCCCGTGACGACGGCCGTCTTGCCCTTGAGTTGCATGTCTTGTGTCTTCCGTGGATGGTTTTCAGCGCCGGCAGCCGCTCGACTGCCGTCCTTTGGGTTTTCTGATAATGACTGAATGATCATTCATTTTCGGTGCGGTGTCAAGATTGGGTGATCAAGACCGCGCTGGTCTGTCGGCAAAAGGTCGGTCGGCGAGGGGAGCGTCGTCAAACCGCGCGGTTGGCGCGAAGAACGGAACGCGAGAGGCAGCGCCCGACAGTGGCCCGGCGCCGAGTTCAGGCGGCGTCGGGTGACAAGAATGGCCGGCCAGGGCTTGCGCCGACGATGCGCTGCGACACGGGCGCCCGGCCGGTGGACGCCTGAAAGGGAAATCGGGGGTAAGGGTGACGAGCCTTGACCCCGGCACTGACTCCAAAGTTAGGGCTGCTTGGTTCCCCACCTGACCCGGTTGGCTCCTTCACCATGCGGGAAGGCCCGTCGCGATCTATTGTAGTGCCTGCAGGCGGCGCATTGCTTCGGCCAGCCCGAAGCTGAGCGCCAGCAGATTCAGCACCTCGCCGCGCAGCACGGCCAGTTGGTCCGGGTTGTGGCAGTCGAGCAGGCGCGCGACCAAGCGTTCGGCGCGCGGATGGCAGCAGTCGGACAGCGTCTGCGCCAGCGCGGCAGCCCGCGGGTCGGCGTCGGCCACCGTGGCTGCCAGGACGGATAGGTCCGGATCGTCAAAGTGTTGCTGCATGGCTTCTGACGTGATACCGGCAGTGGTGTCGCTGCATCGAGGCCAGCATTACGCATGCAGGCGATCCACGGCTTATGTTGCGGTGCAGCATACCCTGTTTGCCGATGAAAGAACACCGGTTCGGTCCCTAAGCGCCGGTTTCAGAGCACATCCTCTAATTCCGGGCGCTGCCACCCGCGCCCCGTAGAATCCGGCGCATGTCCTATCTGGTGCTGGCGCGCAAATACCGACCGCGCAATTTCGGCGAGATGGTGGGCCAGGAACACGTGGTGCAGGCGCTCGGCAACGCGCTGACGCAGCAGCGCCTGCACCACGCCTACCTGTTCACCGGCACGCGCGGCGTCGGCAAGACCACGGTGTCGCGCATCCTGGCCAAGTCGCTCAACTGCACCGGCGCCGACGGGCAGGGCGGCATCACCGCCACGCCGTGCGGCGTGTGCGCGGCCTGCACCGAGATCGACGGCGGCCGCTTCGTCGACTACACCGAGCTCGATGCCGCCAGCAACCGCGGCGTGGACGAGGTGCAGGGCCTGCTGGAGCAGGCGGTCTACAAGCCGGTGCAGGGGCGCTTCAAGGTCTTCATGATCGACGAAGTGCACATGCTGTCGAACCACGCCTTCAACGCCATGCTGAAGACGCTGGAGGAGCCGCCGGAATACCTGAAGTTCGTGCTGGCGACCACCGACCCGCAGAAGGTGCCGCCGACGGTGCTGAGCCGCTGCCTGCAGTTCAACCTGCGTCCGCTGGCGCCCGAGGTGATGCTGGACTACCTGGCGCGGGTGCTGGTGTCGGAGCAGGTGCCGGCCGAACCGCAGGCGCTGCGCCTGCTGGCGCGGGCGGCGCGCGGCTCGATGCGCGACGCGCTGTCGCTGACCGACCAGGCGATCGCCTTCGGCTCCGGCCGGCTCGACGAGGACACGGTGGGCCGCATGCTGGGCAGCGTCGACCGCAGCGTCGTGTTCAGCCTGATCGGTGCGCTGGCGGCGGGCGACGGCAAGGCGGTGGTCGAGCTGTCCGAGCAGCTGCGCGCGGCGGGCCAGTCGGCCTCGACCGTGCTGGAGGACATGGCCGCCGTGCTGCAGCGCATGGCGGTGCGTCAGGCGGTGCCCGACTTGGCCGTCGACGAGGCCGACCCCGACGCGCCGGAGACGGCCCGTCTGGCTGCGCTGATGCCCGCCGACGAGACCCAACTGCTGTACAGCCTGTGCATCCACGGCCGCGCCGAGCTGGGGCTGGCGCCGGACGAGTATGCCGGCCTGACCATGGTGCTGCTGCGCCTGCTGCCCTTCAAGCCGGGTCCGGTCAGCGCTGGCGAGGCGGAAAAAAAAACGCTGAAAATCGCTGAGGCGGCCAACACCGCCGCGTCTGCTGAGGTCGGCATCGATCTGCTCGGGGCACCCGCACCGGCATCCGAGGCGCCGGTGCGGCCAGCCGCGAATGGCGGCGACGATGCCGGGATGGCCATGCCCGAGGCCGCGGTGCCCGAAGCGGTCGCTGCCGATCAGGCTGCGTCGTGGCAGCCGCCCCCCCAGCGCATTGCCGTCCAGGTCTTGCCGGTGCGTGAGCCGGAGCCGGCGCCCGAGGCGGCACCGGCCGCCGCAGCGATGCCTGCCGATGCCGCGCCAGCCGCGATTCAAGCCGCGCAGGTGCTGGCCATCAAGGTGCGCGAGACCACCGCGGAAGTGGCGCCGCCGCGTCGGACAGCGCCGGAACCCGGCGCCTTGCCGCCATCCGACGAAGGTGATTTCTGGCACGCGCTGGTGCAGGACCTGGTCACGCGCGATCTGGTGACGGCCCTGGTGCGCGAGCTGGCGCTGCAGTCGCAGCTGGTGGCGCGCGACGGCAACGAGTGGACGCTGCGCACCGAGAGCGAGTCGCTCGCCAACTCGGCTGCGCGCGAGCGGCTGCAGGCGGCGCTGGCCGAGGCCGGCCACGCGGTGCGTCTGCGGATCGACACCGGCGCCGTCGCCGACAGCCCGTCGCGCCGCAACGCCATTGCCGCCGCGCAGCGCATGAAGGCGGCCGAGGCGCTGCTGCTCGCCGATCCCTTCGTGCAGGAGATGATGCGCGAGTTTGGGGCGAAAATCGTCCCCGGGAGCATCAAGCCGCTTTGATGCCGCCAAGCTTTGAAAGAAGGAACCCGATGTTCAACAAAGGACAACTCGCCGGCCTGATGAAGCAGGCCCAGGCCATGCAGGACAACCTGAAGAAGGCGCAGGACGAACTCGCCCTGCTGGAAGTCGAGGGCGAATCCGGCGCCGGCCTGGTGAAGGTGCTGATGACCGCCAAGCACGACGTCAAACGCGTCACCATCGACCCCAGCCTGCTGGCCGACGACAAGGACCTGCTGGAGGACCTGGTCGCCGCGGCCTTCAACGCCGCCGTGCGCAAGGCCGAGGAAGTGTCGGCCGAGAAGATGGGCAAGCTGATGCCGGCCGGCATGCCGGGGCTGCCGCCGGGAATGAAATTTCCCTTCTGATCCGATGACGAAATGACCTCGGCCTGCGGCCGTCGATGACGGCGCTGCGCGCGATGACGGATGCCAGATCATTTCGTCATTGAAGCCGCGTCAGCGGCGAAGTCATTTCGTCATTCGTCATGAGCGACGTTCATGCCCTCGACACCCTGATCCAGGCGCTGCGGCGCCTGCCCGGCGTCGGCGTGCGCTCGGCGCAGCGCATGGCCTTCCACCTGCTGCAGCACGACCGCGAGGGCGCGCAGCTGCTGGCGCGCGCGCTGCAGCAAGCCATTGAGCAGGTCCGGCATTGCACCCAGTGCCACACCTTCACCGAGCGCGAGGTCTGCGTCACCTGCCGCGACCCGCAGCGCGACGCCAGCAAGCTGTGCGTGGTCGAGACGCCGGCCGACCAGGCGGCGCTGGAGCGCACCGCGGCGTTCAAGGGCCGCTACTTCGTGCTGATGGGCCGGATCAGTCCGCTGGACGGCGTGGGCCCGCGCGACATCGGGGTGCAGAAACTGATCGAGCGCGCCACCGATGGCGTGGTGCAGGAGGTGATCCTGGCCACCAACTTCACCGCCGAGGGCGAGACCACGGCGCACGTGATCGGCCAGCTGCTCAAGAGCCGTGGCCTGACGGTGACGCGGCTGGCGCGCGGCGTGCCTGCCGGCAGCGAACTGGAGTACGTCGACCTGGGCACCATCGCGCACGCGCTGGTCGATCGGCGCTGAAAATCTGATCGGAAAGTCGAGAGCCTGGAAGCCATGTGAACAAATCGGGCCCAGAGGACGCAAAAGAGTCGTGCCGCTGGCTTCCTGATCGGCAGCGGAGCATGGGGTTGAACCCTGGCTTCGGCAAGCATTCGATCCGCATCTTTTTTGCGTTCTTTGCGAGATCTTTGCGTCCTCTGCGTCCGGCTGTTTTCAAGTTTTCCGCTTTCGGACCAATAACGCAGGTGCCGGCGCATCCCAGCCTATCTGACCAGACGAGAGGGGCGATCCATCATGAACCCACCCACCACCGCCACGGGCCTCAGCATGGCCCACTGGTGCATGCTGGCCGCCGCGTTGCTGCCCCTGCTGTGCGCCTACATCGCCAAATGGGGCAGCTTTCGCACGCCGCGCAGCCAGGGCGGCTACGACAACGCCGATCCGCGCGGCTGGCTGGCGCGCCAGGGCGACTGGCGTGCACGCGCCAACGCCGCCCAGGCCAACAGCTTCGAGGCCCTGCCGTTCTTCATCGGCGCGGTGCTGGTGGCGCTGCAGCTTGGCGTGCCGCAGGCTCGGCTGGATTTGCTGGCCGTACTGTGGGTGCTGTGCCGTCTCGGTTTCATCGCGGCCTACGTGGCCGGCAGGCCGACCCTGCGCAGCCTGGTCTGGACGCTGGCCTTCGGGCTCAATCTGGCCATTTTTCTGCTCGGCTGGCGCTGAAAGCGGAGGGCGACACGGTTTCGTCGTAACTGCGTGTCACGCCCGATGCGAAGTGCTTCTTATGTTCGGCTGAATCTAATGACAAACCCGATGCGGGCAGGTCCCGATGCGCGGTGCAGCGGGGTCGATTACCTTTGGCCGTTGATTGGTTCACCTTGCTGCCATCGTGCCCGCTTCGATCGACCCCGCTGCATTGCTGTCGCGCCGCCGCCTGCTGGCCGGCTTGCCGGCCTTGCTGGGTGCGGCGGCGGTGGCGCAGGCGCAGGAGTCGCCGGAACGCGCGCGGGTGCGGCTGGCGGTGGGTGGCAAGACCGCGCTGAATTACCTGCCGCTGGCGCTGGCCGAGCAATTGCAGTATTTCAAGGCCGAAGGCCTGGAGGTCGAACTGCAGGACCACGCCGGTAGCGTGCTGGCGCAGCAGTCGCTGATGCAGGGCAACGCAGACGTCGCGGCCGGCGGCTTCGAGCACCCCTTGGTGATGCACCGGCGCGGCCTGGGCTGCCGGGCCTTCGTGTTTCTCAGCCGTGCGCCGCAGCTGGTGTTCGGTGTCAGCGTGCGCCTGCCGGAGGTTCGCGATGCCGCCCAGCTCAAGGGCCGGCGCATCGGCATTTCGGCCATGGAGTCGTCCACGCACTGGTTTGCCCGCATGGTGCTGGCACGCGCCGGGGTGCCGAGCAGCGAGGTGGAATTCGTCAAGGTCGGCAACACCACCGCGGCGGCGGTGGCGCTGCGCGAAGGCCGCATCGATGCCATCGCCAATGTCGAGCCGGTGATCAGCATGCTCGAGTTTCGCGGCGAACTGCGGGTGCTGGCGGACACGCGCTCGCTGCGCGGCACGCAGCAGCTGTACGGCGGTCCGATGCCGGGCAGCTGCCTGTACGCCAGGCAGGATTTCGTGCAGCGCTTTCCGCGCACCGTGCAGGCGCTGACCAATGCCGTGGTGCGTTCGCTCAAGTGGCTGCAGACCGCCGGTCCGAGCGATATCGTGCGCGCGGTGCCGGAGGCGCACATGTACGGCGACCGCGCCATCTACCTGGCGGCGCTGGACAAGGTGCGCGAATCGTTCTCGCCCGACGGCCTGGTCAGCGACGAGGCGGTGGCCGTCGCGCGCCGGGTGGTCTTTCCGCTCGACGCCAGCGGATCGCCGGTCGACGCCAGCGCCGTCGGCACCAGCCACACCAACGAGTTCACGCGCCGCGCCAAGCAGCGCTACCAGGCCCTGGTGTTCCAGCCCACACCGCGGGGCTGAGCGGGGCGCTTCAGCGGCGCGGCCTGGCCTTGCCGCCGGCTTTCTTGCCTGCCCTGGGCGCCGCCTGGCGCGCCGTCCTGGGTGCTGCCCGCCGCTGGGCCGCCGGCTTGGCGCGCGCGGCCCGT
>CAZHSD010000009.1:32627-122041 GCA_964534975.1 uncultured Ottowia sp. | reverse complement strand
CAACGCTCAACGCTCAACGCTCAACGCTCAACGCTCAACGCTCAACGCTCAACCTGAGGAGTTCTTCCATGCCCATCACCAAGGGATCCCGCGCGCTGGTCGAGGAAGCGCTGGCGCAGGTCACGACCTACAGCGTCGCGCAGGCGCGTGCGCGGATCGATGACCCGCAGGCGCAGCTGGTCGACATCCGCGACGTGCGCGAACTGGAGCGCAAGGGCACGGTGCCCGGCGCCGTCAGCGCGCCGCGTGGCATGCTGGAATTCTGGGTTGATCCGGACTCGCCCTACTACCGGCCCGTGTTCGGCGACGACAGCAAGGAGTACATCCTGTTCTGCGCCGGCGGCTGGCGCAGCGCGCTGGCGGCCAGGGCGCTGCAGGAGATGGGCATGACCAACGTCGCCCACATCCATGGCGGCTTCAGCGAATGGCAGCAGCAGGGCGCGCCCATCGAGAGCTACGAGGCGCACCGCGCGCGCCGCGCGGCCGACAAGGGCCAGGCCTGAACTCGCGCACCGGACGGGTGCCTGAAAACCGCCGGCGGGCCGTTGGGGACGCAGGCACTTCGGACCGTCCCATCCCAGCCAGACATGAAGTTTGAAGCCATCCTGTTCGACTGCGACGGCGTGCTGGTCGACAGCGAAGCCATCACCCACGGCGTGCTGCGCGACCGGTTGGCCGCCGGCGGCTGGGACATGAGCATCGAGGAGTGCATGCGCCACTTCGTCGGCCGCACGGTGCGCAGCCAGGCGGCGCTGATCGAGGCGCGCACCGGCCGGCCGCTGACCGACGCCTGGATGGCGGACTTCTACGCCCGCCGTGACGAACTGCTGCGCCTGCACCTGCAGGCGGTACCGGGCGCGCTGGACGCGGTGCGCGCGGCGCATCGCGCCACCGCCGGTCGCATCGCCGTGGCGTCGGGCGCCGACCGCGGCAAGCTGGTGCTGCAACTGGACAAGGTGGGCCTCGCCGCCTGGTTCGGCCGCCAGGTGTTCAGCGGTCATGAACTGCCGCGCAGCAAGCCCTTTCCGGATGTGTACCTGACCGCCGCGGCATCGCTGGGCGTGGCGCCCGGGCGCTGCCTGGTGATCGAGGACACGCCGATCGGCGTGCAGGCCGGCGTCGCGGCCGGCGCCACCGTCTGGGCCTACTGCCCGCCGGGCGCGGACGCGCAGCCGCTGCTGGATGCCGGGGCGCGGCAGGCGTTCGAGCACATGGCGGCGTTGCCGGGCCTGTGGGCGGAAGGCGGCTGAGGCGTCACGGCTGGGCCTGGCGCCGGAACGCCTCCGGGCTGCTGCCGGTCCAGTGGCGGAACGCGCGGCTGAAGCTCTTGTCATTGCGAAAGCCGGTGGCGCGGGCGACGCGCGCGATCGGCCAGGGCGTGCGCAGCAGCAGCTCGCAGGCGCGCGTCTGGCGCACCTCGTCCTTCAGCGCCTGCAGGCTGCTGCCCTCGGCGCGCAGCTGGCGGTGCAGCGTGCGCGGCGACAGCGCCAGCTGCGCGGCCAGCGTCGCCGCGGTATGCGCGGCTTGCGGACGCTGCAGCAACTGCCGCACCCGGTGCACGAGCAGACGGTCGCGCCGGTACGGCCAGACCATGATCGGCAAGGCGCGCCGCAGCATCTGGTCCAGCGCCGCCGCGTCGCGCCGCAGCGGCAGCTGCAGGTACGAGGCGTCGAAGCACAGCGCGGCGCCTGGCGCCGCGAACTGCACCGGTCCGGGAAACAGCCGTCGATATACGTCGGCGTGCGGCGGCGCGGCGAACGGGAACTGCGCCGCGTCCAGCATCAGCGGCGCATCGAGCAGCCAGCTTGCCAGTCCGTGCAGGTTGCGCAGCAGCGACAGCAGGGCGAACTCGCGCAGCGGACCCAGATCGGTGTGCTCGGCGATGCCGATCCGTGCCTGATCGCCGTCGCTGGCCAGCGTCAGCGTCACGTCGCCGGTCAACAGGCCGTGATGGCGGCACCAGCGCCTGAGCGCCAGCCCCAGTGTCGGCGCGCTGATCGACGCCCGCGCCAGCAGCCCGTAGCTGCCCCAGGGCAGGCGGCGGCTGAACCAGCCGGGCGCCTCGTCGTCCAGTTCCTGCATGGCGATCGCGCACAGGCGTTCGAACTGCAGCGCGGTGACGCGCTGGTGCTCGTCGCACAGATCGGATGGCGCGATTCGTGCCTTGTGCAGCGCGTCGTCGGGGCTGCGGCCGCGCTGCGTGTAGGCCAGCACGATCGCCCGCACGAACGCCATGGGGGTGTGCGCGCCGGCAGCGTAGGACGGGTGGCTCGCGCGTGGCTTCGGCATGGCCCTCAGCTTAGGTCCGGATGGCAGCATTTGCAACTTGCCTGTCATCCCTTGCGTCGCATCCTGGCCTATGCTCGGGCTGGATCGGGCGCGGTAGGATGAGGGGCGCCCCTTCGATGCACGCAAGGAGACCTGCACGATGAGCACCGCTCTCACCGAAAGCCACGCGCGCGGCCGCACCGACACGCCGCTGATCGAACAGACCCTGGGCGCCTTCTTCGACGCCATGGTGGAGCGCTTTCCCGAGCGCGAGGCGCTGGTGGTGGTGCACCAGGGCCGGCGCTACAGCTACCGCCAACTGCAGACCGAGTCGCGCCGGCTGGCCAGCGCGCTGCTGGGCCTGGGGCTGAAACCGGGCGAGCGCATCGGCATCTGGTCGCACAACAACGCCGAATGGGTGCTGATGCAGCTGGCCACCGCCATGACGGGGCTGGTGCTGGTCAACATCAACCCGGCCTACCGCACCGCCGAGGTCGAGTACGCGCTGAACAAGGTCGACTGCAAGGCGCTGGTGGTGATGCCGCGCTTCAAGACCAGCGACTACCTGGGCATGCTGCGCGAGCTGGCGCCGGAATGGGCGCACGCCAAGGCGGGCGAAGCGCTCGAATCGCAAACGCTGCCGCACCTGAAGCATGCGATCTGGATCGACGTCGAGGGAGAAGGCGCCGAGGAACCCGGCTTCATGCGCTTCTCGGACCTCATGAGGACCGGCGATCCGGATGACCCGCGCCTGGTGCAGGTCGCCCGCCTGCTGCACCACAACGACGCCATCAACATCCAGTTCACCAGCGGCACCACCGGTTTTCCCAAGGGTGCCACGCTGACGCATCGCAACATCCTGAACAACGGCTTCTTCATCGGCGAGGCGATGAAGCTCACCGAAGCCGACCGCCTGTGCATTCCCGTGCCGCTGTACCACTGCTTCGGCATGGTGCTGGGCAACCTGGCGGTGCTGACACACGGCGGCTGCATCGTCTACCCCAACGACGCCTTTGAGCCGCTCTCGGTGCTGCAGACGGTGCAGGACGAGAAATGCACCGGCCTGCACGGCGTGCCGACCATGTTCATCGCCGAGCTGGACCACCCGCGCTTCGCCGAGTTCGACCTCGGCACCCTGCGCACCGGCATCATGGCCGGCAGCCCGTGCCCGATCGAGGTCATGAAGCGCGTACAGCGCGACATGAACATGGCCGAGGTGACCATCGCCTACGGCATGACCGAGACCTCGCCCGTGAGCTGCCAGAGCCAGACCGACACGCCGTTGGACAAGCGCGTGTCCACCGTCGGCCTGGTGCAGCCGCACCTGGAGGTGAAGATCATCGACCCCGAAAGCGGCGCCACGCTGCCCATCGGCGCCACCGGCGAGTTGTGCACCAAGGGCTACTCGGTGATGCAGGGCTACTGGGGCGACGAGGCGCGCACGCGCGAGGCCATCGACGCCGAGGGCTTCATGCACACGGGCGACCTGGCGACCATGGACGCCGAGGGCTACGTCAACATCGTCGGCCGCAGCAAGGACATGGTGATCCGCGGCGGCGAGAACGTGTATCCGCGCGAGATCGAGGAATTCCTCTACCGCCATCCCAGCATCCAGGACGTGCAGGTGGTCGGCGTGCCGGACCAGAAGTTCGGCGAGGAACTGTGCGCCTGGATCATCGTCAAGCCGGGCCAGTCGCTGGATGAGGCCGAGGTGCGCGAGTTCTGCAAGGGCAAGATTGCGCACTACAAGGTGCCGCGCTACATGAAGTTCGTCGATGAGTTCCCGATGACGGTGACCGGCAAGATCCAGAAGTTCAAGATCCGCGAGCTG
Source organism: uncultured Ottowia sp. (assembly GCA_964534975.1). GTDB lineage: Bacteria > Pseudomonadota > Gammaproteobacteria > Burkholderiales > Burkholderiaceae_C > Ottowia. The sequence continues at coordinate 117,942 of CAZHSD010000009.1, read as the reverse complement.
ATGCAACAAGAGCTGGGTCTGGTCGCGGTCAAGACGGCTTGAATCCTTAAACTTGACCGAACGCAAAGGGCGCAAAAGGTTTCGCAAAAGGCGCGAAAGAAAACCATTCTTGATTGTCTTTTCTGCGTCTTTTTTGCGAAACCTTGGTGTCCTCTGCGTTCTGAAGATCGTTTTCTGAAAGCCCCCATGCCCATCCTCGAATCCAAGCTCAATCCTCGCTCGGCCGAGTTCCAGGCCAACGTCGCCGCCATGCGCGCGCTGGTCGACGACCTGAAGGCGCAGGTGCGCCAGGTCGGCCTCGGCGGCGGCGAGGCGGCGCGCAAGAAGCACATGGATCGCGGCAAGCTGCTGCCGCGGGTGCGGGTGCAGATGCTGCTGGACCCCGGCACGCCGTTCCTGGAGGTGGCGCCGCTGGCGGCGCTGGGCATGTACCCCGACCGCGACGGCAGCGACAGCGCGCCGGGCGCCGGCATCGTGGCCGGCATCGGCCGCGTCAGCGGCGTCGACTGCATGATCGTCTGCAACGACGCCACGGTGAAGGGCGGCTCCTACTACCCGCTGACGGTGAAGAAGCACCTGCGCGCGCAGGAGATTGCGCAGCAGAACCGCCTGACCTGCATCTACCTGGTCGATTCGGGCGGCGCCAACCTGCCGACGCAGGACGATGTGTTCCCGGACCGCGAGCACTTCGGCCGCATCTTCTACAACCAGGCCAGCATGAGCGCGCTCGGCATCCCGCAGATCGCGGTCGTCATGGGCAGCTGCACCGCCGGCGGCGCCTACGTGCCGGCAATGAGCGACGAGACCATCATCGTCAAGAACCAGGGCACCATCTTCCTCGGCGGTCCGCCGCTGGTGAAGGCCGCCACTGGCGAGGTGGTGAGCGCCGAGGACCTGGGCGGCGGCGACGTGCACACGCGCCTGTCGGGCGTGGCCGACCACCTGGCGCAGAACGACATGCACGCGCTGGCGCTGGCGCGCCAAGCGGTCGCGCGCCTGAATCACAAGAAGATCTACCAGGGCGCGCTGCAGGCGCCGGTGGCGCCCAAGTACGCGGCCGAAGAGCTGTACGGCGTGATCCCCACCGACACCCGCAAGCCCTACGACGTGCGCGAGATCATCGCGCGCATCGTCGACAACTCCGAGCTGCACGAATTCAAGGCGCGCTACGGCACCACGCTGGTGTGCGGCTTCGCCCACGTCGAGGGCATGCCGGTCGGCATCGTCGCCAACAACGGCATCCTGTTCGGCGAGAGCGCGCAGAAGGGCGCGCACTTCATCGAGCTGTGCTGCCAGCGCAAGATTCCGCTGGTGTTCCTGCAGAACATCACCGGCTTCATGGTCGGGCGCAAGTACGAGAACGAGGGCATCGCGCGCCACGGCGCCAAGATGGTGACGGCGGTGGCGACCGCCAACGTGCCCAAGTTCACCATCATCATCGGCGGCAGCTTTGGCGCCGGCAACTACGGCATGTGCGGGCGCGCGTACTCACCGCGTTTTCTGTGGATGTGGCCGAACGCGCGCGTCAGCGTGATGGGCGGCGAGCAGGCCGCCAGCGTGCTGGCCACGGTGCGACGCGACGGCATCGAGGCCAAGGGCGGCAGCTGGAGCGCCGAGGAGGAGGAAGCCTTCAAGGCGCCGATCCGCGAGCAGTACGAAGTGCAGGGCCACCCTTACTACGCCACCGCGCGCATCTGGGACGATGGCGTGATCGACCCCGCCGACACGCGCCGCGTGCTGGCGCTGGGCCTGTCGGCGGCGCAGAACGCGCCGATCCCGGATGTGAAGTTCGGCGTCTTCAGAATGTAAGTGCACAATGTGTATTTAGTTTATATTGTATACATATCATGCGCACAAACATCGATATTGACGACGACTTGCTTGCCAGGGCCATGCGTGCCGGCCCCTACACCACCAAGAAGGAAACGGTTGAGGCGGGCCTGCAGCTTTTGGCGCGGCAGGCTGCTTACCGTGAAGTCCTCAAGTGGCGCGGCAAATTGAAGTGGGAAGGGGGCGAATCGCACGACTGGGTTGCGCTCAACGCCGCGGAGCAGACGCAAGATCAGCCTGCCGACGAAGGACCAATGCGCGTGCAGGAACGGGGCGCAAGCTACAAGCGGGCGCCGCGCAAAGGCGGCGGCAAGTCCCATGCTGGTCGTTGATTCCGGCGTCTGGATCGACTTCTTTGCCGGCCGCGATGTGCCGGCCGTGGATGAACTCGCTCGCTTGCTTCAGGATGGTCAGACGCGGCTGGTCGTTCCCGACCTGGTGTTGTTCGAGGTGCTGCGCGGCTTTCGCCATGAGCGCCCGATGCGTCAGGCGCGCTTGCTTTTGCAGTCCCTGAGTGTCGAGACATGTGGCGGTGAGGACGTTGCCCTGGCCGCCACCGAGCACTACCGCCATCTGCGCTCGCTCGGCGTCACCGTGCGCAGCGCCGTCGATGCGCTGGTGGCTGCCTTCTGCATCGAGCAGGACTATCTGCTGCTGCACGGCGATCGCGATTACGACGCCTTCGCGGCGCACCGCGGCTTGCGCGTGTGGGAGCCTTGAACATGGACTTTCAGCATCACTTTGCCACCCTGGCCCGCTACAACGCCTGGGCCACCCAGCGCCTGCTGGGCGCCGTGGCGGCGCTGGGCGAAGGCGACTACCGGCGCGACCTGGGCCTGTTCTTCGGCAGCATTCACGGCACGCTGAACCACCTGCTGGTCGGTGAGCACCGGCTGTGGTTTCGCCGCTTCGCCGAAGGCGTGTCGCCCCGGGTGGCGCTGGACGCCGAAGAAGAGCCCGACCGCGCGCGCCTGGCTGAGCGGCTGCGGGAAGGCGCCGCGCGCTGGCAGCCGCTGATCGAGGGCTGGCCGGCCAAGCGCTTCGACGGCACGCTCGACTACACCACCATGCGCGGCACGGCCGTGTCGCTGCCCTTTGCCGCCACGCTGGCGCACGTGTTCAACCACGGCACCCACCACCGTGGGCAAATCACGGCGGCGCTCACCGCGCTGGGCCAGCCCTGCCCGGAACTCGATCTGGTCGCCATGCTGCAACAGGAACCCGCCACACCATGAGTCAAGCCATTCGCATTACCACCCAGGGCGCCGTCGCCACCGTCACGCTCTCGCGCCCCGAGGTGCGCAACGCCTTCAACGACGAGGTGATCGCCGAGTTGTCGCAGGCCTTCGTGCGGCTGGGCGACGACCCGCAGGTGCGCGTCGTCGTGCTGCGGGCCGAAGGCCAGGCCTTCTGCGCCGGCGCCGACCTGAACTGGATGCGCCGCATGGCCGACTACTCGCACGACGAGAACGAGCAGGACGCGCAGAAGCTCGCCTTCATGCTGCGCGCCATCTACGAATGCCCTAAGCCCACCATCGCGCGGGTGCAGGGCGACGTGTACGCCGGCGGCATGGGGCTGGTGGCCTGCTGCGACATGGCGGTCAGCGTGGACACGGCCAACTACTGCCTGAGCGAAGTGAAGCTGGGCCTGATCCCGGCCACCATCGGCCCCTATGTGATCCGCGCCATGGGGCCGCGCGCCTCGCACCGCTACTTCCTCACCGCCGAGCGCTTCAGCGCGCAGGAGGCGCAGCGCATCGGCTTCGTGCACGAGGTGGTCGGCGCCGATCAGCTGGATGCCGCCGTGGCCAACTGGGTGCAGGCGCTGCTGGCCGCCAGCCCCAACGCCATCAAGGAATGCAAGAAGCTGGTGCAGTACGTGGCCGACCGCGACATCACGCGCCTGCTGATCGACCACACGGTGAAGGCGATCGCCGACATCCGCGCCAGCGAGGAGGGCAAGGAAGGCGTGCAGAGCTTTCTGAACAAGCGCAAGCCGGCCTGGGTGCAGGGCTGAACCGCCGGCTCCACGACGATTGACGCGCCGATGGAAGAGCTGATCCAGCAACTGGTGCAATGGCTGCACGGCATGGGCATCCATCCCGACCGCGACACGGCCGCCGCCGTGGGCGAGGCGGTGGGCCAGGCCGGCGCGGCCGTGGGTGGCGCCGTGGCGCCGGTGGTCGCCAGGCTGGACATGCCGGCGTTGATCGCGCTGGCCGCGGCGCTGGGCTGGGCCAGCGGCTTCCGGCTGTACGCGGTGGTGTTCCTGACCGGCGCCATGGGCCTGGCGGGCTGGCTGCCGCTGCCCGAGGGCCTGAAGCTGCTCGAGCATCCGGCGGTGCTGACGGCCAGCGGCTTCATGCTGCTGGTGGAGTTCTTCGCCGACAAGATTCCGTGGATCGACAGCCTGTGGGACTCGGTGCACAGCGTCATCCGCATTCCGGCCGGCGCGCTGCTGGCGGCCGGCGTGTTCGGTGCCGACAGCGCCACCATGGGCCTGGTGGCCGGCATCCTGGGCGGCACGCTGGCCGCCACCTCGTTCGCCACCAAGGCCACCACGCGCGCGGCCATCAACACCAGCCCCGAGCCGGTCAGCAACTGGTTGGCCTCGTTCTTCGAGGACGGCCTGGCGGTGGGCGTGATGTGGCTGGCGACGCAATACCCGTTCACTTTCGGCATCGTGCTGGCGGTGATGGTGGTGATTTCCGTGCTGCTGCTGATCGTGCTGTGGAAGTTCCTGAAGCTGGTGATCCGCAAACTGAGGGATTTCTTCGGCAGCGGCACGCCTGCGCCGACCGGCGCCCAGATTGATTCGAGTCATTGAGGGGATGAGCATGTTCAAGAAGATCCTGATCGCCAACCGCGGGGAGATCGCCTGCCGCGTGGCCGCCACCGCACGCCGCTTGGGGCTAAAGACCGTCGCCGTGTATTCCGACGCCGACGCGCACGCCAAGCACGTCATGGCCTGCGACGAGGCGGTGCACGTGGGCGGCAGCGCGCCCAAGGACAGCTACCTGCAATGGCAGCGCATCATCGACGCCGCCAAGTCCACCGGCGCCGAGGCAGTCCACCCCGGCTACGGCTTCCTGGCCGAGAACGAGGACTTCGCGCAGGCCTGCGTCGATGCCGGCCTGGTCTTCATCGGCCCGCCGGCCAGCGCCATCAACGCCATGGGCCTGAAGGCCGAATCCAAGCGCCTGATGGAAGCCGCCGGCGTGCCGCTGGTGCCGGGCTACCATGGCGCCGACCAGAACCCCGAATTGCTGCAGCAGGAGGCCGACCGGATCGGCTACCCGGTGCTGATCAAGGCCAGCGCCGGCGGCGGCGGCAAGGGCATGCGCGCGGTCGAGAAGGCCGAGGACTTCGCCGCCGCGCTGGAGAGCTGCAAGCGCGAGGCCATCAACAGCTTCGGCGACGACGCGGTGCTGGTCGAGAAGTACGTGCAGCGCCCGCGCCACATCGAGATCCAGGTGTTCGGCGACACGCAGGGCAACTGCGTCTACCTGTTCGAGCGCGACTGCTCGGTGCAGCGGCGCCACCAGAAGGTGCTGGAGGAAGCGCCCGCGCCCGGCATGACGGAGGAGTTGCGCGAGCGCATGGGCCAGGCCGCGGTGGCGGCGGCGCGCGCGGTGGGCTACGTCGGCGCCGGCACGGTGGAATTCATCGTCGAGCAGCCGGGCGGCTACGAGCGGCCCGAGGACATGCAGTTCTACTTCATGGAGATGAACACGCGCCTGCAGGTCGAGCACCCGGTGACCGAGGCCATCACCGGCATGGATCTGGTCGAATGGCAGCTGCTGGTGGCCAGCGGCGAGCCGCTGCCCTTGGAGCAGGAATTCCTCGACATCAGCGGCCACGCCATCGAGGCGCGCATCTGTGCCGAGAACCCCGACAACAACTTCCTGCCCGCCACCGGAACCCTGCACGTCTACCGCAAGCCGCCGGCGGCCAGCTTCGAGTTCGACGAGGTCCGCATCGACGACGGCGTGCGTGAAGGTGACGCCATCAGCCCGTTCTACGACTCGATGATCGCCAAGCTGATCGTCTGGGGCAGCACGCGCGAGGAGGCGCTGGGCAAGCTCGACGCCGCGCTGGCGCAGACGCACATCGTCGGCGTGCAGACCAACGTGCAGTTCCTGCGCCGCGTGCTGGCCACCGATTCGTTCAGCCAGGCACGGCTGGACACGGCACTGATCCAGCGCGAATCCGGGCAGTTGTTCGACCGCGATCCGATCGGGCTGCCGATGGCGGTGGCCGCCGCCGTGGCGCAGACCGTGCTGGCTGAGCGCGCGGCCGAGAGCCATGACCCGTTCAGCCGCAGCGACGGCTTTCGTTCACACGGCGTGGCCATGCGCCGCATCGACCTGGAGTACGCCGGCCAGCCGGTGGTGGCCAAGCTGCGCTATCTGGACGACGGCCTGCAGTTGCAGGTGGGTGACGGCGAGCCGATGCCGATCGCGTTCACGCCGCAGGCCGATGGGCGCATCGACCTGCGCTATGGCGCCGACCGCGAGGTGGTGCAGGTCTATGTGCGCGGCGAGGTGGAACACATCTTCGGCACGCGCGGTGCGACGGCGATCACCGAGCTGGACGTGCTGTCGCACTCGGCCGACGGCGCCGGCGAGGGCGGGCGCCTGACCGCGCCGATGCCGGGCAAGGTGATCTCGATTGCCGTCAAGGCCGGCGACAAAGTGACCAAGGGCCAGCCGCTGGCGGTGATGGAGGCGATGAAAATGGAGCACACCATCGCCGCGCCGCAGGACGGCGTGGTGGGCGAGGTGCTGTACGCTCCCGGCGACCAGGTCGGCGAGGGCGACGAACTGCTGCGGCTGACCCGATAGACGAGGACCGGAATCAATGGGTGCGTTCATGACCAGAACCATGAGGCTGGCTCTGCTGAGCCTGGCGGTGACGCTGGTCGCCGGCTGCGCCTCCATGACCGAGGAGCAGTGCCGCGACGCCAACTGGCTGGCGCTGGGTCACGCCGACGCGCGCAACGGCGAGATGCCGGAGTTCGGCAGCAAGCGCGTGCGCAGTTGCAGCGAGAAGGGCGTGGCCGGCAATGAAGGGGAGTGGCGGCGCGGCTGGGAGCAGGGGCGGCGCGAAGTCTGCACGCCCGGCAACGCTGTGGCCTGGGCGCAGCGCGACCGCGACTACACGCCGGGCTTTTGTCCGCCCGAGCTGGAGCCGGCCTTCATGTCGGTCTACGTGCCGGCGCGTGATCGCTACCGGTTCGAGAAGCGCATCCGCGACCTGGAGTCGCAGATCAACGACCGCTCGCGCCAGATCAGCGACGTCAACCGCCAGATGCGCCGGGCCGAGAACCAGACGCCGCAGAAGCAGGCCCAGCTGGCGGCGCGCAAGGCCTCGCTGGAGCGCGAGATCCGCAACCTGCGCGATCGCATCCGCACCGAATCGCTGCTGCGCATGGCGCGCTGACGCCAGGGCGTTCGCTGGCGTGCGCATCCTGCTCTGCAACCGCGACGATCGCCCGGCGGACGCCTGGCTGCGCGAGCTGCGCGCGGCCTTGCCCGAGGCGCAGATCGAAGCCTGGCGGCCCGGCCTGCCGCCCGAGTACGAGGTCGCGCTGGTGTGGTCGCCGCCGCAGCAGCTGTTCGACGAGCAGCCGCAGCTCAAGGCGGTGTTCAACCTCGGTGCCGGCGTCGACAGGCTGCTGGCGCTGCGCCTGCCGCCGGCGCTGCAGCTGATGCGGCTGGAGGACGCCGGCATGGCGGTGCAGATGGCCGAGTACGTGTGCCATGCGCTGATCCGGCACTTCCGCGAACTCGACCGCTACCAGCGGCAGCAGCAGGCGGCCGAGTGGCGCCAGCGGCCGCTGCGCGAGCGCACTGACTTTCCGGTCGGCATCATGGGCTTGGGCGTGCTGGGCGCGCGCGTGGCGCGGGCGGTGCAGGGCTTCGATTTCCCCGTGCTGGGCTGGAGCCGCACGCCGAGCGATCTGCCCGGCGTACGCTGCTACGCGGGCGCGGATCAACTGGATGAGTTCCTCGCCGCCACCCGCGTGTTGGTGTGCATGCTGCCGCTGACGCCGGCCACGCACGGCATCCTGAACCGCGCCCGCCTGCAGCGCCTGCGGCCGGACGCCTATCTGATCAACCCAGCGCGCGGCGCGCTGGTGGTCGAAGATGACTTGCGCGCGCTGCTGGACGACGGCCACCTGGCCGGTGCCGCGCTGGACGTGATGGCCCAGGAGCCGCTGCCGCCCGGACACTGGATGTGGGCGCATCCGCGCGTGACGCTCACCCCGCACGTCGCCGGCATTACCGTGCGCGGCGATACCGTGGCGCAGGTGGCCGAGGGCGTGCGCGCGCTGCAGCGCGGCGAGCGGCCGCGCGGGTTGGTGCAGCGCGAGCGGGGCTACTGAGCCCGCTGCCGTGAACACGAACCCGCCTGGCGCGGACAAGCCGCTAAACTGAGGCGTCGTAGCGTGAAGACGAAGCCCAGAGAGATGCCATGAGCCTGCCCTCCCGCGTGAAGATCATCGACGTCGGCCCGCGCGACGGCCTGCAGAACGAAAAGCAGCCGGTGCCGGCGGCGGTCAAGATCGAGCTGGTGCAGCGCCTGCAGGACGCCGGCCTGCAGGAGATCGAGGTCACCAGCTTCGTCAGCCCCAAGTGGGTGCCGCAGATGGCCGACGCTGCCGAGGTGCTGGCCGGCATCCGGCGCCGGCCCGACGTGCGGGTCAGCGTGCTGACGCCGAACATGAAAGGCTTCGAGGGCGCGCTGGCCGCCGGCGTCGACGAGATCGTGGTGTTCGGCGCCGCCAGCGAGGCCTTCAGCCAGAAGAACATCAACTGCGGGGTTGCCGAGAGCATCGAGCGCTTCGCGCCGGTGGTCGAGGCCGCGCGCGCCAGGGGCATCGCGGTGCGCGGCGCCATGAGCTGCACGGTCGGCTGCCCGTACGAGGGCGAGATCGCGCCGGCGAAGGTGGCTTACCTGGCCGGCCTGATGAAGGGCATCGGCGTCGAGCGCGTCGACGTCGCCGACACCATCGGCGTCGGCACGCCGCGCCAGGTGCAGGCCGCCATCGAGGCGACGCTGCAGCACTACGGCATCGACCAGGTCAGCGGGCATTTCCACGACACCTACGGCCAGGCGCTGGCCAACACGCTGGCGGCACTCGAACTGGGCGTGTGGAATTTCCAGTCCTCGGTCGCCGGCCTTGGCGGCTGCCCCTACGCCAAGGGCGCGACCGGCAACGTGGCGACCGAAGACGTGGTGTACCTGCTGCACGGCATGGGCATCGACACCGGCATCGACCTGGACCGGCTGATCGACGCCGGCGCGTTCATCAGCGACTTCCTGCAGCGCAAGAGCGGCTCGCGCGTGGCTACTGCCGTACTGAACAAGCGGGCAGGCTGATGGACGCCGCCAACTCCCCCAAGCTGCCCGAAGGCGTGCGCCGCGTGGCGGCCGCGCTGCAGGACGCCGGGCACCCGGATGCGCCACTGATGCTCGACGACGCGGCGCGCACCGCCCAGCAGGCGGCCGACGCGCTCGGCATCGTGGTCGGCCAGATCGCCAAGAGCATCATCTTCCGCCGTCTGGGCGATGATGCGGCGGTGCTGGTCATCACCAGCGGCGATCGGCGCGTCGATGAGAAGCGGGTCGAGGCCCTGGTCGGCCCGCTCGGCCGCGCCGATGCCGACTTCGTCAAGGCCCAGACCGGCTTTTCCATCGGCGGCGTGGCGCCGTTGGCGCACGCCCAGCCGCCGGTGACGCTGATCGACCGCGAACTGTTCCGCTTCGACGAGATCTGGGCCGCGGCCGGTCATCCGCACGGCGTGTTCAAGCTCCGGCCGGCCGACCTGGAGCGCCTGACCGGCGCGCCGGTGGCCGACGTGGTGCAGCGCAAGGGCTGAGGACGGCATGAGAGCTTCCGGCGTGACGCCCACGGTCGGCTGGATCGACTTCGACCCCGACCATGGCGCGGCGCCGGTGCCCTCGCCCTGCATCCAGGTCTGCCGCATCAATGCACGCACCGGCTGGTGCGCCGGCTGCCAGCGCAGCCTGGACGAGATTGGCGCCTGGGGCGCGCTGGACGAAGCCGGCCGGCGCGCGGTCTGGCGCCGCATCCGCGCCCGGCGCGGGCGCGAGGTGGGTTCGCCATGAAGCGCATCGACTGCTACCTCGATTTCATCTCGCCCTACGCCTACCTGGCGTTCGAGCAGCTGCCGCGCGCGCTCGAAGGCCTGGGCTACGCCGTGGCTTACCGTCCGGTGCTGTTCGCCGGCCTGCTCAAGCAGCATGGCCAGCTCGGCCCGGCCGAGATCGCGCCCAAGCGCGACTGGACCTACCGCCAGGTGCTGTGGCTGGCGCGGCAGCACGGCATCGCCATGCAGCTGCCGGCGGCGCACCCGTTCAATCCGCTCGGCCTGCTGCGCCTGGCCTGGGCCTGCGCGCGCCAGGGCACGCCGAGCCGCTACGTGTGCGAGGCGATCTTCCACCACGTTTGGCGTTCCGGCGCCGCCGCCGACGATGCCGCGCGCCTGGCGGCGCTGAGCCAGGCATTGGCGCCGGCGCGCGATCCGGCCGGTGACGAGGCCAGGCAGGCGCTGCGCGCCGCCACCGACGTGGCGCTGCAGGCCGGCGTGTTCGGCGTGCCGGGCTTCGTCGTCGATGGCCGCCTGTTCTGGGGTTTCGATGCGCTGCCGATGCTGCGCGCCCAGCTGGCCGGCGATGCGGTGCTGGACGAGGTCTGGCAGACTGCCACCGGGGTAGCGCCCGGCCGGCAGCGCCGGGCCGCCGATTGATTTGCCGAGCCGCTTGCGCCAGCCATGCCCAACGCCTTCAACTTCAACGCCTCGCCCTTCGATTGCCTGACACAGGATCAGCAGCGCCTGGTGCAGGGCAACCTCGACGTCGCCTACTTCCGCCCGGGCGAGGTGCTGCTGGAGGTCGGCGCCGCGCCGACGCACCTGTTCATCCTCATCAAGGGCCACGTGACGCAGTTCGACGGCGACGAGGTGATCGCCGCCTACGGGCCCGACGACAGTTTCGACGGCCGCGCGCTGGTGGCCGGCAAGTCGTCCAGCCGCTTCGTCGCCGCCGAGGAAGTGGTCACCTACGAGCTGGCGCGCCAGACCGTGAAGGACCTGATCGCCGCCAACGCCGACTTCGGCGCGCTGCTGTTCTCCGACCTCGGCCAGAAGCTGTCGGCGCTGGGCCAGCGCCAGCACCAGAACGAGCTGGTGGCGCTCAACACCGCGCGCGTGGAGCAGGCCTTTCTGCGGCCGGTGCAGATCGTCGACGCCGACACCGACATCGTGTCGGTGGTGCGGGTGTTCCACGAGAAGAAGACCAGCAACGTGCTGGTGCGCGACACCAGCACCGAGCCGCCGCGTCTGGGCATCTTCACCGCCACCGCGCTGCACAAGGCGGTGCTGCGCGGCACGCCGCTTGACCAGATGCCGGTCGGCTCGCTGGCCAACTACCAGCTGATCACGGTGCAGGCGCAGGACCAGGTCGGCGACGCGCTGGCGCTGCTGCTGCGCCACGCGATCCACCGCGTGGTGGTGATGGATCGCGGCGAGGTGCGCGGCGTGCTGGAGTCGCTGGACGTGTTCGCCTTCCTGTCCAACCACTCGCACCTGATCGGCATGCAGATCGACGCCGCCGAGACGCTCGACGAGCTGGCCGATGCGGCCGGGCGCATCACGCCGATGATCGCGCGCATGGTGCGCAGCGGCACCCGCGTGCCGCTGGTGGCGACCATGGTGCGCGACCTCAACGCGCGCCTGTTTGCGCGCACCTGGGCGCTGATCGCGCCGCCCGATCTGGTGGCCGCCAGCTGCCTGTTCGTGATGGGCAGCGAGGGCCGCGGCGAGCAGCTGCTGAAGACCGACCAGGACAACGGCCTCGTCTGGCGCGACGACTACACGCCGCCCGATGACCTGCAGGCCATCTGCGACCGCTTCTCGGCGGCGCTGGCGAGCTTCGGCTACCCCGAGTGCCCGGGCCGCATCATGGTCAACAACCCGCAGTGGCGCATGAGCGCGGGCGACTTCGCGCGCACGGTGCGGCGCTGGCTGCTGATGCCCGAGGCCGACAGCCTGATGAACCTGGCGATCTTCCTCGATGCCCACGCGGTGGCCGGTGACGCGCAGTTGCTGGAGGGCGTGCGCGAGGGCCTGATGGCGCTGGCGACCGACAACGACGCCACGCTGGCGCGCTTTGCCGCCGCCATCGACGCCTTCGGCAGCAGCGACGGCTGGTGGAACCGGGTGCTGGAGCTGGCCGGCGCCGACGCCGAACGGCTGATGAACCTGAAGAAGGAAGGCATCTTCCCGCTGGTGCACGGCGTGCGCAGCCTGGCGCTGGCGCAGCGGCTGCGCCAGCAGTCGACGGTCGAGCGCATCGAAGCGCTGCAGGCCGCGGGCGAGTTGTCGGCTGCGACCGCGCGCGAACTGCGCGAGGCGCTGCGCGTCTTCATGGGCGTGCGGCTGGAGGCCGGGCTGACCGAGCTCGACCGTGGTCAGCCGGTGTCCGGCGTGGTCGACATCAACGCGCTCAGCGCCGCCGAGCGCGACCTGCTGAAGGACGCGCTTGGCGTGGTGCGCCGCTTCAAGGTGCAGCTGCGCCACCGTTTCAAGCTGAGCGCGGTCTGAGGTGGCTTCCTCCGGCCTGATCGACCGCTGGCGCGCCGCCCTGGCGCGCGCCTGGCGGCTGCGCCAGCTCAAGGACCCGGCGTTCCGCCATCTGTTCGACGCGCCGCCGGCCGACGAGTGGGTGGCGATCGACTGCCAGACCACCGGGCTGGATGTGCGGCGCGACGAGATCATCGCCATCGACGCGGTGCGCATCCGCGGCCAGCGCCTGCTGACCAGCGAGCGGCTGGAGCTGCTGGTGCGGCCCGAGCAGGCGCTCTCGCCCGAGTTGATCCGCGTGCACCGCCTGCGCGAGCAGGACGTGGCCGCCGGCCTGGCGCCGGCCGAGGCGGCGCAGCGCGTGCTGGCCTTCATCGGCGCGCGCCCGCTGGTCGGCTACTACCTCGAGTTCGACGTCGCCATGCTGGACCGGCTGGTGCGGCCGCTGATCGGCGTCGGGCTGCCGCAGCCGCGCATCGAGGTGTCGGCGCTGTACTACCGGCACAAGTTCCGCCAGCTGCCGCCGCATGCGCAGCAGGACAACGTCGAGATCGACCTGCGCTTCGCCAGCATGATGGCCGATCTGGCGCTGCCCTGGAGCGGCGAGGCGCAGGCGGCGCCGAGCGAGGCCGTGATGGCGGGGCTGGCCTTCATCAAGCTGCGCGCGCTGGCGGCGCCGTGAGCGGCGTCCGCCAGGCATGAAAAAACCGGGCCGAGGCCCGGTTATTCGATGGCGCCGCCGACTGCGGGTCGGCGTCGGGTGCGTGCAGGCTCAGTGGCCCGACGCGCCCGAAGCACCCAGGCCGGTTTCCGAGCGCACCTGCTGCGCCGGGAACGCGGCGCGCTCCTTGGCGGCCTGCGCGCTGCGGTCGAGCAGCGAGAAGATCCAGATGCCGAGGAAGCCGATGGTCATCGAGAACAGCGCCGGCGAGGTGTAGGGGAACCAGGCCGAGCCCTTCGGGTTGCCGAGCGTGGCCTCCCACACCGAGGGCGAGAACAGCGTCAGCACCACCGAGGAGATCAGGCCGAGGAAGCCGCCGATCACCGCACCCTTGGTGGTGCAGTCCTTCCACAGCACCGACAGCAGCAGCACCGGGAAGTTGGCCGAGGCCGCGATGGCGAACGCCAGCGACACCATGAAGGCGATGTTCTGGCGCTCGAACAGGATGCCCAGCAGCACCGCGATGACGCCCAGCACCAGCGTGGTGATGCGCGACACGCGCAGTTCCTTGGCGCTCTCGGCCTTGCCTTTCTTGAACACCGTCGAGTACAGGTCGTGCGACACCGCCGAGGCGCCCGACAGCGTCAGGCCGGCGACCACCGCCAGGATGGTGGCGAAGGCCACCGCCGAGATGAAGCCGTAGAACACGTTGCCGCCGACGCTCTTGGCCACCAGCACCGCCGCCATGTTGGCCGTGCCGGCGCCGCCGTGGATCACGCCCTTGGCGGTGTCGGCGAACTCGGGGTTGGTCAGCACCAGGGTGATGGCGCCGAAGCCGATGATGAAGATCAGGATGTAGAAGTAGCCGATCCAGGTGGTGGCCCAGAACACGCTCTTGCGCGCTTCCTTGGCGTCGGGCACGGTGAAGAAGCGCATCAGGATGTGCGGCAGGCCGAGCGTGCCGAACATCAGCGCCATGCCGAAGGAGATCGCCGAGATCGGGTCCTTGATGAAGCCGCCCGGACCCATGATCGCCAGGCCGGCCTTGGCCGCGGCGGTCGGGTCGGCGCCGCCGTTGGCGGCGATCTGCGTGCGCACCTTCACGCCTTCGGCGAACAGCGCCTCGGGGCTGAAGCCGTACTTGGCCATCACCATGAAGCCCATGAAGCTGACGCCCGACAGCAGCAGCACGGCCTTGATGATCTGCACCCAGGTGGTGGCGGTCATGCCGCCGAACAGCACGTAGATCATCATCAGCGCGCCGACCAGCACCACCGCGATCCAGTAGTCGAGGCCGAACAGCAGCTTGATCAGCTGGCCGGCGCCGACCATCTGGGCGATCAGGTAGAACGCCACCACCACCAGCGTGCCGCTGGCGGCGAAGGCGCGGATCGGCGTCTGCTGGAAGCGGTAGCCGGCGACGTCGGCGAAGGTGAACTTGCCCAGGTTGCGCAGCCGCTCGGCCAGCAGGAAGGTCAGGATCGGCCAGCCGACCAGGAAGCCGATCGAGTAGATCAGGCCGTCGTAGCCGTTGGTCATCACCGCCGCCGAGATGCCCAGGAAGGAGGCCGCCGACATGTAGTCGCCGGCGATCGCCAGCCCGTTCTGGAAACCGGTGATGCCGCCGCCGGCGGTGTAGAAGTCGGCCGCCGACTTGGTGCGGCCGGCGGCCCACTTGGTGATCCACAGCGTGGCCACCACGAAGGCCGTGAACATGATGATCGCGGTCCAGTTGGTGGCCTGCTTGGCGGCCACGCCGACGTCGCCGCCGGCGGCCCAGGCACTGCCGGTGCCCAGCAGGGCGAGCGCGGCCAGGGTTTTGTTGATGGTCTTCATTTGGTCGCGTCCTTCAGGATGTCGCGGGTCATGGCGTCGAACTCGGTGTTGGCGCGCCGCACGTAGATGCCGACGATGACGATGGTGAACACGATCACCGCCATGCCGATCGGGATGCCGATGGTGGTGACGCCGCTGCCCATGGGCAGGGCAAGGAATTCCTTGTCGAAGGCGATCAGCCCGATGTAGCCGTAGTACACGACCAGCATCATGATTGCGAGCGTCCAGCCATAGCGGTTGCGCTTGGACTTCAACTCGTGGTACTTGGGGTTGCGCTGGATGCGCTCGACGACCGAGTCCGCGTTGGAGGTGGTCATGGTGGTTTGTCTCCTGAAGGGTTGAAGGCCACTGACGCAGCAGTGTAGGCAGCAGCCAACAGCAATTCTGAAATTGCGCACTGACCGCCTTCTTACGTGAGGGTTATCCCTTGAAAACGGCGCCGAAACCGTTCTCAGTCAGAAACCTGTAAGCGGGAATCGAAAGATGGCACTGCGCCGCGCCGGTCAGACCGTGGCGGCGCGCATCCAGTGGGCACGGCGGTGGCGAACCGGTGTGTCATGCCATCTGTGTTCAACCAAGCCGGAGATGTGTCATTGCTGTTCAAGCGCCTGCGTCCGGCATTTTCCTGCTGACGTGCTGAACCGCATCCGTCCGGGATGCGGGCCAACCGGCAACGCATCGGGGCGCCGGTTTGCCGGCGTGTTCGTGGAACGCCGCGACCGATGATGGCTGTGCGCCCGCGCTGGTTTTCGCTGTCGTCACAAGCGGCAGGACCGGTTGACGGGTGTATCAGGCGCATTCGACGCCAACCGCTGCGCAGCGCGGCGACCCGGAATCGACGCCGGGTTGCCCGGATCATTTCCAGGGAGTGTGTAACGTTTCATGAATCATGCAAGGAGGTGCATTAACCGATATTCTTCATGTCCCAGCTCAGTGGCTGCACATGCCCTGCCGTTCCAGCGTGCAATATTGAAGTGCGAAGGTGGACCAGGCCGGCAATGACCTGGTCTTCCCATTCGAAATCAACACTCCGGCCCGAAATACAACCGGGCAGGAATTACAGGAGATAACATGCCGAAAGAACTTACAGAAAGAGATCACGCATATTGGCGTGCCAACGTGAAATTAATCAGCTTTTGTTTGATCGTCTGGGCTTTGGTGTCCTATGGATTCGGGATTCTGCTGCGCCCCATGTTGAGTGGTATTTCGGTTGGCGGCACCGATCTGGGTTTCTGGTTTGCGCAGCAGGGTTCGATCCTGACGTTCCTGTTCTTGGTCTTCTTCTACGCCTGGAGAATGAACAAGCTCGATAAAGAATTCGGCCTGGAGGAGTGACCATGGATCAGTTCTGGATCAACTTCATCTTCGTCATCGGCTCGTTCGTCGTCTACACCTGGATCGCGGTCTGGGCCCGGGCCCGGACCACGCGCGAGTTCTACATCGCCGGCGGCGAGGTCAACCCGGTCATCAACGGCGCGGCCACGGCGGCCGACTGGCTGTCGGCGGCGTCCTTCATCTCGGTGGCCGGCCTGATCTCGATCGGCTACGTCAACTCGGCCTTCATCATGGGCTGGACCGGCGGCTACGTGCTGCTGGCCACCCTGCTGGCGCCCTACCTGCGCCGCTTCGGCTCCTACACGGTGCCCGACTTCGTCGGCAAGCGCTACGCCAGCAAGAGCGCGCGCGTGGTGGCGGTGCTGTGCCTGGTGGTGATCTCGCTGACCTACGTGATCGGCCAGATGACCGGCGCCGGCGTGGCGTTCGCCCGCTTCCTGGAGGTCAAGTCCGACACCGGGCTGCTGATCTCGGCGGTGGTGGTGTTCGTCTACGCGGTGCTGGGCGGCATGAAGGGCGTCACCTACACCCAGGTGGCGCAGTACATCGTGCTGATCCTGGCCTTCACCGTCCCGGCGGCCTACCTGTCGATGATGATGACCGGCCACTTCCTGCCGCAGACCGGCCTGTTCGGCGAGCACCTGGCTTCCGGCCAGCCGCTGCTGGCCAAGCTGAACGAGGTCGTGCGCGACCTGGGCTTCCAGGACTACACCGCCGACGTCAGCAATAAGTGGAACATGTTCCTGTTCACGCTGACGCTGATGGTCGGCACCGCCGGCCTGCCGCACGTGATCATCCGCTTCTTCACCGTGCCGAACATCCGTGACGCACGCTGGTCGGCCGCCTGGGCGCTGGTGTTCATCGCGCTGTTCTACACCACGGTGCCGGCGCTGGCCGCGATGTCGCGCCTGAACCTGATCGAGACCATCTACCCGAACGGCACCAAGGCCGCGCCGCTGGTCTACGACGAGCGTCCGCAGTGGGTGAAGAACTGGGAGGAAACCGGCCTGCTGAAGTTCGAGGACAAGAACAACGACGGCCACATTCAGTTCTACAACAACGCCAACAAGGAACTGCCGACCCAGGCCGAGCACGCCAAGACCTGGAACGGCAACGAACTGTCGGTGAACAACGACATCCTGGTGCTGGCGCTGCCCGAGGTGGCCAACATGCCGCCCTGGCTGATCGGTCTGATGGCGGCGGGCGGGATCGCGGCGGCGCTGTCGACTGCATCCGGCCTGCTGATGGCGATATCGTCGGCGGTCAGTCACGACTTGTTGAAGAACACCTTGATGCCGCATCTGTCGGAGAAGCAGGAACTGCTCAATGCACGCTTGGCGATGGTCGGCGCCATCGTCATTGCCACCTGGCTCGGGTTGAACCCGCCAGGCTTTGCGGCGCAGACGGTGGCCCTGGCCTTCGGCATGGCGGCGGCGACGATATTCCCGGCCCTGGTACTGGGGGTTTTCGTCAGCCGCATCAACTCCAAGGGCGCAACGGCCGGCATGCTGGCGGGTGGTATCGCCACCGTGTCGTACATTTTCATGTACCTCGGCTGGCTGTTCATTCCGGGCACCAACAACTTCCCGAATACGCCCGAGCACTGGATGCTGGGTATCTCGCCGCTGTCGTTCGGCGTCATCGGGGCCGCGATCAATATCATCACCTCGGTGGTGGTATCGAATCTCACCGAGAAACCAAGCGAAGAGCTGCGCGCCATGGTGCGCCGGGTGCGTTATCCGTGATGCGTGTTTGAGTTGATACGCTGAGTTCCAAGTGGGCTTTCGAACAGAAAGCCCACTTTTTTCTCCGGAGCAAGACAAAAGATGATTTGGCACCTGTTTGCCGTGTTGATCATGGCGGTATGCATGGGAGGTGCTGCGTTTGGGCTCAGGCGCTTGACGCGCGGCAAAGTGCCCAAATGGATGATTCCCGTCGCGGCGGCGGCCGGCATGATGGGTTATCTGGCCTATTACGACTACAGCTGGTATGCATTCAAGCTCAGCCAGTTGCCACCGGGCACCACGGTGATTGCGGAAAAGCGCGATCAATCCTTTTTAAAACCCTGGCGCTACGCTTATCCGGCGGTCAGCGCATTCACCATCCTGGACGGAAAATTCTCCAGCCAGCTGCAGGATCACCAGGTGCTGGTGGAATACATCGAATACACCTTCCGCGTCGACCCGATCGAAGGGCTGGATACGCAGGCCTTCGTGCTCAACTGCAAGACCATGGAGCGGGTGCCCATCGATCCAAAAGGGCACCGGGCGGCGGGCGCGGTGGAACAGATCAGTGCGCAGGACGCCATTTATCGGCAGGCGTGCCGCTGATCGATCGCACCGGATGGTGCATCGGCGCAGGTCGGACGCGGCGTCTGGTTTGCGCAACAGGTATTTTTGGGTAGCATGCCAGCAGGCGCCGGCGTGGCCGGAGTGGCGGCACTCGGGACCGGGCCGCAAGCATGGACCGGCTCGCAGCCCGCCTGCGAGATCGGCGCAAGGGGACAGGAGGCTGCGGGCATGGGGAAGATCAAGCTGACGGAGCGCCTGCTCGGGCTGTTCGTGCTGGGCGGCCTGCTGCTGAACTTCCCGCTGTTCAGCATCTGGGATCAGGATGCGTTCGTGCTGGGCTGGCCGCTGCTGCCGACCGCTGCCTTCGTCATCTGGCTGCTGATCATCGTCGCGCTGGCGCTGCTGATGGAGTTGCGCGCCGCCGGCGGCGAGCCGGGCGATGACGAGCAGGCCCAGCGCCCGTTGCAGCTGGATCGGTAGGCGATGCCCGTGCCGGCGGCCGAACCCATGAGCACGGCGCTGGTCCTGACGGTGTCGCTGGCCTATCTGGCGCTGCTGTTCGTGGTCGCCTACTGGGGCGACCGGCGTGCCGCCCAGGGCCACTCGCTGATCAGCAGCCCCTGGACCTACGCGCTGTCGCTGGGCGTGTACTGCACCGCCTGGACCTATTTCGGCAGCGTCGGCCGCGCCGCCAGCGGCGGGCTGTGGTTCCTGCCGATCTACCTGGGCCCGACGCTGGCGATGGTGCTGGGCTGGATGGTGCTGCGCAAGATCGTGCGCATCGCCAAGGTGCAGCGCATCACCTCGATCGCCGACTTCATCGCCAGCCGCTACGGCAAGAGCCGCTTGCTCGCCGTCAGCGTGACGCTGATCGCCATCGTCGGCGTGGTGCCCTACATCGCGCTGCAGCTGAAGGCGGTGTCGGCGGCCTACGGTCTGCTGACCCATCCCGGCGTGGCGGAAGCGAGCAGCCAGGTGCCCTGGAGCCGCGACGGCACCTTCTACCTGGCGCTGGTGCTGGCTGGCTTCACCATGATCTTCGGCGCCCGCCACCTCGACACCACCGAGCGCCACGAGGGCATGGTGGCGGCGATCGCCTTCGAGTCGGTGGTCAAGCTGATTGCCTTCCTGGCGGTCGGCGTGTTCGTGACCTACTGGCTGTACGACGGCTTCACCGACATCTTCACGCGCGCCCGGGCGCTGCCGGAGCTGCGCCAGCTGATGCGGCTGGAGCAGGGCGCTACCTTCGCCTGGCCGCAGTGGTTCACCATGATCCTGCTGGCCATGCTGGCGGTGCTGATGCTGCCGCGCCAGTTCCAGATCATGGTGGTCGAGAACGTGCACGAGCACCACCTGCGGCGCGCCAGCTGGGTGTTTCCGGCCTACCTGCTGGCGATCAACGTGTTCGTGCTGCCGATCGCGCTCGGCGGCCTGATGTACTTCAGCGGCCAGGACGCCAACCCCGACAACTTTGTGCTGTCGCTGCCGCTGGCGGCGGGCCAGCAGGCGCTGGCGCTGTTCGTGTTCATCGGCGGCCTGTCGGCGGCCACCGGCATGGTGATCGTCGAGAGCATCGCGGTGTCGATCATGGTCAGCAACGAGCTGGTGCTGCCGCTGCTGCTGCGCTGGCGCGCCGTGCTGGGCGAGGGCATGGCCGACCTGACGCGCATCCTGCTCAACATCCGGCGCGTCACCATCCTGCTGCTGCTGCTGTTCGGCTACGCCTATTTCCACATCGCCAGCGAAGCCTACGCGCTGGTCAGCATCGGCCTGATCAGCTTCGCCGCGGTGGCGCAGTTCGCACCGGCGGCGCTGATCGGCATGTACTGGCGCGCCGGCACCCGGCTGGGCGCGCTGGGCGGGCTGTCGGCCGGCTTCGGCATCTGGGTCTACACGCTGATGCTGCCGTCGATCGCCAAGTCCGGCTGGATGGGCGACGCCTTCGTGCGCGACGGCCCGGGCGGCATCGGCTGGCTGAAGCCGGAGGCGCTGTTCGGCCTCACCGGCCTCGACGCGCTGACGCATTCGCTGTTCTGGAGCCTGCTGCTCAACGTCTCGGTCTACGTGGCGCTGTCGCTGGCGCGCGAGCCGTCGGCGCGCGAGACCAGCCAGGCGCTGATCTTCGTCGATGCCGGCAGCCGCAGCGGCGGTGCCACGCCGGTGTTCTGGCGCGGCGAGGTCCGAGTGGAAGACCTGCGCCAGCTGTGCGAGCGCTTCTTCGGCTACGAGCGCGCGCGCGCCATGATCGACGAGTACGCCGCGCGCTGGGGCCAGGAGGCCGCCAGCCGCGCCGATGCGCGCTTCGTCAGCTTCGTCGAGACCAAGCTGGCCGGCGCCGTCGGCGGCGCCTCGGCGCGGGTGCTGGTGTCCTCGGTGGCCAAGGAGGAGCCGCTGACGACCGACGACGTGCTCAGCATGCTGGAGGAGGCCTCGCAGCTGCGCGCCTATTCGCGCGCGCTGGAGGAGAAGTCGCGCTCGCTCGAAGAAGCCACCGCGCGCCTGCGCGAGGCCAACGAGCAGCTCAAGAGCCTGGACGTGCTGAAGGACGAGTTCATGTCCTCGGTGACGCACGAGCTGCGCACGCCGCTGACCTCGATCCGGGCGCTGGCCGAGCTGATGCTCGACGACCCGGACATGCCGCTGGAGCAGCGCCAGCAGTTCGTCGGCATCGTCGTCACCGAGACCGAGCGGCTGTCGCGCCTGGTCAACCAGGTGCTCGACATGGCCAAGATCGAAGCCGGCAGCGTCGAGTGGCAGGACGCCACGGTCGACATGCGGGCGCTGGTGCTGCAGGCGGCCGAGATCACGCGCGAGCTGTTCCGCGAGCACGGCTGCCAGCTCGAGCTGGCCGTGCCGGCGCCGCAGGCGCAGCCGGCGCCGCTGGTGCACGCCGATGCGGACAAGCTGCAGCAGGTGATGCTCAACCTGCTGTCCAACGCGGCCAAGTTCGTGCCGCACGGCTCCGGGCGGGTGCGGCTGGCGCTGCAGGTCGGCGCGGCGGATCTGACGGTGTCGGTGACCGACAACGGCCCCGGCATCTCGGCGGCGGATCAGCGCGCCGCCTTCGACAAGTTCCGCCAGGTCGGCGACCCGCGCGAGCGCCGCCAGGGCACCGGCCTGGGCCTGCCCATCAGCCGCCAAATCGTGGAACACTATGGTGGCAGCATCGGTGTGCGCTCGACCCCGGGGCAGGGCGCCACCTTCCACTTCACGCTGCCGCTGGCGCCGCCGGAAGACCGGCAGGAAGGGGCGCCGGCGCTGGAGGACGAGACGACATGACGCACAAACTGCTGGTGGCCGACGACGAGCCGAATATCGTCATCTCGCTGGAATACCTGATGAAGCGCGAAGGCTACAACGTGCTGGTGGCGACCGACGGCATCCAGGCGCTGGAGATGATCCAGCGCGAGCGCCCGGCGCTGGTGCTGCTGGACGTGATGATGCCGGGCAAGACCGGTTTCGAGGTCTGCCAGGAAGTCCGCGCCGATGCCTCGCTGGACGGCGTGCGCATCCTGATGCTGACCGCCAAGGGGCGTGAGAACGATGTCAGCAAGGGCCTGGCGCTGGGCGCCGATGGCTACATGATCAAGCCGTTCTCGACCCGCGAGCTGGTCGAGAAGGTGCGCAAGCTGATCGGGGCGGCCAATTGAGGAACCGGCGCCTGCTGCTGTGGCCGCTGGCGCTGGCGGCGCTGGCGCTGGCGCTGTGGCTGGCGCTGACGCTGGGCATGGTGCAGCTGACGCTGGACGAGCCCGGCCGGCTGCAGTTCGCCGCCCTGCTGACGCCGCGCATCTCGCTGCTGGTGCTGGCCTGGCTGCTCGGGGTGCTGGCCGTGATGGGCGCGCTGATGAAGTGGTGGGTGCCGCGCGTGGCGGCGCTGCCCGAGCTGGCCGAGCAGACCCGGGCGCTGGTCAACGCCACCGAGCCGCTGCAGCTCAAGACCCACCCGGCTGCCGAGCGGCAGGCGCTGATCGAGGCCATCAACGACCTGGCCACGCAGCGCGACGGCCTGCGCGGCGACGTCGCCGCCCAGGTGGCGCAGGCCAGTGCCAGCGTGCGGCAGGAGCGCAACCGGCTGGCGGCGCTGATGGCCGAGCTGACGCAGAGCGTGGTGGTCTGCAACCGCGACGGCCGCATCCTGCTCTACAACAACCGCGCCCGCATGCAGTTCCGCGCGCTGTCGACGGCGCCGCAACTGACCGGCGGCGCCGAGCTGATCGGCATCGGCCGCTCGATCTACGCGGTGTTCGACAAGAAGCTGGTCGAGCACGCGTTGGAGACCGTGCAGCAGCGGCTGGCGCGCGGCGCCCAACACCCGGCGGCGCAGTTCGTCACCAGCACGCGCGGCGGCCAGCTGCTGCGGGTGCAGATGGCGCCGGTGACCGACACCGCGCAGGATGCTGCCGGCCCGCCCGAGCTGAGCGGCTTCCTGCTGATGCTCGACAACATCACGCGCAGCTTCGACGAGCAGACCGCGCGCGACCGCCTGCTGTACGGGCTGATCGAGAAGAGCCGGGCCTCGCAGGCCAGCACCCAGGCGGCGGTGGAGATGCTGGGCTACGACGACCTGGAGCCGGCGATGCGCGAGCGCTTCCTGGCGGTGCTGCGCGACGAGGCCGCGACCATGAAGGCGCACATCGACGAGGTGGCGCACAAGTCGTCGCGCAACCTGCACACGCGCTGGCCGCTGGACGACATCCGCGGCCTCGAGTTCGTCGACGTCGCGGCCAAGCAGATCGAGGCGCAGTGCCGGCTGCCGGTCACCATCGAGTCCGCCGACGCGGCGCTGTGGCTGCGGCTCGACAGCTTTTCGATGCTGCAGGCGCTGACCTACCTGGGCGAGCGCCTGGCCGGCGAGTTCGAACTGCGCACGCTGGCGCTGCGGCTGGCGCCGCAGGGCGGGCGGGCGCAACTCGACCTGGTGTGGACCGGCCACGCCATGAGCACCGAGACCGTGATGAGCTGGGAGCTGGATCCGATGCGCATCGGCGGCGAGGCCTCGCCGATGTCGGTGCGCGAGGTGCTGGACCGGCACGATGCCGAGATGTGGTTCGAGCGCGATCGGGTGCGGCACCAGGCCTTCTTCCGCTTCCTGCTGCCGCTGGCCAGCGCCCAGGACGAGCTCGACATGGACATGGTGCACGCGGTCGAGAGCCGGCCCGAGTTCTTCGATTTCGACCTGTTCGGCGCCGCCGCCGGCGCCGGCGAACTGGACGAGCGGCCGCTGGGCGAGCTGACCTACACCGTGTTCGACACCGAGACCACCGGCCTCAGCCCCTCGGGCGGCGACGAGATCATCCAGATCGGCGCCGCCCGCGTGGTCAACGGCCGGCTGCTGCGGCAGGAATCGTTCGAGCAGCTGGTCGATCCGGGGCGCGACATCCCGGCCGCCGGCATCCCGATCCACGGCATCACGCCCGAGATGGTGGCCGGCCAGCCGCGCATCGAGGAGGTGATTCCGGCGTTCCACCAGTACGCGCAGGACACCGTGCTGGTGGCGCACAACGCGGCCTTCGACATGAAGTTCCTGCAGCTGCTGGAGCAGCGCACCGGCCTGGCCTTCCACCAGCCGGTGCTGGACACCCTGCTGCTCTCGGCCGCGGTGCACCCGAACCAGGAATCGCACCGGCTGGAGGCGATCGCCGAGCGCTTCGGCGTCACCGTGCTCGGCCGCCACACGGCGCTGGGCGATGCGCTGGTGACGGCCGAGATCCTGATCAAGCTGATCCCGCTGCTCAGGGACATGGGCATCACCACCCTGGGCCAGGCGCGTGCGGCGGCGCAGAAGACCTACTACGCGCGGCTCAAATACTAGCAAGAGGTCCGGCGTTGGGCGTTGGGCGTTCAGCGGGCAATACCGGGAACCACCGTGCCGGATTCAACCTGCACGCTCAGCGCTCAAAACCCCGCCTGGTAGCGCTGCGCCAGCACCGCCTGCAGCTTCTGCACCACGCCGAAGGCGTCGCGCAGCGTGCCGCGCTCGAAGCTGGAGAGCTCCTCCAGCTTCAGGTGGTTGTCGGGCGCCTGGCCGTCGGCGATCTGGCGCGTCTGGTGGTCGATGCGCAGGCCGGCGATGAACTCCAGCGCGTCGACCAGGTCGCGCGCGGCCTGCGGGCTGACCTCGCCGCTCTGCGCCGCCACTTCCAGCCGGTCCTGCGTGTTCACCGGCGCCAGCCCGCCGGCCAGTGCGTAGATGCGGGCCAGGTCGACGATCGGCACCACGCCGCCGTGCTTGAGATCGACCGTGCGCGGATGCTCGCCGCTGCGGCTAACCGCGATCTGGCCGAACAGGCCGAGCGGCGGGCGCTGCTTCAGTGCGTTACCGACCATATGCGCCAGGAACAGGCTGTTGCCGCGCGTGCGCTGCAGCAGCTGCTCACGCACGCTGTCCAGCAGTCCGGCCTCGCCGTGCACCGCGCGCAGGTCGAAGAACACGCTGGTCAGCATCAGCGCCATCGGTTCGGGTTCGTCGGTCCAGTGGACGAAGTATTGCCGCCAGCGCGCCTGCGGCTGGCGCCACTTGTCGGTCATGGCCATCATTTCGCCCGGGCAGTGCATGTAGCCGCAGGCGTCCAGGCCGTCGCAGACGAAGCGCGCGAAGCGCTGGAAGTAGTCGCCGTGCTCGGACGTGCGGTAGGCGTCGGACAGCACCAGGCAGTTGTCCTGGTCGGTACGCGCGGTCTGCTCCATGCGCGCCTGCGATCCGGCTGCCACCCAGGCGTAGGGCACGGGCGCCGTGCCCAGTTCCTGCTCGGCCAGCTGGATCAGCCGTACCGTGAAGGCGTCGGTGACCGAGGTGATGATATGGCCGGTGCTGTAGGCGTTGGTCTCGGCCTTGGCGAGGCTGCTCTGCAGGTCCTTGACCCGCGCCGCACAGGCCACCAGCCCGGCCAGGTCGGCCTGCTTGTAGATGTCGCTGGTGAGGTAGACCGCCGAGGGGCTCTGGTACTGGTTCAGGTCGGTGGCGGTGACCATGCCGGCGACCTGATTGCCGCGCAGCACCGGCACGTGGTGCACGTTCTGCCGCGCCATCAGCACCATGGCGTCGAACACCGACTGGTGCGACTGCAGCGTCAGCGGCGCCAGCGTGGCGATGTCGGCCACCGGCCGCGCCGGGTCGGTGCCAGACGCCACCACGCGGCTGCGCAGGTCGCGGTCGGTGATCAGGCCGAACAGCTGCTCGTCTTGGGTCAGCAGGATGGAGGACACCTTGGCCTCGGCCATGCGCTCGGCGGCGGCACGGATGCTCTCGGCGCGGTCGATGGTGACCGGTGCGCGCTTGATCAGGCTGGCGATCGGCTGCGTCATCACGTTGCCCGACTGCGGCGCGCTGGCGCGCGGCTCGGCGTTCGGCAGGCGTGGGATCGCCGGCAGCAGCGGCAGCAGCTGCGGGTGCGCCTGCACCAGCTGGCGCAGCGCCTCCACCTCCAGGAAGAGCACCTCGCTGGCAGCAGTTGCAGTGGCGTGCAAGGCGTCGTCGGGCTCGAGTGCGGTGGCACCGGCGCCGAACAGTTCCTGCGGCCGCAGCGCCAGCCGCCAGACGGCATCGGGTTCGACCAGTTCGACCACGCCCGACACCAGCCAACCCAGGCGCTCGGGCAGCTCACTTTCGGCCAACACGATCGCGCCGGGCTCAAAGTGGCGATGCTGCCATTGCGCGGCCAGCACCGCCTGCTCGTCGTCGGGCAGCAGGCCAAACACGCGATGGCTTGCCAGCAGCGCACGTATCTTCGAAATCTGCATCGGGCAATCTCCGTAGGGTCGCGATAGGGCGGTGGCACCATAGCCGGAGCGGGAACCCCGCTGCGACCGGGGCATTGTCTCAGAGCGCACCTAGAATCTCTCGCACCCATGAGCACACCGTCATCGCCGCCCGGGCTGATCCGTATCCGCGGCGCGCGCCAGCACAACCTCAAGAACCTCGATCTCGACATCCGCACCGGCGAACTGACGGTGGTGACCGGGCCCAGCGGCTCGGGCAAGTCCAGCCTGGTGTTCGACACCTTGTACGCGGAAGGGCAGCGGCGCTACGTCGAGACCTTCAGCGCCTACGCGCGCCAGTTCCTCGACCGCATGGATAAGCCGGCGGTCGACAAGGTCGAAGGCGTGCCGCCGGCGATCGCCATCGACCAGACCAACCCGGTGCGCAGCTCGCGCTCGACGGTCGGCACCATGACGGAGCTGAACGACCACCTGAAGCTGCTGTTCGCGCGCGCCGGCCGGCTGTTCGACCGCCGGACGGCGCTGCCGGTGCGGCACGACAACGCGGACTCGATCTATGCCGAGATGGTGGCGCGTGCTGTGGCCGCTGGTGACCCGCGCCTGGTCATCACCTTCGCGGTCGAGCTGCCAGCGGGCACCAGCGCCGACGAGGTGCAGCAATGGCTGGCCGCCAGCGGCTTCACGCGCGTGCAGGCCGAGCGCGAGCGCGAGGCAACCAGCGCCGCCCCGGGTCACCCCGGGCAAGCGCGCGCCCCCTCGGTGGGCAGCGCAGACACGCCAGTGCAGAGCGCGGGGGCCGTCAAGGTGCTGGACGTGGTCGCCGACCGCTTCCGCATCGGCGCGGTCGAACGCGCGCGCGCGATCGAGGCGATCGAGCTGACGCTCAAGCGCGGCGGCGGGCGCATGCTGGTGTATGCACTGGCCGATGCGCCGCAGGACGGCGGCCCGGCGCCGGCGCCGCAACTGTGGAAGTTCTCCACCGGACTGCACTGCCCCGAAAGCAACATCCGCTACAGCGATCCGATCCCGTCGATGTTCTCGTTCAACTCGGCCGTCGGCGCCTGCGAGACCTGCCGCGGCTTCGGGCGCGTGATCGGGGTCGACTGGGGGCTGGTGATACCGGACCAGCGCCTGACCCTGCGCGCCGGCGCCATCAAGCCGATCCAGACGCCGGCCTGGCGCGAATGCCAGGACGACCTGATGCGCCACGCCGAGAGCGCCGGCATCCCGCGCGACACGCCCTGGAGCAAGCTCACGCCCGAGCAGCGGGCCTGGGTGATCGACGGCGCGCCCAGTTTTCGCGAAGGCAACTGGAACACGCAGTGGTACGGCATCCGGCGCTTCTTCCAGTACCTGGAGAGCAAGGCCTACAAGATGCACATCCGCGTGCTGCTGTCCAAGTACCGCAGCTACACGCCCTGCCCGGACTGCGGCGGCGCGCGGCTGAAGCTGGACAGCCTGCTGTGGCGCGTCGGCGGCAAGGCCGACGCCGACGCGGTGCTGGCACCGGCAGACCGCTTCATGCCGGTGGGCGTGGACTGGTCGCGCGAGCAACTGGAGAGCCTGCCCGGCCTCAGCCTGCACGACCTGATGCTGCTGCCGATCGAGCGGCTGCGGCGCTTCTTTGACCGGCTTCAACCCAACGCCGACGCCGCCACCGAGGGCGGTTCGACGTCGGCCGACGCCCAGGCGCTGAAGCTGATCCTGGACGAGATCACCACGCGCCTGAAATACCTGTGTGACGTCGGCATCGGCTACCTCACGCTGGACCGGCAAAGTCGCACCTTGAGCGGCGGCGAGGTGCAGCGCATCAACCTGACCACGGCGCTGGGCACCTCGCTGGTCAACACGCTGTTCGTGCTGGACGAGCCCAGCATCGGCCTGCACCCGCGCGACATGGATCGCATCACCGAGGCCATGCTGCGCCTCAAGCGCGCCGGCAACACCCTGGTGGTGGTCGAGCACGACCCGGCCGTGATGCTGGCGGCCGACCGCGTGCTCGACTTCGGCCCCGGCCCCGGCGTGGCCGGCGGGCGCATCGTGTTCGACGGCACGCCCGACGAGCTGCGCGGCGCCGACACGCTGACCGGCGCCTACCTGGGCGGCCGCAGGGCCATCGACGCCAGCTTCACGCGGCTGGTGGCGGCCAACACGCCGCGCCTGATCCTGGAGGGCGTGACCGAGCACAACCTGCACGGCATCGACGTCGCCCTGCCGCTGCAGCGCCTGGTCACCGTCACCGGCGTGTCGGGCTCGGGCAAGTCGACCCTGATCCAGGACGTGCTGGCGCCGGCGCTGCTGCGCCACTTCGGCAAGGCCACCGAGGCGCCTGGCGCGCACGGACGGCTGCTGGGCGCCGAGCAGCTGGCTGGCGTGGTGTTCGTCGACCAGTCGCCGATCGGCAAGACCGCGCGCTCCAACCCGGCCAGCTACGTCGGCGCCTGGGACAGCATCCGCGCGCTGTTCGCCGCCGCGCCGCTGGCGCGCCAGCGCGGCTACACGGCGGCCAAGTTCAGCTTCAACTCGGGCGACGGGCGCTGCCCGACCTGCGGCGGCTCGGGCTTCGAGCACGTCGAGATGCAGTTCCTCTCCGACGTCTACCTGCGCTGCCCCGACTGCAACGGCAAGCGCTACCGGCCGGAGATCCTCGAAGTGCGGATCGACCGCCACGCCGTCGGCGAGCTGCGCTCGCGCCATCTCAACGTCGCCGACGTGCTCGAGCTCACGGTGGCCGAGGCGGTGCGGCTGTTCGCGCCGGACCGCGAGGTGCTGCGCGCGCTGCAGCCGATCGTCGACGTCGGGCTGGACTACATGAAGCTCGGCCAGCCGGTGCCGACGCTGTCGGGCGGCGAGGCGCAGCGCCTGAAGCTGGCCGGCTTCCTGGCCGAGGCGGCGAAACATGCCCCCACGCTTGCCGCTTCGCGTGCTTCGCTGCCCCCCGAGGGGGCTGGCTGGATTTGGGGCGGCCCGGCGTCCAGCCGCGCCACCGCCAGCCGCCAGCCGACGGCGAAGAAGGGCACGCTGTTCCTGTTCGACGAGCCGACCACCGGGCTGCACTTCGACGACATCGCCAAGCTGATGCGCGCGCTGCGCAAGCTGCTGGACGCCGGCCACTCGCTGGTCGTGATCGAGCACAACCTGGACGTGATCCGGGCCAGCGACTGGCTGATCGACCTGGGGCCGGAAGGCGGCGACGGCGGTGGCCTGATCGTGGCGCAGGGCACGCCGGACGACCTGGCGCAGCACCCGACCTCGCACACCGGCGCGGCCTTGCGCGACTACGTCGCGCAGTTGAGCGCCCCGCGCTCGGCGCTCAGCGTGCAAGAGCCGCGTGCCACCTATCACGCTCAACGCTCAACGCTCAACGCTGAACCTGCCATCGAGATCGTGCACGCGCGCGAACACAACCTGAAGAACCTCAGCGTCGACATCCCGCGCGGCAGGTTCAACGTCATCACCGGCGTCAGCGGCTCGGGCAAGTCGACGCTGGCCTTCGACATCCTGTTCAACGAGGGCCAGCGGCGCTACCTGGAGAGCCTGAACGCCTACGCGCGCAGCATCGTGCAGCCGGCCGGCCGGCCCGAGGTGGACGCCGTGTACGGCATCCCGCCCACGGTGGCGATCGAGCAGCGCCTGTCGCGCGGCGGCCGCAAGTCGACGGTGGGCACCATCACCGAGGTCTGGCATTTCCTGCGCCTGCTGTACGTCAAGCTGGGCGTGCAGCACTGCGTGCACGACGGCGCCGCCGTGCAGCCGCAGACGCCCGAGCGCATCGCGGCGCAGATCCTGCAGCGCTTTGCCGGCCAGACCGTCGGCCTGCTCAGCCCGCTGGTGATCGGCCGCAAGGGCGTCTACACCGAGCTGGCCGACTGGGCGCGGCCGCGCGGCTTCACGCACCTGCGGGTCGATGGCGAGTTCCTGCCCACCACCGGCTTTCCGCGCATCGACCGCTTTAAGGAACACACCATCGAGCTGCCGGTGATGAGCCTGCCGGTCAGCGCCGGCAACGAGGCGCAGCTGCGCGAATCGCTGGCGCGCGCGCTGGAGCATGGCAAGGGCGTGGTGCATGTGCTGCACGACATGGCCGGGCTGCGCCACGCGATGGAAACCGGCGCGCCCACGGCCGGCATCGGCCGCATCGAGGTGTTCTCCACCAAGCGCGCCTGCCCGGTCTGCGCCACCAGCTACGCCGAACTGGACCCGCGCCTGTTTTCCTACAACAGCAAGCACGGCTGGTGCCCCGACTGCGTCGGCACCGGCGTCAGGCTGACGCGCGAGCAGCGCAAGGCGCTCGACGACTCGGTGCTGGGCAGCGACCAGAAGGGGCGCGAGCAGACCTTTGCCGAACCCGAGGTGGAGGACATGGGCGACGCGGTCTGCCCCACCTGCCAGGGGACGCGACTGAATCCGGTCGCACGGAACGTGCGACTGGAAGTTCAGCGTTCGGTGTTGAGCGTTGGGCGTGAAGACCGCGACGAGGGTGACCTACGCTCCACGCCCCACGACCAAAGCTCAATCTCGATCACCGAGCTGGCCCACCTCAGCGTCCGCGACCTGCGCACCTGGTTCGACGGCCTGCGGCTCGAAGGCCGCGACGCCGACATCGCGCGCGACCTGCTGCCCGAGATCCGTAGCCGGCTGGACTTCCTCGAGCAGGTCGGTCTCGGCTACCTCACGCTCGACCGCGGCGCGCCCACGCTCAGCGGCGGCGAGGCGCAGCGCATCCGGCTGGCGGCGCAGCTGGGCAGCAACCTGCAGGGCGTGTGCTACGTGCTTGACGAGCCCACCATCGGCCTGCACGCGCGCGATAACCAGATCCTGCTGGGCGCGCTGCGCAGCCTAAGCGACAAGGGCAACACCCTGGTGGTGGTCGAGCACGACGAGGAGACCATCCGCCAGGCAGAGCACCTGATCGACATCGGCCCCGGCGCCGGCGTGCGCGGCGGCCGGCTGGTGGCGCAGGGCACGCCGGCCGATCTGGAAGCTGCCGCCGACTCGGCCACCGGGCGCTATCTGCGTGACGCGATGCGGCATCCGATGCAGGCGCGGCGCGCCGTCTTCACGCTCGCTCCCCCGCTGGAGGAGGGCAGCGGTGGGGGCACGCCCGCCACTCGATCGGACGACGTCGATGTCAGCGCGGACCAGCCCCTCACCCCCACCCTTTCCCCAAAGGGGCGAGGGAGCAGGGCCCGCAAGTCGGCGGAGGTGCTGCTCCCTCTCCCGCGAGCGGGAGAGGGCAGGGGTAAGGGCGGCGGCGCCTCATCAGCTGCCGCCTGGCTCACTGTCCTTGGCGCCCACCTGCACAACCTGCGCCAGCTCGACGTGGCGGTGCCGCTCAGGCGCCTGGTCGCCGTCACCGGCGTCAGCGGCTCGGGCAAGTCCACGCTGGCGCGCGACGTGCTGCTGACCAATGTCGCCGCCTGGGTCGGCCAGCGCGCCACCCGGGCCGGGCGCGAGGCCATGGACGCCGGCGGCGCGCCGCCGCTGGTCGGCTGCGCCGGCCTGCGCGGCTTCGAGTCGATCGACCGCGTGCTCGAAGTCGACCAGACGCCGATCGGCAAGACGCCGCGCAGCTGCCCCGCCACCTACATCGGCTTCTGGGACACGGTGCGCCGGCTGTTCGCCGACACGCTGGAAGCGCGCGCACGCGGCTATGCGCCAGGGCGCTTTTCCTTCAACACCGGCGAGGGGCGCTGCCCAAGCTGCGAGGGCCAGGGCATGCGCACCATCGAAATGAGCTTTCTGCCCGACGTCAAGGTGCCGTGCGAGGTTTGCCACGGCGCGCGCTTCAATCCCGAGACGCTGGCCGTTACCTGGCGCGGCCGCAACATCGGCGAGGTGCTGCAGATGGAGGTCGACGAGGCGGTGGAGTTCTTCGCCTCGATGCCCGCCATCGCGCATCCGCTGCAACTGCTCAAGGACGTGGGCCTGGGCTACCTCACGCTGGGCCAGCCCTCGCCCACCTTGAGCGGCGGCGAGGCGCAGCGCATCAAGCTGGTGACCGAGCTGTCGAAGGTCCGTGACGACGTCGGCAAGCGCGGCCAGAAGATGCCGCACACGCTCTACGTGCTGGACGAACCCACCGTGGGTCTGCACATGCAGGACGTCGAGAAGCTGATCCGCGTGCTGCACCGCCTCGTCGACGGCGGCCACAGCGTGCTGGTGATCGAGCACGACCTCGACCTGATCGCCGAGGCCGACTGGGTCATCGACCTGGGGCCGGAAGGCGGCGATGGCGGTGGGCAACTGGTCGCTGCTGGCACGCCCGAGCAGCTGGTGGCGGCGGGCACGCATACCGGGCGGGCGCTGGCGTCCAAGCTGGCGTGACGTCCGTACGACGCGCGCGTCGTACGCCCTTGCGACGAAGGCACGGGTCCGCGCTCATGGAAGGAGTGCCATGCGATCGATGAAGATCGACGCATTGGCCGATCCAGTGACTTCCAGCTTGAGTTCGTTCATCTTCACGGCCCGATCCTGGATCGGGAGCACTACCGTTTGAGCTTGCGTGCTCTGTGGTAGAGATGCCGTTGGCGCGACGGCGCCGGTGTCCGAACCGGAGGAATGAAGTCTGAGCGTGACCGGGGCGTCATTGCGCACTTCCAGAACCAGGGCGCTGGCCGTCTGAGGTGCCGGATCCCGAAGCTCGGGGACATGCTCCATCCGGGCGCGGCCTGCCGCGCTGGTGCGCATGTGGTAGCGGCCGAACGCCGAATTGCCGACGCCTTCGGTGGTCTTCCAACCGTCCTCGCTGGTTGCTCCGAGACTGCCGAAAGTCCAGACGATTGAGCCGCGCGGCAAGCCGCCGTAATTGGACAGCAAGCTGGTGATGGCCGATTCCAGAGGCGAGTCCTTGATCACGGTGAACGCCACGTAACCAGGCTGATCCCGGAACAGGCCGCTACCACCATTCCAGGACATGACCGAGACGAACCGGGCGCCGCCGGTGAGCATGCGATTCAGCGCTTCATAGCTTTCGGCATGGCTGGGTACGCGCTTGGGCAGCTTGAGGTCGGCCGGGTGGAATTCCACCACCCCCCAGCCACCGGGCGACAAGGTGTTGAAGATGGTGAACAGGGGCTGGCCGTTCTCGGTCCGGATGTCGTTGCGCGCCGATAGGCCATACAAGATCGCGCCCAGGCGGCCATGCGACGGCACAGCCCCTTCCACGCTCATGCCGCCCGAGTCGTAGTTCTTGGGCGAGCTGTCGACATGGATGGCAAAGGGATTGATGAGCTCGCCTGGCGCCTGGAAGCCCTGCGAGGAGAAGATCTTCTGCTCCGGTATTCCTGCCTCGTGGACCCATTGGGACAGCTCGTCGTAATGGAGGTCGATCAGATGGCGCCGGAATTCGTCCCAGACCGCGAACCAGGGGTTCTCGAAAAACTTATTCGGTACCGACATCCGGCGCGGCGGATCGACCTCGTCCCAGCTCGCGAAACGCGTGTCTGCCAGGTCGCTGACCTCCTCCAGGCTGTAGTTCTTGCGCCGCCGGTAACTCGACAGGTTGGGGACCTCGGGCGAGCTCCAGTCGGCGGCGTAGGGTCCGGTGCCCTGCAACCATTCGCGGAACTGCCGGATCGTGTCCGGGTTGTAGTCGAACCACTGCTTGCCTTCGAAGAACGGATTGATGTAGGTGTCGGCGTCCAGGTTGATGCCGACCACCAGTTCGGGAACCTGGCGATCCAGGTCCGCGATCAGGCGCGCGGCGCTCTGGAGGTTGCGCTTCTTGTAGGCCCGGGCGGTCTGGTTGTAGACGTTGTATGACACGATGCGCGCCAGCTCGGGGGCATGGATGGATCCCGGGAGGTGGCTCAGGTAATCGTCTTCGACCGCCTCGTTGCGCTCGTTCCATTGCACGTGCGCCTTGGTCTTCTCGAGTTCGTCGTTGATGTCCCAGTCAGGCACGTCGCAGGCCGCATCGGCCCAAACACCGCCGTTCAGCGTGAACAGCGTGGGCAGCTTTTTCTGGATCGCGTTGCTGATGATGGTGTCCAGGTTGTCCTCGGCCAGCGTTCGCTCGCCGCATTTCCTGCTGATGTCGAAGTGAGGGTCAAACTCCCAGTCGCCCGCACGTCCTCGCGTGGTCCGCATGTAGAGGACCGGCACCGTGATGGCCAGGCGCATCGAATCGGTCTCGTACTGACCGAATTTCTCCTGCATGCCGTCGATGCCGCCCGCGGCGATGTGACTGGTGGCGATCGAGAGGTGGAACGGCGTCGCGGTCTTGCCCGTGTCAGCAGCCGGTAGCTTCCAGGGGCGAGCGCCCAGATCCAGGCGCCAAGGTCCCAGGTGCATCACGCGGCCATCGCGCAGCGTCACCTCCAGCTCGAACGTGTGGCTGCCGTGCACGGCCGACCCGAACTCGTACTCTCCGGCGAAGCCCGAGTGCTCGGCACCCGGCCGACCGGGCAGGGCGGCCGCCACGTCGGCGCGCTCCAAGCCGACCTGCAGCGGCAGGCGCCGCTTCTCGTCGACGATGAGCGAGGCCGCCTGAACCCCCGCAGCATGGTAGGCCCAACCCTTGATGACGGTCGTGCCGTCAGGCTGGAAGTCGGCCGGCTGGGCGTCCAAGTGTCCGCGCAGGGGTTCGTTCAGGTACTCGAGCCCGTGCCGGATTTGCGTGCCAAGCACCAATAGAACCAGCAGCAGCAGGCCGCTCAGGGAATAGGCAACTCTCAGGGGAAGTGATTTCACGGCTCGATCTTGGCGCTGGGCAAAAAATCACCATTATGTGTGCCGGATATCGGCGGGCCGCCACCGCCTGGTTTGCGGCCCCCATGCTCGCGGGTGTCGGCGGACTTCAGCTCGTATCGCGGTCGGCCAGCAGCCGGTCCGCCACCTCGGCAAACCCCGCGCCGCGCTCGGATTGAGTGACATGGCGCGGCCGGTGCTGCAACTGGCTTTCGAAGCGGCGGATGTTGGCGACGCCGACGCTGTGGCGAAAGTGCTGGAACATGACTTGGTCGTTGGTCGAATCGCCAATGTAGAGCCAGCGGTCGATCTCAGCCGGCAGATCGTGACCCAGCAGCGTGCGCGCCACCCAGCATGCGCCCTGCCACTTGTCATGCTCGCCGATCCAGCCGTTGATGTGGATGCTGCTGACGCTGGCGTTCAGACCTTCGCGGCGCATGATTCGCACCACGACATCGATCTGCTCGGGGTCAAGCCGCGCGAATTCGCTGTGGTCGACGGCGATGTCGGTCTCGCGTCCGGCTGAATCCCGCGCCAGCATGCTGCCAGGCACCTCGCGCAGCAGGCACTCGGCCACCTGTTGCAGTCGTCGGTAGTTGGCGGCCCGGGTGACGGCGTCAGCCTGATAGGTTTTCAACAGCTGATCGTCGCTGCCTTTACCGGCCTGGGCGGCAGTTCCATCCGAGGCCATGCGCGCGCGGTGCAAAGCCACGGCGCCGTTCTCGGCCACGATGGCCCGCACCGGCCAGGCTAGTGCGAAGGGCGCGCTCCAGCCAGCCGGCCGCCCGGTGATCGGAATGACCGTGACGCCCGCCGCGTCAAGCTTCGCGAGCGCGGCCAGCGCTTCGTCCGTGATGACGCCCGCGGTCGTGAGCGTGTCGTCGATATCGGTGAACACTCCCCACACGCCGGCCCAGGCGTCGCGCGGCAGTCGATGCAGCGGCGTCACCTCGGCTGGCCCTCAGTCGTGCAGGTCTGCCAGCAGCGGCTCGGTCGGTACGTGGCTGACGTCGTAGTGCAGGAAGGCGATGATGAACTGGATGCCGACGATGATCGGCAGCGCCGCCAGCATCACCGTGCCGCTGGTGGCCGGCTGGCCCGAAGCGTTGCTGAGCAGCCAGTGCGCCAGGCCGAACAGGCTGCCGGCGAGCAGCAGCAGCACACCCATCAGGCTGTACAGGCTGCCGATGTTGAAGTCGCGCAGCAGGTAGTTGTAGACGTAGCGCCGTACGAACCGGTCTGTGTGCTTCCACAGGAACTCGGGCAGCACCTTCGACACCTGCAGGCTCGACTGCTCGTCGCCGTAGACCGCGTCCATCGGCACGTCGTGGACGACCGCGCGCAGCGTGTTCAACCGGTACAGCATGTCGGTCTCGAAGAAGTAACGCTGCTCCAGCTTGTCCAGCGGCAGCTTGCGCAGCACATGGGTGTGGATGGCGGTGTAGCCGTTGGTCGGGTCCATGATCGACCAGTAGCCGGTGCTGAGCTTGTTGACGAACGACAGCACCGCATTGCCGAACAGCCGGATTGGCGGCATGCCGCGCAGCGACTCGGGCCGGTAGAAGCGGTTGCCCTTGGTGTAATCGGCCTGCCCGCGCTCGATGGCGCGGGTGAAATGCGGGATCAGCGCCGGGTCCATCTGACCGTCGCCGTCGACTTTGACGACGATGTCCATGTCTTCGTCAAGCGCAGCCTGATAGCCGGTACGCACGGCGCCGCCGACGCCCTGGTTCTGCTCGTGGAAGATGACGCGCACGCGCGGGTCGTCACATCGCTCCTGGACCAGTCGGCCACTCTGATGGGGGCATTTGTCGTCGACCACATAGATGCGCTGCACCTCCGGCGGCACGCGTGCGATCACGTCCAGGACGTGGTCGCGGACCTTGTAGCTGGGGATGGCGACGGCGATCTTCATGGCTTCAACCGTGGCTGCCTGTCGATGCCAGCGTGACGCCAGCCAGGATCAGAGCTCCGCCGGCCAGCGTCTGCCAAGTCAACGGCTCGCCCAGCAAGACCCACGCCAGCAACGGTACGATCAGGAAGGCGAGACCCATGAAGGGGTAGGCGACATGCAATGGGGCGTGGCGCAGGATCCAGACCCAGCCCAGCGTGGCCAGCGCGTAAAGGCACAGCGATGCCATAAGCCAACCGTTGAACAGCCAGTCGGCCAGTTGTGGCTGAGCAGGCAGTACGTTCGCAGCCTGTTTGAACATCAGCTGTCCCACTGAAATGCAGATCACGCACAAGAGCGTGAATGCCGAGAGGGTAAGACTCATGGTGGGATCAAGGCTCGGTGAGCAGATAAGGATCGATCGGAACGCCATGCAACATGAAGTCACGTGCGGCTTCCGCCATCGTGGATCGCCGCATTTCCATGCCGTGCCATCTCAGCTGGGTGCCCACCGGGCAATTGAAAGTCAACGAAATCTGGGCCATATCCCCCGAGGGGCGCCAGGCACCATTGGCCGCGAGCATATAGGTGGTGGCATCCCTGCTGGGCACGGCGTAAATCCACGCGGGCGGTGTATACCAAAGGAGTTCCTCCTGATGCGGCTCAACAGCCATCAGTATCTTGCTGCAGTGTGACGGCGGACGACTGCCCGGCACCATCAAGGCGAATCGGATACGCCACATGGCATCACGCAATGCCTCCCATTTCATCAAGCGAGAGGACGTGTCTACCTGAATACGCAGCGTCGCCGGTTCGTGCATGAACTCCCATGTGCCGTCGGGATGACGGTCCATGCCTTCCCCTTGCGGGGCAGAGAACCGGTCTGACGCCAGAACCAAGGCCGTGGGCCCGGGGCGATGGGCGTCCAGTTGCCAAGTTTCCCGGCGCTGGGCGTGCGCAGTGATCTGGTGTGCCACGTAAACCAGTATCAGCACCGCCGCGGTACGGATAGCCAATGCGGCCGTCCGCTTGACTCCCGGTGAGGCAGGGCTCGACTGGATCCAATAGGCAACCGAAAGTCCTGTCAGTGCCAGCAGCCAAGGTTCGATGAAATAGCTGGCGTATCGCGTGTTGTATAGAACCGGTGTCAATTGCACGGCCATCAGGAGAACAGCGGCCAGCAGCACGAAATAAACAGTCAACTGCTGCCGATTGTTCATGTGGGACTCCGGCAGCGGCATATTACGACCCAACGCCCTTCTGACAACAAGTGTGCTGAGCCACAGACCGATAGTCAGCCACTCAAATACCCGGAGAATTCGGAATTTCGGGTTGATCACAAGCTCAGGTGTCGAGGTCAAGAGCCAGTTCTTGAGTTTGAGATAAAAAAATCGAAGATTGTCCTCAATACTGGTCTGCCTGACGATTTCAATCGCTACGGCGCGATTGATGGTATCTGAGCGTTTGTCGAGTGGATTGCCTTGGGTGGCAGGATCGACGGCGCGGGGGACCATCCAGGCGTCGTAAGAGAAGTTGGAGAATGTTGGCTCAGAGCCATTCTTCAACGGGTGAACACCATAGTAAAGTCCCGTGCCGCTACCGGTGCCGAGTCCCCAAACGCCGAAGTAGACACCATTCTTGGCCACGACTGTCAGCGGTAACACCAATGAACAGATCAAGGCGATCAGCCACACTTTAGCCTGATGTTGCTGCGCTGGTGTTCTATCTCGATGAATCAGCATCCATGCTGCAAGCGTTGCAATGCACAGCAGCAGCAGGTACTGCAAGACTGGGCGCGTAAGTAACGTGATATTGAGTCCAATAGCTAGCAAAATCAGCCAGCGTGTTTGAGTTGTGGGGCTGCCATAAGCACGCACAGACGCATACATGGTCAACATCAGACCAAAAAAATACTGAGCTTCTGTTAGAACTTGCGGTGCGTAGTCCGCCAGTTCGGGGTGTGCAAGGAGCAGCCCGGCAGCCACAAATGCTGCTAGGGAGCCTCCGATTCTTTGGATGGAAGCCCAGAGCAGCAGGACCCCGGCTAGAAAAAGTGCGCCATTGGCAATCTGGATGCTGGCACGATCAGCTCCCAGGATAGCCGGCCAAACATAGGTGAGTGGCGCTACATGATAGGCGTGAGGATCGGTGGTAAGAAATGTCCACGGCGTTTCCAGCAACTTCCTTGCATTGGGTAAATAGGTGACGCGAGCGTCGGCGTTTAACTCCGTATCTAAGGATGGATAAGCGCGCCGCAGTCGATCTATAGTCGCCCAAACCAAGACAAACAAGAAGGCGCTGGTGGCCCATGCATATGGGGAAAATATTCGCTCTCGCCTCTTTTGCGATCTAAGGGCGATCATGTGTTTATCCTCATGAGGACTCCGGTTGCGGATTGCAGCTTAAGCGCCCTGCAACGCCAACCCCGCATGCTCCCGCAACGGATGAAAGTGGATCTTCGGAAACCGCTCCTGCGCGAGCCGCACGTCGTAGGGCGAGGTGCACAAATACGCCAGTGCATCCGCCGCGTCGTGCGCCATGCGCAGCGGGTAGGCGTCCTCGAAGGCGCGCAGCTCCTGCGGCGTGTCCGCCGTGATCCAGCGGGCACCGGTGTACTGGCTGCCTTCCAGGCGCACGTCGCAGTCGTACTCGGTCTTCAGGCGGTGCTGCACGACCTCGAACTGCAGTTGCCCGACCGCGCCCAGCATCATGTTGCCGCCGGCGTCGGGCTTGAAGACCTGGATCGCGCCTTCCTCGCCCAGTTGGGCCAGGCCCTGCTGCAACTGCTTGGTGCGCAGCGGGTTTTTCAGCACCACGGTCATGAACATCTCGGGCGCGAAGAAGGGCAGGCCGGTGAACTGCAGGTTGGCGCCGTCGGTGATGGTGTCGCCAAGCTGCACGCCGCCGTGCGTGGTGAAGCCGATGATGTCGCCGGCGTAAGCTTCGTCGACCGCCTCGCGCCGCTGTGACAGGAAGGTGACGACGCTGGTCGGCCGCAGCTCCTTGCCGGTGCGCTGCACCTTAAGCTTCATGCCCGGCACGTACTTGCCCGAGGCCACGCGCACGAAGGCGATGCGGTCGCGGTGGTTGGCGTCCATGTTGGCCTGTACCTTGAACACGACGCCGGCAAATGTCTTGTCCTCGGGCTGGATCACCTGCTCCTGCACCTGCCGGTTGACTACTGCCGTGCTCTTGCGTGCGCGCGGCGGCGGTGCCATGTCGACCAGCGCGTCCAGCACCTCCATCACGCCGAAGTTGTTGACGCCGGAGCCGAAGAACACGGGCGTTTGCTTGGCAGCCAGAAAGGCTTCATGGCCCCACTCTGGTGACGCACCCACGGCCAGTTCCATGCTTTCCTCGGCGGCCTCGAACGCGCTGCCGAAGCGCTTGACCAACTGGTCGCGATCGCTCATCGGGATGGTTTCGAAATCCTCCGGACGCTTCTCGCTGCCCGCCTGGAACACCGTCACCGCCTGCGTGCGCAGGTTGATGATGCCGCCGAAGCGCTTGCCCTGGCCCACGGGCCAGGTCATGGGCACGCAGGGCATGCCCAGTTCGCGCTCCACCTCGTCCAGGATGTCGAGCGGGTCGCGCACCTCGCGGTCCATCTTGTTGACGAAGGTGATGATGGGCGTGTCGCGCTGGCGGCAGACCTCGATCAGGCGGCGCGTCTGCGCTTCCACGCCGTTGGCGGCGTCGATCACCATCAGGGCCGAATCGACGGCGGTGAGCACGCGGTAGGTGTCCTCGCTGAAGTCCTTGTGGCCCGGTGTGTCCAGCAGGTTGATGACATGGTCGCGGTATACCATCTGCATCACGCTGGAGGCCACCGAGATGCCGCGCTGCTTCTCGATCTCCATCCAGTCGCTGGTGGCGTGGCGGCTGGCCTTGCGGCCCTTGACGGCGCCGGCGATCTGGATCGCGCCGGAGAACAGCAGCAGCTTCTCGGTCAGCGTGGTCTTGCCGGCGTCGGGGTGGCTGATGATGGCAAAGGTGCGGCGGCGCCGCGTTTCTTGGGCGTGGGACAAGGCAGACAACTCCGGCGCCGCCCGCAGGCAGCGCGCTCGACACGGCTCGGGCGCCCACAGCGGGCGCAAAGGGCGGATTATCGCGTGCGCCGATATAATCGCCGTTCTTCCGAGGAGCGTTGCAGCGTCTGCAGTTCAGCCAGGCGTGAGGCTCGGAACCTGTTTCTCTTGCAACGACGCTCATCCACTGCCTCAAGGTGTGATGAGTCGCCTCTCCCTCCCCGCAGTGGTTTCTTTTTTGACCGGCCTCACGCCAAGGCCCAAGGAGCAACCATGAACGCACCTCAAAAATCCGTCGCCCCGGCCGATTCGGCCATTGCCGATATCAACCTCGCCGCCTGGGGCCGCAAGGAAATCGCCATCGCCGAGACCGAGATGCCCGGCCTGATGGCGATCCGCGAGGAATTTGCCAAGAAGCAACCGCTTAAGGGCGCCCGCATCACTGGCAGCCTGCACATGACGATCCAGACCGCAGTGCTGATCGAAACCCTGCAGGCCCTGGGCGCCGACGTGCGCTGGGCCTCGTGCAATATCTTCAGCACGCAGGACCACGCCGCCGCCGCCATCGCCGCCACCGGCACGCCGGTGTTCGCCATCAAGGGCGAGTCGCTGAAGGACTACTGGGACTACACCCACCGCATCTTCGACTTCGGCAAGAAGGGCAGCAAGGGCGAAGGCCCGAACATGATCCTGGACGATGGTGGCGACGCCACCCTGCTAATGCACCTGGGTCAGCAGGCTGAAGAAGACCCGAAGGTGCTGGCCAATCCCAAGAGCGAGGAAGAGCGCGTGCTGTTCGCCGCCATCAAGGCCAAGCTGAAGGAAGACGCCACCTGGTACAGCCGCAAGAGCGCCGAGATCATCGGCGTGACCGAGGAGACCACCACCGGCGTGCACCGCCTGAAGGAGATGAGCGCCGCCGGCACGCTGCTGTTCCGTGCCATCAACGTCAACGACTCGGTCACCAAGTCGAAGTTCGACAACCTGTACGGCTGCCGCGAGTCGCTGGTCGACGGCATCAAGCGCGCCACCGACGTGATGGTGGCCGGCAAGATTGCCGTGGTGTGCGGCTACGGTGACGTGGGCAAGGGCAGCGCGCAGGCGCTGCGCGCCCTGAGTGCCCAGGTGTGGGTGACCGAGATCGACCCCATTTGCGCGCTGCAGGCCGCCATGGAAGGCTACCGCGTGGTGACCATGGAAGAGGCGGCGCCGATCGCCGACATCTTCGTCACCGCCACCGGCAACAAGGACGTCATCACCTACAAGCACATGAAGGCGATGAAGAACGAGGCCATCGTCTGCAACATCGGCCACTTCGACAACGAGATCGACGTCGCCGGCCTGGAAGAAAAGTGCCAGTGGGAAGAGATCAAGCCGCAGGTCGACCACGTGATCTTCAAGGACGGCAAGCGCATCATCCTGCTTGCCAAGGGCCGCCTGGTGAACCTGGGCTGCGCCACCGGCCACCCCAGCTACGTGATGTCGTCGAGCTTCGCCAACCAGACCATCGCGCAGATCGAGCTGTTCACGCGCCCCGACGCGTACGACGTGGGCAAGGTCTACGTGCTGCCCAAGCGCCTGGACGAGAAGGTCGCGCGCCTGCAGCTGGCCAAGCTGAACGCCAGCCTGACCGAGCTGACCGCCGAGCAGGCCCGCTACATCGGCGTGCCCAAGCAGGGGCCGTACAAGCCGGATACGTATCGCTACTGATGCGATGAGGAAATGACCTTGCCGCGATGCGGCCTCGATGATGAGATGACAGAAGTTTTCTGTCG
Organism: uncultured Ottowia sp.; assembly: GCA_964534975.1. Classification (GTDB taxonomy): domain Bacteria; phylum Pseudomonadota; class Gammaproteobacteria; order Burkholderiales; family Burkholderiaceae_C; genus Ottowia. Next base: position 75,272 of record CAZHSD010000009.1, on the reverse strand, counting down.
TCATCGCGCGCAGCGCGGTCGTGGATGCCGCTTCGCGGCACCGTCATTTCCTCATGCCGGGATATGCGCGCCGACCAGTTGCTCGTCGAACGGGGCCTTGCCGCCAGCCGCAGCCAGGCGCAGCGCCTGATCGCGGCGGGCGCACGCTGGCTGTCGCCCAGCGGCTGGCGCGAGGTGAGCAAGAGCGATGAGCTGCCCGCCGATGCCGAGATCGAGTTGCTCGATGCGGCGGAAGCGCGCTACGTATCGCGCGGCGGGCTCAAGCTGGAGGGTGCCTTGCGCGCCACCGGGCTGGATGTGGCGGGCTGGCATTGCCTCGACGTGGGTCAGTCCACCGGCGGCTTCACCGATTGCCTGTTGGTGCACGGCGCCATGCAGGTGACGGGGGTTGATGTGGGTCACGGGCAACTGCACCCGTGCCTGCGCGGCGATGCCCGCGTGCGCGTGCTGGAAGGCGTCAATGCGCGGCATCTGGGCGCGGCGCAATTGATGGCAACTGGCGTAGACGATGCGCGGTTCGACCTCATCGTCGGCGACCTGTCCTTCATCTCGCTCACGCTGGTGCTGCCGGTGCTGGCGCCGCTGCTCAAGGCGGGCGGGCACCTGCTGCTGCTGGTCAAGCCGCAGTTCGAGTTGCAGCCGGCCGACATCGGCAAGGGCGGCATCGTGCGTGATGCGGCGCGCCACGCCGAGGTCGAGCAGCGCCTGCGAGCGGCGTGCGCCGACGCGGGTCTGATCGTGCGGCACTGGCTGCCGAGCCCGATCGCCGGTGGCGACGGCAACCGTGAGTTCTTCATTCATGCCGCCATGGCGGCGCCTTCAACGACTGCAACATGAGCTTCCCCATCAGCCTCGAATTCTTTCCGCCCAAGACGCCGGAAGGCGTCGAAAAACTGCGCGTGGTGCGCAGCAAGCTGTACCCGCTGTCGCCCGAGTTCTGCTCGGTCACCTTCGGTGCCGGCGGCTCGACCCAGGAGGGCACGCTGGACACCGTGCGCGAGATCGTCGGCGAAGGCCAGCCCGGCGTGCCGCACCTGTCGTGCATCGGCCAGACACAGGACAGCATCCGCCAGCGCCTGGCCACCTACCGCGAGGCCGGCGTCACGCGCATCGTGGCGCTGCGCGGTGACCTGCCCAGCGGCTATGGCAGCGGCGGCGAATTCCGCTACGCCAGCGATCTGGTGGCCTTCATCCGTGCCGAGACCGGTGACCACTTCAAGCTGGCCGTGGCTGCCTACCCCGAATACCACCCGCAGGCGCGCTCGCCCGAGGCCGACATCGATGCCTTCGCGGCCAAGGTGCGGGCCGGGGCCAACATCGGCATCACCCAGTACTTCTTCAACGCCGACGCCTACTTCCGCTTCGTGGATGAGTTGCGTCGCCGCGGCGTTGACACCCCGATCGTGCCGGGCATCATGCCGATCACCAACTCGACCCAGCTGTTGCGGTTTTCCGACGCCTGCGGTGCCGATGTGCCGCGCTGGATCCGCCTGCGCCTGCAGGCCTTCGGCGACGATGTGGCGGCCATCAAGGACTTCGGCGCCGATGTGGTGGCCGCGCTGTGTGAGCGCCTGCGTGCGGGTGGCGCGCCCAGCCTGCACTTCTATACGCTGAACCAGTCCGCGGCCACGCTGGAGGTGTGCCGGCGGCTCGGACGGAGCGGCTGAAGGCGGGTGCGAACACCAGTCTGAACCTGCCAGGGTTGTCTGGGGTTTCGCATCTAAAAGACACTTTCCCAGTCGCCGAAAGTGTGCACTCGGGCCCTGGGGCCGATAGAATCCGGCCTCATGTTACGGGACACCTCTCCCGGCACCCGCCTTGGCGGCGCGCCGGTTTTGGGAAGTGCGCACCGTCTGCCGGCAGCCCGATTGTTGTGTGCGGGCGCGCTGTGGCTGGCAGCAGGGCCCCTGGCGGCCCAGACGGTGAGCCTGAACGCTTCCACCTCTTCCATGTTCGCCGAGCCGTGCTCGTCGGCCAAGGCCGTGCACGACATGCGCTGCCCCAACTACACCGGGTTCAAGGTCCGGCTGGGTGGTGCTGCCGACGTGGATCGTGGCGCTGACGCCGACGACGGCTTGCCCGGTCTGGCCGCGCCGCAGCGGCCGGCGCTGGGCCTGCGCGGCGGGCGCGACCTGGGGCGCGGCGTGGCCTCGTGGTATGGCCCCGGCTTTCATGGGCGCACCACGGCCAACGGCGAGAAGTTCAACATGCACGAGTTGACCGCCGCGCACAAGACGCTGCCTTTCGGCACCCGCGTGCTGGTGCACAACCCGCGCACCGGCAAGCAAGTGGTGGTGCGCATCAACGACCGCGGGCCCTTCATCAAGGGCCGCGTGATCGATCTGAGCAAGGCGGCGGCCAAGGCCCTGGGCATCAAGTCGCGCGGACACGCCTCCGTGGTGCTGCGCGAGGCCGTGCCGGCACGTGGCCAGGATAAGTTGGTGGCCTCCGGGTCCAGCAGCTGATTTCCAAGCCGACTCGGGCGTCAGCAGCCAAATGCGCTCAGGCGCTGCCGCCAATTTCTTGTCGCCAATGAGCAAGGCGCCCTCGGGCGCCTTGCTCAGGCTCTAAGCGCTGCGCTTTCAGCGTTCGTCGTAGCTCACCGTCAGCCGGTCCGAGGTCGGCCGCGCCTGGCAGCTCAGCACGAAGCCCTGCGCCATCTCTGCTTCTTCCAGCGTGAAGTTCTTGTCCATGCTGACGCTGCCATCCAGCACCTTGGCGCGGCAGGTGCAGCACACGCCGGCCTTGCAGGAGTACGGTAGGTCCAGCCCGGCACTGAGCGCGACGTCGAGCACGTGCTGATCGCCGCGCATGGCCAGTTGGTGCGACTTGCCGTCAACCACCACCGTCAGCGCCACCTGGCCGACCGGCGCCTCGGGGTCGGGCTGGGTGATGGCGGCGCGGCGCGCCTCGGGGCTCATTTCTTCCAAGCGCGGTGAGGTGAAGCGCTCGCTGTAGATGCGCTCGGCCGGCACGCCGGCGGCCTGCAGGGCGGCCTCGACCGACTCGATCATGGCCTCGGGGCCGCACACGAACACCTCGTCCATGCTCTTGGCCGGCAGCAGGGTGTCGATCAGCTGCTGCACCTTGGCGCCGTCGATGCGGCCTTCCAGCATCGGCACCTCCTGTGCCTGGCGCGACAGGATGTGGATCAGCGTCAGGCGGTTCTGGTACTTGTCCTTCAGGTCCTGCAGCGCCTCGTTGAACATCACGCTGCTCATGCGGCGATTGCCGTACACCAGCGTGAACTTGGCCGTGTCGCTGTCTTCCATGGTGCTGGCGATGATGCTCAGGATCGGCGTGATGCCAGAACCAGCCGCAAAGCCCACGCGGTGCAGCGCGCGCGGCTTCTTGATGACGAAGCGGCCATCGGGCGGCATCACGGCCAGCTTGTCGCCGGCCTTCAGCTGCGTCGCCGCCCAGTTGGAGAACAGGCCGCCCTCCATCGGGCGGATGCCCACTTCCAGCTCTTTCGCATGGCTGTAGCGACTGCGCGTGGAGCAGATCGAATAGTTGCGGCGCACGTCCTGGCCGTCAATGGTGGTGCGCAGGGTCAGGAACTGGCCGGGCTGGAAGCTGAAGGCGTCCTGCAACTCGTCCGGCACGGCAAAAGTGATGGCGACGGAGCCAGCCGCTTCCGGGCTGACGCGGGCGACGGTGAGGTCGTGAAAACGGGGGACGGACATGGTGGTGGTCGTTCTGCGGTGTCAGATCGGCTTGAAATAGTCGAAGGGCTCCAGGCAGTCGAGGCAGCGGTACAGCGCCTTGCAGGCGGTGGAGCCGAAATGCGAGGTTTCGGTGGTGTTGACCGAGCCGCATTGCGGGCAGGGCACTTCGACCCGGATGCCGGCATGGGGAGCGAAACGCAGCGGCGCCTCGCCCGGCGCCAGCGCACCGCATTGGGGCGGCGCGATGCCGTAGGCACGCAGCTTTTCGCGCGCTTCGGGCGTCATCCAGTCGGTGGTCCAGGCCGGCGCCAGCTGCGTCACCACGCGCCCGTCAATGCCTTCGGCGCTCAGCACGGCTGCCACGTCGTCGGCAATCTGGTCCATCGCTGGGCAGCCGCTGTAGGTGGGCGTGATGACCACTTCCACCTGCCCGTCGGCGCCGCGGCGCAACTCGCGCAGGATGCCCATCTCGCGCAGCGTGACGACCGGGATTTCTGGGTCGGTGAGCTGGTCGAGCGCTTGCCACAAAGGTGCAAACTCGCCATCTTGCGACCTCTCCCTCTGGGAGAGGTCATCGACGGTTGGGTCGGACACAGCGTGGCCCCTCACCCCGGCCCTCTCCCCAGAGGGGCGAGGGAGTCAAGACCGAAGCGACTTGCGTTCACCAAATCGCCCCCGGATGCGCGCGCGCCAGGCTCTGCATCTCGCCCAGCAGGTAGCTCAGGTGCTCGGAATGCACGCCGCGCTTGCCTTCGGGGACGTAGCGCTGGACGTGGGGCGGACGCGTCAGCATGGCCTCGGCAATGGCCTCGTCGACCAGCTGGTCCCACGCGGCGCGCAGGCCGGTCACGTCGACGCCGGCGCCCGAGTCACTGGCTTCGCTTTCCTGTGCACTGATGGTCCAGAACTCCTCGGTGAAGGGCAGCAGGTAGTCCAGCGCGGCCTGCGCACGGCGCCTGGATTCATCGGTGCCGTCGCCCAGGCGCACCAGCCAGTCGCGCGAATGGCGCAGGTGGTAGCGCGCCTCCTTCAGGCTCTTGGCGGCGATGGCGGCCAGGTGGGCGTCGGTGGACAGCGTGAGGCGCTCCCACACCAGCACCATCAGCGCGCTGTAGAAGAAGTTGCGCACGATGGAGATCGACCAGTCGCGTTCGCCACGGCCGGCGGGCACCAGGCCGGCGTTGTGCGGCAACTCCAGCAGCACGTAGTTGCGGAACTCGGCATCGCCGCGGAAGTAGGCCAGCGTGTCTTCGGTGATGGCGCCGGCCGGCCAGGCGGCGGCGCGCGGCGCTCGCACGTCGTCGTTCAGGCGCTCGGCCGCGACCTGGTACAGCAGGCGCGCCTGGCCGATCAGGTCGAGGCTGTTGTTGGCCATCGCCAGGTCTTCTTCCAGCACCGGCGCGTGGCCGCACCACTCGGCGTTGCGCTGGCCCAGCACCACGGCGTTGTCGGCCAGGTGCAGCAAATAGTCCACGGGCGCGTGCCGCGCCTTGGACGGGTTGAGCGTTGAGCGTTGAGCGTTGAGCGTTTCCATGGTTCTTTCCGGTTTTCACGCTGAACGCCGAACGCCCAGCGCCGAACCTGTTGCCATCACATGTGCCCCACTTCGTCGGGGATCTCGTAGAAGGTGGGGTGGCGGTAGATCTTGTCGCTGGCCGGCTCGAACAGCTGGTCCTTCTCGCCCGGGTCGCTGGCGGCGATCAGGTGCGAGGGCACGACCCAGATCGACACGCCTTCCTGACGGCGGGTGTAGACGTCGCGCGCCATCTGCAGTGCATGCTGCGCATCGCTGGCGTGCAGGCTGCCGCAGTGCTTGTGCTCCAGGCCTTGCTTGCTTCTCACGAAGACTTCCCACAAAGGCCAATCGCGAAGTGCCTTCGCGTTGGCCTGAGGGCCGGGCTTGACGCTCAACCCCTCCCCAACCCTCCCCTCTCCAGGGGAGGGCTTTCCGCTCGTTTCGGTCGCTGTGGTGTTCATTACGCTGCTTCCTTCATGGCTCGTTGTCTCTGCTTCTCGGCATGGGCCAGGGCGGCTTCACGCACCCAGGCGCCGTCCTCGTGCGCCTTCACGCGCGTGGCCAGGCGTTCGCGGTTCATCGGGCCGTTGCCGTTCACGGTCTGCCAGAACTCGTCCCAGTCGATTTCGCCGTAGTCGTAGTGGCCGCGCTCGGCGTTCCACTTGAGGTCGGGGTCGGGCAGCTGCACGCCCAGCACCTCGGCCTGCGGCACGGTGGCGTCGACGAACTTCTGGCGCAGGTCGTCGTTGCTGATGCGCTTGATGCCCCACTTCATGCCCTGGCTGGAGTGCAGGCTGTCCTTGTCCGACGGGCCGAACATGGCCAGGCACTTCCACCAGGTGCGGTTGACGGCGTCCTGCACCATGTCGCGTTGCGCCTGCGTGCCCTTCATCATCACCAGCAGGGCCTCGTAGCCCTGGCGCTGGTGGAAGGATTCTTCCTTGCACACGCGCACCATGGCGCGGGCGTAGGGGCCGTAGCTGCAGCGGCACAGCGGAATCTGGTTCATGATCGCCGCGCCGTCCACCAGCCAGCCGATCACGCCGACGTCGGCCCAGTTCAGCGTCGGGTAGTTGAAGATGGAGCTGTACTTGGCGCGACCCGAGTGCAGCGCATCCAGCATGTCGTCGCGGGGGGTGCCCAGCGTCTCGGCGGCGCTGTACAGGTACAGGCCGTGGCCGCCCTCGTCCTGCACCTTGGCGATCAGGATGCACTTGCGCTTCAGGCTGGGCGCGCGGCTGATCCAGTTGCCCTCGGGCAGCATGCCGACGATCTCGGAATGCGCGTGCTGGCTGATCTGGCGCACCAGGGTCTTGCGATAGGCCTCGGGCATCCAGTCGCGCGGCTCGATGCGGCCATCGTCGGCGATGCGCTGCTCGAAACGCGCCAGCAGCGCGGCATCGCCTTCCGACATCGCCTGCGGCACGGCCTTCAGACCGGATTTTTGGGTGGCGTCATCGGGTACGGAGAACGATTGGGTGTACATGCAATGGCTCCAGAGTTGCGCGGCGGCGCGATGGATCAGGCCGGACAGTGTAGGCAAATTAAGCAACCGACTGGTCGGTCAATCGGGCAAATCCCAGTCTGGCGCTCGTGTTTGCTGTGCCAAACAGCGGAATATGATACATAAAAACATGGTTAAAGAGAAATCTTGTAATATTACGCCACTCCAGCATCGGCGCTGGAGACGCTGATACCGCCAACCATCAAGGAGACACCATGGCCAGTCACAAGGAACGCTTTGCCGACAAGATGGAGTTGCCGCCGCCGACCGAGCAGCCCAACGTCTACCCACTGTCCTGGAGCCGCAAGACCAAGAAGCTGCAGGAAGTCTGGGAAGCCTCGCTGCGCGAGGCCTGGGAGCCCGAGCAGTTGCCCTGGGACACGCTCGACGTCGACAGCTACACATGGGAAGAGCGCGAGTCCATCGCCTACTGGTGGACGCTGCTGTCGGTGTTCGACGCCTCGGCGCCGCCGGTGTTCGCCGAAGCGCTGATCAAGACCTACGAGGTGCACGAGGAAGACCCGGTGCGCAAGTGCTTCTTCTCGGTCACGCGCGACGAGCAGAACCACGAGATCATGTGCGGCCTGGCCATCACCAAGCTGCTGGACCACCCCGATCCGCTGACCTACGAGCCCAAGACCGAGCTCGGCAAGCGTCTGCAGAAGAACGCGCACTGGCTGTATTTCAATGGCGGGCGCTACTGGAACGGCTACAAGCAGGCGGTGCCGAAGTACGACCTGGCGGTGCTGTTCAGCTCCTTCCTGATGGGCGAGATCGCCGCCGCCACCATCTTCAAGCAGATGTACGAGAACTCGCGCGAGCCGGTGTTCAAGGAAGGCTTCAAGAACATCGGCCGCGACGAGGGCCGCCACATGGCGATCTGCATGGCGGTGATGGAGCGCGACTACCCGGGCCTGAAGGAAGAGCACAAGGCCATCGTCACCAAGCAGATCCGCGCCGGCTACCTGTTCCTGTCGGCGGTGCTGTTCGAGCCGCCGATGGAGTTCTGGGACCTGCCGGCCGACTTCATCGACAACCAGCGCGAGGCCGAGGAGGTGGCGCGCGGCGCCGGCTTCGGCATCCCGACCTACGAGATGAAGAAGGAGAACTGGAAGAACGCCATGATCAACCTGAAGGGCGTGCTGGACCGCTACAACATCCCGTTCCCGGCGATCCCCGAGGTCGGCATCACCGGCCAGGAGATCAGCGACATCGACATGGAAGACATCATTCCGGTGTTCTGATCGACGTCGAACCGGCATGAATGGGGGCTGCGCGCCCCCGTTCCGCCCTGTGCCGCATTTCCCCACCGCCACCGACACGGGAGTTCCGACATGAGCCGAGTCACCATCCAGCCTTCGGGCAAATCCGTCGAATGCGCCAGCGGCGACACCGTGCTGATGGCGCTCGAGAAGGCCGGCTACGCGCTGCCCAACAACTGCCGCGCCGGCGCCTGCGGCGAATGCAAGGTCAAGGTCCTGTCGGGCCAGTACGACCAGGGCATGGTGCTCGACATGGCGCTGTCGCAGGAAGAGCGCCGCCAGGGCTTCGGCCTGATGTGCATGGCCAAGCCGATCTCCGACGAGATGGTGATCGAATGGGGCACCGCCGACGCCAAGCCGAAGCTGTTTCCGCCGCGCGAGAACGCGCTGTTCGTGGTCACCGACAAGCGCGCCATCGCCGCGCGCGTGGTCGAGTTGCGCCTGCGCCCGGTGGGCCAGCCGATCCGCTACTGGCCCGGCCAGTACGTCACCGTGGGCGACCCGCGCGCGGGCTACCCGGCGCGCGCCTACTCGATCAGCAACGCCCCGCGGCCCGATGGCGAACTGGTGCTGCAGGTGGCGCGCGCCGACGACGGCGTCACCAGCCAGTGGATCCACGACCAGCTCGGCGTCGGCGAAAGCATCAAGATCAGCGGCGCCTACGGCACCTTCATCGGTGACCCGGCCGTGGACACGCCGGTGCTGTGCCTGGCCGCCGGCACCGGCCTGGCGCCGCTGATGGCGCTGGCCGAGGCGGCGCTGCGGCGCGGCTTTCGCAAGCCGGTGATGCTGCTGCTGTCGGCGCGCACGCGCGAGGACGCCTACGCCCAGGGCATGATGGCCTGGTGGCGCACCAAGCACCGCAACTTCGACTACAAGATCACCCTGACGCGCGAGCAGCACGAGGGCTTTCTGCACGGTCGCGTCGACGCCGTGCTGCCCAAGCTGCTGCCCGATCTGTCCAAGCACACCATCTTCGCCGCCGGCAGCCCCGAGTTCACCGCCTGCTGCGTCGACACCTGCAAGCGCCTGGGCGCGCGTGAGGACATGATCTACACTGAGGGCTTCTTCAACGTGCAAAGCCCCGTGGTGGCGGCGCCCGAGCGCCTGCTGCCGACACCGTGAGCACCGGCGGAGCGTCTGCGACCGACGCGGTGGCCGCGCGGATCGCAGCGTTTCGCCAGCAAAGCCGGGTGCGCGCCGGTTCGCTAATCATCTCGATCTTCGGCGACGCTGTGCTGCCGCGCGGCGGCCGCCTGTGGATCGGCAGCCTGATCCGCCTGCTCGAGCCGCTGGGCATCAGCGAGCGCCTGACCCGCACGTCGGTGTTCCGCTTGGCCAGGGAAGGGTGGCTGCGCATCGAGTCGCATGGACGCCGCGCCGACTACCTGCTGACGCCGGCCGGCCAGCGCCGCTTCGAGGCGGCCTCGCGCGCCATCTATGCCGGCCAGCCGCGCGCCTGGGACGGACGCTGGCGCCTGATGCTGCTGGTCGGCGAGATCGACGGCAAGCTGCGTGAACAGCTGCGCCGCGCGCTGGCCTGGCAGGGCTTTGGCGCCATCGGCCCGCATTGCTTCGTGCATCCCGGCGCCAATCTGGACGAGGTGCTGCATGCGCTGGCCACCGAGGGGCTGGCCGGTCATCGGGACCACCTGATGCCCTTGCTGGCCAGCGATGCCCGCTACGGCCTGGGCGCCAACGATGCCGAACTGGTGCGCAGCGCCTGGAGCCTGGGCGCGCTGGCGCAGGACTACGCCGAGTTCGACGACCGGTACCAGCCGCTGCTCGACGCCTTGCAGGCCAGCCGCGCCGCACCGGCGCCGGCTGCGATGCCCGCGGCGATCGACGACGAGCACGCCTTCCTGCTGCGCACCCTGCTGGTCCACGACTGGCGCCGGCTGCTGCTGCGCGATCCGGAGCTGCCCGACATGCTGCTGCCCGCCGACTGGCCGGGCCAGCGCGCGCGCCGGCTGACGCAGACGCTCTACCGGTCGCTGCTGCCGGCCTCCGAGCGCCATCTCGATGCCCACTTGCTGCGGGCCGACGGCACCCCGCTGCGGGCGGGTGCCGGGCTGGAGGCGCGTTTCCAGGGCGCCGCGGCTGCCGCCGGCACGCCTCAGGCACTGGATTCGACGGCGTAGCCTTGGCCGCGCCCGCGGCCCAGCGCGGCCAGCACCTGCGGCAGCGCCTGCCGCAGCGCATCGCCCAGGCTGTGCGGCGGGTTGATCACGAACATGCCGCTGGCGCTCAGGCCGGCGCGCGCTGCCGGGCCGGCCGACTGGCGGGCGCGCACGGCGCTGGCGGCGGTCTCGGGCTCGGCGCCGATCGCCAGCGTGGCATGCAGCCAGCCGCGCCCGGCCTGGGTTGCCAGCGTCTTCAGCCGGCGCGGCAGGCCGTGCGCTTCCGGCCGCGGGATGACGGGGTACCAGAGCAGCCAGACGCCGGTGGCAAAGCGCTTGAGGCCATCCTGCACGGCGGCGGCCACCCGAGCGTAGTCGCTCTTGATCTCGTAGCTGGGGTCGATCAGCACCAGCGCCCGGCGCGAGCCGCCGGCGCCGGCCGGCGGCGGCAGCAGCGCCTTCAGCGCCTCGAAGCCGTCCTGGCGCGCCACGCTGACCTGACGGCCGGTATGCCATCCCGCCACGCGCGCCTCCAGCGCCGGCGCGTCGGTGGGGTGCAGCTCGAACAGGCGCAGCCGGTCGTGCACCGGCGCGCGCGCCGCCTCGTTCATCAACGCGTGCATGAGCGCGGGCGAGCCGGGGTAGCTGCGCCATGGCGCATCGGCCGCGGCGCCGGCATTGAAGCCGGCCACCAGCGCCAGGTAGTCGGCCAGCGCCGGCGCCGGTTCGACGCCGCCCGCGGCGTCGCGCAGCCGCAGGATGCCGTGCTGCGCTTCGCCCGAGGTTCGGGCCACTTCGCCGTCCAGCCGGTACAGGCCGGCGCCGGCGTGGGTGTCGATCAGGGTCAGCGGCGTGTCCTTGCGCATCAGGTGCCGCAAGGTGGCGATCAGCGTCATGTGCTTGAGCACGTCGGCATGGTTGCCGGCGTGGAAGGCGTGGCGGTAGCTGAACATGCGGGCATCGTAACCGGGTGGCCCTGCAGCAGGCCGCCCGGCGCAGTGTGGACCTCGCAGGCGCGCCGTGCGTCCGCTGCTTGCGCACCGCGCGGAGGAAAAGATACAATCACAGGCTTTGCAGCGAATTCCAAGGGTCCCGCGGCAAAACGACAGATCCCACCTAAGAGGCTCCCGCGACAAGAGGAGCACCGACCGTGGAAAAGGACCCGCCAAACCATTCTTCTTTTCGAGGAAAACTCATGAAAACGTTCAGCGCGAAACCCGCGGACGTGACGCACGAGTGGTTTGTGATTGACGCCACCGACAAGGTGCTCGGACGGGTAGCCAGCGAAGTTGCCCTCCGTCTGCGCGGCAAGCACAAGGCCATTTACACGCCTCACGTCGATACCGGCGACTACATCGTGGTCGTCAACGCCTCCAAGCTCCGCGTCACCGGTGCCAAGGAGATCGACAAGAAATACTATCGCCACACCGGCTATCCGGGTGGCTTGCGCGAGACCAATTTCCGCGACCTGCAGGCCCGGCATCCCGGCCGCGCGCTGGAAAAGGCTGTCAAGGGCATGCTGCCCAAGGGGCCGCTCGGCTACGCGATGTTCAAGAAGCTGAAGGTCTACGGTGGCGGCGAGCACCCGCACACGGCCCAGCAGCCCAAGGCGCTCGAGATCTAAGGAGCCGCGCAATGATTGGTGAATGGAACAATGGCACCGGCCGTCGCAAGTCCAGCGTCGCCCGCGTGTTTCTGAAAAAAGGCAGCGGCAAGATTACGGTCAACGGCAAGCCGATCGACGAATTCTTCGGCCGCCAGACCTCGATCATGATCTGCAAGCAGCCGCTGGTGCTGACCGACAACGTCGAGAGCTTCGACGTGCAGGTCAACGTGCACGGCGGCGGCGAATCCGGTCAGGCCGGCGCGGTGCGCCACGGCATCACCCGGGCGCTGATCGACTACGACGCCGAGTTGAAGCCGCAGCTGTCGGCCGCCGGCTTCGTCACGCGCGACGCGCGCGAGGTCGAGCGCAAGAAGGTCGGCCTGCACTCGGCGCGCCGCCGCAAGCAGTTCAGCAAGCGCTGACAGCCGCATCCCGTCCGGTGCCAGGCCCTGCCCAGCGGGGCGCCGTCGCGGTCGGGATTCACGAGGAAACCGTGTCGGCCCGGGCGGGTTTGCACGGTTTTTTCGTTGCGGCGTGCCGCAGCCACGGCCCGCGTGGTAAAAGCATGCCAATCATCAAGGAGTCGACCACATGCTGGGCATCAAGAAGCCGCTTCCAGTCCGCAGCGCCATCGGCGCTGGCATGCGGGTGAACGGCGACTGCAGCTTCCTGGACGGACTGCAGATCGACGGCACCGTGCACGGCAACGTCATTGCCGAGGGCGGCCAGCCCAGCCTGCTGGTGATCGGCGAGAGCGGCAGCGTCGAGGGTGCCATCAGCGCCGATCATGTGGTGATCGGCGGCAGCGTGGTCGGCCCGGTGCTGGCGCGTGAACGGCTGGAGTTGCAGTCCAAGGCCCATGTGCAGGGCGACGTGCGCTACAAGACGCTGGAGATGCAGCAGGGGGCGGTGATCGCTGGTCAGCTGCAGCCGCAGATGACGCCGCCGCCGGCGCCACCGCCGGCCGCGCCCGCACCGGCCGAACCCGTGCTGCGCGAGCCGACCGAACCCACGCTGGATCCGGAACGTCCCTGAGACGAAATCCCGACTAAATCAGTATACTATCGGCTGTTTCAGCCCATCAGACCGCAGGAGCCGCCATGAGCGCCGTTGCCCAGGACACCCCACAACCCACCGCGATGCCCGATCCGATCATCTTCAGCGACAGCGCCGCCGGCAAGGTGGCCGAACTGATCGCCGAAGAGGGCAATCCGGACCTGAAGCTGCGCGTGTTCGTGCAGGGCGGCGGCTGCTCGGGCTTTCAGTACGGCTTCACCTTCGACGAGATCGCCAACGACGACGACACCGTGATGGTCAAGAACGGCGTGTCGCTGCTGATCGACGCCATGAGCTACCAGTACCTGGTCGGCGCCGAGATCGACTACAAGGAAGACCTGCAGGGCGCACAGTTCGTCATCAAGAACCCCAACGCCGACACCACCTGCGGCTGCGGCTCCTCGTTTGCGGTGGCGGACGAGTAAGCCAGTCGCACCGACCGATTCCCCGATCCCATGACAAAGGGCGCCCAAGGCGCCCTTTGTTCGTTCATCGTCCGCAGACGCGGTGATCGCGCTTATTCGAAGTTCGCGCCCGTGATCTCGGCTGCGCTGGCCAGTTGCAGCTTCATGTTTGAAGCCAGCTTGGCGAACGCCGCCTTGCCGCCCGGGGACACCGGCACGTACTCGCGCTGTTCGGCCAGCACTTCTGCCGGATCCTGCGGCTGGTCATCGATGTGGAACTCGAAGTGCAGGTGCGGTCCGGTGGACACGCCGGTGGAGCCGACCGCGCCAATGGTCTCGCCCTGCATCACGTTGTCGCCGACCTTGACGTCGATGCGCGACAGGTGTGCGTACAGGGTGGAGTCCTTGCTGTTGCCGTGCTTGATCTGGATCACCTTGCCGTACCCACTCTGCACGCCGGCGAAGACGATCTGGCCGTCGCCGATGCTGCGCACCGGTGTGCCGGTGGGCGCCGCGTAGTCGATGCCGCGGTGTTCGCGGCCGTAGCCGTAGACCGGATGGGTGCGCATGCCGAAGCCGCTGGTGATGCGCGAGACTTCCAGCGGCGACACCAGGTAGGCCTTGTGCAGGCTCTGGCCGTCGAAGGAGTAGTAGGCACCCTTGGGTGCGCCGGCTTCCTGGAACCAGATCGCCTGGTGGGTCTTGCCGCGGTTGATCATCTCGGCGCTGAGGATCTTGCCGGCGCGCATCGGCTCGCCGTCGGCCTCGAGCGTCTCGTAAACCAGCGCGAAGCGGTCGCCGCGGCGCAGGCCGCGATGAAAATCGATGTTGGACTCGAAGATCCCGGTCAACTGCTTGGTCACGCTGTCGGGCACATCGGCCCGGTCCATGGAGGTGTACAGACTGCCGGCGATCACACCGCTGGCCAGGCGCTGGCTGGCTTGCAGCGGTACCTGCTCGACGCGCGCGCTGAAGCCCTCGCTGGTGCGCTCCACCACCAGGCGCTTGGCCTGCTCGTCGCCATCCTTGTCGAGCCAGCGGGTGCTGAGCTGCCGCAGTTCGTAACGTTCATTGGCTTCGGCACGCACCGTGCGCCGCGCCTTGCCGAACAGGATCTGGCGCGCCGTATCGTCCTGGCGCAGGAACGCCGCCGCCGCGGGGTCAGCCAGACCGAGGCGCTGCAGCAGCGCTTCCGGCGTGTCCGCGTTCTGCGTCTGCTCGCTGCGGTAGAGCGTGAACGAATGCGTGTCTAGCGCGTCGATCTGCCCGCTGAGGGCGGTGGCTTCCACCATTTCCGACACCAGACGCAGCGGCTCGGTCGGGGCCACCGGCGTCAGCGAGGCCACGGCGAAGGCGCCACCGCCGGCGCCCAGCAGCAGCGCGGCAAGCAGGGCGGTGATCCGCTTGGGATGACGGTGAATGAAATCGGCGACGGCGAGTCCGGAGGAAATCAGTTGCTGCTTCACGCGCGGGGGTTCCGTGATTGTTCTGTTTTGACCGGGGCAGACAGCCGCACCATGCGGCTGGCCGGCGAAGTGCTTGCTCTCCTATGACAAGAGCCGCCCTTAGAATTGGCCGGGCGCAGTATATCCCCGTAGGCAGCGTCCTACAACCCAATCCCCACAATGTCTGACACCAATCTTACAAATGCCGCAATCAGCGATCGTGTTCGTGAGTCCATGGCGATTTCGCTACGCGGCTGTGAGGAATTGTTGCCCGAGGACGACTGGCTGAAGAAGCTCGCCCGCTCCGAAGCCAGCGGCCAGCCGCTGCGCATCAAGCTGGGGCTGGACCCGACCGCGCCCGACATCCACATCGGCCACACCGTGGTGCTGAACAAGATGCGCCAGCTGCAGGACCTGGGACATCGGGTGATCTTCCTGATCGGCGACTTCACCTCGCTGATCGGCGATCCGTCCGGTCGCAACAGCACCCGGCCCCCCCTGAGCGCCGAGCAGATCCGCGCCAACGCCGAAACCTACAAGGCGCAGGCCTTCAAGGTGCTGGATCCGGCGCGCACCGAGTTGCGCTACAACAGCGAATGGTCGGACGCACTGGGCGCGCGCGGCATGATCGAGCTGGCGGCGCGCTATACCGTGGCGCGCATGATGGAGCGCAACGATTTCGCCGAGCGCTTCAAGGCCGGTACGCCGATCAGCGTGCACGAGTTCCTCTACCCGCTGATGCAGGGCTACGACTCGGTGGCGCTCAAGTCGGACATCGAGCTCGGCGGCACCGACCAGAAGTTCAACTTGCTGGTCGGCCGCCACATGCAGCAGGAATACGGCCAGGAGCCGCAGTGCATCCTGACCATGCCGCTGCTGGAAGGCACCGATGGCGTCGAGAAGATGTCCAAGAGCAAGGGCAACTACGTCGGCATTACCGAGGACGCCAACACCATGTTTGCCAAGGTGCTGTCGATCAGCGACGAGCTGATGTGGCGCTGGTACACGCTGCTGTCCTTCAGGTCGATCGCCGAGATCGACGCGTTGAAGGCGGAAGTGGCCGGCGGGCGCAACCCCAAGGACGCCAAGGTCATGCTGGCCAAGGAGATCACGACGCGCTTTCACTCGGCGGCGGCGGCCGACAGTGCCGAGCAGGACTTCATCCACCGCAGCCGGGGCGGCGTGCCGGACGAGATCCCGGAGGTCACCCTGAGCGGCGCGCCCGACGGTTCGGGCCTGGGCATCGGCCTGGTGCTCAAGCAGTCGGGCCTGGCGCCCTCCACCAGCGAGGCCAACCGCCTGATCGACGGCGGTGGCGTGCGCGTGGATTCCAGCGTCATCAGCGACAAGGGCCTGAAGCTGAAAGCGGGCACTTACGTCGTGCAAGTGGGCAAGCGCAAGTTTGCACGCGTGCGCTTGGCTTGAACGTATCCATGCGGGGTGCGGACAATCCCGGATCGGGCGCTCGGGCCGTGAGGCTGACGCAATGTTCTACGAACTGGGGGCCAGCCGGTTGGCGCCGCCGAACAGCGCCTCGGCCAGTTGCCGCTCGCGCTCGACCACCCGTGTCAGGAATTCGTCCGCGCTGCGCATGCTGCGGAAGGCGTCGAAGCCGCGTTCCAGAAAACCTTGCAGCTCGCCGAGGCCGGCCAGTTGCGCCGGCCTGCGCATGGTTCTGAGCAGGGTGCGCAGGCCGGGCTTGTGCGCCAGGCCGTCGAGTACGTTGCCGGTGGCGCGGATCAGGTCGATCTGGTGCGTGCGGCCGGGGCTGTCGCCAACCTGGCGGTAGGCGTCGGCGTAGTCGGCATCGCTCAGCGGCGCGTCGAGCCGCTCGCCCAGGGTCTCGACCATGGCGGCGTCGAAGCGCTCGGACAGGGCGTCGACTTCGGCCGCCAGGTTCAGCGCGCGCAGGCCGGTGAGCGGCAGCAGATTGGTCATGATGGGCAACACGCGCTCGATCTCGGCGTCGCGTGCGCTCAGGTCCTTGGGGCTGTACAGATCGCTCAGGAAGAAGCGCGCCGCCTGCTGGTGGCGCGGACTGGCGAGCAGATCGGCGTGCGTGGCCGCCAGGCGCGCGGCCTGAAATTCGCGCAGGCGCGCGCTGCGTGCGGTCCGCGCCGGGTCGGCATTGGCTTGGCGGCGCAGCTCGCGCGCCTCACGCAGCCAGCGCGCCAGCGCCGCCGCACTGGCCTGGCGGTCGGGCACGGTGTCGGTGGCATCGTCCATGTGCCGATTATTGAAAGTCGCCGCCGTGCCGTGTAGAAGCCAGCGCCTAAACCGACGGCCCGTCGGCCTTAGACTCGTTGATCGATCCGAACCTGAGGGAACGAGATGCTGGCCTGGTCGCTGCGAGTCTGGATGCTGACCGAGTTGATCGTGTTTGGCGCCTTCGGGCGCCACGCGCTCGGCCTGTCCTGGTTGGGCGCGCTGGGCCTTGCGCTGGGCCTGATGCTGCTGGTGCGCGCGCTGATCAATGTCGTGACCTGGCTGCTCGCGTGGCGGCTGCATTCGCCGGCGGCGCCCCTGGGCCTGGCGCGCACGCTGGCAATGATGCTGATCGAGTACGGCGCCTTCGTGCTGATCTTCTGCCTGATCCAGCCTTTTGAACGGCTGTGGCTGGGGGGCGATCGCCTGCGCCCGCATGCGCGGCCGGTACTGCTGGTGCATGGCTACATGTGCAACCGCGGCAGCTGGTGGTGGCTGCGGCGCCGGCTGGAGGCGTCGGGCCATGTGGTCGCCACCCTGACGATGGAGCCGCCCTGGGGCGGCATCGACGGCTTTGCCGATCAATTGCACGAGCGCGTGCAGCAGGTGTGCGCGGCCACCGGCGCGGCGCAGGTCACGCTGGTCGGGCACAGCATGGGCGGCCTGATCTCGCGCGCCTGCCTGGCTCGGCATGGCGGCGGGCGCGTCGCCGGCCTGATCACCATCGCCTCGCCGCACCAGGGCTCGGCGCTGGCGGCGCTGGGCATCGGGCGCGATGCGGCGCAGATGCGGCGTGGCTCGGGCTGGCTGCGCGAGCTGGGGCTGCAGCGCGTGGGCGTGCCCTTCGTCTCGATCCGCACGCTGCAGGACAATTTCGTCACGCCGCAGGATGCGCAGCGCCACGCCGACGCGCTGGATGAGCCACTGCCGGGCGTCGGCCACATGGCGGCGCTGTTCGATCCGCGCATGCTGGCGCTGGTGCGTCGGCATGTGGAGGCGCCGGCGATGACGGGCGCTGACGCGTCATGACCGCGGCTTCGCCTTCGATGACGGCGCCTGCGGCGCCATGACTCCAGTCATGCGTGCGCAGCACGCATCCCCGGCCTGCGCCGGGGCAGGCATCGATGGCCGCAGGGCGAGCTCATGCGCTCGCGAGAGCGCGGTCATTCAGAGCGCGGCCATTCAGAAATGGATCCCGCGCATCCACTGCTGCAGCGTCAGCTGCTCCTTGCTCGGGCCGCTCTTGTCGTCGCCCTGCGCGGCGCCCGATTCGCCGAAGATGCGAAACGAGGTGTTCATGATCACCTGCGAGACGCGCGGCATCAGCGCGTGCACCACCTCGCCGAAGATGCCCAGGCGCGTGGCCACGCGCACCGGCTTGTGCACGATGGCGTCGCAGACCAGGTTGGCCGCCTCGTCCGGCGTCAGCGTCGGCACCTGGTCGTACAGCTTGGTCGGCGAGATCATCGGCGTCTTGACCAGCGGCATGTTGATGGTGGTGAACTGCACGCCGCGGTCGGCGAACTCGGACGCGGCGCAGCGCGTCCACGCATCCAGCGCCGCCTTCGACGCCACGTAGGCGGCAAAGCGCGGCGCGTTGGTCAGCACGCCGATCGAGGAGATGTTGATGATGTGGCCGCGCCTGGCCGCCGACATCGCCGGCAGCACGCTCATCGACAGGCGCACGGCGCCGAAGTAGTTCAGCTGCATGGTGCGCTCGTAGTCGTGGAAGCGGTCGTAGGAGTTCTCGATCGCGCGCCGGATCGAGCGGCCGGCGTTGTTGATCAGCAGCGACACCGGGCCCAGTTCCGACTGGATCTGCCGCGCCACCGCCTCGACCTGCGCCATGTCGGACAGGTCCGCCGTATGGCAGTGCAGCGTGACGCCGCGCTCGGCCGCTTGCCTGGCCGCCTCCTCGAGCTGGTCGCGCCCGCGCGCCACCACCGCCACGTGGGCGCCGGCCTCGGCCAGCTTGAGCGCCACCGCGCGGCCGATGCCCGACGAGCCGCCGGTCACCAGCACCACCTGGCCCTCGACCTGGCCGCGCAGGCTGCGGTCGATGAACAGGTCCGGATCGAGGTGGCGCTCCCAGTAGTCCCACAGCCGCCAGGCGTAGTCCTCCAGCCGCGGCACGCGGATGCCGCTGCCCTTGAGCGCGCGCCGCGCCTCGCGGTCGTCGAAGCGGGTCGGGTAGTTGACGAAGCGCATCAGGTCGGGCGGCAGGCCCAGGTCCTGCATGATCGCGCTGCGCAGCCGCCGCACCGGCGTCAGGCCCATCAGCGCCTTGCGGATGTAGCCGGGGATGAAGCCGAGCAGCGCCGCGTTCACGCGCAGCGACATCTGCGGCGCGTGGCCGGCGCGGGCGAAGATGTTGAGCACGTCGCCGACGCGCCGCGGCGCCGGATCGACCAGGTGAAAGCACTGGCCGTCCTCGCCCTTCAGGTGCGCGATGTGGTCGGCCGCCGCCACCACGTAGTCCACCGGGACCAGGTTGATGCGGCCGCCCTCCAGGCCGATCGCCGGCATCCACGGTGGCAGCAGGCGGCGCAGCTTCTGGATCAGCTTGAAGAAGTAGTACGGGCCGTCGATCTTGTCCATCTCGCCGGTGTGCGAATCACCCACCACGATGCCGGGGCGGTAGACGCGCCAGGGGACGCTGCACTCGCTGCGCACGATGGCTTCGGAGTCGTGCTTGGTCTTGAAGTAGGGATGGTCCAGTCCCTCGGCCTCCTTGAACATGTCCTCGCGGAACACGCCTTCGTACATGCCGGCGGCGGCGATCGAGCTGAACAGATGGAAGTGCCTGGCGCCGATGGCCTCGGCAAAGCGCACCGCCTGGCGCGTGCCCTCGACGTTGACGGCCAGCTGGCTGGCGGCGTCGGCACGCAGGTCGTAGACGGCGGCCAGGTGGAAGAAGTGCGTGCTGCGCTTGCCGAGCTTGCGGCGGTCGGCGGCCGAGACGCCCAGCAGCGGCTGGGTCAGGTCGCCGACGATGGGGGTGGCGCGCGTCTCGTCGCAGCCCCAGTATTCGTAGAGCGCGGCCAGGCGCTCGGGATCGGCGTCGCGCACCAGAAAGAAGATGCGGCTGCCCTCGCGTTCGAGCAATCTGGCGATCAGGCGCTTGCCGATGAAGCCGGTGCCGCCGGTGATGAAATACTGCATGCGCGTCTCCTTGTCTCGTTCCGGGCCTGGTCGGCCGCGGGCATTCTGGCATGTCCCCGGCCGCTGCCGGACTGGCGCACCCGCGGTGCGGCACCCAAGCGACAGCGGGGCACGAATAGTATGTTTCCTCTAGCGTCTTTTCCTACACTGATTGGCAGCGGGAAGGTGATAACAAAGCGACCCGCCATTTCGTCAACTACATCGAAAGAGGTGCATCATGGTCAGCAAAGCAAAGAACGTTTCCGACAACCAACTCGCCACCACCATCCGCGACTCGACCCAGCAGATCTGGCTGGCCGGCCTGGGCGCGTTCGCCAAGGCACAGCAGGAGGGCGGCAAGGTGTTCGACGCCCTGGTCAAGGAGGGCGAATCGCTGCAGAAGAAGACCAAACAACTGGCCGACGAGCGCGTGGCTGCCGTCGCCGGGCGTGCGGCCGATACCTGGGACCGCCTGGAGCAGGTGTTCGAGGACCGCGTGGCACGCGCGCTGGGCAGCCTGGGCGTGCCGAGCAAGAAGGAAATCGACAAGCTTTCCAAGCGCGTCGCTGAACTCACGGTTGCCGTGCAGGCGCTGGCCGAGCCGGTCGCCAAGCCGGCGCGCAAGGCGCCGGTCAAGAAGGCGGCTGTCGCCAAGGCCGAGCCGGCCGCCAAGCCGGCAGCAGCCAAGAAGGCCCCGCGCAAGCGCGCCTGACGCGTGCCCGGCGCACCGCCACCGCAGGCGGTGCGCTGGCATATGATCCGACACGCCCCCGGCAGCCGCCGTGGGCATGGGCTTGAGAGGCAGGGCTGACAGGAGCGCGATGCGGTGAGCAAGATCGGAATTGCCTTGGCCGGCGGCGGTCCCTTGGGCGGCATCTACGAAGTGGGTGCCTGCGCTGCACTGGAAGAGGCGATCGACGGTCTCGACCTGACCGCGGCCGACGTCTACGTCGGCGTCAGCGCCGGCAGCTTCATCGCGGCGGCACTGGCCAATGGCGTCGGGCCGGCCGAATTGACAAGTGCGTTGCTGGGCAGTGATTCGGCCCAGGACCTGTTCGAGCCGAGCCTGCTGCTACGACCGGCTTTCCGTGAATACGCCGGCCGCATGCGCTCGGTGCCGCGCCTGCTGGTGGATTCGCTGTGCCAGTACCTGGCGCACCCGCTGCGCCACGGCCTGCTCGAATCGTTCCAGCGCCTCTCGCGCGCCATTCCCACCGGCGTGTTTGACGGCAAGGGCATCGACACCATGCTGCGCGGTCTGTTCGAATCCTCCGGCCGCACCAACGACTTCCGCCGCTTGCGCGGGCGGCTGTTCCTGGTCGCCACCGACCTCGATTCGGGTCAGACCGTGGCCTTCGGCAGCGCGGGGCACGACGCGGTGCCGATCTCGACCGCGGTGCAGGCCAGCGCGGCGCTGCCGGGCCTGTTTCCACCGGTCGAGATCGACGGCCGGCATTATGTCGACGGCGCGCTGATCAAGACGCTGCACGCCTCGGTGGCGTTGCGCGAGGGCGTAGACCTGCTGTTGTGCGTCAACCCGCTGGTGCCGTTCGACGCCACCCAGGCGGCGCGTGACGCGCGCGCGCCCGACCATAAGCTCAGCGCCGGCGGCCTGCCGGTGGTGCTGTCGCAGACCTTCCGCGCCATCATCCATTCGCGCATGCGCGTCGGCATGGACCGCTACCAGCACGAGTTCAAGGACGCCGACGTGCTGCTGTTCGAGCCGGCGCAGGACGACGCCGACATGTTCTTCGCCAACATGTTCAGCTACGGTGAGCGCAGCCGCCTGTGCGAGCACGCTTACCAGAGCACGCGCGCCGACCTGCTGCGGCGCCGCCATGAACTGGTGCCGAAACTGCGCCGCCACGGGCTGGAGCTGAACCTGGGCGTGCTCAAGGACCACCGCCGCACGCTGATCGCCAACCGGCGCGGCGAGCAGCGCGTGCCGACCGCCGCCACCATCGGCGCGCTGGATGCGGCGCTGGACGAGCTGCAGCACTGGCTGCAACCGCGCGTGGCGGCCTGAAAGTCTGGTGATGCCGCCGTCCCGTGGTGAAATGGCGGCATGAAGAAGGCCAAGCGACGCACGCCCGAGCGCATCGTGGAGACGGCGCTGCGCCTGTTCAACGAGTTCGGCGAACCCAACGTCACCACCACGGTGATCGCCGACGAGATGAACATCAGTCCCGGCAATCTGTACTACCACTACCGCAACAAGGACGAGATCGTCAACGCGCTGTTCGCCGACTACGAGCGCGAGATCGACGCCTTGCTGACGCTGCGCGACACCGCGCCGCGCGAGGCCGAGGACATCTGGTTTTTCCTGCACCTGCTGTTCGAGATCATCTGGAAGTACCGCTTCCTGTACCGCGACATCAACGACCTGCTGACGCGCAACCGGCTGGTGGAAACGCACTTCCAGCGCATCCTGGCGCACAAGCAGCAGACCGCGGTGGCGCTGTGCAACGGCCTGGCCGCGGCGGGCGTGCTGGACGCGACGCCCGACGAGGTCGCCGCGCTGGCCGTCAACATCACGCTGGTGACCACCTTCTGGCTGTCGTTCGAGCACGCGCGCCGCCCGCGCACGCCGCCCGACCTGGGGCGCGGTATCTACCAGGTGATGTCGCTGGCCGCGCCCTGGCTGCGCGGGCCGGCGCGCCAGCTGCTCGAGAACCTCTCGCACGCCTATATCTGACGCCTGACCTTGGGAGACGCCGCATGAGCAAGAAAGCCGCCTGGAAAGCCTTCCCCTACCCCGATGCCGCCTACAGCTACGCCGGCGCGGCGCTAAAGAAAAACTGGGCGCGCCTGCATCGCGGTGACTGCGAGCCCTGGCCGGCGGACACCCAGGCGCAGGACGCCTGGCGCGCCTACCACGCGGGCGACTTCGCCAGGGCGCTGGAGCTGGGCCTGAAGGCCGGCGGCGCCAGCGGCACCAACGCGGCCAACAAGGCGGCCATGATCTACGCCAACTCGGTCGAGCCCGACGAGGAGCGCAAGCTGGCGATCCTGCAGGAGGTGGCCAGGCGCTGCGAGGCGCTGCAGGCCAGCGAGCCCGGCAACGCCAACGCCTGGTACCAGCACGCCTATGCGCTGGGCCGCTACAGCCAGGGCATCTCGGTGGCCAAGGCGCTGGCCGAGGGCCTGGGCGGCAAGGTGCGCGCCAGCCTGGAGAAGGCGATCGAGCTGGAGCCGAGGCACGCCGACGCGCGCATCGCGCTCGGCACCTGGCATGCCGAGATCATCAACAAGGTCGGCGCCATCGTCGGCGGCCTGACCTACGGCGCCAGGAAGGATGCCGGCGAGGCCCACTTCAAGGCCGCGCTCGAGCTCAATCCCGACTCACCCATCGCCATGACCGAGTACGCCGACGGCATGGTGATGATGTTCGGCCGCTCGCGCACGAAGGAGGCCGAGCAGCTGTACGCGAAGGCGGTGCAGTGCGCGCCGAGGGATGCCATGGAGCGGCTGGACGTCGAGGCGGCGAAGGCCGAGCTGGACGACTGACCGATGACCGCGCCCTGACGGGCGCATGACCTCGGCCTGCGGCCATCGATGACGCGTGCTGCGCACGCATGATCGAAGTCATGGCGCCAAAGGCGCCGTCATCGAAGGCAAAGCCGAGGTCATGGCGCGTCAGCGCCAGTCATGCGCCAGTCATCAGCGCGCCGCCCAGTACACCGCGTGCCGTGCTGCGATCAGTTCGGGTTCGTGCAGCAGATCCCAGGGTTCCATCAGCACCAGCATCAGCAGCTTCTGAAACTCCTGCGCGAAGCGGCCGACGATGCGTTCGGGGTCGGGCACCAGCTGCTTGTCGGTGACGATGCCGAACTGCACCTCGTGGTTGTACGACAGGATCGACACGCCCATGCCGATGTTGCCCGACTGCGGCACCCAGAAAAAGGGCTGGCGCAGGCGCGCACCGGCCAGGTAGATGGGCTGCTGCGGGCCCGGCACGTTGGTCATCACGGCCGAGCACTTGTTGGCCAGGAAGTCGAGCAGGCCCTCCTGCACCAGCTTCGGCCCCATGCCGGCCGCACCCAGGATGCCCAGCGTCAGGATCGGCTGGTACGACTGGCGCAACTCCTGCATGCGGCGGCGCGTCTCGTACAGGCGCGCCAGCGGGTTGGCCTCGCCCACCGGCAGCACCAGCGTGACCATGCCGAAGCGGTTGCCCAGCGTGCCGACGTCGTCCGGCTGGCGCAGGTTGACCGGCACCAGCGCGCGCAACTCGACCCCGTCGGTGGCGTCGCCGCGCTCGGCCAGGTAGGCGCGCAGGGCGCCCGCCACCGAGGACAGCAGCAGGTCGTTGACCGAGCAGCCCAGCACCTTGCCGACCGCCTTGACCTCGGGCAGCGGCAGCGGGTCGGACCAGGCCACGCGCTTGGTGTTGCCCGGCGTGCCCTTGAAGCGCGTGTCGGAGTCGTTGGGCATCAGCAGCAGCCTGGCCGCCTCGGCCGTCAGACCGCTGCCGGTGCGCGCGTATTTCATGGCCTGCGTCGGGTTGCCCAGCAACTCCAGGTACTTGTTCCAGACCGTGCTGGACAGCTCCCACGAAGTCTGCATGGCCTCGCTGACCGGCTGCCAGAAGGTGCCGAACGGCAGATGGGGCTGCTGGGTCGGATCGGGCCTGCGCGTGCGTGGGGCGGCCGGCAGCGGCAGCGATTCGTCGGCCATCGACATTACCACGCTGACCAGCGCGATGCCGTCGGCAATGCAGTGGTGAAAGCGCATGATCAGCGCCTGTCCGCCCATGGTCGTGTCGACCAGGTGCATCTGCCACAGCGGCCGTCTGGGGTGCAGCGGCGTGCTGGCCAGATCGGCGACGAAGCGCTCCAGCTCGGCCTTGCCGCCGCGGCCCGGCAGCACCGCGCGGCGCAGGTGGCGGTCGAGGTCGAAGTCGGGGTCATCGACCCAGCGGTAGCCGGTGGCCTCGGGCTGCACGACCTGGTGGAAGCGGTCGTAGGCCAGCATGCGCTGCTCGATCACCTGGCGTAGCCGCTCGTAGTCGAGCTCGCCGTCGAACAGCATCACGCCCAGGATCTGCATCAGGTTGTTCGGCCGGTCCATGCGCAGCCAGGCCGTGTCGATCGGGGACATGCGTTGCTGGCTGGACATGGTGGACTCGGGCGCTGAGGGTGGGGCTGGGGCTCGTGACGTCGGCGCGCTGTTCAGCGGGCGCGGGCGGCGAAGCGCTGGTCGAAGAAATCCTCGATCTCGCGCTCGAAGCTCGACTTCAGCGGCGACAGCAGCAGGCCCAGCTGCACCTGCACCGTCACTTCCTTGCGCGCCAGCTTGAGCTGGCCGGCCAGCCCGGCGCGCCGGAATGACAGCACGTTGTCTTCGTCCCAGCGGTAATCCAGCCCGTACTGCGACTGCAGGTCGGCCGCCACGTGTTCGGCGGCCAGCCGTGCCTTCTTGGCGCTGAGGTGGTGGGTGCGGGTGACCTTGATCTCGCTCATGCGCGCAGTGTAGAGCGCTGGGCGGCGTTTTCGACAGACTTGTGGCCCGGCCACCGCCTCGTTGCGCTGGGCCGGGCCAATCCACGGCTCGGCGCCTGGTGGCGCTTGGTGCCCGTCGGGTGACAATGTTGCTCATGCCCGCCACCCCAGCCTTGAACCGCGCCCCGCGCCTGGCGCCGGCAGACGAACCTGTCCTGACCTGCCGCGGATGGGCGGGCGAGCGTGGAGGGATGCTGCTGTGGGGACCGCTCGACCTGACGGTCCGGGCGGGCGAGGTGCTGCATCTCCAAGGTCCCAATGGCTGCGGCAAGACGACGCTGCTGCGTACGCTGGCAGGCTTGCGCGAGCCTGCCGCCGCGCGCGAGTCGCTGCTGTGCCCGGATCTGTGGTGGATCGGACACGCCAACGCGCTGGCCGAAGATCTGGATGCGTTGCTCAACCTGAGGCTGCTGCTGGACGTGGCTGGCACGCCACCGCTGCCGCCGACGACCATGGCACACTACCTGGCGACGCAGGGTGTGCCGCTGGGTCGCTCGGTGTCGCTGCTTTCGGCTGGCCAGCGGCGCAAGCTGGTGCTGGCGCGGTTGGCGCTGGCGCCACGCCGGCTGTGGTTGCTGGACGAACCCTTCGACGGACTCGACGGGTCTGCGTGCGACGCAATCGCGGAGTTGGCGGCGCACCATCTGGCTGCTGGCGGTGCCATCGTGCTGACCAGCCATCAGCCGCTGCCGGTGCGTTTTCCCATCAGCGCGACGCTGACTTTGCACGCGCCTGCGGGGGGCACAGTGCAAGCAGGCGCGGCGGCACCATCGTCATGACTGGCCGACTGCTGCGCGCCATCTTCCTGCGCGAATGGTCGAAAGCCGTGCGACAGCCGGCTGATCTGGGTTGGCACGCGCTGTTCTTCGCCGTTGTCACGGCGCTGTTTCCGCTCTCACTCAAACCCGACCCCGACACGCTGCGCATGCTGGCGCCGGGCGTGCTGTGGGTAGGGGTGCTGCTGGCGGTCCTGCTGGCTTCCGCGCGCATGTTCCAGGATGATTTGCGCAACGGCTGGATCGATCAATGGCTGTTGACGTGCCGTACCACCGGCACGCCGCTGGCCCTGATGGTGGCGGCGCGGCTGGTCGCCCAGTGGCTGCTGGCCGCGCTGCCCGTGCTGGCCGTGGCGCCGCTGCTGGCGCTGCAGTTCGGCCTGGGTGCCTGGCCGTTGGCGGTGCTGATGGCCTCGCTGGCGCTGGGCACGGCGGTGCTGGTGCTGATCACCGGCGTGGCCGCCGCGCTGGCCGGTGGCCTGCGCGGCGCGGCGCTGCTGGTGATGCTGATCGTGCTGCCGCTGGTGGCGCCGGCGATCGTGTTCGGTGCCATGGCCGTGCACCACGCGGTGCGCGGGCAGCCGGTGGGGGCCGAGCTGTCGCTGCTGGGCGCCATGCTGGCGGTGGCGCTGCTGGCGTGCCCGCTGCTGGCGGCGGTGGGGCTCAGGACGGCGGCGGAAAGCTGACAGGAATCCCGTGGTCTGCATCGTTTCAGAAGCGACGGACGAAGAAGTGCGCTCCGGCGTCGTCGGGCGCAACCTGCGGGAGTTCAACTATGGCGTGATCGGCGAATACCCAAAGGAGCAGCCTATTCGCCTGAACGCCAAGAATGACGACGGTGATTTGCTGGGTGGCCTGCGGGCCATCATTTCCATCCACTGGCTGATCGTCGAGGTGCTGTGGGTGGCCGAAGTGGCGCGTGGACAAGGCGTGGGCACCGCGCTGCTTCGCGAGTGCGAGGTAAGGGCGTTGGCGCTGGGTGCCCACAGCGCCTGGTTGCAGACCTTCGACTGGCAAGCGCCTGGCTTTTACGCCAAGCAGGGCTACGTCGAGTGCGCTCGCATGCGGGACTACGTGCAAGGCCACGATCTGATCACGATGGAAAAACGTAGGCTGGGCCGTGCTCAGTCGGCTTGACGCGCGTCAAAAAATCCGACCTCGGTCAAGTCCCCATTCGCCATCTGCGGCTAGAGTCGCTTCATGGCCCTCGAGCCCGCCCTATTCCACTTCGCCGCCCCCAAGCGCCTGCACGCGCTGGCTGGCCGGTGGGTGCGGCCCTGCCTCTGGCTGGCGCTGGCGCTGGCGCTGCCCGGCCTGTGGCTAGCGCTGGTCGCCACGCCGGCCGATGCGGTGCAGGGGGAGGGTTACCGCATCCTGTACGTGCACGTGCCCGCCGCCTGGATGTCGATGTGGATCTATGCGGTGATCGCGTTCTGGAGCTTCGTTGGCCTGGTCTGGCGCACGCGCGCCTCGCACCTGATGGCGCACGCGCTGGCGCCCACGGGGGCGATCTTCGCCTTTCTGTCGCTGGTCACCGGAGCGCTGTGGGGCAAGCCGATGTGGGGCACTTGGTGGGTGTGGGACGCGCGCCTGACCACCTCGCTGCTGCTGCTGTTCATCTACCTGGGTTACCTGGCGCTGCTGCGCGCGCACGATGGCCGCGCCAGTGCCGACCGGCCCTGCGCCGTGCTGGGCCTGCTGGGCGCGCTGAACCTGCCGGTGATCTACTTTTCCGTCCACTGGTGGAACACGCTTCACCAGGGCGCCAGCATCAGCGCCAAGGGCGCCAGCATGCCCAGCGCCACGCTGGCCGGCCTGCTGCTGATGACCGGCGCGGCTTGGGCCTGGACGTTTGCTGTCGTCTTCAGGCGCGTGCAGTTGCTGATCGAGCAGCGCGAGGCGCACACGCGCTGGCTGGAGCAGCTTCAGCGCCACGACCTTGATGCTATTGATAACGTAGCTTCTCCCGCGCTCTCCACGGTGGCTCGCCATGCCTGAGGCTTTGAACTGGCTGACCCCCTGGTGGCCCGACGTGGCGGCCTTTCTGCAGATGGGCAAGCACGGCGCCTACGTGTGGCCCGCGTTCGGCCTGTGCGCGCTGGCGCTGGGGCTGGAGTGGTGGGCGCTGCGGCGCCAGGCGCGGCGCCTGCGCGGCGTGGCGGGTGCCGCACCCCTTGATGGAGTCAACGAATGACGACCGCGGTTTCAACCCCTTCGACCGCGCGCACGGCCTGGACGCCGCGCCGCAAGCGCCTGCTGTTCATCAGCCTGGCGGTGCTGCTGGCCGGCATCGCGCTGACGCTGGTGCTGCGCGCCTTCAACGACAACCTGGTGTTCTTCCTCACGCCCACGCAGGTGGCGCAAGGGCAGGCCAAGGGCAAGGACGGCGTGCGCATCGGCGGGCTGGTGCAGGCCGGTTCCATCCAGCGTGGCGCGGGCGCGGGGAATGATCTGCAAGTGCGCTTCGTGCTGACCGACATGGCGCACAACGTGCTGGTGGTGTACCGCGGCGTGCTGCCCGACCTGTTCGTCGAGGGCAAGGGCGCCGTCGCACAAGGGCGCCTGGACGCGCAAGGCCAGCTCGTCGCCAGCGAGGTGCTGGCCAAGCATGACGAGAACTATGTGGCGCCGGGGGTGGAGATTGAGCAAGGGAATGGCCGTTCGTCTAGTTTGGGAGATAAGCAATGACCCTCGCAATCGGGGAGATCTGGAGCTTTTGCAACGACTGCGGACACGAGACATTGCATGATTTGGCAGGCAACACTTCGCGCCGGCGTACGTATCAGGAAGGTCCGCACTCGGTGGATGTCGGCTCTACTTGGGAGATGTTGCAATGCTGTGGGTGCAAGGAGGTAGCGCTTCGCAGATTTGATTGGTGCTCGGAGGATGACCCAAATGAACGTCCTAGCCCAATTGCTTACTATCCGCCGCGGGTCGCGCGCAGGAAGCCACTTTGGGCGGCTCGTAAGGAGTTACCTCCGGACTACGCTGGCTTGTTAAATGAGGTTTATCTGGCGCTGCACGCAGATAGCCGGCGTCTGGCCATGATGGGCGCACGAACGTTAATTGATGTTTTTATCCGTAGAACCGTAGGTGACAAGGGCAGCTTTGCCAACGGGCTTAAAGCGCTAGTAGCAGAAGGGCGACTTACCCAACAAAGTGCCAACACGATCGAAGCTGCGATAAATGCTGGTAGTGCATCGTCACATCGAAGTTATTTACCCGATCCGATTGCGATGAATACTGTGATCGACATCGTCGAGAACCTGATTCATAACGAAATGCTCGATCTAGATTCCATTCACTTGAGAGCTGCAACGCCCCCGCGGACTTCGCGGTGACCATGCTCCCCGAACTCGCCCACCTCCTGCTGATCCTCGCGCTGCTCGCGGCGGGCGTGCAGTCCTGGGCCGGCCTGGCGCCGCAGGTGCAGCCGCGCCTGGCGCGCATGGCGCTGGCGTGGCAGGCGGAGGGGATCGCGGTGGCGTTCGGGCTGCTGGCGGCGTCGTTCGTGCAGGACGACTTTTCGGTGATGTACGTGGTGCAGCACGGCCATACCGATCTGCCGCTGCTCTACAAGATCTCGGCCATCTGGGGTGGGCACGAGGGCTCGCTGCTGCTGTGGGTGCTGATCCTGGCCGGCTGGTCGGCGCTGGCGGCGTGGTGGATCGGTCGGTTGGATGCAAAAACAATAGCTTCTCGCGCCCGCCCAGCAAGCGCTGAGGGCCGATTTGGTATTGAGGCTGCCTATGCCGCCCGCGTGCTCGGCTTCCTCGGCCTGGTGTCGCTGGCGATGCTGGCGTTCATCCTGCTGACGTCCAATCCGTTCATCCGCCTGCTGCCGGCGGCGGACGAGGGGCAGAGCCTGAACCCGCTGCTGCAGGACCCGGGCCTGGCGTTGCATCCGCCGCTGCTGTACCTGGGCTACGTGGGCACGGCGGTGCCTTTCGCGATGGTGATGGCGGTGCTGGCCTATACCGATGCGCCGCGCGAGTGGGTCAAGACCATGCGCCCGTTCGTGCTGCTGGCCTGGGCCTTTCTGTCGGTCGGCATCGCGCTGGGCTCGTGGTGGGCGTATTACGAGCTGGGCTGGGGCGGCTGGTGGTTCTGGGACCCGGTGGAGAACGCCTCGTTCATGCCCTGGCTGGTGCTGGCCGCGCTGGCGCACACGCTGGCGGTGCGTGAAGGGCGGCGCGCGCTGCCGCACTGGACGGCGGTGCTGGCCATCGGCGCCTTCATGCTGTCGCTGCTGGGGCTGTTTCTGGTGCGCTCGGGTGTCATCACCTCGGTGCACGCGTTCGCCACCGACCCGCGCCGCGGCGTGTTCCTGCTGGTGCTGATGGCCGGCTTTCTGCTGGGCGCGATGGGGCTGTACGCGCGGCACGGCCAGCGGCTGCTGGATGCGCGCGGGCCGCTGCCGATGGCGCTGGCCGCGCGCGAGACGGCGCTGCTGCTCAACAACCTGCTGCTCGTCGTGGCCTGCGCCACCGTGCTGCTGGGCACGCTGTACCCGCTGGCCATGGATGCGCTGCGGCTGGGCCAGATCAGCGTGGGGCCACCTTACTTCGAGGCCGTGCTGGCGCCGGTGTTCCTGACACTGCTGGCCTTGCTGGCACCCGTGGTGTGGCTGCGCTGGAGCGCCGACCCGGATGCGGCTGCGCGGCGTCGGCTGATGCGGCTTGGCCTGGGCTTCATGGTTGCGCTGCCGGTGGTCTGGTTGACACTGGATTGGGTTTACGGCGCGGCGCGCCTGTTGGTGGTGCTGGCGCTGGCGCTGGCGTGCGTCGTCGGCGCGGCCACCGGCTCGTGGGCATGGCAGCAATTGCGCAAAGGCGGTCTGACGGCGGCGCAGTGGGGCATGGTCATTGCACATCTGGGTGTGGCGGTGTTCGCCATCGGCGTCACCATGGTTGGGGGCTATGGAGTCGAGCGTGATGTGCGGTTGCAGCCGGGCGATGCCCATGCGCTGGCCGACTGCCGCTTGCGCTTCGACAGGGTGCAGCCCCGCCGTGGCCCCAACTTCACGGCGCTGGCGGGGCACTTCACGCTGCAATGCCCAGGCGATGCCCAGCGCGAACTGGTGGCTGAAAAGCGCAACTACGTGGGCAGCAGCATGCCAATGACGGAGAGCGCCATCCGCTGGGGCCTCACACGCGATCTCTATGTGGCCATGGGCGAATCCTTGGCAGGCTCGCCCTATGGCGCCTGGAGCGTGCGCGTGCAATACAAGCCGTTCATGCGCTGGGTGTGGGGCGGTGTGGTGCTGATGGCACTGGGTGCAGGCATCGCGGCAGCGGCCCGGCGATATAGAAGTCACGCGCCTGCAGCCCAGGCCGGGAAAGCGGTGACGGATGACGATTCGATGGCGATCCTGGCCTCCCGCGAGCGTGTCGGCGACGGCCTGAGGGAGGTTGCCACATGAGTGCCTTGTCGCCCCGGGCCGCCGCTGTGCCACCCGCTGCCTCGCCTCGACGCTGGGGTCTGTGGGCTGCGTTCATGCTGGCGGGTGCGTTGCTGGTGTTGCTGGCCGTGGGCATGACGCGTGATCCGCGCCAGCTCGACAGCGTGCTGATCGGCCAGCCCTGGCCGGCGCGGTCGCTGCCGCTTCTGGAAATTCCGGAGCGCCAGATGGGCCCGACCGACTGGCGCGGCAAGGCGCGGGTCATCAACCTGTGGGCGTCGTGGTGCGTCACCTGCCTGCAGGAGCACCCTGAGTTGGCGAAGCTGCTGGCGCGGCTGAAAGCGCAAGGACATGAGGACCAGCTCATCGGCCTGAACTACAAGGACCGGCGTGCAGAGGCTTTGAGTTGGCTGGGGCGGCATGGCAATCCGTTCTTCGCGTCGATCCAGGATGCCGATGGGCGCCTGGCCATCGACCTGGGCGTTTACGGCGCGCCCGAAACCTTCGTCATCGACGCGGAGGGTGTGGTGCGTTTCAAGCACGTGGGTGCGCTGACCGACGAGATCATCCACACGCGCATCATGCCGCTGCTGGAGGCTGGGCGATGATCGGGCCCCTCATCGGGTTCCATGCACTGCGCGTGCTGGCGCTGGCCGTGGCTCGGCGAGCCCATCCGGCGGGCTTGCCGAGCCGGCTCCGCGCGTGCCTTGACAGGAGACGTGGTGGCTTCCGGTCCCTCTGGCAACGCGGCGTCGTGCTGCTCGCGCTGGCAACCGTCCTGTCCGGCGCTCAGGCCATGCTTGCCGCCACCGACCCGTTGGCCGATCGCATGCACCGGCTCACGCAGGACCTGCGCTGCCTGGTGTGCCAGAACGAATCGCTGGCCGATTCACACGCGCCGCTGGCGATGGACTTGAAACGTGAGATCCGCGCCAGGATGGAGCAGGGAGATAGCGATGCCCAGATCCGCGACTTTCTGGAGCAGCGTTATGGCGACTTTGTCAACTACAACCCGCCACTGAAGGCCACCACGCTGGTGCTGTGGATGGGGCCGCTGCTGCTGTTGGCGGCGGGTGGTTTTGTGGTGTGGCGTACGGTGCGCGGGCGCGTGGTGCGTCACCAAGAAGACGGGGGTTCTGTAGAAGATTCGGCACGCAGAACGCCATGAGCACGACGGCCATGATCATTGGCGCCGACTGGCTGTGGCCCTTCGTGTTGGCGGCCATGGCGCTGGTGGCGCTGTTCACCGCGTCGCTGGCGTGGTCGGCCGGTGGCGGCGATGTACCTGCTGCGCGCCGGCGCATCTGGCTGTTGACCATTGCGCTGCCGCTGGCGGCCATGGCGCTGTACGCCGCGCTGGGCAATCCGCGCGGTCTGAATCCGCGCGATCGCCACCCGATACCCGACGAGGCCGCCGAAACCATGGTCGACAAGCTGGCCCAGCGCCTCGAGGCCCAACCCGACAATCCGGCCGGTTGGCTGATGCTGGCGCGCAGCTACAAGGTGCTGCAGCGCTACGCCGAGTCCGCCGAAGCATGGGAGCATGCCCAGCCACTGGCCTGGGACGACGTGGAGTCGATGGCCGAGTGGACCGAGGCTCGCATCCTGGCTCAGGAGCAGCGCTTCGACCGCCGCAGCCAGGAGCTGCTGGCCCGCGCCATGGGCTTGGACGCCAATGCCCCCAGTGTGCTGATGCTGCGCGGTCTGGCCGCGCTGGACCGGGGCGATGTGCCGGCAGCGCGGAAAGTGTTGACTCAGTTGCGCGACTTGTACGCGGAAGGCAGCGCCGACCGGCAGGCGCTGGATGCCGCGCTGGCGCAGCTGGCGGCGGGGCAGGATCCGCGCATGGGCGCGCATGCGAGGCCACGGACTGCGCCGGATCGGCTTCCTGAATCGAGGAAAAATCGGCCCGCAGTCACCGTGAATCAAATGCCGAATGCTCCTGAATCAAGAGCAGAAGAATGATCGATCCGCGACGCCGCTCATTTTTGCGCGGCCGCATGGCCGACGCGGCTGCGCCGCAGGCTCCCGCCATGCAGCGCCCCCCTTGGGCCGTCGCCGAGACTCGCTTCCCTGCGCTGTGCGTGCGTTGCCACGCGTGCATCGAAGATTGTCCGCGCGGCGTGCTGAAGGTGGGCGACGGCGGGTTTCCCGAAGTGCGGTTCGCTGCACGAGGCTGCGACTTCTGCGGCGCCTGCGAAGCCGCGTGCGAGCCGCAGGCGCTGGACCGCGCTGCGGCCGAGCGCACGCACGGCGCCTCCGTCCATGCGGCCTGGCCGACCTGGGCGATCGCGGTCGGTGTGCAGTGCCTGGCGCAGCGCAACGTCGAATGCCGCACCTGCGGCGACGCCTGCGGCGTGCGCGCGATCCGCTTCAGGCCGGCACCAGGCGGTATTGCGCAGATGCACATCGAACTCGCCGCCTGCACCGCGTGTGGCGAATGCGTGGGTGTTTGCCCGGTGGGTGCAATCCGCATCGCGCCTCGGCCAGCGGCCGCTGCGGGCGCAGCGACCCCATGAAGGCTTGGGCGCCATGCCCCGTCCAGTCGTCGTGAGCGGGCCTGAGGATCGTGGGCCTGTGCGTGACCAGCGGCCAATCCTTGGGGCTTGCCGTGCTGGCGTGCGAGAGGGACACCTGGCGCGGTCCCTCTCGCACGCTGACGCCAGCGCTTTGCGATCCGCTGTGCCGGCTTGGTTGCTGCTGTTGATCGCCGTAGGCATGTTGTCACGGGCAGGCCGGTGCTGGCGGCACGGTGCGTCCCAAGGCAGGTGAATGGGGTGTGTGGCACAGTCGCCGCTTAGGCGTCTGCGTCCGCATCGGGGCACCGGATAACGATCCGAATGCTCTGATTGCAGCAGCATCCTGCGCGCTTCCATCGGTCGACCACAGCCTTCTTTTGAATGAACACCATCACCACGATCGACGCGCTGGAGGCGCTCTATCAACCCGAACCGACCGTGGTTTCGACGGCGAAGGAGCTCGACCGGCTGATTCCCGAATACCGCCACTACATCGAGCTGTCGCCCTTCGTCACCGTGGCCACGGCAGGACCGGGCGGGCTCGACTGCAGTCCGCGCGGCGACATGCGCGGCTTCGTGCGGGTGCAGGACGAGCGCACCGTGCTGCTGCCCGACCGCCGTGGCAACAACCGCATCGACACGCTGCGCAAACTGGTGCACGGCCCGCGCATCGGTCTGTTGTTCCTGATCCCCGGCAGCGGCACGACGCTTCGCATCAATGGGCGCGCGGCGATCGACGACGATGCGGCGCTGTGCGCCTCGTTCGCCGTCGACCGCAAGGCGCCACGCACGGTGCTGGTGATCAGAGTGGAGAAGGAGCCTCCTCAAAATACGGGGCGGTTCACCTGGGCAGGGGCTGCAGCGCACCTCAAGCGGTGCGATCGACACGCGCAGATCCATGACGATCAATGGCCGGGACGGGCGGCGAAGTCGATGTGGTGGAGGCGGGCACCGAACCGCGCATGAGGCCGCGCAGACTGTTGCCCATG
The DNA here is from genome assembly GCA_964534975.1 of uncultured Ottowia sp. GTDB lineage: Bacteria > Pseudomonadota > Gammaproteobacteria > Burkholderiales > Burkholderiaceae_C > Ottowia. Next base: position 40,159 of record CAZHSD010000009.1, on the reverse strand, counting down.
GCACCAAGGCTGCCCCACGCTGTCTGACAAGAAGAAAGGGCCGTCGCGTCGACGGCCCTGCGGGGTGCGGTGTGGGTGGTGCGCTCAGTTGGCTGGGGTTGGCTCCATCACCTCCGGCTTGCCCAGGTCGGCCGGATTGGGCTTGGGTGCGCCGATGTGCTGCTCGATCGGCGGCAACGTATGGGCCACGCCCTTGTGGCAGTCGATGCAGGTCTGGCCTTGCGAAAACGCTTCCTGGTGCCTTGTCGCGCTGCGTCGGTTCTGTTCGGCGTAGTCCATGAATTCAAAGTGGTGGCAGTTGCGGCACTCGCGGCTGTCGGTGCGCTTCATGCGCGCCCACTCGCTGCTGGCCAATTGCGCGCGCTTGGCGTTGTACTTTTCCGGCGTGTCAATGGTGCCCAGGAGATGGTGCCAGAGCTCGTTGCTGGCCTGGATCTTGCGCACGATCTTGTGCGTCCACTCTTTGGGGACATGGCAGTCGGGGCAGGTCGCGCGCACGCCGGTGCGGTTCTGGTAATGGATGGTGTTGCGGTATTCCGCATAGACGTTGTCGCGCATCTCGTGGCAGGAGATGCAGAACTCCTCGCGGTTGGTCCATTCCATCGCGGTGTTGAAGGCGCCCCAGAACAGAATGCCGGCGATGAAGGCGCTGGACAGGAGGGCAAAGCGTCGCGTGCGCATCATGGCCAGCAAGCGCTGGAACAGGCCGGTGCGTGGCCGGACTTCGGATGGTGTGGGTGTTGGCTCGGTCATCAGATATCCCTCCGACGGCTGGTGTTTGGTCCGCCAGCTGTAGTGCTTATTGCAGCCCTCGGGCGCGCTGGAACGTGTTTTCCACCAGCGGGCGCGCGTCGGTCTGCGGCACATGGCACTGGGTGCAGAAGTAGCGGCGCGGACTGATGTTGTCCAGCTCCTGGCCTTCACGGGTGCGGAAATGCGTGATGCTGACGCGTATGGTGCCTGCGGCCTTTGCCTTGTTGAACGCGTGGCAGTCCATGCACTTGTTGAAATTCTTGGTGATCTGGTAGTTGTTGATGGTGTGCGGGATCAGTGGCGGCTGCTGCACGAAGTCGCGGTCGATCGGATGCGTGTCGCGCTCTTGACGCGCGGGGGCGATGGCAATGCTGTCCTGAATCGGTATGCCGCCCCTCAGCGAATCCAGCTTGACCGGACCGGACGGTGCCGCGTTGGCGGCGGCTGAAGGTGCGGTCTGTGCCTGCGCGGTGCCCACGAGCGCCAGTGCAGCGACCAGCAGGAGGGTCTTGAGGAGGTGGAGCGGGACGTTCATCAGTCTCTCCTGAGATCGAATCGGTGGGTGAATACGAAGACGTTCTTGCTGCACACATCGAGGCAGCGGCCGCAGTTGGTGCATTCAGCGGTCTTGATGACGGGCAGGGCGCCGCCCTTGCCCTTGAGCGGGGCTGGAATGATGTGCGGCTCGGGGCAGACGGCGTAGCAGTCGGCGCAGTCGTTGCACTTGCTCGAGTGCCGGGCGCTGACGCGCAGCAGGCTGCCCTGGCCGATCAGCTGGTAGGCCGCGCCCATGGGACACACGTGGCCGCACCAGCCGCGCGGTGCGACCAGCAGATCGAACAGGAACACGGCGGCCACCGCGCCCCAGGCCACCACGCCACCGAAGATGATGGCGCGGTGCATCATGCTGACCGGGTTGACCCATTCCCACACCGTCAAGCCTGTCAAGCCGCTCGCCACCAGCACCGCGCCCATGATCCAGTAGCGCAGCTCACGCTTGGGCGCGCGACCGCTGGTGATGTTGAACCGACGGCGCAGCCAGGCTGCGCCGTCGGTCACCATGTTGACCGGGCACGCCCAACTGCAGAATGCACGCCCGCCCACCAGGGCATAAAAGGCGACGACGATCGCGGCGCCCACAAGTGCCGCCGTCTCGGGCCAGTGACGCGTGGCCAGCACCTGGGCCAGCAGGAACGGATCGGTCAACGGCAGCGCGCCGAGTGTCAGGCTCGATGAGAGATTGCCCTTGACGATCCAGACGCCCGCCAGCGGACCCAGCAGGAACAGTACCAGGATGGACAGCTGCGACAGCCTTCTCAGGACGAGCCACTGATGCGCCTTCCACCAGCCCTTGTCGTGCACTGCGCTGGCGCCCGGTCGGAACACTTCTTTCTTGAGAGCGGTTGACGCCTGGATGGTGGCAGGTGACGTGGTTGATGCCGAAGCAGATGGCGCCGTGCTCATGGTACGGCTCCCGGTTTGCTGCCCAGGATGGACGGCGGCTTGTACGGCTCGGCGCCCGAGCGCAGCGGTGCCAGGTCACCGGGTACCGGCTGCTCCGGCAGGCGCTGCACGGGCTGGCCGAACTGCGGCAGGCCGGGCGTGGCCTCGACCTTCTCGCCCGAGCGTGTCTCACCCAGATGGCCGACGTCGCTGCGCTGCGTCAGGTTTTTCCGGTAATGGTGGCCGATCTCGCCGCGCGCGATCTGCATTGGCAGCACCTTGATGGCAGCCTGTTCCAGCACGCAGCTCTTCTCGCATTTGCCGCAGCCCGTGCACTTGTCGGCATGCACGGTGGGCAGCAGCATGGCGTGGCGATCCGAGCGCGGATTGCTCATCTTTTCCAGCGTGATCGCTTCGTCGATCACCGGGCACACGCGATAGCACACGTCGCAGCGCAGGCCCAGGAAGTTGAGGCAGTTTTCCTCGTCGATTAGCACCGCCGTACCCATGCGCGCTTGGGTGATGTCGGTCAACGCATGGTCGAGTGCGCCGGTAGGGCAGGCCTTGACACAGGGAATGTCCTCACACATCTCGCAGGGGATGTCCCGTGCCTCGAAGTACGGTGTCCCGATGGCGACATCGGCCCCCAGGCCGCTGCCCCAGGTGCTCAGCTTCAGGTTCTGCGGCGGGCAATCGCGCACGCACAAGCCACAGCGCACGCAGGCGCCCAGAAACTCCCGCTCGGGCAGCGCACCCGGCGGACGGATCGCCTGCGCCGGCCGTGCCACCGAGGGTCTGGCTAGCATGGCCGCGCCACCGGCCACCAGCGCGGCGGTGGTTGCCGTGGCGGCACCTTGCAGCAGGGAGCGGCGATTGATGGAGATCATGTCGATACTACTGTTTCGATAGCTGACCCCATAGGTCAGGCCATCGCTCCAGGTTGATTCAAGCCGACACCACCTTGGCCGCGCACTTCTTGAAGTCGGTCTCTTTCGAGATCGGACAGGTGGCATCCAGCGTCAGCTTGTTGACCAGACGGCTTTCGTCGAAGAAGGGCAGGAAGATCAGCCCGCGCGGCACCTTGTTGCGGCCGCGTGTCTCGACGGCGGCCAGGATTTCGCCGCGCCGCGTCTGCACCTTCACCTGCGCGCCGCGCTGCAGCTTGCGTGCGGCGGCGTCGTCCGGGTGCATGAAGCACACCGCCTCGGGCACCGCGCGGTGCAGCTCGGCCACCCGGCGCGTCATCGAGCCGGTGTGCCAATGCTCCAGCACGCGGCCGGTGCACAGCCACAGGTCGTATTCCTTGTCGGGGCTCTCGGCAGCTGGCTGGTACGGCAGGGCGAAGATCACCGCCTTGCCATCCTTGTGGCCGTAGAACCTCAGACCCTCGCCTTTCTTCACGTAGGGGTCGTAGCCTTCGCGGAAGCGCCACAGGGTTTCCTTGCCATCGACCACCGGCCAGCGCAGGCCACGGTTCTCGTGGTAGGCGTCGAAAGGTGCCAGGTCGTGCGCGTGGCCGCGACCGAACTCGGCGTATTCCTCGAACAGGCCTTTCTGCAGGTAGAAGCCCAGTTCCTTCGACTCATCGTTGGCGTAGTCCATGACGTATTTGCCGTTGATCTTGGCCACGTCGTCCATCGGAAATCTATCGACCTTGCCGTTCTTGTAGAGCACGTCGAACAGGGTCTTGCCCTTGTACTCGGGTTTCTTGGCCAGCAATTCGGCGGGCCATACCTCTTCCATCTTGAAGCGCTTGGAAAACTCGATGTATTGCCACAGGTCGGACTTGGCCTGGCCGGGCGGCGTGATCTGCTGGCGCCAGAACTGCGTGCGGCGCTCGGCGTTGCCGTAGGCGCCTTCCTTCTCCACCCACATGGCGGTGGGCAGCACCAAGTCGGCCGACATGGCGCTCACCGTCGGATAAGGATCGCTGACGACGACGAAAGCCTTCGGATTGCGCCAGCCGGGGTAGATCTCGTCGTTGATGTTGGGACCCGCCTGCATGTTGTTGGTGGTGCTGGTCCAGTAGCACTTGAGCGTGCCGTCCTTCAATGCGCGGCTTTGTGCCACGGCGTGCAGGCCGATGTTGCCCGGCAGCGTACCGTCGGGCAGTTGCCATATTTCCTCCGAGTGCTTGCGGTGCTCCGGGTTGGTCACCACCATGTCGGCCGGCAGGCGGTGCGCAAAGGTGCCGACCTCGCGCGCGGTGCCGCAGGCGCTTGGCTGGCCGGTCAGGCTGAAGGGGCCGTTGCCCGGCTGGCTGATCTTGCCCGTCAGCAGGTGGATGTTGTAAATTAGGTTGTTGGCCCAGGTGCCGCGGGTGTGCTGGTTGAAACCCATGGTCCAGAAGCTGACGACCTTGATCTTCGGGTCGGCATACAACTTCGCCAACTCTTCCAGTTGCCTGGCCGGCACGCCGGAGAGCTTGCTCACCTTCTCGACGGTGTATTCGCTGACGAACTTGGCGTACTCCTCGAAGGTGATCGGCTTGGCGTCGTTCGGATTGGTCTTGGGCTTGCCGTCGGCACCGGGGTAGCCGTTGGCCTGGGCATCCTTCTCCAGCGCATGACCGGGGCGCAGACCGTAGCCGATGTCGGTTTCACCGGCCTTGAAGTTGACGTTTTTCTGCACGAACTCCTGGTTCACCTTCTTGTTGGTGATCAGGTAGTTGGCGATGTAATTCATGATCGCCAGATCGGTTTGCGGCGTGAAGATGATCGGCTGGTCGGCCAGGTCGAAACTGCGGTGCTCGAACGTCGACAGCACGGCGACCTTGCATTCTGGGTGCGACAGGCGACGGTCGGTGATGCGGCTCCACAGGATGGGGTGCATCTCGGCCATGTTGCTGCCCCAAAGCACGAAGGCGTCGGCCTGCTCGATGTCGTCGTAGCAGCCCATCGGCTCGTCGATCCCGAAGGTGCGCATGAAGCCCGTCACGGCGCTGGCCATGCAGTGGCGTGCGTTGGGGTCGATGTTGTTGCTGCGGAAGCCGGCTTTCCACAGCTTGCTGGCAGCGTAGCCTTCCCAGATCGTCCACTGACCGGAGCCGAACATGCCCACTGCCTTGGGGCCATCGTTCTTGAGTGCTTCCTTCCATTTCTCGGCCATGATGTCGAACGCCTCATCCCAGTTGATGGGGGTGAACTCGCCGTTCTTGTCGTACTTGCCGTTCTTCTTGCGCAGCAGCGGTGTGGTCAGGCGGTCCTTGCCGTACATGATCTTGGACAGGAAGTAGCCCTTGATGCAGTTCAGGCCGCGGTTGACAGGTGCCTCGGGGTCGCCTTGCGTCGCGACGACCTTGCCATCTTGCACGCCCACCATGACCGAGCAGCCGGTGCCGCAGAAGCGGCAGGGCGCCTTATCCCAGCGCACCGCACCGGTGGTGGGCGCCTTCTGCTGTGCCGCGGTGACGAGGGGGATGCCCGCGGCTGCAGCTGCGGCAGTCATGGCCTGGGACTTGAGAAAGACGCGGCGGTCGAATTTCATCGGGCTTCTCCTGCGCCGTCAGAGGCGCTTGTCGATGCGTTGGGAACGGGGTTGGGGCAAGGCTGTGCCTGGAGGCGGGCAAAGTCGCCCACGTCCTGGCGCCAGGCGCGGAAGTCGAATTCGGGAGCGTCGGGGTTGACGCCGTCGTCGCTTTGCTCGAACACCAGCGACAGGTTCAGCACTTCGGGCCAGCACGTGAGCTCGGCCATGATGGCGGCAGCGGGGTCTCGATCGGTGCTCTCGATGACGGCGACGAGCCGCCCGTCACCCCCGTCTGGCCCCAAGTCAACTCCGGGGACACTCGCGAGACGTTGCGTGACGGCAACCAAATTCTCGGGATGGACCCGGATAACAACGCCCAGAACGCTCATCGCGAAACCCTTCAAGATATAAGGATAACCGGATGAAGACAGGCATCACTTGACTTGCAACAATATTCCCCAATCTGCCTTCATCGCCGCTGTATCACCGCGCGCACTGGTCGCTCATGGTGATCCGGAAATTTCAGGGTGTTCGCGCGTGGCTGCGGTCGAGAACCTGCGGTGACCTGCACTGAAAACGCGCTGCGTCACGAGTCGTACTGATACTTGGCGACAATGCGGGCATGAACGCCTCCGTGGTGCGCGCCTGGCTCACCCCGCGCCGCCTGATGGCGGTGTCGGTGGTGGTGGCGCTGCTCACCATCGCGCTGAAGACCGCTGCCTGGTGGGTCACCGGCTCGGTCGGCCTGCTGTCGGATGCGATGGAGTCCTTCGTCAACCTGGCGGCGGCCATATTCGGCCTGCTGATGGTGACCTGGGCGGCGCGTCCGGCCGACGAGGACCATCCGTTCGGCCACGACAAGGCCGAGTATTTCTCCTCCGGTTTCGAGGGCATCCTGATCATCGGCGCCGCGGCGGCCATCATCTGGGCCGCGCTGCCGCGCTTCTGGGATCCGCAGCCGCTGGAGCAGGTCGGCTGGGGCCTGGGCCTGTCGGTGGCCAGCTCGGTGCTCAACGGCGTGCTGGCCTGGGTGATGCTGCGGGCGTCGCGCATGCACCGCTCGATCGCGCTGGAGGCCGATGCCAAGCACCTGCTGACCGACGTCTGGACCTCGGCCGGCGTGGTCGTCGGGCTGATCCTGGTGGGCGCCACCGGCTGGCTGTGGCTGGATCCGCTGGTGGCGATTGGCGTCGCTCTGAACATCGTGTGGGAGGGCGCACGGCTGATCCGGCGCTCGTGGAGCGGGCTGATGGATGCCGCAGTCGAGCCCGAGGTGCAGGCCGAGATCGATGCCGTGCTGGCGCGCTTCACCCAGCGCCACGGCGAGCACCACGTGGTGCTGTTCGACCATCTGATGACGCGCCGCGCCGGCCAGCGCCGCTTCGTCAACCTGCACATGCACATGCCGCCGGGCTGGACGCTGGGGCGCGCCGACGACCTGCGGCACCAGGTCGAGCAGGCGCTGGCCGAGGCCGTGCCGGGGCTGCACGCCAGCATCCAGATGCTGCCCGATGGCGTCGAGCCGATCACGGTCGACCTGAGCGAGCCGCTCGAGGCCGAGCCCGAGAGTCTGCATTCCCACTGATCTGTCCGATCCATGCAAGCCCTGATCCAGCGCGTTGCCGAGGCCCGTGTCACGGTGGGAAACCGCGTCGTCGGTGAGATCGGCCCCGGCCTGCTGGTGCTGCTGTGCGCCGAGCGCGGCGACGACGAGGCGGTGGCTGACCGGCTGCTGGCCAAGCTGCTCAAGCTGCGCATCTTCGGCGATGAGGCCGGCAAGATGAACCGCAGCGTGCAGGACGTCGGCGGCGGCCTGCTCATCGTCAGCCAGTTCACGCTGGCGGCCGACACCTCGGGCGGCAACCGGC
>CAZHSD010000009.1:30198-32527 GCA_964534975.1 uncultured Ottowia sp. | reverse complement strand
CTGCTCATCGTCAGCCAGTTCACGCTGGCGGCCGACACCTCGGGCGGCAACCGGCCGAGCTTCACCAATGCGGCGGCGCCTGAGGACGGAAGACGCCTCTACGAGCATTTCGTCGCGCAGGCGCGCCACGTGCACCCGCGGGTTGCCACGGGCGAGTTCGCGGCCGAGATGCGGGTGGCGCTGGTGGGTGACGGGCCGGTGACGATACCGCTGCGCGTCCAATGACGGCGCTTCGCCTCAGGTACTCGGCTTCGGCTGCGATGACGCGCCCGCGGCGCATGCAGCGCGTCAGGACGCGTGCGCCGTCATCGCTCGGCGTAGGGATCGGCGACGCCCAGCCCCGCCAGGATGCGCCGCTCCTCGGCTTCCATGGCCTCGGCATCGGCATCGCTGGTCTCATGGTCCCAGCCCTGCGCGTGCAGGGCGCCGTGCACCAGCAGATGGGCGTAGTGCTCGGCCAGCGGCTTGCCGAGCTGCGACGCCTCGCGCGCCACCACCGGCGCGCACAGCACCAGGTCGGCCATCAGTTGCGGCGCGCCGCCGTAGTCGAAGGTGAGCACGTTGGTGGCGCGGTCCTTGCCGCGGTAGTCGCGGTTGAGCTGCCGGCCCTCGTCCTCGCCGACGATGCGCACGGCGATCTCGGCCGTCTGCACATCCTGGGCCAGCGCCGCGCGCAGCCAGCGCCCGACACGGTGGCGCGGCAGCGCGGCGCGATGCTCGGCAACGTGCTCGAAGCGAGCGAACTGCAGCGACAGGCTGAGGTCGGGGCGTGGCACGGGCGATGGGTCGAAGCCGGATTTCAGTCCGCCACCGCACGCACGGCGGCCGGGCGCCGCTGCGCGTCGTAGGCGTCAACGATGCGCGCCACCAGCGGATGGCGCACCACGTCGGCCGAGGTGAAGCGGGTGAAGGCCAGGCCGCGCACGCGGCGCAGCACGCGCTCGGCGTCGACCAGCCCGCTGGTGGCGCCCTTGGGCAGGTCGATCTGGCTGACGTCACCGGTGACCACCGCCTTGGCGCCGAAGCCGATGCGGGTGAGGAACATCTTCATCTGCTCCGGCGTGGTGTTCTGCGCCTCGTCGAGGATGACGAAGGCGTGGTTCAGCGTGCGTCCGCGCATGAAGGCCAGCGGCGCGATCTCGAGCTGGTTGCGCTCGAAGGCCTTGGTCACGCGATCGAAGCCCATCAGCTCGTACAGCGCGTCGTACAGCGGCCGCAGGTAGGGGTCGACCTTCTGCGTCAGGTCGCCCGGCAGAAAGCCCAGCCGCTCGCCGGCCTCGACCGCCGGGCGCGTCAGGATGATGCGCTGCACCGTCTGGCGCTCCAGCGCGTCGACCGCGCAGGCCACCGCCAGATAGGTCTTGCCGGTGCCGGCCGGGCCGATGCCGAAGGTGATGTCGTGGCTGGCGATGCTCTCCAGGTACACGCTCTGGTTGGGCGTGCGCGCGCGCAGGTCGTTGCGGCGGGTGTTGAGCACGATGGCGCCGTCCGGGCCCTCGCGCAGCGGCTCGCCGTCGCCGACCAGCATCAGCTGCACGGTGTCGGGCCGGATCGGGCGGTCGGCCATTTCGTAGAGCGCCTGCAGCACGGCCAGCGCGCGTTCGGCGGCCTTCTTCGGGCCGTCGACCTTGAACTGCTCCTGCCGGCGTGAAATCGCCACCTGCAGGCCCGCCTCGATGGTGCGCAGGTGCTCGTCCATCGGGCCGCACAGATGCGCCAGGCGCGTGTTGTTCAGGGGCGTGAAGCTGTGGCGCAGGATCAAGGCTGATAATTCCTACAGTGCGGGCCGTCGCCAGCGTGGCGATGGTCCATCATAGACGCCTACTTCGCTCGCCATGATCGGACAACTGCGCGGCCAGCTCGCGGCCAAGAACCCTCCCGAAGTGCTGATCGACTGCCACGGCGTCGGCTACGAACTGCTGGTGCCGATGAGCAGCTTCTACAACCTGCCGGCGCTGGGGCAGGAGGTGACGCTGCTGACGCACCTGGTGGTGCGCGAGGACGCGCAGACGCTGTACGGCTTCGGCACCGCGGCCGAGCGCGCCACCTTCCGCGAGCTGATCAAGGTCAGCGGCGTCGGGCCGCGCACCGCGCTGGCGGTGCTGTCGGGCATGGGCGTGGCCGAGCTGGCGCAGGCCGTCAGCGCGCAGGAATCGGGCCGCCTGGTCAAGGTGCCCGGCATCGGCAAGAAGACCGCCGAGCGCCTGCTGCTGGAACTGCGCGGCAAGCTCGGTGCCGATCTCGGCCCGCAGGCCGCGCCGGCCAGCGACGCGCAGAGCGACATCCTGCAGGCACTGCTGGCGCTGGGCTACAACGACCGCGAGGCGGC
>CAZHSD010000009.1:25852-30098 GCA_964534975.1 uncultured Ottowia sp. | reverse complement strand
AAGGACCTGGCGGCGCTGCTCACCAACCTGGAACGCAACGACGTGCTGTTCATCGACGAGATCCACCGCCTGTCGCCGGTGGTCGAGGAGATTCTCTACCCGGCGCTGGAGGACTACCAAATCGACATCATGATCGGCGAGGGGCCGGCGGCGCGCTCGATCAAGCTCGACGTGCAGCCCTTCACCCTGGTCGGGGCTACCACGCGCGCCGGCATGCTGACCAACCCGCTGCGCGACCGCTTCGGCATCGTGGCGCGGCTGGAGTTCTACACGCCCGACGAACTGGCGCGCATCGTCACCCGTTCGGCCGGCCTGCTGAATGTGGCCACTGATGCCGCCGGCGCATTCGAGATCGCGCGCCGCTCGCGTGGCACGCCGCGCATCGCCAACCGCCTGCTGCGCCGGGTGCGTGACTATGCCGACGTCAGGGGAGAAGGCCGCATCACCGAGCCGATCGCGCACGCCGCGCTGGCGATGCTGGACGTCGACCCGGAAGGCTTCGACCTGATGGACCGCAAGCTGCTGGAGGCGGTGATCCACCGCTTCGACGGCGGTCCGGTGGGGCTGGACAACATCGCCGCCAGCATCGGCGAGGAGCCCGGCACCATCGAGGACGTGATCGAGCCCTACCTGATCCAGCAGGGCTACCTGCAGCGCACGCCGCGCGGGCGCGTGGCGACGCTGGCGGCCTACCGGCACCTGGGCGTGGCGCCACCACAGGCCGCGGGCGGCTTGTTCACGACCGAGTAGGTCCGACTGCCTGGCGCGGCGGCGCACCGAGGCGCGTTGGCTCAACCCGCCCTGGCTGGAGGGGTTGATACCGCCTGCAATGCCACTGACGTTCATGCACCAAGTGTGCCTGTCGAGCGACAACGTGCGGGCATATGCACGCATCGCGCCCATTGCGTCATGGCGATGTCGTCACTGGCGCCTAGGATCGACGGACTTGTTGTTTTCGAGGAACAGTTCATGAAACGATACATGGCCGAGTTGATCGGTACCTTCTGGCTGGTGCTGGGTGGCTGCGGCGCCGCCGTGCTGGCGGCCGCCTTTCCGCAACTGGGCATCGGCTTTGCCGGCGTGGCGCTGGCCTTTGGCCTGACGGTGCTGACCATGGCCTACGCCATCGGCCACGTCTCGGGCTGCCATCTGAACACCGCCGTCACCGTGGGGCTGTGGGCGGGCGGGCGTTTTCCCGCCAGGGACGTGCTGCCCTACATCGTGGCGCAGTTGATCGGCGCCGTGGCGGCAGCGGCGGTGCTGTACCTCATCGCCAGCGGCCAGCCGGGCTGGCAGCCGGGCGGCTTTGCCACCAACGGCTTCGGTGAGTTGTCGCCGGGCAAGTATTCGATGATGGCCGTCTTCGTGTGCGAGCTGGTGATGACCGCGGTCTTCCTGTACGTCATCATGGGTGCCACCGACAGCCGCGCGCCGGCCGCGCTGGCGCCGGTCGCCATCGGCCTGTGCCTGACGCTGATCCACCTGATCAGCATCCCGGTGTCCAACACCTCGGTCAACCCGGCCCGCTCGACCGGCGTCGCGCTGTTCGCGCAGACCGGCGCCATGGGCCAGTTGTGGCTGTTCTGGGTGGCGCCGATCATCGGCGGCGTGCTGGGCGCGCTGATCTACAAGGTGACCGCGGGCGACGCGCAGCGCGCCTGATGCCGATCCGGCAGGATCAGGCCCACTGGCGGCTCGACTACGGCTGGGCCCGGCGCGGCGGCTGGTGGGACGAGTTCACCGACGTGCTGCTGGTCGGCGATACCGGCGGCGAGGCTCGCAGCGCCGAGGCGTTGCGGATCTGGGTGGCCCAGCAGTCGAGCGACCATGCGCTGGTGGATGGCGTGCGACAGGAGATCTTCTATGCCGGTGGCGTGCGGGGCTATCTGGATGCCCGGGGCCTTGGCGCCGTCGGCTCGCCCGCGATCTGCCTGCATTCGCGCGGCGAGGACGCGTTCGACAGCCTGAGCCATGGTTCGCGCGAGATCGCCCGCTTCCTGCGCTCGCGCGGCTGCGAGCGGCTGCGCTGGATCGAGGCGCGGCACGACCGGACGAGTCATCGACTGTGCTGGCCGTGAGCGCGCCGCCCGGCGGGCGCGGGTCGGCCGGGCGGCCTCAGTCCTCCGGCTCCACGCCCAGCGCCACCAGAAAGCGCGCCACCATGTTGTAGGTGGCGATGGCGGCGGTCAGCTCCACCAGTTGGGTGGTGTCGAAGTGCCGCTGCAGCGCCTCGAACACGCCGTCGTCGACCTGGACGTCCAGCGTCATCTGCGCCGCGTAGCGCACCACCAGTTGCTCCACCTCCTCCAGCGCCGGGTCGGCGGCGCGGCGCGCGTCCCCGGCCACCACGCGGTCCAGCGCGTCCAGCTGCGCCTGCGTGCCGCCGGCGGCCAGGAAGTCGGGCGCGTGGTGGTGGTACTCGTAGTGCGCGCCGGTCAGCAGGGCCACGGTGCAGATGGCCAGTTCGCGCAGCTTGCGGCTGGTCGGCAGTTCGCTGCGCACGGCCTTCAGGTAGCCGTTCCAGCCGCGCGCCAGCGGCTCGCTCCACAGCAGCGCCTTGTCGAGATTGATCAGCTGGCCGCCGCGCCGCTTCAGTATGGCGTTGACCAATTCGGCGGGTTGGGCTTTCAGTTCGGAAGACCATTCAGGGATGCGCATCGCAGGCTCTCGGGTGGGGGTGGCTGCCCGAGGATAAAGGGATAATCCGCTGCCATGCGCATTCGCTTCAGCAAGATGCAGGGCGCGGGCAACGATTTCGTCGTGCTCGACGAGACCGCGGCGCCGCTGCATCTGACGGCGGCGCAGTACCGCTGGCTGGCCGATCGGCATTTCGGCGTCGGCGCCGACCAGATCCTGAGCGTGCGCCCGGCGCCGAGCGCCGACGTCGATTTCGAATACCGGATCCACAACGCCGACGGCGGCGAGGTCGAGCATTGCGGCAACGGCGCGCGCTGCTTCGTGCGCTACGTGCGCGAGCATGGGCTGACGAGCAAGCGGCGCATCCGCGTGCGAGTCAAGCGCGGCGTGATCGAACTGATCGAGCTGCCCGACGGCCGCGTCACGGTGGACATGGGCGCGCCGGTGTTCGAACTGGCCACCGTTCCCTTCGATCCGCGCGGCAGCCAGCCGCTGCCGCGCGGCGACTGGCAGCTGTGGCCGCTGGTGCTGGACGAACACGGCACGACGGTGGAGATGGCCGTGCTGTCGATGGGCAACCCGCACGCCGTGATGTTGGTCGATGACGTGGACTCGGCGCCGGTGCAGCGGCTGGGGCCGCTGATCGAGCGCCATCCGGGCTTTCCGCAGCGCGTCAATGCCGGCTTCATGCAGGTCGTCGGCCGTGCTGAGGTACGCTTGCGCGTGCACGAACGCGGTGTCGGCGAGACCCTGTCCTGCGGCACCGGCGCCTGCGCCGCCGCGGTGGCGGGCATCCGGCTGGGTCGGCTCGATGCGCAGGTCGAGGTGCACACGCGCGGCGGCGTGCTGGACATCGGGTGGGCCGGCGGCGCGCGCGACCCGGTGCGCATGACCGGCCCGGCCACCACCGTGTTCGAGGGCGAAATCGAGATTCCGGAGCTTTCATGACCGCATCCATGCAACCCATCACCGAAGAAGACATCGCGCAGTTCCTGATCCACACGCCGGATTTCTTCGAGCGCCACGCCGATCTGCTGGGCGCGGTGCAGCTGACCAGCCCGCACGGCGGACGCGCCGTCAGCCTGCAGGAGCGCCAGGCCGAGATGCTGCGCGAGAAGATCAAGGTGCTGGAGCAGCGCCTGATGGAGATGATGCGCCACGGCACCGAGAACATGCTGATCGGCGACAAGCTGCAGCGCTGGGCGCGCCAGCTGTTCCTGGTGGCGCGCCCGGCCGACCTGCCGGCGGTGCTGGTGAGCGAGATGCAGGCGCAGTTCAGTGTGCCGCAGGCGGCCTTGCGGCTGTGGGATGTGTCCGGGGACTTCGCCGGCGAGTCGTTTGCGCAGGGTGCCAGCGACGACGCCAGGAGCCTGGCCAGCTCGCTGGCCGCGCCCTACTGCGGCGTCAACTCGGGGTTTGATGCGGTGCAGTGGCTGGATGATCCCGAGGCCGCCGCTTCGCTGGCGCTGATCCCGCTGCGCGCCAATGCGCAGGCGCCGGCCTTCGGCCTGCTGGTGCTGGCTTCGCCCGACAGCCAGCGCTTCCAGGCCGGCATGGCGACCGATTTTCTCGAGCGCATCGGCGAGCTGGCGAGTGCGGCGCTGTCGCG
>CAZHSD010000009.1:18675-25752 GCA_964534975.1 uncultured Ottowia sp. | reverse complement strand
CGCAGCGGCCGCGGCATCGCGCTGATCCTGTCGGGCTGGCGCGGCTTCTACGCCTGGTCGGGGCGCCAGGGCCTGATCGCCGCCAACCCGGTGCAGGGCGTGCGCGCGCCGCGCCAGCCGCGACCGCTGCCAAAGGCGCTGGGCGCCGACGAGGCGGTGCAACTGGCCGAACACGTGGGCGCCACCGATACGCCCTGGCTGGAGGCGCGCGATGCCGCCATGGTCGAACTGCTGTACGGCAGCGGCCTGCGCGTCGGCGAGCTGGCCGGTCTGGACATCGTCGCCGGCGACGCCGCGCAGCGTGCCGGCCGCGGCTGGATCGACCTGGTCGGCGCCGAGGTGCAGGTGCAGGGCAAGGGCGGCAAGCGCCGCGGCGTGCCGCTGGGGCGGCAGGCGGTCGATGCGCTGCGGCGCTGGCTGGTGCTGCGTGATCAGGTGGCGGCCACCGAGGATGCGGGGCAGGCGCTGTTCATCGGGCAGCGCGGCACGCGCCTGACGGCGCAGGCGATCTGGCAGCGCCTCAGGCGCCGCAGCCTGCTGGCCGGGCTGGCGACGCCGGTGCATCCGCACATGCTGCGCCACTCCTTTGCCAGCCACCTGCTGCAATCCAGCGGTGACCTGCGCGCGGTGCAGGAACTGCTGGGCCATGCCCACATCGGCACCACCCAGGTCTACACGCGGCTGGACTTCCAGCACCTGGCGCAGGCCTACGACGCGGCGCATCCGCGCGCGAAAAAAGGCGGCTCCCCCTGAACGGCTGACGGCGCTTATCCGATTCTCCGGCGGCAGCGGGACAGGGCCAGCCGGCGGCGCAGTCACTCCGCCGCCGTTCGCTGACCTGGCTCGCTGCACGGCCGTGCGACGTGGGGGCAATCACATCGTGCGGGCCCATTTCCCCGGGCGCGGGAGCGGCTGGCGCAAGCCGGGTCTTGTCCCGGTGGCGCAGCTGCCTGGTGCCCACGCGGCTAAACTGCCCCGTTGCCCTCATCACGGATCGCCGCCCCCGGCGGGCGGCGCTGCAGACCATGTCACTGATTCCCGCCACCATCCTCACCGGCTTCCTCGGCTCGGGCAAGACCACGCTGCTCAAGCGCGTGCTGACCGAGGCGCACGGCCAGAAGATCGCCGTGATCGAGAACGAGTTCGGCGAGGAGAACATCGACAACGACATCCTGGTCGGCGACACCGAGGAGCAGATCATCCAGATGAGCAACGGCTGCATCTGCTGCACCATCCGCGAGGACCTGCGCCAGACCTTGTCGAACCTGGCGGCCAAGAAGCGCAGCGGCGAGCTTGATTTCGAGCGCGTGGTGATCGAGACCACCGGCGTGGCCGACCCCGGTCCGGTGGCGCAGACCTTCTTCATGGACGACGAGATCGCCGAGAGCTACCTGCTCGACGCCATCGTCACCCTGGTCGACGCCAAGCACGCCGCCGGCCAGCTCAACGACCGCGTCGAGGCGCAGCGCCAGGTCGGTTTCGCCGACCAGATCTTCATCAGCAAGGCCGATCTGGTGGAGGACGGCGAGCTCGACGCGCTGCAGCACCGCCTGACGCACATGAACCCGCGCGCGCCGCAGCAGGTGGTGCACTTCGGCGAGGTGCCGATCCAGCAGGTGTTCGACCTGCGCGGCTTCAACCTGAACGCCAAGCTGGACATCGACCCCGAGTTCCTCAGGGAGGACGAGCACGAGCATCACCACGACCACGACCACGACCATGCTCACCAGCACGGCGAGCATTGCAGCCACCCCTCGCACCAGCACGCGCACGGGCACCACCACCATCACGACGACGACGTCAAGAGCTTCGTGTTCCGCGCCGAACGCGCCTTCGACCCGGCCAGGCTGGAGGATTTCCTGGGCGCCATCGTCAACATCTACGGCCCGCGCATGCTGCGCTACAAGGGCGTGCTGTGGATGAAGGGCACCGATCGCAAGGTGATCTTCCAGGGCGTGCACCAGCTGATGGGCAGCGATCTCGGCCCGCTCTGGAAGCAGGACGAGACGCGTGGCAGCAAGATGGTGTTCATCGGCATCGATCTGCCCAGGGACATCCTGACGCAGGGACTGGAGCAATGCCTGGTGGCGGCTTGAACCATGGCGGCAGCGGCCGGCCTCAGGGTAAGCCCGTAGGCCTATTCGCAGGGGTATTGGCGTCGGCGGCCGCCCGCTCTATACAATCGCCGCCTTTGAATCGGTCGCGACCCCGGTTCGCCCGCAGGGGCATGGGGACGCGCGCACTGGCCCAAGAAGGTCCATAAAAGGGCTCATGACGGACGAAAAAGGACCATGCTTCGTCCGCTCGACATTCGGTTGCGGTCCGCGGCTTCGCCGTCCGGACTGCGACAGGAGACAGTAGAAGTGAACTCAGCGGCAGCCAAGAAACCGGCGAAACCCACGGCCAAGTCCTCCGGGGCTGCGCCGACGCCCGCCAAAGCGGCCAGCGTCGCCGCCAAGCCGGCCGCGGCCAGGAAAGCGCCCGCCAAGAAAAGGGCGAGTGCCGCTCCGATGAGCCCGCCGCCGCCGGTGCCCGCGCCCAAGGTCCTGCCCATGCCGATTGCGGCGCCCACGCCCGTGCCGGTGGCGGTCAAGCGCGACCCCAAGCTGGCCAACAACTGGAAGACCAAGGCCGTGGAAGCGCTGTCCGATGACGAGGTCATCGCCATGCCCGACAGCGAGTACATGAACGACAAGCAGCTGGCCTTCTTCCGGCTGAAGCTGGTCGAGCTGAAGAACGACATGCTGGCCAATGCCGGCCAGACCACCGAGAACCTGCGCGAGGACACCGTGGTGGTGCCGGACCCGGCCGACCGCGCTACCATCGAGGAAGAGCATGCGCTGGAGCTGCGCACGCGCGACCGCGAGCGCAAGCTGCTGAAGAAGATCGAGCAGTCGATCGCGCGCATCGATTCGGGCGACTACGGCTACTGCGACGAGACCGGCGAGCCGATCGGCGTGCCGCGCCTGCTGGCGCGCCCCACCGCCACGCTGTCGCTGGAGGCGCAGCAGCGGCGCGAGCTGAAGCAGAAGATGTTCGGCGATTGACGCAGCTGCGCCTTGAGATGGCGCCCCGGCGTCCCCATCTCGACCGAATGGAACCATTTCACGGCACCACCATCGTCAGCGTGCGGCGCCAGACTCCGGCTGGCTGGCAGGTCGCCATCGGCGGCGACGGTCAGGTCACGCTGGGCAACATCGTCGTCAAGGGCTCGGCGCGCAAGGTGCGCAAGCTGCACCACGGCAAGGTGCTGGCGGGGTTTGCCGGCGCCACGGCCGACGCCTTCACGCTGTTCGAGCGCTTCGAGGCCAAGCTGGAAAAGCACCAGGGCCACCTGACGCGCGCCGCCATCGAGCTGACCAAGGACTGGCGCACCGACCGCGTGCTGCGCCGGCTCGAGGCCATGCTGGCGGTGGCCGACAGGGAGGCCTCGCTGATCATCACCGGCAACGGCGACGTGCTGGAGCCCGAGCACGGCCTGGTCGCCATCGGCTCGGGCGGCCCCTACGCGCAGGCCGCCGCCAAGGCGCTGCTGGAGCACACCGAGCTGCCGGCCGAGCAGGTGGTGAAGAAGGCGCTCGAGATCGCCGGCGAGCTGTGCATCTACACCAACATGCAGCACACCATCGAGACGCTGTAACCGATGACGAAATGACCTCGCCGCTGGCACTGCGTCGATGACGGCGGCTGCGCCGCCATGACGGACTCCAGTTGGTGTTTGGCTATTGGTCATTGAAGCTGCGCAGCGGCGAAGTCATCGAGCGCAGCGAGGTCATTTCGTCATCCATCCGCACGCCCCCATCAGGAACCCAGCCATGTCCAGCATGACTCCGCAGGAGATCGTCTCCGAACTCGACCGCCACATCGTCGGCCAGCAGGACGCCAAGCGCGCGGTGGCGATCGCGCTGCGCAACCGCTGGCGGCGCCAGCAGGTCGACGAGAAGCTGCGGCCCGAGATCACGCCCAAGAACATCCTGATGATCGGCCCCACCGGCGTCGGCAAGAGCGAGATCGCCAGGCGCCTCGCGCGGCTGGCGGGCGCGCCCTTCATCAAGGTCGAGGCGACCAAGTTCACCGAGGTCGGCTACGTCGGCAAGGACGTCGATTCCATCATCCGCGACCTGGCCGAGATGGCGGTCAAGCAGCAGCGCGAGCAGGCCATGAAGGCACACCGCACGCGCGCCGAGGATCTGGCCGAGGAGCGCATCCTCGACGTGCTGATCCCGCCGGCGCGCAGCGCCGACGGCAGCGCGGCGCCGGGCGAGGGCAGCGCCGCGCGCCAGGCCTTCCGCAAGAAGCTGCGCGAGGGCCAGCTGGACGACAAGGAGATCGAGCTCGAACTGGCTCAAGCCGCGCCCAGCATGGAGATCATGACGCCGCCGGGCATGGAGGAAATGGCCGAGCAGCTCAAGGGCATGCTCGGCAACCTGGGTGCGGCGCGGCGCAAGCTGCGGCGCGTGAAGATCGGCGAGGCCATGAAGCTGCTCGTCGACGAAGAGGCCGGCAAGCTGGTCAACGAGGACGAGATCCGGGTGCAGGCGCTGCAGAACCTGGAGCAGAACGGCATCGTCTTCATCGACGAGATCGACAAGGTGGCCTCGCGCAGCATGGAAGGCGGCGGCAGCAGCGCCGAGGTCTCGCGCCAGGGCGTGCAGCGCGACCTGCTGCCGCTGGTCGAGGGCACCACGGTGAGCACCAAGTACGGCATGGTGCGCAGCGACCACATCCTGTTCATCGCCTCGGGCGCGTTCCACCTCGCCAAGCCGAGCGACCTGATCCCCGAGCTGCAGGGCCGCCTGCCGATCCGGGTCGAGCTGGCCTCGCTGTCGGTGCAGGATTTCGAGGCCATCCTGACGCAAACGGATGCTTCGCTGGTGCGCCAGTACCAGGCGCTGCTGGCGACCGAGGGCGTGACGCTGGCGTTCACGCCCGAGGGCATCTCGCGCCTGGCCGAGATCGCCTTCGCCGTCAACGAGTCGACCGAGAACATCGGCGCGCGACGCCTCTCGACGGTGATGGAGCGGCTGCTGGACGAGGTCAGCTTCGATGCCGTCAAGCTGGAGGGCCAGACCGTGACCATCGACGCCGCCTACGTCGACGCCCGGCTGCAGGCACTCGCCCGCGACGAGGACCTGTCGCGCTACATCCTTTAGGTCCGGGTAAACCGATCCCAGCGCCGATTTGCGGCGGTTTTCTTGCCCGCCCATGGCGCGCCGGCGGCGCGAGCGTGAGCGCACACCGGGATACCGGCCTGTTTCAAGCGTCCATCCGGGTTATCCACAATACCGTCATTCGTCACTTTGAATGTGTGAGCTAAGTTGCTCATTTCAAAGCAATTTTGCTGTGGGCAACTGTGGAAAACCTGGCTAAGGCATTGATTTCATTGAAATAATTTGTTCCGCCCCGATTGCGTGGCCAGCAATTCCTGCTACAGTGCAAAAAAGTGCAATTAAGTGGGAGACAGTGGTTTTTCCGCACGATGCTTGCACTGATATCAAGGGGTGTGCGTGTTTCAAGGGGCGTCGTCGCTGAGTCTGGATGCAAAGGGGAGGCTTTCGGTGCCGACCCGGCATCGTGACGTGCTGGCGGCGACCGCGGGCGGCCAGCTCACCATCACCAAACACCCGCACGGCTGCCTGATGGTGTTCCCACGCCCCGAGTGGGAGAAGTTCCGCGAGCGCATCGCCCAGCTGCCGATGTCGGCCCAGGGCTGGAAGCGCATCTTCATGGGCAATGCGCTCGACGTCGAGCTCGACGGCACCGGCCGCGTGCTGGTGTCGCCCGAGCTGCGCCAGGCCGCCGGCCTGACGCGCGAGGTGATGCTGCTGGGCATGGGCCACCACTTCGAGCTGTGGGACAGGGCGCGCTACGAGGCGCACGAGGCCGAGGTCATGCAGGCTGGCATGCCCGAGGTGTTCGCGGATTTCGCTTTTTAGAGGCTGGGGGCGGGTGAACACATGGTCGCACACCACGGTCCTGCTGCACGAGGCGATCGAGGCCCTGGTCACGGATCCGCGGGGGCGCTACGTCGATGCCACCTTCGGCCGCGGCGGGCACGCGCGCCTGATCCTGCAGCGGCTGGCGCCGCAGGGCCGGCTGCTGGCCTACGACAAGGACCCCGAGGCGCTGGCCGAGGCGGCGCGCATCCAGGATGCGCGCTTTGCGATCCGGCACCAGGGCTTCGCGGCGCTGGGCGAGCTGGCGCCGGGCAGCGCGGCGGGGGTGCTGATGGATCTGGGCATCAGCTCGCCGCAGATCGACAACCCCGCGCGGGGTTTTTCTTTTCGTGCCGACGGTCCGCTCGACATGCGCATGGACCCGACGCGTGGCCAGAGCGCGGCCGAGTGGCTGGCGACGGCCGATCAAAGGCAGATGGCGGAGGTGATTCGTGAATACGGCGAGGAGCGGTTTGCTGGCCCCATTGCAAAGGCGATTGTGTCGCGTCGGCAGGAACGAGGTCCTGTGGCAAGCACCGCCGAACTGGCCGAACTCGTGGCTGGCGCGGTCAAGACCCGCGAGCCGGGCCAGAACCCTGCAACGCGCACATTCCAGGCTGTTCGGATTTTCATCAATGCCGAGCTTGAAGAGCTCGAGCAGGCGCTAGAGGCGAGCCTGCATGTGCTGCAACCCGGAGGGCGTCTGGTGGTGATCAGCTTCCATTCGCTGGAAGACCGCATCGTCAAGCGGTTCATCGCGCGCCATTCACGCGCGCCGGTGGATCGCCGCGTGCCGTTCGCCGAGCCGGCGCCCGCGCTGCTGCGCGCGCTGGCGCGCGTGCGTCCGTCCGCGGCCGAGGTCGCCGCCAACCCGCGCGCGCGCAGTGCCATCATGCGGGTGGCCGAGCGCACCGATGTCCCCATCGAGGTCGCGCTGCCCGGACACCATGAGCCGTCGCCGGGCCGCCCCAAGGCGGCGAAGGCCCCCTCGGGGGGCAGCGCACCACGCGCAGCGGGGGAGCGTGGGGGCCATCCGAGCGCCGCACGGCCGCCCGAAGGCGCGAGAGCCCCCTCGGGGGGCAGCGGACCACGCGCAGCGGGGGAGCGTGGGGGCCATCCGAGCGCCGCACGGCCGCCCGAA
>CAZHSD010000009.1:0-18575 GCA_964534975.1 uncultured Ottowia sp. | reverse complement strand
CATCCGAGCGCCGCACGGCCGCCCGAAGGCGCGAGAGCCCCCTCGGGGGGCAGCGCACCACGCGCAGCGGGGGAGCGTGGGGGCCATTTCTCATGACTCGGCTGTCCATCGTCCTGCTGACCGCGGTGATCGTGTCCGCGCTGTACCTGGTGCGGGTGCAGTACGAGTCGCGCCGCCTGGTCACCGAGCTGTACCGCGCCGAGGCCGAGGCGCATCTGCTGGACACCGAGCACAGCCGCCTGCAGGTGGAAAAGCGCGCCGAGGCCACTTCCTTGCGGGTCGAGCGCCTGGCCAAGGACAAGCTGGCGATGCGCACCGTGACGCCGGCGATCACCGAGTACGTGACTTCGCCCGCCGCACTGCCCGTGGTGGCGGCGCCGGCATCCGCCGCCGTGACGGGAGGTCAGCCATGAGGAACGTCAGCTACACCGCCAGCCCGCTGCTGGCGTCGAAGACGCCGGTGTGGCGCAGCAAGTTCATCGTCGCCATGCTGGCGCTGGTGTTCCTGGTGCTGATCGCCCGTGCCGCCTACGTGCAGGTGTTCGGCAACGCCTTCTTCCAGCGCCAGGGCGAGGTGCGCATGGCGCGCACGCTGGAGCTGCCGGCCAGCCGCGGCCGCATCTACGACCGCAACGGGCTGCTGCTGGCCTCCAGCGTGGTGGCGCCCAGCATCTGGGCCGATCCGGAGGGTGTGCAGCGCGACGCCGCGCGGCTGCAGCCGCTGGCCAGGCTGCTCGGCATGCCGCTGGCCGAGCTGAACAAGAAGCTCGACGGTGGCGAGAAGAACTTCGCCTGGCTCAAGCGCCAGGTCGACGAGCCCATCGCCAAGCAGATCGCGGCGCTGAAGATCCCCGGCATCTACCAGCGCAAGGAATACAAGCGCAAGTACCCCGAAGGCGAGGCGGCGGCGCACGTGGTGGGCTTTGCCAGCGTCGAGAACAAGGGCCTGGAAGGCGCCGAGCTGTCGTTCGAGAAACTGCTGGCCGGCAAACCCGGCTCGCGCCGCGTCTACAAGGACCGCCTGGGCCGCGTGGTCGAGGCGGTGGGCGAGGACGTGCCGCCGGTCGACGGCCAGGACGTGCAGCTGTCGATCGATTCCAAGGTGCAGTTCTTCGCCTACCAGAAGCTGCGCGACGCCGTGACCCAGCACAAGGCCAAGTCGGGCAGCGTGGTGGTGCTCGACGCGCAGACCGGCGAGGTGCTGGCGCTGGCCAACTACCCCAGTTACGCGCCCGAGAGCCGGCGCAACCTGAGCGGCTCGCAGCTGCGCAACATCGCCGTCACCGACACCTTCGAGCCGGGCTCGGTGATGAAGCCGATCACGGTGGCGATGGCGCTGGAAGCGGGCAAGGTCACGCCGCAGACGGTGATTGCGACCGCGCCGGGCTCGTACCAGCTCAACAGGTTCACCATCCGCGACACGCGCAACTACGGCTCGCTCACCGTCGAGGGCGTGATCCAGAAGTCGAGCAACGTCGGCTCGCTCAAGATCGCGCAGAAGCTGAGCCCGCGCGAGATGTGGGACACCTACACCGCGCTCGGCTATGGCCAGAAGCCGGAGCTGGCCTTCCCCGGTGCGGCCACCGGGCGGGTGCGCCCCTGGAAGAGCTGGAAGCCGATCGAGCAGGCCACCATGGCCTACGGCTACGGCCTGTCGGCCTCGCTGTTCCAGATGGCGCACTCGTACACCGCATTCGCGCACGACGGCCGCGTGATTCCGGCCACCCTGCAAAAGAGTCCCGATGGCCTGCCGGTGCCGGGCGAGCGCGTGTTCTCCGAGAAGAACGCCCGCGCGGTGCGCAAGATGCTGGAGATGGCCGCCGGCCCCGGCGGCACCGGCCAGCGCGCGCAGACCGTGGGTTACTCGGTGGGCGGCAAGTCCGGCACCGCGCGCAAGCAGCAGGGTAAGGGCTATGCGTCCAACAAGTACCGTGCCTGGTTCGCCGGCATGGCGCCGATCGAGGCACCGCGCGTGATCGTGGCGGTGATGGTGGACGAGCCGAGCAACGGCGTCTACTACGGCGGCGCCGTGGCGGCGCCGGTGTTCAGCGAGGTGGTGCAGCAGACGCTGCGCATCATGGGTGTGCAGCCGGACGTCGCGGTCAAGCCCGAGATCGTGGCCGAGCAGGTGGCGGAGCCATTCTGACATGACGCCGCTGCACGCTCCACGCGAAGTCGCCGCCTGGCTGCGCCAGCGCGTCACCGGTCGCCTGCACACCGACAGCCGCAGGGTCGGGCCGGGCGACGGCTTCATCGCCTGGCCGGGCGCGGCCAGCGATGGGCGGCGCTTCGTGGCAGCGGCGCTGGCGCAGGGCGCCGGCGCCTGCGTGGTCGAGCGCGATGGCGTCGAGGCGTTCGGCTTCGAGCGGGCGGAGATCGCCAGCTGCGCCCGGCTCAAGGCCGCCACCGGCCCGATCGCCGATGCCTACTACGAATCGCCCTCGCAGGCGCTGCGCGTGGTGGCCATCACCGGCACCAACGGCAAGACCTCGTCGGCCTGGTGGCTGGCCTGGGCGCTGTCGAAGCTGCAAGCGGGTGAGCTGTCGCCGAGCGCGCTGGCCGGCACGCTGGGCGTCGGCCGGCCGGACGCGCTCGAATACACCGGCCTGACCACGCCCGACCCGGTGCTGCTGCAGCGGCGCCTGCGCGAACTGGTCGACGAGGGCGTGCGCAGCTGCGTGATCGAGGCGTCCTCGATCGGCATCGTCGAGCACCGGCTGGACGGCACCGCGATCGAGGTCGCCGTGTTCACCAACTTCAGCCAGGACCACCTCGACTACCACGGCAGCATGGAGGCCTACTGGGCCGCCAAGTCGGCGCTGTTCGACTGGCCCGGCCTGCGGGCGGCGGTGATCAACGTCGACGACCCGCGCGGCGCCTGGCTGGTCGACCAGGCCTGCGGGCGCGGGCTGGACGTGTGGACGGTGTCGCTGCGTCAGCCGGCGCGGCTGCAGGCGACCGAACTGGGTTATGGCGAGCGCGGCCTGCGCTGGAGCGTGCGCGAGGGCGCCGAGTCGGCCCCGCTCTCGACCGCGCTGGTGGGCGAGTACAACGCCGCCAACCTGCTGGGCGTGATCGGCGCGCTGCGCGCGCTCGGCGTGTCGCTGGCGGAGGCGGCCAGGGTCTGCGCCGAGTTGCCGCCGGTGCCCGGCCGCATGGAGCGCGTCGAGCTGCCGGGCTCGCCGCTGGCGGTGATCGACTACGCCCACACGCCCGACGCGCTGGACAAGGTGCTGGCCGCGCTGCGCCCGTTTGCCGAGCAGCGCGGCGGCCGGCTGTGGTGCGTGTTCGGCTGCGGTGGCAACCGCGATACCGCCAAGCGGCCGCTGATGGGCGCGGCGGCGCAGGCGGCGGCCGACCGCGTGGTGATCACCAGCGACAACCCGCGCGACGAAGACCCGCAGGCCATCATCGAGGACATCCGTCGCGGCGTGATGCCGGACGAATCGGTGCTGGTCGAACCCGATCGCGCGCGGGCGATCCGCCGTGCGCTGGCGCAGGCCGGCGCGCATGACGTGGTGCTGATCGCCGGCAAGGGCCACGAGGACTACCAGGAGTCGCGCGGCGAGCGCCGCCCGTTCTCCGACCAGGGCGAGGCGCGCGGCGCGCTGGCGGCGCGCGCCGCCCAGGCGGGGGTGGCGGCATGAGCGGCATGCAGCTCAGCCTGGCCGAGGCCGCGCGCCACCTGACCGACGCCCGCATCGTGGGCGATGCGGCCACGGTGGCGGTGCGCGTGCACACCGACACCCGCAGCCTGCAGCCGGGTGACCTGTTCGTGGCGCTCAAGGGCGAGCGCTTCGACGCGGCCGATTTCCTGCCCGAGGCGCGCGAGCGCGGGGCGGTCGCCGCGCTGTGCGATGCGCGTGCCGAGCAGCAACTGATCGCCGCTGGCCTGCCCGGCATCCTGGTGCCCGACGCCAAACTGGCGCTGGGCGAACTGGCGCGCGCCTGGCGCCAGCGTTTTGCCGGCCCGCTGATCGCCGTCACCGGCAGTAATGGCAAGACCACGGTGACGCAGATGCTGGCCGCGATCCTGCGCGCCTGGCAGGGCGATGCGGCACTGGCCACCGAGGGCAACTTCAACAACGACATCGGCCTGCCGCTGACGCTGCTGCGCCTGCGTCCGTCGCATCGCACCGCGGTGGTCGAGCTGGGCATGAACCACCCGGGCGAGATCGCCTACCTGGCCGGCATCGCGCAGCCGAGCGTGGCGCTGGTCAACAACGCCCAGCGCGAGCACCTGGAGTTCATGGCCAGCGTGGAGGCGGTGGCGCGCGAGAACGGTGCCGTGCTGGCGGCCCTGCCGGCCGGCGGCACCGCGGTCTATCCGGCCGGCGATGCGCAGCGGGCGGTCTGGGACCAGCTGGCGGGTGCGCGCACCCGACTGCTGTTCGGCGAGGCGTCGGCGGGGGCGCTGGTGACGATCGAGCGCGCGAGCTGGGAGCTCGACCACTGGCAGCTGCGCGCCCACGCGCCGGCGGGCGCGCTGCAAGTTGCGCTGCACATCGCCGGCCGCCACAACCTGCACAACGCGCTGGCGGCCATCGCCTGCGCCAGCGCGGCCGGCGTGCCGCTGGATGCCACCGAGCGCGGCCTGGGCGAGTTCCGGCCGGTCAAGGGCCGCTCGCGCTCGCTGCTGCTGCGCCAGCGCGGGCGCGCCATCACGCTGGTGGATGACAGCTACAACGCCAACCCGGATTCGGTGCGCGCCATCATCGACGTGCTGGCCGAGCTGCCGGGGCCGCGCCTGCTGGTGCTGGGCGACATGGGCGAGGTTGGCGAGCAGGGCCCGGCGTTCCACGCCGAGGTCGGCGCCTATGCGCGCGAGCGCGGCATCGACCGCCTGCTGGCGCACGGGCCGCTGGCGATCCACGCCGCCATGGCCTTTGGCGGCGGGCGCCATTTCGCCGACATCGAGGCGCTGAACGACGCCGTGCGCACCAATCTGGCGCAGTGCGCCAGCATCGCGGTCAAGGGATCGCGCTTCATGCGCATGGAGCGCGTGGTCGAGGCCTTGACGGCAAGCGCGGCAGCCGAAGCGGAGCGCAACGATGCTGCTTAGCCTGGCCAACTGGTTGCAGACGCTGTCGCCCGAGCTGGGCTACTTCCGCGTGTTCCAGTACATCACCTTCCGCGCCGTGATGGCGGCGATGACCGCGCTGGTGATCGGCGTCATCGCCGGCCCCTGGGTGATCCGTCGCCTGACCGAGCTGAAGATCGGCCAGCCGGTGCGCGGCTACGCGATGGAGACGCATTTGTCCAAGAGTGGCACCCCCACCATGGGCGGCGTGCTGATCCTGCTGTCGATCGCGATCTCGACCCTGCTGTGGTTCGACCTGTCGAACCGCTTCGTCTGGATCGTGCTGCTGGTCACCTTCGGCTTCGGCGCCATCGGCTGGGTCGACGACTGGCGCAAGGTGGTCAACAAGGACCCCGAGGGCATGCGCTCGCGCGAGAAGTATTTCTGGCAGTCGGCGATCGGTCTGATGGCCGCGCTGTACCTGGTGTTCAGCATCTCCGAGGTGTCCAACGCCAAGGTCTGGGAGCTGTTCGTGAACTGGGTCTCGTCGGGCTTCACCATCGACCTGCCGCCGGCCGCCGGCCTGCTGCTGCCCTTCTTCAAGGAGGTCAGCTACCCGCTCGGGGTGCTGGGCTTCGTGATCCTGAGCTACCTGGTCATCGTCGGCGCCAGCAACGCGGTCAACCTGACCGACGGCCTGGACGGGCTGGCGATCATGCCGGTGATCATGGTCGGCTCGGCGCTGGGCGTGTTCGCCTACGTGACCGGCAGCGCGGTGTACTCGAAGTACCTGCTGTTCCCGCACATCCCGGGCACCGGCGAGCTGCTGATCTTCTGCGCCGCGATGACGGGTGCCGGCCTGGCCTTTCTGTGGTTCAACGCGCACCCGGCGCAGGTGTTCATGGGCGACGTCGGCGCGCTGGCGCTGGGCGGTGCGCTCGGCACCATCGCCGTCATCGTGCGGCAGGAGATCGTGCTGGCCATCATGGGTGGCGTGTTCGTCGCCGAGGCGATCTCGGTGATGCTGCAGGTGAGCTGGTTCAAGTACACCAAGCGCCGCTACGGCCAGGGCCGCCGCCTGCTGCGCATGGCGCCGCTGCACCACCATTTCGAGAAGAGCGGCTGGGCCGAGACCCAGGTCGTGGTGCGTTTCTGGATCATCACCATGCTGCTGTGCATGGTGGGCCTGGCTTCCCTGAAGTTGAGATGAGCATGAGCTGGCAGGATCGTCACGTGCTGGTGCTTGGCCTGGGCCTGTCGGGCCTGGCCATGGCGCGCTGGTGTGCGGCGCAGGGTGCGCGCGTCACGGTGGCGGACACGCGCGCGGCGCCGCCGCAGCTCGACGCGCTGCGCCAGCAGCTGCCCGCGGCGCGCTTTGTCGCCGGACCGCTGGACCAACGCCTGCTCGAGGATGCCTCGCTGCGCGCGCTGTGCCGCAGCCCCGGCCTGCCGCCGGCCGAGATCGACGCCGTCCTGCAGGCGGCGGCCGAGCGTGGCCTGCCGGTGTACGGCGAGCTCGACCTGTTCATGCAGGCGCTGGCCGAGCTGCACGACCAGCGTGGCTACGCGCCGCAGCTGCTGGCGGTGACCGGCACCAACGGCAAGACCACCGTGACGGCACTGACCGGCCAGCTGATCGAGCGCGCCGGCAAGCGCGTGGCGGTGGCCGGCAACATCGGGCCGACGCTGCTGGACACGCTGCAGCAGCACGCCGATGCTCTGCCCGAGGTCTGGGTGCTGGAGCTGTCGAGCTTCCAGCTGGCCGCGGCCGGCAGCTTCGAGCCGAGCGCGGCCACGGTGCTCAACCTGACGCAGGATCACCTGGACTGGCACGGCGACATGGACGCCTACGCCGCGGCCAAGGCGCGCGTGTTCGGCCGGCACGGCGTGATGGTGCTCAATCGCGACGATCCGCGCGTGCTGGCGATGCGCCCGCAGCCGCCGGCCAGGCCCGCCAAGGGGCCGAAGCCGACCCTGCGCCAGGTCGTCACCTTCGGCGCCGAGCTGCCGGCCGAGCCGGGCGACTTCGGCCTGGAAACGGTGGGCGGCATCGACTGGCTGGTGCGCGCGCTGGAGGCCGACGAGACCGAGCGGCGCCGCCAGGGCGTCGCGCCGGAGCTGCACCTGCAGCGCCTGATGCCGGCCGACGCGCTGCGCATCCGCGGCCGCCACAACGCCGTCAACGCGCTGGCGGCGCTGGCGCTGGCCAGCAGCGCCGGCTGCGCGCTGGCGCCGATGCTGTACGGCCTGCGCGAATACCGCGGCGAGCCGCACCGGGTCGAATCGATCGGCGTGCTGGATGGCGTCGAGTACTTCGACGACAGCAAGGGCACCAACGTCGGCGCCACCGTGGCGGCGCTGCACGGCCTGGGCGCCGAGCGCAAGCTGGTGGTGATCCTGGGCGGCGACGGCAAGGGCCAGGACTTCGCACCGCTGGCCGATCCGGTGGCGCGCTTCGCCCGCGCGGTGGTGCTGATCGGGCGCGATGCGCCGCGCATCCGCGCCGCGCTGCGGGACACCACCGTGCCGCTGCTGGACGCGAGCACGCTGGAAGACGCCGTCGGCCAGGCGCGCCAGCGCGCCCGGGCCGGCGACGCGGTGCTGCTGTCGCCGGCCTGCGCCAGCCTGGACATGTTCCGCAACTACCCGCACCGCGCAGAGGTGTTCCGCGCCGCCGTGCGCGAGCTGGCCCACGCCGGCGGTACCGAACTGGAGGTCTGGTCATGAACGCGGCGACCGAAGCCCTGGGCAAGACCCGGCGCGGCCGCAAGCGCGCCAGCGCCGACGAGCTGCCGGTGCGCATCGGCGGCATGGAGTACGCGCGCACCACCAGCGCGCCGACGCGCCTGCTCGGCTTCGACCAGGCGCTGATCTGGGCCTGCGTGGCGCTGCTGGCCTGGGGCCTGGTGATGGTCTATTCGGCCACCATCGCGCTGCCCGACAACCCGCGCTTCGCGCGCTACTCGCCCAACTTCTTCGTCACGCGGCACGCGATGTGGATCTTCCTGTCCTTCGTCGCCGCGCTGCTGGCCTTCCAGGTGCCGATGAACTGGTGGGAGAAGGCCGCGCCCTGGCTGTTCGTCGGCTCGCTGCTGCTGCTGATCGCGGTGCTGATCCCGCAGATCGGCACGGTGGTCAACGGCGCGCGGCGCTGGATCTCGCTCGGGCCGATCAACTTCCAGCCGTCCGAGATCGCCAAGATCGCCGTGCTGCTGTACGCCGCCGACTACATGGTGCGCAAGATGGAGGTCAAGGAGCGCTTCTTCCGCGCCGTGGCGCCGATCGGCGTGGCGGTCGGCGTGGTCGGCTCGCTGCTGCTGGCGCAGCCGGACATGGGCGCGTTCCTGGTGATCGCCGTGATCGCCATGGGCATCCTGTTCCTGGGCGGCGTCAACGCGCGCATGTTCTTCCTCATCGCCGCGGTGCTGGTGCTGGCCTTCGCGGCCATGATCTGGTCCTCGCCCTGGCGGCGCGAGCGCATCTTCGCCTACCTCGACCCCTGGAGCGAGGAGCACGCGCTGGGCAAGGGCTACCAACTGTCGCACGCGCTGATCGCGATCGGCCGCGGCGAGGTGTTCGGCGTCGGTCTCGGCGGCAGCCTCGAGAAGCTGCACTGGCTGCCCGAGGCGCACACCGACTTCCTCACCGCCATCATCGGCGAGGAGTTCGGCCTGATCGGCCTGCTGTGCGTGATCGCGCTGTTCTTCTGGCTGACGCGGCGCATCATGGTGATCGGCCGCCAGGCGATCGCGCTGGACCGCGTGTTCTCCGGCCTGGTGGCGCAGGGCATCGGCCTGTGGCTGGGCTTCCAGGCCTTCATCAACATTGGCGTCAACCTCGGCGCGCTGCCGACCAAGGGCCTGACGCTGCCCTTCATGAGCTACGGCGGCTCGGCCATCATGGCCAACATGATCGCGATCGCGATCGTGCTGCGCGTCGACGTCGAGAGCCGGCGGCTGATGCACGGAGGCCGGGCATGACGGGCATGAGCGTCGCCGGGCCGTCCCAGGCCGCGAGGGCCCCCTCGGGGGGCAGCGAACCACGCGCAGCGGGGAGCGTGGGGGCCATGAGATGCGCGCTGGTGATGGCCGGCGGCACCGGCGGCCACATCTTCCCCGGCCTGGCGGTCGCCGACGGCCTGCGGGCGCGCGGCTGGCGCGTGCACTGGCTGGGCGCGCCGGGCAGCATGGAGCAGCAGCTGGTGCCGCCGCGCGGCTACCCGTTCGAGCCGGTGAGTTTCAGCGGCGTGCGCGGCAAGGGTGCGCTCACGCTGGCACTGCTGCCGCTGCGCCTGCTGCGGGCCTTCGGCCAGGCGATCGGCGTGATCCGCCGCGTCAATCCCGACGTGCTGGTCGGCCTGGGCGGCTACATCACCTTCCCGGGCGGGCTGATGGGCGTGGCACTGAACAAGCCGCTGGTGCTGCACGAGCAGAACTCGGTGCCCGGCATGGCCAACAAGGTGCTGGCCGGCATGGCCGACCGTGTGTTCACCGCCTTTCCGGGCGTGCTGCCCAGGGCGCGCAAGGTGCAGTGGGTCGGCAACCCGCTGCGTGCGGCGTTCACGCAGTATCCCGAGCCGGCCGAGCGCTTCGCCGGCCGCGGCGGGCCGCTGAAGCTGCTGGTGGTCGGCGGCAGCCTGGGCGCCCAGGCGCTGAACGAGCTGGTGCCGCAGGCGCTGGCGCTGATCCCGGCCGCGCAGCGGCCGCTGGTGGTGCACCAGAGCGGCGCCAAACAGCTGGAGGCGCTGCGTGCCAACTACCAGGCCGCCGGCGTCGAGGCCGAGCTGCTGCCCTTCATCGACGACATGGCGCGCGCCTACGCCGAGGCCGACCTGGTGATCTGCCGCGCCGGCGCCACCACGGTGAGCGAGATCGCCGCCGTCGGCGCGGCGGCGCTGTTCGTGCCCTTCCCGCACGCGGTGGACGACCACCAGACCACCAACGCCAAGTTCCTGGTCGACCGCGAGGCCGGCTGGCTGGTGCAGCAGCGCGAACTGAGCGCCGCCCGGCTGGCCGAGTGGCTGCAGCAGTTCGACCGCGGGGCACTGCTGAAGGTGGCGCAGAACGCCAGGCAGCTGCAGAAGCCGCACGCCACCGACGACATCGTCGCTGCCTGCGAGGAGCTGGCCGCATGAAACACACCATCCAGCACATCCACTTCGTCGCGCATCACTCGGCCGACGAAGTCCTCGTCGGTGCCAGTGGAGGCGGCGCATGAAACACGCCATCCAGCGCATCCACTTCGTCGGCGTGGGCGGCTCCGGCATGAGCGGCATCGCCGAGGTGCTGTACAACCTGGGCTACACCATCTCCGGCTCGGACCTGGCCGACAGCGCCACGCTGCGGCGGCTGGCAAGCCTGGGCATCCGCACCTTCGTCGGCCACGCGGCGGCCCACGTCGAGGGCGCCGACGCGGTGGTGACCTCGACCGCGGTCAAGGAAGACAACCCCGAGGTGCTGATCGCGCGCGAGCGCCGCATCCCGGTGGTGCCGCGTGCGCTGATGCTGGCCGAGCTGATGCGTTTCAAGCAGGGCATCGCCATCGCCGGCACGCACGGCAAGACCACCACCACCAGCCTGGTCGCCAGCGTGCTGGCCGAGGGCGGGCTGGACCCCACCTTCGTGATCGGCGGGCGCCTCACCAGCGCCGGCGCCAATGCGCGCCTGGGCGCGGGCGACTACATCGTCGCCGAGGCCGACGAATCCGACGCGTCCTTCCTCAACCTGCTGCCGGTGATGGCGGTCGTCACCAACATCGACGCCGACCACATGGAGACCTACGGGCACGACTTCGGCAAGCTCAAGCAGGCCTTCGTCGAATTCCTGCAGCGCCTGCCGTTCTACGGCACCGCCATCCTGTGCCTGGAGAGCCCGGCGCTGCGCGAGCTGATGGCCGACGTGACCTGCTCGGTGATCAGCTACGGCTTCGGCGAGGACGCGCAGCTGCGCGCCGTCGACGTGCGCGCGGTCGGCGCGCAGATGCACTTCACGGCGCAGCGGCGCAACGGCGTGGCGCTGCCGGATCTGCCGGTGGTGCTCAACCTGCCCGGCGAGCACAACGTGCTCAACGCGCTGTCGGCGATCGCGGTCGCGGCCGAGCTGAACGTGCCCGACGCGGCGGTGCAGCAGGCGCTGGCCGACTTCCGCGGCGTCGGCCGGCGTTTCCAGTCCTACGGCGAGCTGCCGGCGGCGGGCGGCGGGCATTTCACCGTGATCGACGACTACGGCCACCACCCGGTCGAGATGGCGGCCACGCTGGCCGCCGCGCGCGGCGCCTTCCCCGGCCGGCGCCTGGTGCTGGCCTTCCAGCCGCACCGCTACACGCGCACGCGCGACTGCTTCGAGGACTTCGTCCAGGTCATCGGCGGCGCCGACCACGTGGTGCTGACCGAGGTCTACGCCGCCGGCGAGGAGCCGATCGTGGCCGCCGACGGCCGCTCGCTGGCGCGCGCGCTGCGCGTGGCGGGCCGCATCGAGCCGGTGTTCGTGGCCGACATCGCCGAGCTGCCGGCGCTGATCGCCGGCCAGGCGCGCGCCGGCGACGTGGTGGTGTGCATGGGCGCCGGCTCGATCGGCGGCGTGCCGGCGCGCCTGGTTCAACTGCTGCAGGACAAGGAGCACAGCCCTGGCTGAGGGAAGCGACATGGAGCATCAAGGCATACATCCCGACGTCGGGTTCGGCAAGGTCGCGGTCCTGATGGGCGGCCGTTCGGCGGAGCGCGAGGTCTCGCTGATGTCGGGCGCCGGCGTGCTGCAGGCGCTGCGCGCGCGCGGCGTCGACGCGCACGCCTTCGACCCGGCCGAGCAACCGATGGACGAGCTGAGGAAGCAGGGTTTCGAGCGCTGCTTCATCGCGCTGCACGGGCGCTTCGGCGAGGACGGCACGGTGCAGGGCGCGCTGGAGCTGCTCGGCATTCCCTACACCGGCGCCGGCGTGATGGCCTCCAGCCTGTCGATCGACAAGGTGATGACCAAGCGCGTCTGGCTGGCCGAGGGCCTGCCGACGCCGCGCTACGTGCTGCTGCGCCGCGGCGAGTGGGACGCCGAGCGCCTGCGCGCGCTGCCGGCGGCGCTGGGCCTGCCGCTGATCGTCAAGCCGGTGCGCGAGGGCTCGTCGCTGGGCGTGACCAAGGTCGGCAGCGCCGACCAGATGGAAGCGGCGCTGGCCGCCGCCGCGGCGCTGGACGCCGACATCCTGTGCGAGGAATTCATCGCCGGCGACGAGGTGACCTGCCCGGTGCTGGGCGAGGGCGCGCAGGCGCGCGCGCTGCCGGTGATCCACATCGTGGCGCCGGGCGGCAACTACGACTACCAGAACAAGTACTTCAGCGACGACACCGAGTACCGCGTGCCCTGCGACCTGCCGCCGGGCGAAGAGGCCGCCATCCAGGCACTGGTGCTGAAGGCCTACCGCGTGCTCGGCTGCCGCGGCTGGGGCCGCCTGGACGTCATGATCGACGCCGCCACGCGCCAGCCGTACCTGATCGAGATCAACACCTCGCCCGGCATGACCGGCCATTCGCTGGTGCCGATGGCGGCGCGCGCCATCGGCATCAGCTACGAAGACCTGTGCCTGCAGCTGCTGGCCGGTGCCGCGCTCGACTATCCCGCGCCGCAGGGGGTGCGCGCATGACGCACGAGCTGCCGCTGCCGGTCGACGTCAGGCTGATGAACCTGACCACCTCGCTGCTGGTCACGGCGCTGGTGCTGGGCTGCATCGCCGCCGGCCTGTGGTGGGCGATCCGCCACCCGGCCTTTGCCTTCGGGCACATCAGCGTGGACGGCGACACCACGCACCACAGCGCCGCCAGCCTGCGCGCCGCCGTGCTGCCGCGCCTGCAGGGCAACTTCTTCACCATGGACCTGGCGGCGGCGCAGGCGGCGTTCCAGTCGGCGCCCTGGGTGCGCCGCGCCACCGTGCAGCGCGAGTTCCCGAACCAGCTGCACGTGACGCTGCAGGAGCACGTGCCGGTGGCCTACTGGGGCGAGGGCGGCAGCCAGATGATCAATCGCCAGGGCGAGGTGTTCGAGGCCGGCGGCGACGAGGCCGACGAGGCGCGCATGCCGGTGCTGATCGGCCCCGAGGGGCAGGCCGCCGAGGTGCTGGCCATGCACCGCCAGCTGGCGCCGCTGCTGGCGCCGCTGGGCACGCCGCTGACCGAGCTGGCGCTGCTGGCGCGCGGCAACTGGCGCGCCGAGCTC
Source organism: uncultured Ottowia sp. (assembly GCA_964534975.1). Classification (GTDB taxonomy): domain Bacteria; phylum Pseudomonadota; class Gammaproteobacteria; order Burkholderiales; family Burkholderiaceae_C; genus Ottowia. The sequence goes on along the minus strand of CAZHSD010000009.1, from coordinate 5,354 downwards.
GGCCAGGGCGCGGTGATCGAGCTGGGTTACGGCACGCCGCCCGAGCTGGCCGCGCGCCTGGCGCAGTTCGTCGGCACGGTGGGGGAAGTGGCGGCGCGCCATCAGCGGCCGGTGGAGGCGGTGGAGGCGGCCGATCTGCGCCACGTGGGCGGCTACGCGCTGCGGCTGCGCGGCGTCACCACGGTGCGCGTGCCGCCGCCGGGCGCGCCCGGGCAGCGCTAGGACAGCAACACGGAAAACAACGAGTGAGGACATGGCAAAAGAGTACAAGGATCTGATCGTCGGGCTCGATATCGGCACCGCCAAGATCATGGTGGTGGTCGGCGAGGTGCTGCCCGGTGGCGACTTGAAGCTCGCCGGCCTCGGCGTGGCGCCCAGCAATGGCCTCAAGCGCGGCGTGGTGGTCAACATCGACGCCACCGTGGCCAGCATCCAGCAGGCGCTGAAGGAGGCCGAGCTGATGGCCGACTGCAAGATCGGCCGCGTCTACACCGGCATCACCGGCAGCCACATCCGCGGCATCAACTCCAGCGGCATGGTGGCGGTGAAGGGCAAGGAGGTGACGCCGGCCGACGTCGCGCGCGTGGTCGAGACCGCCAAGGCGATCAACATCTCCAGCGACCAGCGCCTGCTGCTGGTCGAGCCGCAGGAGTTCGTCATCGACGGCCAGGACGTGCGCGAGCCGGTCGGCATGAGCGGCATGCGGCTGGAGGCCAAGGTGCACATCGTCACCGGCGCCCAGAGCGCGGCCGAGAACATCATCAAGTGCGTGCGCCGCTGCGGGCTGGAGGTCGACCAGCTGATGCTCAACCCGCTGGCCTCGGCGCAGGCGGTGCTGACCGACGACGAGCGCGAGCTGGGCGTGGCCTGCGTCGACATCGGCGCCGGGACGACGGACGTGGCGATCTTCGCCGGCGGCTCGATCCGCTACACCGCCGTGATCCCGATCGCCGGCGACCTGATCACCAGCGACATCGCCATGGCGCTGCGCACGCCGACCATGGACGCCGAGGACATCAAGGTCGACAACGGCTGCGCCAAGCAGCTGCTGGCCGACGCCGAGACCCAGGTCGAGGTGCCCGGCCTGGGCGACCGCACGCCGCGCCTGCTGAGCCGCCAGGCGCTGGCCGGCGTGATCGAGCCGCGCGTGGAGGAGATCTTCTCGCTGGTGCAGCAGGTGATCCGCGAGTCGGGCTTCGAGGAGGTGCTGTCCTCCGGCGTGGTGCTGACCGGCGGCAGCGCCGTGATGCCCGGCATGGTCGAGCTGGGCGAGGACATCTTCCTGAAACCGGTGCGCCGCGGCGTGCCGAAGTACTCGCGCGCGCTGTCCGACATGGTCGCGCAGCCGCGCGCCTCGACCGTGATGGGGCTGATGGAGGAGGCCCGGCTGGGCCGCCTGCGCGGCTTCAAGGTGGCGCAGCAGTCGAGCGGCGTCAAGAGCGTGTTCGGGCGCGTGAAGGATTTCATCGTGGGGAATTTCTGACGTGACCCCCAAGGCTTTACGCCCCCCCCTGAGGCGCTTGCGCGCCATCCCCCCGAGGGGACAACGTTGGCGGCCGGCGCAGATCCGGCCGCGGCGTTCCCGCATGGTCTGCTCCGCGACCGTTCGATGGGCCGGCTGCGCGGCCGCCAGGGCGGGCGACGGCGGGGTCGCAAACGTGACGTCGGCATGGCATGCCGCGTTCTGTCATTGGCGAAGTACGGGGCCGCCGACCTGGGCCCTTTCGGTGAGTGCGTCAGGTCCATGAACAACAACAGCGGCGATTTATTAGTTTCTTTCCAACCACGGCAACTGCAGGCAGACAAGGAGTGACACCATGAGCATTGAAATGATTGAAACGGACGGCTTCCATTCGGGCACCCAGATCAAGGTGATCGGGGTCGGCGGCGGCGGCAGCAACGCGGTCGACCACATGATCACGCGCCAGGTCCAGGGCGTGGAGTTCATCTGCGCCAACACCGACGCGCAGGCGCTGTGCCGCACCCAGGCGGAAAGCACGATCCAGCTCGGCGGCAGCGGGCTGGGCGCCGGCAGCCGGCCCGACAAGGGCCGCGAGGCGGCCGAGGCCGCCGCCGACGACATCCGGCAGGCGATCCGCGGCGCCCACATGCTGTTCATCACCGCCGGCATGGGCGGCGGCACCGGCACCGGCGCCGCGCCGGTGATCGCGCGCATCGCCAAGGACATGGGCATCCTCACCGTCGGCGTGGTCACCAAGCCGTTCGACTGGGAGGGCGGCCGCCGCCTGACCAACGCCGAGGCCGGCCTGGCCGAGCTGGAGGCCAACGTCGACTCGCTGGTGGTGGTGCTGAACGAGAAGCTGCTCGAGGTCTTGGGCGACGAGATCACCCAGGAGGAGGCCTTCGCGCAGGCCAACGACGTGCTGAAGAACGCCGTCGGCGGCATCGCCGAGATCATCAACGACTACGGTTTCGTCAACGTCGACTTCGAGGACGTGCGCACCGTGATGGGCGAGCCCGGCAAGGCCATGATGGGCACCGCCACCGCCAGCGGCCCCGACCGCGCCCGCATCGCCGCCGAGCAGGCCGTCGCCTGCCCGCTGCTGGAGGGCATCGATCTGTCGGGCGCCAAGGGCGTGCTGGTGCTGGTGACGGCGTCCAAGGGTTCGCTCAAGCTGAACGAATCCAGGGAAGCGATGAACACCATCCGCGCCTACGCCTCGCCCGAGGCCCACACCATCTACGGCGCCGCCTACGACGACGCGCTGGGCGACGAGATCCGCGTCACCGTGGTCGCCACCGGCCTGTCGCGCCAGGGCGCGCGCCGCCAGCCCATCACCGTGGTGCAGGGCGGCCTGCGCACCGGCACCGACAACATGCCCTTCATCGCGCCGTCGGCGCCGCACGCGGGCGGCATGGGTGGCGCGCCGCAGCACCAGGACTACGGCAACCTCACCGTGCCCAGCGTCTGGCGCACCAACCGCACCCAGGCCGCGGCCAAGGTCGACGCGCTGTCCTCGGGCGGCATGGACGACTTCGAAATCCCGGCCTTCCTGCGCAAGCAGGCGGACTGAACAAGGGCATCCCCCTGGGCGGCTGACGCCGCTTCCCCCTGCTCTCGCTGCGCTGCGCTGCGCGGGAAGGGGGACAACGCCAATGGCCGGCGCAGGTCCGGCCACGGCGTTCGCTGGATTGGCCTGCTGCGCGGCCATTCGGGCCCAAGTCATGCACCCGCAGGGTGCGTCATCGACGCCGCGCCAGCGGCGCGGTCATGCGCCGCCAGCGCGGCGGCGCGCCGCGGCCTAGAATCCGCCCATGCTCGCGCAACGCACCCTGAAGTCGCTCACGCGCGCGGTCGGCGTCGGCCTGCACAGCGGTGAGCGGGTCGAGCTGACGCTGCGCCCGGCGCCGCCCGACACCGGCATCGTGTTCCGCCGCGTCGACCTGCCGCAGCCGGTGGACATCCCGGTCGATGCACTGTCGGTGACCGACACCCGGCTGGCCTCGACGCTGTCGCGCGGCGACGCCAAGGTGCGCACCGTGGAGCACCTGATGTCGGCTTGCGCCGGCCTGGGGCTGGACAACCTGTACATCGACATCACGGCCGAGGAGGTGCCGATCCTCGACGGCTCGGCCTCGTCCTTCGTCTACCTGCTGCAAAGCGCCGGCATCGAGCTGCAGAAGGCGCCGAAGCGGTTCCTGCGCGTGAAGCGGCCGGTGGAGGTGCGCGAAGGCGAGGGCGAGCAGCTGAAGTGGGCGCGCCTCGCGCCGCACCACGGCTTCACGCTCAGCTTCGAGATCGACTTTCAGCACCCGGCGGTCGATTCCACGGTGCAGCAGGTCAGCTTCGACATGGGCTCGGGCCGCTACAGCCGCGACATCGCGCGCGCGCGCACCTTTGCCTTCAGCCGCGACGTCGAGATGATGCGCGCCAGCGGCCTGGCACTCGGCGGCGGGCTGGACAACGCCATCGTGATGGACGACACCAAGGTGCTGAACGCCGACGGGCTGCGCTACGCCGAGGAGTTCGCCAAGCACAAGATCCTGGACGCCATCGGCGACCTGTACTGCGCCGGCAAGCCGATGCTGGCGGCCTACAGCGCGTTCCGCTCCGGTCACGCGCTCAACAACCGCCTGCTGCGCGAGTTGCTGGCGCAAGCGGACGCCTGGGACATCGTCAGCTTTGCCGAAGAACGCAAGGCGCCGGCCGGCTTTGCGCAACTGGCGCGCGCCTGGTGAGCGCGCGCAGCGCCGGCGCAAGGACCTGAGATGGCGATCGCCCGTGCGCTGATCTTCCTGCTGCTGGTGACCGCCGGCGGCTACTTCGCCGCCTACGCCCTGACCAGCGAGCCGCGCTACAAGCGCATCGGCTGGCTGATCCTGAAGGGGACCATCATCGCGGGGCTGGTGTTCTTCGGCGTGCTGATTTTGCAGAATCTGATCCAGGGCACCTGATAGGCATTTGCGTTCCAACGATTCAAGATATCCCAGCTTAAGGCGCGGCGAAGGTAGAGTATCCGCAGAGGATAAAATTGCTCCTAGAAACGAGCTTCGGCTCAGTCTCTAGTGAGGCCGCCCCAGTTATTCCAGTGACTGGGACGTGCAACCGCAAAGATGAGCGTGCCACTGTTATCTGCGCGAAAAAAAATTGAGACGGGAAATCCTGGGACGTCCACGCATCGCGTATCTCCAATTGTTGACTTGCCAGAGAGCGGAAAAATGAGCGTTCTTCCTGCCGCCTGTTCGACAGCTTTTGCAAAGCTGGAGCCGAGACCAGGCATGGCTTCCTCATAAAAAGCAGTTGTTGTCAGAAATTCACGTCGAGCATCAGAGATAAAGCGTACTTGTTTCATTTTGTGAGACTCCGTGCCAAGGCGAACACCTCTTCACCCGGATAGGTAGGCATAGCCTGTCGGTCATGCGTCGATGCACGTTCTTGGACGGTCTTTAAATATTTAGAATTATGGATCGACCAAGAATGAGATCCTAGAGATTGAAATATTAGTTTGGAGAAGTGGACGGAGAGTGTGTGATCGGGACGATGGCCAAAAAATGGCGTGTCTACATGTCGCCCTTCAATGACGGCGTGTTCAGGCTCTTCCATTTCAAAAACGCCGCCAGGATGCCTAAATAAGAGACGTCGAAGCCAGATGGCATAATCCGTGATCGGCCCTTTCGCGACCGCCATAAGCTTCGGATGTTCTGAGATCAACTGGGCTGCGATGATTTTGGAGCTCCCGCCTTGGGCAATCGGCCGACCCGGTAATGAGTATAAGTCCGTTGCTGTCTCTTTGCTGACCTCATGATTGATTTGAAAACCGTCCGAGGCGAATAATTGGTCGCCCCTGAAGAACCCCTGGAATGCGCATGAACACTGGGTTTGCGGGTGATTG
>CAZHSD010000008.1:0-122929 GCA_964534975.1 uncultured Ottowia sp. | reverse complement strand
CATGGAAGGTCTCGACATGCCTATTATGTATATATTTAAATCGAAACTGCTCTAGTCCTTGGCCGGCAGCACCGTTCCCGTGCACTCGCCGAATCCGATGCGCGTGGCGCCGGGCTTTTCGCACCAGCCGCGCAGGATGACGGTGTCGCCGTCTTCCAGCCAGGTGCGCTGCTCGCCGTTGGCCAGCGGGATCGGGTTCTTGCCGCCGCTGGTCAGCTCGATCAGTGCGCAGGCCTGGTCCAGCGTGGGGCCGGACAGGGTGCCGGTGCCGAGCAGGTCGCCCGGCTGCAGGTTGCAGCCGCCCACGGTGTGGTGCGCGACCATCTGCGCCGCGGTCCAGTAGGCGTGGCGGTAGTTGGTGTGGGCCAGGCGCGCCGGGCCGGACTTCTCGCTGCGCATTCTGGGTGTCTCGATCAGTGCCTCGAGCTGGATGTCGAGTCCGCCGGCGGCGCTGTTGGCGCCGCTGCTCAGGTAGGGCAGCGGCTGCGGGTCGCCTTCGGGGTGGGCAAACGGCGCGCGGAAGGGCGCCAGCGCTTCCATGGTGACGACCCAGGGCGAGATGCTGGAGGCGAAGTTCTTGGCCAGGAAGGGGCCGAGCGGCTGGTATTCCCAGGGCTGGATGTCGCGCGCCGACCAGTCGTTGAGCAGCACCAGGCCGAAGATGTGCGATTCGGCCTGCTCGATGGCGATCGGCTCGCCCAGCTCGTTGCCGGCGCCGATGAACAGGCCCATCTCGAGTTCGATGTCCATGCGCTGGCTGGGCCTGACCACGGGTTGCTCGGCCTCGGGCGGCTTGACCTGGCCGCGCGGTCGCCGGAACGACTGTCCCGAGACGACGATCGAAGACGAGCGTCCGTGGTAGCCGATCGGCACCCACTTGTAGTTGGGCATCAGCGGGCTGTCGGGGCGGAACAGGCGGCCGATGTTGGTGGCGTGGTGCACCGAGGTGTAGAAGTCGGTGTAGTCGCCGATGCGCGCCGGCAGCCGGTATTCGGCCTCGGCTTGCGGCACCAGGCAGGGCTTCAGGATTGATTCGGACGCCGAGCCGGTGCGCAAGGCCTCGGACAGCGCCTGGCGCAGCGCCGAAGACGCGGCCGCGCCCAGGCCCATCAGGCGGTTGAGGGTGGACTCGGCCGCCGCCTGCGCGGGCGCCAGCGCGCCGCCGCCGAACACGCCGGCCCGGACGGCGGCGGCCATGTCGACGATCTGCTCGCCGATGGCAACGCCGCCGCGCCAGTCCTCCTGGCTGCCGCGGCGGCGGAAGATGGCGAACGGCAGGTTCTGGATCGGGAAATCGGTCTTGCCGTCGTTGGCGGAGGCGACCCAGCTGCTCAGCCTGGGGTCGTGCGTGGCGTTGATCTGGGACATGGTCGTCGGGGCCTTGTTGTTGTCTGCAAAAGTGGTCCGACAAGCATAGCCCAGCCGCGTCACGTGGGGCGGGCACCTGTGCCCGCGTGACAATCATGACCCCTGCCCGCGGGCATGAATGCCCGCCCCACGCACATTGGGCCTCAGCCGTCACTTGTCATTTACGCCGCGCCGTCAGGGTCTGGCCTGGTCGGGCTGGCCGTAGTCGCACACGCCCGAGGGGAAGATCTGCTTGAGCGTCGCGATCTGCTCCGGCGTCGGCGCCCAGGCGCCGTAGCTGCCGTCGCTTGCCGCCTGCTCGACCGGCTTCAGGGCGCAGCGGTACATGGCGCCGTGGATCGGCGCGCCGGCGACGGTGCGTGAGGTGCCGTAGAGCGGGAACTTCTCGGTGCAGGCGCCGGCCGGGCGGCCGTCCAGGATGCCGTCCCAGACGCCGGCGCCACGGGCAATCGGCTGGCCCTGCAGGTCGAAGCAGGCGTCGACCGCCTGTGCCGGCTTGTTGCCGGCGACGCCGGCCCTGGGATTGGCACGCAGGTTGGTGAGCCACTGGTCCATCACCGCCAGCGCCTCCAGCGACTGGCTGGCCTTGGTCTGGCCGGGCACGGTGTCGGTGAACCAGATCACCAGGTTGTCGCTGTGGCCCATGCGCTCGTTGACGCGCTTGCGGACCGCGAACGACTGGTGCGCGTTGTGCATGTCGAGCTGGCGCTCCATGTACTGGCGATGGTCGATCGCCGGCACGTTGAGCTGGCCGTCGAACACGTGGCCACTGGCGTAGGCGGCGCGCATCGCCAGCGGGTCGCCCACGGTGCGCGGTGCCGGCGTGGCGGCGTCGGCGGCCAGGTTCATGTTCTTGCGGCTCCAGGGGTCGAAGTCGTCGGGATTGGCCAGCACCTTGTTGATCTCCGCCTGATCGGTGCCGAAGAACGGGAAGGTCTCCTGCACCATCTGGCTGGGGTGCTTCCAGCCGCCGATGTGCCAGTTCAGGTGCAGGAACTCCTGCGGCGTGATCTTGCCGTCCCGCAGCGACTTCAGGCCGTACTGCACGCCGACGTTGTCCCAGGTCCACCGCGCGGCGCCACTGGCGTCGGTGCCGTAGACGTTGCGCAGGTCGTCGTAGTGGGTCCAACGGATGGCGGCGATGTCGCTTTGCGGCTCCCACAGCTGCTGGTTCGCCGCCCGGCCGTACCAGGGGTTCATCACCAGCGGCGACAGCCCGCGCCAGGCGGGTATGCACTCGGTCGAGCCCTTGGCGGTGCTGTAGCCGAGCGCCGTCTTCAACGGCGCCAGCGCATCGTTGACCCTGGTGTTGTTGCCGACGTCGTCCTGCTCGGCGTTCATGCCGACCAGCCAGCTGCGGTTCTTGGTCACGCGCCACTTCGGGTTGCTGCGGTCGGTGGCGTCCATGTAGTACTCGAGCAGTTCGCAGTCGCCGACGTGGATGGTCTGCGTGACCATGTCGGGGTAGCTCTGCACCGGCAGCAGGCCGTCGAGCACGCCGGGGTAGTTGCGCGCGATGTGGTACTGCTGGATCGCCCCGCCCGAGCCGCCCAGGCCGACCGTGTACCGCGGCACGCCATGGCGCTCGATGAAGCGCTCCTTGGTCATCATGGCGGTTTCGCCGCTGAGCTTGAGGTTGTAGTGCGTACCGGTGTTGTTGCCGCTGCTGTGCACGATGGCCCAGCCCTGGCCCAGCACGTCGGGGTTCATCGAGCCGCCATGCACCGTGCCCTGGCTGTGGCCGATCGCCACGCCGCCCTGGAACCAGTACAGCAGCTTGCCGTTCCAGCGGCTGGCGTCGTCCTGCGCCGCGCTGTCGTCGCCCGGCAGCGGCGCCAGCATGGCGATGCTGTAGAGGAAGCGGTTGATCGAGCCGACTTCGCGCCGCACCACGAAGTCGACCGTGCGGCCGTCGGCCAGGGTGGTGGTGCCCATGTCGGCCGGGCGCTGGCCGTCGGCCGGCAGCGGCACCAGGCCGCCACCGTCGCTGCGGCGATAGAAGTAGGACACGAAGCTGTCGATCGAGCAGTCGCGGCTGTAGCCGATCACTTTGCCGCTGGCGTCGCTGACCTGGTAGCCGGGTGCCGTGGCGCTGTCGACCTTCGGCTGCCTGCCGACCGCGTCCTGGATCGTGGTGCACACGAACGGCGTCTGCTGCGGACCGGTGAACATCGGCCCGGTGACCGGCCAGTTGGTCAGGGTGATGCTGTCGCGCACGTTGGCGCTGCGGTGCTTGACTTCAAGCAGGTTGTCGCCGAGCTGCAAGCCGCTGACCACGCCCTCGAGGCCATCGTCGACTTCCTTCAGCGCCGCCTCGACGGGGCTGCCGTTGAGCCACAGTTCCAGCTTGTCGCGCTGGCCGGGCGCCGCGCGCACGTGGATGCGGGCATCGCCGCCCGAGACCCATTGCGGCTCGCTCGACAGCACGCTCAGCGCCACCGGCATCGCCGGGTCGTCCGGCGTCGGCGGCTGCGGGTTGTCGTCCGGGGCCTTGTCGGAGCCGCCGCAGGCGGCCAGCAGGGCGGCGGCGACCAGCGCGGCCACGCCATGCATCGAAGCTTTCATCGGGATGTCTCCTGTATCCGCAGCCTGTTGTTCTGGTTCGGTGCGTCACGCCACTGCAGGCTCCGGCGCGCGGTCCGGCGCCGGTTTGCCGCCGGCGCGGACCGACGATACCGCATGAGCGCGAAACGCGACATCCGCCGGCCGGAACGCCGCTGTCGTGCGGGCGACACGTGGAGGCTTGGTCGCGGTTCGAGCGCCAGCGCCGAGCGCGCAGCTGGCCAGCGGTCGCGGCAGCCCATTTGCGCCGGCCTTGAATCGATGCGACAATCGCCGGTTCGCGTGATTCGAGTCTCGGCATTCGGCGCGCGGAATACGCAGCACATCTTCCCTCTCGTTCTCGCACGGAGCCGCCACCCGAGCCTGCATCGGCGGCCCTCAGTTCCAGCCACGACAGTCGCCCGGCTTGATGCCTGGCACCAAGTGCCTGTTGTCCGGTGCCGGAGGCCGTCAGGCCCCGGACCTGCGTTGTCAGATGGTGGGTGTCGATTTGAGGAAACCCCGGCACTTCGGTGCCCCATCGCATGACACGCGCAGCGTGCGCGGCCCGGCAAGGGCCGCCATCAGGGCGTGCGAGAAAGTGAGATCAAGCCATGGCCTCTTTCGAGGACAAGCACGAGCTGGCGCCTGAGCAGGCGCCGTACCACGCTGTTGAACATCCGTCGGCGCCGAACGCATTCGCGGCGCTCGGGCTGGCGCCCGAGTTGCTGGCCGCGGTCGCCGACCTGGGCTTCACCGAGCCCACCGCGGTGCAGCAGCGCACCATCCCGCTGGCGCTGGGCGCCGGCAGCGAGGGCGCGCATGACCTGATGGTGAGCAGCCAGACCGGCAGCGGCAAGACCGCCGCCTTTCTGCTGCCGCTGCTGCACACGCTGCTGGGCATGCGGGCTGAGGCTGACCTGCGCGAGCGGGCCGCCTGGGATGCCAGGGTGGCCGAGGCGCTGGCCCGGGGCGAGCCGGCGCCGAAGAAGCCGCGCCGCCGGAGCCCGGGCCATGCACGCCACTTCAAGCCCGCCGTGCCCGGCGCGCTGGTGCTGTGCCCGACGCGCGAACTGGCGCAGCAGGTGGCGCAGGACGCGATCGAGCTGGTCCGGCACTGCCGCGGCCTGCGCGTGGCCAGCGTGGTGGGCGGCATGCCGTACCAGCTGCAGATCGCCCGGCTGCAGAACGCCGACCTGGTGGTGGCGACGCCGGGGCGCCTGCTCGACCTGGCGCGCGGCGGCCAGATCAAGCTCGATCAGGTGCGCTTCCTGGTGATGGACGAGGCCGATCGCATGCTCGACCTGGGCTTTGCCGACGAACTGGCCGAGGTGCACCAGCTGACCGCCGAGCGCCAGCAGACCATGATGTTCTCGGCCACCTTCGAGCCGCGCGTGCAGCAGCTGGCGCTGCGCGTGATGCACGAGGGCGGCGCCCGGGTGCGCAAGGTGCAGGTCGACAGCCCGCAGCAGCAGCACGCCAACATCCGCCAGGAGTTGTACTGGGCCGACAGCCCCGAGCACCGGCGCCGCCTGCTCGACTACTGGCTGCGCGACCCGTCGATCGACCAGGCGATCGTGTTCGCCTGCACCCAGGTCGAATGCGAGCAGTTGGCCGACGACCTGCAGCAGGCCGGCTTTGCCGCCGTGTCGCTGCACGGGGCGCTCAGCCAGGCGGTGCGCAACCGGCGCCTGGCCGCGCTGCGCAGCGGGCGGGTGCAGATCCTGGTCGCCACCGACGTCGCCGCGCGCGGCATCGACGTGCCCAGCATCACGCACGTGATCAACTACGGCCTGCCGATGAAGGCCGAGGACTACACGCACCGCATCGGCCGCACCGGCCGCGCCGGGCGCGACGGACTGGCCATCACGCTGGCCGAATTCCGCGACCGCCGGCGCCTGGCCGAGATCGAGCTGTTCACGAAGCAGCCGTTCCGGCCGCTGGTGGTGGCGGGGCTGGAGCCGGTCAAGCCGTTCCCGCCGATCAGCGCACCGCGGCCACCGGCGCGTGGCGGCAAGGCCCCGCCGGCCGGTGGTCGGCCCGGTGTGCGCGGCGATGGCCGGTCCAGCCGGTTCGGTGCGCCGCCCGCCCGCTCGGGCCGCGGTCCTGGCAACGGCGAGGCTGGTCGCAAGCCCAAGGCGCCGCCCAGCCACGCGCGGCATGCGCCGGCCGCGCCACGCGCCGCCAAGGCCGCCAGGCCTTACGTGGCGCGCGGCCAGCACGGCCGCTGATCTTGGTTGCGGGATCCGTCATCCGGCACAGGCCGGCATGACGCGGTGATGGATCGGGCTAGGGCGTGGAAGCGTCCAGCGACCGGCTCCAGCGCAGCAACCGCCGGATGGCGAAGGCGCCGATGAGCAGCGCCCAGGCGACCAGCCCGTAGCCGGCGTGCACCTGGTCGGTCTGCCCGTAGTTGACGCACAGCTGCATCGGCGCCTCGACGTACAGCAGGCCGGCGGTGGCCATCATCCAGCTTAGGTTGCCGGCCAGGAACAGCAGCACCTCGGCCGGCATGCGCGCCAGCCCGCCGGCCAGCAGCCAGCCGGCCAGCCACAGGCTGAGCGCTTTCACCAGTGCGACGCGGCCATCGATCAAGGCCAGGTCGAGCGCCGAGGGCAGCATCCAGACGATCGACACCAGCGCGCAGTAGCTGGCCGTGCTCCAGCCGTGCCAGTCGAACTGGCGCGCCCAGGCATTGGCGCGCTGCCACGATGCCCGGCCGGCGACGAGTCGCTGCAGCGCCCAGCCCGCCGCCACCAGCAGCGGGAACTCGGCCAGCATGTGCCAGCTCATGCGCGCCTCGATCAGGTGGCGCGCCGCCGGCCACAGCAGCAGCAGCGGCAGGCCCGCCAGCACGATGCGCGTCAGGTGCAGCGCCGGCCGCGTTCGCCCGACGTGGGTGTCGGCTGTGGCGTGGATTGCCAGCGCCGCGGTCATGAGCGCGCCTCCGCGGCCAGTGCGCGGGCGGCCTGGAGCGCCTGTGGCCACTGCTCGAACTCGAACAGCGCGCGCAGGTGGCCCCGCGCATCGATCAGGTGGATGGCGCCGTTGTGGTTGAAGCCGCCTATGCCGTCGGGCACCACCACCACGCCGAGTGCGCGCTGCAGAGCGCTGGCCGCCTCATCGCTGCCCGGCACCGCCAGCTGCCACCAGCGTGCGTCGGCCTGGTGCAGCCGGGCGTAGTGCCTCAGTTCGGCCGGCTGGTCGTGCGCGCGATCGATCGACACCGACAGCAGCCGGATGTCCTGCGCCGCGTCCGGGCGCTGCCGCAGCTCGCGCTGCATCTGCTGGTAGTGGCTGCCGAGCGCCTGGCACACGCTGGGGCAGCGGGTGTAGATGAAGTCGACCAGGTAGGCCTGGGCTGATGCATCGGAGCGCCAGACCGGCAGCGCGTTGCCGTCGGCGCCGATCAACTCGACGGCCGGCGCCCGCAGGATGCCTTGCGCCACCTGCCACAGCCGGCGCGATTCGAAGGTCCAGCGCTCGAAGCCGACGGTCCAGTGTCGCAGGCCGGCGACCAGCGCGGCCACCATCAGCAGGCACAGCAGCGTGCTGGCCGCCCGCGCCCAGCGCGCGCCGTCGGGCGACGACGAGGCGGGCGGGCGCGGATTCGGCTTCATTGCAGCGCGTTCAAGCCCGCGTCGCCCTGGTAGGGCCCGCTCTGGCCGGCGGTTTCGCCGCGTACCGCGGCCACGGCTTCGGCCGTGATCGGCGCCGCGCTGTTGCCCCACTGGCTGCGGATGTGGGTCAGCAGGGCCGCCATCTCGGCGTCGCTGAGCTGGCTGGCGAAGGCCGGCATGGCGCCGTTGTAGCTCTGGCCCTTGACCGTGAGCGGGCCGTCAATGCCGTGCAGCACGGCCGCGATCAGGGTCTTGTCCTTGCCGGTCACCCATTCCGAGCCGGCCAGCGGCGGGAACACGCCCGGCAGGCCGGCGCCGTTGGCCTGGTGGCAGGCGGCGCAGCGCGCGCTGTAGACCGCCTGGGCTGTGACCGCGTCGCCGCCGGCGCCGGCCGCCGGCTGCGCCCCCTGCAGTTCGGCCAGTTCGCGCCCATCGCCCCAGGCCGGTGGTGCGCTGAGATTGGAGCGGGCGATGTAGATGACGCCGAAGGCCATCAGCGCCGCGGTCACCAGGATCACCACCCACGGCATCGGGTTGTGGCTTTCCTGCGGCTCGGGGTGCTCGCGCGCCTCCTGAAGGTTGGCTTCGTGTGTTGGCTGGCTCATGGCTTGGCGGCCTCCGGGTCAGGTGTCGGCACGGCGGGGTAGCTGCGGTCGAGCGACTGCAGATAGCGCACCAGGTCGACCGCCTCGGGTCGTGCCACCACCAGCTGGTCGGCCGGCGCGGCGCCGGGCGGCAGCTTGACCTCGACCTCGCCCGGCTCGGCCTTGGGCTTGAGCTCGAACAGGTAGGGGTAGCCGGGCATGATGCTGTCCGGCACGTAGGCGCGCGGTTGGTACAGGTGGCCCAGTTGCCATTGCTCGCTGGGCTGGCGCACGCCGATGTTCATCAGGTCGGGCCCGGTGCGCATGGTGCCCAGCAGGTGCGGCCTGTCGTAGGCGTAGTCGCCGGCCACGGTGGCACGGCCCCAGCCGCGGCTGAAGTCGGGCGCGAAGGACTTGGCGCGCGGCTGCTGCGTGTGGCAGTAGATGCAGCCGTTGGCGATGTAGACCTCGCGCCCGCGCAGCTCGGCGCTGGTGTAGGGCTTGAGGCCGGGCAGCGGCTCGACGTCGCGCACCTGCAGGATCGGCAGCACGACCAGCGCGCTGGTGGACAGCGCCAGCATCACCATGGCGCCGCCGATGAGTTTGAGTTCATTTTGCATGTGTCAGTGATCCATTGCGCAGCGCGCCCATCCCAGGCGCGCAAGGGCCAAAGAATCGAGAGGCCGCGGAGCAGGCCATGCGCAGGCACCCATGTCCGGGGTTGCCCCGGACATCGGGTGCGTCCGCCCTTCGGGGGGGAGTCGCCGCAGGCGGCACAGGAGAGAGCATCATGTCAAGCGGCCTCCACCCGGAACAGGGTCTTGAACAGCGCCGGCCGGTCGCGGTTGGGTCCCCAGCCGAAGGCCAGCGCCATGAAGTGCAGCGCGAACACCAGGTGCCCCGCCACCATCAGCGCGCCGCCGATGCTGCGGCCCTTCAGCCAGGGCAGGGTGAGGGTGACCGACTCCATGAAGCCGCGCGCCTCGTCCAGCATCGCCACGCCCTGCAGCCAGCCGCCGATGGTGAGCGTGACGAAGTAGATCGCGAAGCCGCCCGCCACCAGCCAGAAGTGCAGCGAGATCCAGCTCGGGTATGGCCACTCGCGCGCCGTGATGCGCGGCATCACGAAGTACATGGCGCCGAAGAACACCAGCGTCACGAAGCCGTACAGGCCCAGGTGCGCGTGCGCCACCGTGTAGTGCGTGAAGTGGGTGATGGCGTTCATGCTGCGCAGCGCCTCGAACGAGCCCTGCACCGAGCTGGCCGTGTACATCAGCCCGCCGATGCCGATGAAGCGCAGCGTGGGCGAATGGCGCAGCGCCGACAGCCGGCCCTGCAGCGTCTGGTACTGGTTCACCGTGAAGGCGGCAACCGGGATGATCATCATCATGCTCTGCACGATCGACAGCGTGATCAGCCACTCGGGCACCGGCCCGCCCACCAGGTGGTGGCCGCCGACCTGGCCGTAGAAGAAGGCCAGCCCCCAGAAGCCCAGCAGCGACAGGTTGTAGGACTGGATCGGCCGGCCGATGATCTTGGGCAGGAAGTAGTACACCGAGGCCAGCGCCAGCGGCGTGTAAAACAGGCCCAGCACGTTGTGGCCGAACCACCAGTTCATCGCCGCCTGCTGCACGCCGGAGTGCAGGCCGGGGATCTTGGCCACCACGTACAGCACCGGCAGCCAGAACAGGCCGCAGGCCATGTACCAGACCGACACGTACAGGTGCTCGACGCGCCGGTTGACCAGGGTGATGATCAGCGGCAGCGCCATCAGGCCGCCGCCGAGCGCGAACAGCAGGCCGACCTGCCAGGGGATTTCCAGCCACTCCAGGCCGTCGCTGATACCGGCCGAGATGCTGCCCAGCCCGGCGATCAGCGCCGCGTTCCACAGCGCCGCGCCGACGAAGGCGAAGCGCGCCCCCATCAGCGGCGTCTTCAGCAGGCGCGGGATGATGAACATGGCGATGCCCAGGCCCGCCATCGGCGCCCAGCCGTAGGCGACGGCGTTGAGGTGCACGGTGCGGATGCGCCCGAAGGTGAGCCAGGCCTGGCTGGTCAGCCAGTCTGGCTCGTGCAGCTTGATCGAGGCCGTCAGCCCGCCGGCCGAGGCCACCAGCAGCCAGGCGATGGCGCAGCAGAACATGAAGAACACCAGCGGCGCGGTGGAGGCGTCGGCCTCGGCGCGGGCGGCGATCTCGGCCGCGTCGGCCTGATCGGCCTTTTGGTGGCGCGCCGCATCCATCGCGCTCTGCAGCTCGGCGCGGCTGGCGGCATCGCCGGCCGGCTCCTCGATGCGGCCGATCTCGCCGGGCGCGAAGATGACCTCGGCGCCCTTGCTGCTGCGGTCGAACAGGCCCTTGCGCTGCGACCAGATGAACACCAGCAGGGCGACGAAGGACAGCACGAAGGCGGACAACAGGATGGCAACGGTGTTCATGGGCGATGTGGTCAGTCAGAAAACGATGGACGCAACAGGCCTGGCCGCGGTACAGACGCACTGCGGCGGATCGGCTCGGCAGCTTGGCCGAGGGGCTGGTTCAGCGCCGGTGCCGGCGCGTCAGCGTGGCGTGCCGCCGGCCGGCCTCATGGGCTCGGCGCGGCGTGGTCGAACTGCTTCAGCCGCAGGCGCCGCCCGAGCAGCAGGAATCGTTGGCGGTCGCCGCCACCGGCGCCAGGCGGCGCAACTGCACGCGCCAGCGCTCGGGGCCACGCTCCAGGTAGGACCATTCGAACTGGCCCGCGTTGCGGGACTCGAACAGGCGCTGCAGCGGCTTCGGATCGTGGTCGTTCACCAGTTCCATCCACTGATCGTGGCCGAGTTCGTCGAAGCTCCGGAAGATGGTGGCGTGGCGTTGCTCGGGCGCGATGCTGCGTACGTCGATTCGGGTGGCAGCGGGGGTAGGCATCATTGAAGGGTCCTTTCAAGTCACTGGAAGCTGGGGGAAGAAAAACCAAGCGCTCGCGCGGTGGCGGGGTGAAAACCGTCAATCCATGGACGGGCAGCGGTCTCAGCCGTCCTTGCCGTCCAGGCGCGTGCGCAGCAGCCACGGCGCGTACTGCCACAGGTACAGCAGAAAGGCCAGGCTCCAGGCGCTGGCGGCAATGGTGAGGGCGGTGCTCAGCGCCTCGGGGGCCACCAGCGGGTACAGCACGCGCACCAGCGCGGCCAGCATCATCAGCGCGTAGGCGCCGGTTTCCAGTGCGCCCACCTTCAGCGGCCGGCCGGTGTGGCCACGCGCGGTGCGCGTGATCATGCCGATGATCAGCCCGCCGGTGGCGCCCACGCCCAGCGCGTGGATCCCCAGCGTCTGCGGCAGCTGGCCGGCCTGCGCCAGCGCCAGCAGCGCCAGGCCGAGCGGGATCCAGGCGTAGGCCGCGTGCAGGATCCACAGGATCGGCCGGCTCAAGGTCTTCCAGGGCGCCCAGCGCAGCGCGCGCCACACGTGCAAGGCCGCCGCCAGTGCCAGCAGCGCCACGGTCCAGGCGCCCTGCAACTGCAGCGCCCAGGCCGCCAGCGCCACCGCGGTCGCGCCGAGCACGAGGCGCTCGAACCGGGGCCAGGCGGGGATCTTCAGGCCGGGCGTCACGTTGGCGGTGAACAGCGGGATCACCCGGCCGCCGATCACGCATTCGACCATCACCACCAGCGCCAGCGTGGCGTACAAGGCATGCAGCGCCGGCCAGTCGGTCAGCCCCAGCACGTTCAGGTGGAAGGCCAGGTTGACCAGCGACAGCAGCAGCAGGATGCCGCCCAGCGGCAGGTTGCGCCGGCTGCCCGCGCGCCACAGCACGCGCAGCAGCACCACGGCGACGATGGGCAGCAGCACCACGTCGAGCGCCGCGTAGACGATGTAGGGCGCGCCCAGGGCGGCGATGCGGGCCGCCAGCCAGAGCAGGATCAGGGCGCCGAGAAAGGGCCCGCGCGGCGTCGGCAGGCCGGTCCAGGCCTTGCCGGCCGTGAGCAGGAAGCCGGCGATCACCGCGATCGCGAAGCCGAACAGGATCTCGTGCGCGTGCCACAGCAGCGGCGCCAGCACCGGCTGGCGATCCAGCATGCCCGACCACATGAACAGCCACAACGGAATCGCGACCAGCGCGAACGTCGCCGCGCCCAGGTAGAACGGCCGGAACCCCAGTCGCAGCAGCGGCCAGCCCCAAGTCTGATGGTTCGCGCTATCGGCCGCCGCAGCGGCTACCCCGACGCCGACCGGCGTAGGCAGCGGTGATGTGGACATAGATGAAAGACGAAACTGCAGAAGAAGTATTTGACATGCATCATATCCACAAGATTCGTCGAAAGCAATACAATGAATGCATCTTTTCTGTTTGACGATGCGCCTGTCCGAATACACCGACTACGCGTGCCGCGTGCTGATGCATTGCGCCGCGCACCCGACGGAGTTGACGACCATCGCCGAGCTGGCCGAGCGCTACGGCATCTCCAAGAACCACTTGATGAAGATCGTCCAGGATCTGGGCCGCAAGGGTTTGCTGGAGACGGTGCGCGGTCGTGGCGGCGGGGTGCGCCTGGGTGTGGACCCGGCGCAGCTGAGTCTGGGCGACATCATCCGCACGGCCGAGAGCGACCTGCGCATGGTCGAGTGCTTCGATGCGCAGACCAACCGCTGCCGCCTGGTTCCGGCCTGCCGGCTGCAGCACACGCTGAGCTCGGCGCTCCATGCTTATTTCGCCGAACTGGACCGCGTCACGCTGGCCGATCTGGCCTGGCCGGGATCGGGTTTCGGCGACGCGCCAGGCAAGCCGCCCCCAGTTGCCGTGGCGCCGAAAGCCGTGGCGCCCGAGCCCGAGGATGGGCCGGCACGGGCCCGCCCCGCTAAGCGTCCGGGCGCTGCGCCGCCAGCAGTCGCCCCGGATTCATGATCCCGCGCGGATCGAGCGCCTGTTTGATGGCGCGCATCATCGACAGGGCCAGCGGCGACTTGTAGCGCGGCAGGGCGGCGGCCTTCAGGCTGCCGATGCCGTGCTCGGCCGAGATCGAGCCGCCGTGCCGCGCGACGGCGTCGAACACCAGCGTGTTGACGCGCTGTTCCTCGCGCTGCAGGAACGCGCCGGCATCGACCCCTTCCGGCGCCTGCACGTTGTAGTGCAGGTTGCCGTCGCCGAGGTGGCCGAAATCGACCAGGCGCACGCCGGGAAGCGCCTGCGCCAGCAGCGCGTCGGTCTCGGCCACGAAGGCCGGGATGCGCGAGATCGGCACGCTGATGTCGTGCTTGACGTTCAGGCCTTCCTGGCCTTGAGCCAGCGGAATGCTCTCGCGGATGTGCCACAGGTTCCTGGCCTGCGCCAGGCTCTCGGCCACCACCGCGTCCTGCACGCAGCCGGCATCCAGCGCGGCTGCCAGCAGGCGCTCGAACAGGGCGCGCGCGTGCTGCTCGCTTTCGTGGTCCGAGTTTTCCAGCAGCACGCACCATGGCGCATCACGCCACAGCGGCACCCGCAGCGGCGGGAAGTGCTTGTCCACCAGGCCGAGCGAGAACTGGTTCATCACCTCGAAGCCGGTCAGGCCGGCGCCCAGGAGTTGATGCGCCAGCCCCAGCAGATCGACCGCGGCCTGCATCGATGGCACCGCGGCCCAGGCGGTCAGCTTGGCCGCCGGCAGCGGGTACAGCTTCATGGTGGCGGCGGTGATCACGCCCAGCGTGCCCTCGCTGCCGATGAACAGGTCGCGCAGGTCGTAGCCGGTGTTGTCCTTGCGCAGGCCCGACAGGCCGTGCCACGTCTCGCCCTGCGCGGTGACGACTTCCAGCCCCAGGCACAGCTCGCGCGCGTTGCCGTAGCGCAGCACCTGGGTGCCGCCGGCGTTGGTGGCCAGGTTGCCGCCGATGGTGCAGCTGCCTTCGGCCGCCAGGCTCAGGGGGAACAGAAGGCCCGCTCCCTCGGCGGCGACCTGCAGGTTCTGCAGCACGCAGCCGGCTTCCACGGTGACGGTGAGGTTGGCGGCGTCGATGGCGCGCACCGCGTCCATGCGGCGCAGGCTGAGCAGCACCTGGGTGCCGCTGTCGTCCGGCACCGAGCCGACCGACAGGCCGGTGTTGCCGCCTTGCGGCACGATGGCCGCACCATGCGCGGCGCAGGCGCGCACCACCGCCGCCACCTCATCGGTGCTGGCCGGTCGCACCACCGCCAGCGCCCTGCCGCGCGCGCGCCGGCGCCAGTCCTGCTCGTAGACGCCGAGATCGCCGCCGGCCAGCACCTGCGCCGCACCGACCGCGCGGCGCAGGGCGTCGAGCAGTGCGGCGGCATTCATGGTGTGCGGGCGACGGATGGCGCGCCGGCAGCCGTGCGGGCGCCGCGCTGGCGCAGCCGCACGTGCAGCGCGCAGGCGTTGAACAGCAGCAGGCACAGCGCAATCTGCGCCCAGGCGAGCTGGTTGCCGGGCGGCGCGTCGCCGCTGGCGCGCACCACGCCCTCGACGAAGTACAGCCAGACGAACAGGGCGGTCCAGCGGTAGGTGTACATGCGCAGCTTCAGCAGGCCGGGCAGCGGCAGCAGCAGCGGCAGCACCTTGATGGCCAGCCAGGAGCCGCCGGGCCGCAGCGGCGCCAGCCACAGCTCCCAGGCCAGGCCGAGCGCAATCAGCGCCAGCAGGCAGGCCACCGCAAGGGCGCGGGTGGCGCGCACGGCGCGCGAGGGCGGGGCGATGGTGCTGTCCGACATGGGCGGTGGCATCATAGCGAGCATGAAGTCCAATGCGCTGACGGCGCAGGCGACCGCGCTCAGGGCCCGTGCGCGCGAGTTCGTCGCCGACGTCACCGACTTTCCGGTGCTGCCCACCGCCGCCACGCTGTGGGAGCGCTTCCAGCAGGACCGGCTGGGCCTGACGGCGAGCTCGCTCACCTTCACCACCACGCTGGCGCTGGTGCCGTTCTTCGCCGTGGTGCTGGCGATCTTCACCGCGTTCCCGATCTTCGGCCAGCTGCGCGACGCGCTCGAGCAATGGCTGGCCGGCAGCCTGATCCCGGAGAGCATCGCGCGCAACGTGCTCGACTACCTGACGCAGTTCGCCAGCAAGGCCAACGAGCTCGGCGTGGTCGGCCTGCTGGTGCTGTTCGTCACCGCGCTGTCGCTGGTGCTGACCATCGACCACACGCTCAACGACATCTGGCGCGTCACCGCCCGGCGCCCGCTCGGCCAGCGCATCCTGATCTACTGGGCGGCGCTGACGCTGGGGCCGCTGGTGATGGGCGCCAGCCTGGCCATCACCTCCTACGTGCTGACGGCCTCGCGCGGCTGGCTGCCGGACATCGGCGGCGGCGTCAACCTGGCGCTGGATGCGGTGCAGTTCCTGCTGATGAGCTTCGGCCTGACGCTGCTGTATCGCTTCGTGCCCAACACGCCGGTGAAATGGCGGCACGCGCTGGCCGGCGGCCTGTTCGTCGCCGTCTGCCTGGCGCTGGCCAAGCAGATCCTGGGTTGGTACCTGTCGCGCATGCCGACCTATTCGCTGATCTACGGCGCCTTTGCCACGTTGCCGATCCTGCTGCTGTGGATCTACCTGTCCTGGCTGATCGTGCTGTTCGGCGCCGTCATCGCGGCCTACCTGCCCAGCCTGCTGAGCGGCGTGGCGCGGCGCGGTGGCGGGCCGGGCTGGGAGTTCCAGCTCGCCACCGAGGTGCTGCAGGCGCTGGCCCGCGTGCGCGACACCGCCACGCGCGGGCTGACCCTGCCGCAACTGGCCAACTGGCTGAAGGTGGACACGCTGCAGCTGTCGCCGGTGATGGAGGCGTTGGGCGAACTCGACTGGGTGGGCCAGCTCGGCACCCATACCGAGAACGAGGAACCGCGCCACGTGCTGCTGTTCGATCCCGCCAATCAGCCGCTGCGCCCGCTGGCCGAGCGCCTGCTGCTCAAGCCCGACAAGACGCTGTCGGGCTGGTGGGAGAGAGATCCGCTGGCGGGCTTGACGGTGGCCGACATCCTGCCGCCGCCGGGCGACGGGCGTGGCGCGAAACCCGACGGAGTGGCCGATGACGGCGCTGCGCGCCATGACCTCGCCGCGGCGCGGCGGCGATGACAAGATGACGAAGAAGGACGGAAAACGGCGCGCGGTGATTGCAATCATGCGCCGCCAGGCGCGTCATCGAAGGTGAAGCCGAGACCATGCGCTCGCCAGAGCGCGGTCATTTGCCACGCCGTGCTGCGACCCAAACCAAGCCGGTGAACTCACTCCGCCAGGAAGTCGCGCAGCGCGAACAACACCTCGTCCGGCGCCTCGGTCATCAGCGAATGGCCGGCATTGACCTCCACGATCTTGGCCAGCCGCGCGTGCTGCGCCAGCGCCCGGGCCGACTTGGGCGGCGTCATCTGGTCGTGCCGGCCGACCAGGAACAGGGTGGGGCAGTGCACCGCGGGCATCGCCTGCTCGCCGCCGGCGTAGCTGTCGCAGGCCTTGAAGCCGGTGTAGAACACGTTGCTGTCGCGGTTGCTGGCCAGCACGCGCCGCATCAGCGCGCGCGAGGCGCCGTACAGCCAGGTGCCCGGTCCCAGCGCCGATGGCGGCGGGCTGAGCGTGCTGTGCGAGAACACGTTGACCATGTGGATGGCCTTTTCGGGCGCCTTGACCGAGGCCTCCAGCAGCGCCGGCGAGACCTTCATCGGGAACGCCGTGCCGGCGAGCGCCAGGTGGCTGACATGCGCCGGTGCGCGCGCCGCCGCTTCGAGCGCGATCAGCGAGCCGAAGCTGTGGCCGACCAGCGCCGCCTGGTCGATGCCGGCGCCGGCCAGCAGGGCGAGCACGACATCGGCCGCGTCCTCCACCGTCTCCGGTGGTTGGCCGCCACTGCGGCCCTGGCCCGGCAGGTCGATCGCCAGCACGTTCCAGCCGTGGTGGGCCAGATAGCGCGTCTGCAGGATCCACACGCTGTGGTCGTTCAGCACGCCGTGGATGAAGACGACGCTGGGTTTGGCAGCGTCAAAAGGCCTGCCGCCGGTGTAGGCGTAGATGGGGGCGCCGTTGACCTGGATGAACATGTCGTGGATTCCTCTTGAATGCGCCGGCTGCGTGCATCAGGCGTCGGCGATGAGTCGCTTGCCGAAGCACACGACGTCGTCGCGGCCGTAGCCCAGGTGCTGATAGAAGGCGAGCGCGCCGCTGTTGGCGGCGCGCACCTGCAGGCTGAGCTTGGGACAGCCCAGGGCCGCCAGCCGCGCCTCGCCCTCGGCCATCAGGCGCCGTGCCAGCCCGCGCCCCTGGCGCGAGGGTGCCACCGCCAGGTAGTTGACCCAGCCGCGATGCCCTTCGTAGCCGAACATGGCGCTGGCGACGATGGCGCTCGCGTCCTCGATCACCAGGAACAGCTCGGGCTGCACCGTCAGCTTGCGCGCAATGTCCTTGCGCGGATCGTTCCAGGGGCGCGTGAGGCCGCAGGTCTGCCACAGCGCGATCACCGCCGCTTCGTCGCCTGGCTGGTAGGGACGCAGCCTCATGCGGCCCTCTCGGCGCTTTTCAGGGCCCGCTTCAGGTCGTCGATCAGGTCTTCGGCGTCCTCCAGCCCGATCGACAGGCGGATCGTGCCCGGCCCGATGCCGGCGCCGGCCAGGGCCTCGTCGCTCATGCGGAAATGGGTGGTGCTGGCCGGGTGGATCACCAGGCTGCGGCAGTCGCCGACGTTGGCCAGGTGGCTGAACAGCTTCAACGTCTCGATGAACTTGCGGCCCTGCTCGCGCGTGCCCTTGAGGTCGAAGCTGAACACGCTGCCGGCGCCCTTGCCGCCGTACCGGAGCAGCTGGTTCGCGAGCTGGTGGCTGGGATGCGATTCGAGCAGCGGGTGGCCGACGCGCGCGACGAAGGGGTGCTCGGCCAGGAAGCGCACCACCTTTTCGGTGTTGCCGATGTGGCGCTCCATGCGCAGCGGCAGGGTCTCGATGCCCTGCAGGATCAGCCAGGCGCTGTGCGGGCTCAGGCAGGCGCCGAAGTCGCGCAGTCCTTCGCGCCGCGCGCGCAGCAGGAAGGCGCCGACGCTGCTTTCCTCGCTGAACACCATGCCGTGAAAGCCCGCGTAGGGCTCGCTCAGTTCAGGGAATTTGCCGCTTTGGTCCCAGTCGAAGGCGCCGCCGTCGACCAGCACGCCGCCGATCACGGTGCCGTGGCCGGAGAGGAACTTGGTGGCCGAGTGGTACACCAGATCGGCGCCGTGCTCGAAGGGTTTCAGCAGGTAGGGCGTGGTGAAGGTGGAGTCGACCAGCAGCGGCACGCCGGCGTCGTGGGCGATCTGGGCCACGGCGGGAATGTCCAGCACGTCCAGGCCCGGGTTGCCCACGCTCTCGCCGAACAGCAGGCGCGTGGTGGGACGGATGGCGGCGCGCCAGGCGTCCACGTCGCCCGGCTTGACGAAGGTGGTCTCGATGCCGAAGCGCGGCAGCGTGTAGTGCAGCAGGTTCTGGCTGCCGCCGTACAGCGCGGCGCTGGCGACGATGTGGCCGCCGGCGCCCATCAGGGTGGCGATCGCCAGGTGCAGCGCGGCCTGGCCGCTGGCGGTGGCGATGGCGCCGACGCCGCCTTCCAGCGCCGCCAGGCGCTGCTCCAGCACCGCGTTGGTGGGGTTGCTGATGCGGCTGTAGACGTAGCCCGAGCGCTCCAGGTTGAACAGCGACGCGGCGTGCTCGCTGGAGTCGAACGCGAACGAGGTGGACAGGTGGATCGGCACCGCGCGCGCGCCGGTGACGGGGTCGGGCTGGGCGCCCGCGTGCACCGCGAGCGTGTCGAAGCCGGGATCGGCATAGCCGGGCATGGTGTCTCCTGAGGTGTCGGGCTGGGCGACCGCGCAAGAAAAAGGAGATTATTGTGGGCTATATTGATCGCTGTTTTTTTGCCTGCCGGCGGGCGACCGCGGCGTAACAGCATGATCGTCAGTGACATTTTGCGTTTGAAGGGCAAGGCGCTCTACACCATCACGCCGGAGGACAGCCTGGCCGACGCGGCCGCCCTGATGGCCGAGAAGGACGTCGGTTCGCTGGTGGTGGTCTCGCACGAGCGCGTGGTCGGCATCCTGACCTTTCGCGAGGTGATCCAGGCCGCGGTGAAGAACGGCGGCAAGTTCGACGGCGTGTCGGTGTACCGTTCGATGGATCCCGGTCCGCTGATCTGCACCGCGGCCACCGAGATGGACGAGGTGCGGCGCATGATGCTCAGCCGCCACGCGCGCTACATGCCGGTGATCGAGAACCGCCAGTTGATCGGCGTGATCAGCTTCTACGACGTTGCCAAGGCGGTGGTCGACAGCCAGGACTTCGAGAACCGCATGCTCAAGGCCTACATCCGCGACTGGCCGGAAGAGGACTCGAAGAACACCGAGCCGAATCTGCCCTGAAGCAGGGCGGCCGGGCGCGATAATCTGCGCATGAGCGGCAACACCCTCGGCAAGCTGTTTGCCGTCACCAATTTCGGCGAATCCCACGGTCCCGCGATCGGCTGCGTGATCGACGGCTGCCCGCCCGGCATGGACCTGTCGGAGGCCGACATCCAGCCCGACCTGGACCGGCGCCGGCCCGGCACCAGCAAGTTCGTCACCCAGCGCCAGGAGCCGGACCGGGTCGAGATCCTGTCCGGTGTGTACCAGGGCAAGACCACCGGCACGCCGATCTGCCTGCTGATCCGCAACGAGGACCAGCGCAGCAAGGACTACAGCGAGATCGCGCAGAGCTTCCGCCCCGGCCACGCCGACTACAGCTACTGGCGCAAGTACGGTCTGCGCGATCCGCGCGGTGGCGGGCGTTCGTCGGCGCGCCTGACGGCGCCCACGGTGGCCGCCGGCGCGGTGGCCAAGAAGTGGCTGCGCGAACACCACGGCACGCGCTTTCGCGCCTGCATGACGCACATCGGCGAGCTGGCGATCGGCTTCGAGGGCTGGGAGCACGTGCCGAACAACCCCTTCTTCGCGCCGGTGGCCGACGTGTCGGCGATCGAGGACCACATGAACGCGCTGCGCAAGTCGGGCGACTCCTGCGGTGCGCGCCTGCGCGTGACCGCCGAGCAGATGCCGGTCGGCCTGGGCGAGCCGATCTACGGTCGCCTGGACGCCGACATCGCGTTTGCCATGATGGGCCTGAACGGCGTCAAGGGCGTGGAGATCGGCGACGGCTTTGCCAGCGTGGCGCACCGCGGCAGCATGCACGGCGACTCGCTGCTGCCGGGCGGCGCCTACGCCAGTAACCACGACGGCGGCGTGCTGGGCGGCATCAGCAACGGCAACGACCTGGAGGTGGCCATCGCCGTCAAGCCGACCAGCTCGATCCTGGTGCCGCGCGCCACCCTGAACACGGCTGGCGAGCCGATCGAGCTGATCACCAAGGGCCGGCACGACCCCTGCGTGGGCATCCGCGCGGCGCCGATCATCGAGGCGCTGCTGGCGCTGGTGGTGATGGACCACGCGCTGCGGCATCGGGCGCAGTGCGGGGACGTGCGGCAGGGGTTTAGGTCGTCATGACAAATGACCGCGCCTGACGGCGCATGACCTCGCCGCTGCCGCGGCGTCGATGACAAATGATGGTCGGCGGCGCGCGCCCTGGCTTCAGTCATGCGCCGCCAGGCGCGTCATCGCAGGCGAAGCCGAGGTCATGGCGCGCAGCGCCGGTCATTTGTCATCCGCCGCCGCAGCGAGGCGCTGCAGCGCGTCCTCGACGCCTGGCTGCGCGCTGCCCTCGATCGGCTCCAGCATCTCGCGCAAGCTTTCCAGCGCCGCAGGCCCTTCGGTCTGCAGGCACTTGACGGCGGCGCCGGCATCGCGCGGCGAATCGAAGCCCTTGCTCTGCAGCAGCAACTGGCCGCCGGTGTCGGTGAGCTTGAAGTAGAAGCGCCCGTCGGCTTCGCGGTACTGTTTGAACACCGGCAGCTGCGCCTTGACGGGCGCTGGCGCCTTCGATGCCGCCTGCGCCGTGTCGGCAAGGGCGCGCAGGCCGGCCGCGCGGCGCAGCTCGCGCATGAAGGGCGTGGCGATGCGGCGCGCCTTCTCGGCACCGGCCAGCAGCGCGGCCTCGACCTGCTCGGGGTGCGCGATCAGGTGCTCGTAGCGCGCGCGCATGGGGCCGATCTCGCGCTCGATGCGCTCGAACAGCTGCTGCTTGGCGTCGCCCCAGGCGATGCCGTCGGCAAACGCCTGCGCGAAGGCCGCCGCCTCCTCGTCGTCGGCAAACGCCCGGTAGATTTGATACAGCGCCGAGCCTTCGGTGTCCTTGGGCTCGCCGGGCGCGCGCGAGTCGGTGACGATGCCCATGATCTGCTTCCTCAGCTGTTCGCGCGGGCCGAACAGGGCAATCGTGTTGTCGTAGCTCTTGCTCATCTTGCGCCCGTCCAGGCCGGGCAGCAGCGCCACGTTGTCGTCGATCAGCGCCTCCGGCGCCACCAGCAGTTCGCCGTAGAGGTGGTTGAAGCTGGCCGCCATGTCGCGCGCCATCTCGATGTGCTGGACCTGGTCGCGCCCGACCGGCACCTGATGCGCCTTGAACATCAGGATGTCGGCCGCCATCAGCACCGGGTACATGAACAGGCCGGCGCTGACCTCGCTGTCGGCATCCAGACCGGCGGCGGCGTTCCTGTCCAGCATCGCCTTGTAGGCGTGGGCGCGGTTGAGCAGGCCCTTGCCGGTGACGCAGGTCAGCAACCAGGTCAGCTCCGGGATCTCGGGGATGTCGCTCTGGCGGTAGAAGGTGACCTGCTCGGGGTCCAGCCCGGCGGCCAGCCAGCTGGCGGCGATTTCCAGCGAGCTGCGCTGGATGCGCGCCGGCTCGTCGCACTTGATCAGCGCGTGGTAGTCGGCCAGGAAGTAGAAGCTCTGCACGCCCGGCTGGCGACTGGCGCGCACCGAGGCACGGATCGAGCCGACGTAGTTGCCGAGGTGCGGGGTGCCGGTGGTGGTGATGCCGGTGAGAACGCGCAAGGGAGCAGTCATGGGGGAGGGCGACGCAAGAAATCAGGCGAACAGGGCTTTCAGCGGCAGCAGCAGCAGATCCAGCAGCATCAGCGTCAGGTTGGTGAGCGGCGTCACCCACCAGGTCATCAGCACGCCGATCAGCACCAGCCCCAGCACGATGAAGATGCCGAACGGCTCGATGCGCGAGACCGAGATGGCGGCGCGCGTCGGCAGCAGGCCGACCAGCACCCGGCCACCGTCCAGCGGCGGCAGCGGAAACAGGTTGAACACCGCCAGCAGCACGTTGACCAGCACGCCGGCGCGCGCCATGGCGGCGAAGAAGGGTTCGTCGATGCCGATGCCAAGCAGGACCACCAGCAGCACCCCCCAGGCCAGGGCCTGGATCAGGTTGGATGCCGGGCCGGCGGCGGCGACCCAGATCATGTCGCGCTTGGGGTGGCGCAGCTGGCCGAAGTTGACCGGCACCGGCTTGGCATAGCCGAACACGAAGGCGCCCTGGGTCATCAGCAGCAGCGCGATCGGCATCAGCAGCGTGCCGACGGGGTCGATGTGCTTGATCGGGTTGAGCGTCACGCGCCCGAGCATGGCCGCCGTCGGGTCGCCGAAGCGCTGTGCCACGTAGCCGTGCGCGGCTTCATGCACGGTGATGGCGAAGATGACGGGGATGGCGTAGACCGCGAGGGTCTGCATGATGTTGGCGAAATCCACGGGGCGGATTGTCGCATTCCGCGCGATGAGGAGATGATCTTGCCGCCGTCTCGATCACCGCCGCTCCGTGGCGGTGACTGGCGGCGCGCGCGCATCGCCCGACGTCTTCGGTCATGGCGGCGCAGCCGCCGCCGTCATCCGAGCCGGCGCAGGCGGCGCAGTCATTGCGTCACAGACCCAGCCGCGCCGGATCGCCGCGTCCACGCCGCAGGACCTCGGGCGCGGCGCCGCTCAGATCGACGACGGTGGTGAGCTGCCCGGCGCTGGCGCCGGCGTCGATCACGCCGCCGATCTGGCGCGCCAGCTGCTCGCGGATCGCCTCCGGGTCGTTCAGGGGCTCGCTTTCGCCCGGCAGAATCAGCGTCGTCGCCAGCAGCGGCGCACCGTGCAATTCGATCAGGCTCTGCAGCGCCGGGTGCTCGGGCACCCGCAGGCCGATCGTCTTGCGCTGCGGGTGGCTGAGGCGGCGCGGCACTTCCTTGCTGGCCTCCAGGATGAAGACGAAGGGCCCCGGCGTGCCCAGCTTGAGCAGGCGGTACTGCGCGTTGTCGACCCGTGCGTAGCTGGCCAGCTCGCTCAGGTCGCGGCAGACCAGCGACAGCAGCTGCTTGTCGTCCAGATGGCGGATGGCGCGCAAATGGTCGGCGGCGGCCTTGTCGTCGAGCCGGCAGACCAGCGCGTAGCTGCAGTCGGTCGGCACCGCCAGCACCTCGCCCGCCTGCAGCAGCGCGGCGGCCTGCTTGAGCAGGCGCGCTTGCGGGTTCTCGGGATGAACGCTGAAGTATTGGGCCATGGCAGGCAGTGTAAGAGCAGCCGACGCGCCATCTCCCCGATCGGCCGGTGCGCCGCCGGCCGCGCGCTGCGCTCAGCCGGCGCTGGTCAGCTTCAGTCCCAGGATGCCGGCCACGATCAGCGCCACGCACAGCAGGCGCGCGGCGTTGGTCGGGTCGTTGAACAGCACGATGCCGAGGATCACGGTGCCGACGGCGCCGATCCCGGTCCACACCGCGTAGGCGGTGCCGACCGGCAGCTCGCGCATCGCCAGGCCGAGCAGCAGCACGCTGATGGCCATGGCGGCCAGCGTGCCGACGGTGGGCCACAGGCGGCTGAAGCCGTCGGTGTACTTCAGGCCGATGGCCCAGGCGACCTCGAACAGGCCGGCGATGAGGAGCAGGAACCAGGACATGGGGAACTCCAGGCTGCGGGGTCGTCCCCGCCAGGAATGATGCGCCGCGGGTCGTCCCGCGGCGTCGCCACTTCAGGCATGGCGGTCACGGCATGCGGGTTGCCGATCAGGCGCTATTTTGGCCCGGATATCCCGGTGTGGCGTCTGTGGCGTGCCAACCACCCGGGCGCCACCGGGCCAAGCGGGTGCCGGCGGGCTGCTTCTAGGATGCGGGCGCCAGCAGCCGGTCGTATTCCTTCTTGACCACCGCATAGCACTCGCAACTGCAGCGCTCCAGGCCGGCGCGGTCGAGCACCCTGATGTGGCCGCGCCGGTAGCTGATCAGCCCCTCCTTGCTGAGCTTGCCCGCCGCTTCGGTGACGCCTTCGCGCCGCACCCCCAGCATGTTGGCGATCAACTCGTGGGTCATCGCGATCCGGTTGTCCGGCAGGCGGTCCAGGCTCAGCAGCAGCCAGCGGCAAAGCTGCTGATCGAGCGAATGATGGCGATTGCACACCGCCGTCTGCGACATCTGCGTGATCAGCGCCTGCGTGAAGCGCAGCAGCAAGTGCATGACCGGCAGATGGGCGTTGAACTCCGCCACCAGGAAGTCCGCCGGCAGGCGAACCCCCCGGCCCGCGCATTGCACGATCGCGCGGTTCGGCGCGGTGTTGCCGCCCATGAACAGCGCGATGCCGACCAGGCCCTCGTGGCCGATGATCGCGATTTCTGCCGAAGCACCGGATTCGAGGATGTGGATCAGCGAAACGATGGAAGTGGTCGGAAACAGCACGTAGGGCTGGACGCCACCCGATTCATACAGCACCGTGCCCAGGGGCAGATCGACCGGCTCCAGCACTGGCAGCCAGCGCTCGAACACCTCGGGTGGCAACGCTGCCAGCAAACCGTTGCGCCGCGCCTCTTCCGCTGCCTCCATGCCCGATCCCTCCTCGCGAGACGAATTTCATCTGCTCCCTCGAGGCATTGTGGGCCATGCAAACGCTTTCGCAAGCCGGATTCATCAACTGTGTGGGTGAGTTGCTTGAGCGGTGTCAAGGACCTGGTCCAGGCCAGGCGGCTTCGCCGCCAGCGCTGCGTCCAGTTGCCGCCGCGCTGCTGGGCTGCAAGCGCTGCGGGACGCCATCCAGCGGCTTCAACGGGTAGCGTTGCACCAGCCGCTGCGCGGCGAGGCCTTGTCATTCCGTGCGGCCTGGCACTGCCCGTTCATCACCCCACTGCCATTGTGTGCTGGAGCGCACAGACGCCGCCAGCTGCGCCTGCCATCTTGAGTGCCTGTCCAGCCGCCCGCGCGCCACAACATCAGGCGCGACGACCGATGGAGGTGAGCGTCCGATGTATCCAGCCGAATGGATCAGGATCCTGAAAGCCATGGCCAGCGTCTATCCGGACTCCTGCAGCGGACGTTTGGTGGGCGAGTTGACGGGGCTGGAGAACGGGCTGCGCGAGCGCAGCCTGCGCAACCTGACGCGGCAGGGCTTTGTCCGATTCGATCCCGGTGAGCCGAACGGTACCATGCTCGGCCTCACCGAAGCCGGCATGGCCATTGCCTGCGACCGCGCCGGCACCGGCGGCAGTGCGCCGGACGTGCTGCGTGCGGTCGAGTCCGCCGTCCTGCGCGAATTGCACCGCTGCCGTCTCAGCGGCCGCCGCGCCGTCACACCGCCGGCAACGACCCATACTGCGCATGGGGTGGGCCGGCCGCGAGCTGACGCGGGTTAGGGCGGGCGGACCGGACCCGTCTATGCCCGTATTTGATCGCATTGCGGCCCACCGGCGAGGAACCATGAAACCCTCTTCCACCATCCTGCGCGTGGCCTGCGCGCTCGCCGCATCCTGCCTGATCCCGTTGATCGCCGGCGCGGCGGATTCCTCATCAGGGGATGCCGAGGCCCATGTTGCGCGCCTGCAAGCCATGAATCAATTCGTCACCTCCCAGGCCGCGAGCGGTGTCGCCCGGTTCGCGATCGAGCGCGTCGCGCGCTGACTTGAGGTGACCCTGGCGCGCCGGGCCGCCGGCGGGCGGCCGCGGGATGGCGCTTGATGCTGTTGCACCAGGCGCTGCTGCGATGGTGCCTCGGGGAACGACCTTTGCGCGAGTGCATCCGGTGTTCACCTGGCATCCGGATTGACCTGGCCGTGTTGGACCCGGCGCCATCTGCAGCCACAACGGCGTGCAGGTACTGGCCGGCGTGTGCCCGTGCGTCCACATGCTTCCGTGGCTGCGCGCCGCTTTCCTACGACGCGAGCGGGCAGTTGCGCACGGCGTGCGGTTGCGGGCGGGCCCAAGATCCGCATGCAAACTCGAAGGAGATCGACATGCCCAAGACCTGGAGCGCCAAGCGTGAGCGCCAGTATCAGCACATCAAGAACAGCCTCAAGTCCCAGGGGCGCAGCGAGGCGGTGGCGGAGGAGATTGCCGCCCGCACCGTCAACAAGGAGCGCGCCCGTGCGGGGGAGTCGAAGCAGGCCAGCCCCGCTTCCTTGAACGACATTTCCTCCAGCCGACGCGGTGGCCTGCGCTCGCACAAGGGGCCGGGCGGCCGTACCAAGGCGCAGTTGTACGCCGAAGCCAAGGCCAAAGGCATCCAGGGGCGTTCGCGCATGAACAAGAGCGAGTTGGAGCAGGCGGTTGGCCGTTGAGCCGGCCGGCAAGTTCGGCTTCACCGCCGGTGAAGGTTCGGACTTCGTGCCGCGTCAACCGGACGAACACGCCTTGAACGTGACCGACGCTGCCATCGACTGCGCCCGTGCTTTCCTGCAAGCCGTGTCAGCGCCCGCAAGTGTGTGTTGGCAGTAGGTGCGCACCCACAACCGGAGCGCACGGCACCCTACAGCCGGGAGGTGGCCGGCCACCTACAGTGACCTGTCAAGGATGGCATCTGCCGTTCGTTTCAGGAAAGGAATCCACCATGAAGTTCTCACCATCTCTTGCCACCATGCTGCTCGCCGGGCTGTTTGCCGGCAGCGGTTTCGCTCTGACCAACGAGGAATACCAGGCCGAGCGGGATCGTATCGAGGCGGCCTACGAGAGCGCCAAGGCGCACTGCGACACGCTCAAGGGCAATGCCGAGGACGTGTGCGAGAAGCGGGCCAAGGGCGAGGAGAAAATCGCCAGGGCCGAGCTGGACAATCGCCGCGAACCGAATGCCGACAACGCCCATAAGGTGCGCGTGGCCCGTGCCGACGCAACGTATGAAGTGGCCAAGGAAAAGTGCGACGACTTGAGCGGCAACGCCAAGGATGTCTGCGAGAAGGACGCCAAGGCGGCCCACGTGACCGCCATCGAGAACGCCAAGGTCAGCAAGGCTGGTGCGGCGCCGGCGGACGACCGCAGCGAACGCGCCGCCAACGTTGCCGAGACCCGTCGCGAAGCCGCCGAAGAAAAGCGTGAAGCCGACTACCAGGCGGCTGCCGAGCGCTGCGACAGCCTGTCGGGAGACGCCAAGTCCGCGTGCATCGACGATGCCAAGCGCCGCTTCGCCCAATGAAATGATGGGCCGTGGCCGGCACCACCAGGGTGCCGTGCAACCGCCGATCCAGCGCGGATGAAGCTTGCCGGTGGCGTTGCTGGATCGTCTGCGACGTGACCGCGCGCGCTGCCATCCGCTTCGATGCCCAAACCGAACCGATGTTGATCTGGCTCAATGAATTCTCGTTGTCGAACGTCGATGGTCGGTTCGCTAGCGAACAGATGTGGCGTTTCTTTGGCCATATCCTGATCGATCTGTCACGCGTTGCGGGCCGTCCGCTCTCAAACCGAGAAGAAGGCGATCCATTGGAGACAAGCCATGCAAGACTCGAATTCATACGCCGCGCCGAACGCTCAGGCCAGCGATCGAGACGCGATGCCGCCACTCTGGGCTATGGCCACCAGCGCCGCACTCCATCCCGTCGTTTTTACCTTGCCGGTGCTGGGCTGGATGGTGGCCGCGGCACCCATCAACCTGAGTCTGGCCTGGCACTGGGTCGCGGCCACGCGCCCCGCCTGAGGGCATGACCGCGGCGGATTGCGTCTGAATGCGTGCGGTATGGAGGCGGCGCTTGCTTGTCAGCCGCCGCTTTCCGGCCAGCGCTTGCGCAGCCAGATCCAGGCCACCAGACCCACCGACATGAAGGCGGCGGACACCAGCGCCAGCCGCAGCGCCGAGTGCATCACCAGCGGTGCCACCACGCCGGCGACGATGCCGTTGGCCGTCGATCCCACCACCGCCTGCAGCGACGAGGCCATGCCGCGCCGCGCCGGATAAAGGTCGAGCACCAGCAGCGTCACCACCGGCACCATCAGCGCCCAGCCGAAGGAGAACACCATGATCGGCCACAGCGACCACAGCGCGTGCGGCTCGAACATGGCATTGGCGATGATGTTGAGCACCGACACCGCCAGCATGATGCGAAAGCCCTGCATGATCTGGTTCTTGGGCAGGACGCGGCCCGCCTTGCGCCCCGACAGCCAGGAGCCGGCCATGATGCCGGAGATGGTGAGGATGAAGAACCAGAAGAACTGCGTCGGCCGCAGCTGCAGCACCTCGCCCAGGAACACCGGCGCCGACAGCACGTACAGGAACATGCCGTTGAAGGGCACGCCGGACGCCAGCGCCAGCAGCACGAAGCGCGGGTCGCTGAGCAGCTGCCAGTAGCCGCGCATCAGGTTGCCGACCTGGAACGGCTGGCGGTCGTTCAGATGCAGGGTTTCGGGCAGCAGCCGCCAGTTGGCGATCCACAGCAGCACGCCGATGGCGACCAGGAACCAGAAGATCGAATGCCAGTCGAGGTACTCCGAGATCACGCCGCCGATGATGGGCGCCACGGCCGGCGCGATGCCGAAGTAGATGGTGATCTGGCTCATCACCTTCTGCGCTTCCGACGGCGGAAACATGTCGCGCACCACCGCACGCGAGACCACCACGCCGGCGCCGCAGGTCAGGCCCTGCAGCGCGCGGAAGAAGATCAGCTGGCCCACGGTCTGCGACAGCGCGCAGCCGACCGAGGCCAGCGTGAACACCGCGATGCCCCACAGGATCACCGGCCGGCGGCCGAAGCTGTCCGACAGCGCACCATGAAACAGGTTCATGAAGGCAAAGCCGAACAGGTAGGCCGACAGCGTCTGCTGCATCTCGACCGGCGTCGCCTTGAGCGAGCGCGCGATGGCCGCGAACGCCGGCAGGTAGGTGTCGATCGAGAACGGCGCCAGCATGCCCACCACCGCCAGCAGCACGGCCAGCGCCCAGCGCGGGGCCTTCCACAGTTGGGCGGCGTCGGGGTTCATGGCACGCGCGGAATGACGGAATGACTTCGCCGCTGTGCGGCTCGATGACCAAATGACCCGATCACGGTCATGGCGCGCAGCGCCGTCATCGCCACCGCGCAAGCGGCGCGGTCATCCCGTCATGGGAGGTTTACAGCGAATCGATGAAGCTGCGCAGCTTGTCCGAGCGGCTCGGGTGCTTGAGCTTGCGCAGCGCCTTGGCCTCGATCTGGCGGATGCGCTCGCGCGTGACGTCGAACTGCTTGCCGACTTCCTCCAGCGTGTGGTCGGTGCTCATCTCGATGCCGAAGCGCATGCGCAGCACCTTGGCCTCGCGCGGCGTCAGGCTGTCGAGGATGTCCTTGACCACGTCGCGCAGGCCGGCCTGCATCGCCGCCTCGACCGGGGCCACGTTGTTGGTGTCCTCGATGAAGTCGCCCAGGTGGCTGTCGTCGTCGTCGCCGATGGGCGTCTCCATCGAGATCGGCTCCTTGGCGATCTTCATGATCTTGCGGATCTTGTCCTCGGGCATCTCCATCTTCTCGGCCAGGATGCCGGCGTCGGGCTCGAAGCCGAATTCCTGCAGGTGCTGGCGCGAGATGCGGTTCATCTTGTTGATGGTCTCGATCATGTGCACCGGGATGCGGATGGTGCGCGCCTGGTCGGCGATCGAGCGCGTGATGGCCTGGCGGATCCACCAGGTGGCGTAGGTCGAGAATTTGTAGCCGCGCCGGTACTCGAACTTGTCCACCGCCTTCATCAGGCCGATGTTGCCCTCTTGAATGAGGTCGAGGAACTGCAGTCCGCGGTTGGTGTACTTCTTGGCGATCGAGATCACCAGGCGCAGGTTGGCCTCGATCATCTCCTTCTTGGCCTCGCGCGATGAGGCCTCGCCCTCGTTCATGCGCTTGTTGATGCTTTTCAGCTCGTCGAGCGGCACCACCACCTGAGCCTGCAGGTCGATCAGCTTCTGCTGCAGGTCCTGGATCGGCGGGATGTTGCGCTCCATGATGGTGCTCCAGGGCTTGCCGGCGGCGGCCTGGCGCTCCACCCACTTCAGGTCCAGCAGGTGCGAGCGCGCCTTGTTGCCGGCCTTGTCGCGACCCGAGAACTCGGCGATGAACTGCTCCTGCGGGTAGCCGCAGCGATCGACGATGATGCGGCGCAGTTCGCGCTCGTACTTGCGCACGTCGTCGACCTGGCTGCGCAGCATGTCGCACAGCTTCTCGATCGTCTTGGCGGTGAAGCGGATCGTCATCAGCTTCTCGGACAGGGCCCTCTGCGCCTTCATGTACTCGGGCGAACCCCAGCCGTCCTTGTCGTAGGAGCGGCGCACCTTGTCGAACAGCTGGGTGATGCGGTCGAAGCGGTCCAGCGCCTGGTTCTTCAGCATCTCCAGCAGGCGCGTCATGCCGGCCTTGCCGTCATCGTCGTCGTCGTACTCGTCCTGGTCTTCCTCGGCCACGTAGTCGTCGTTCTCGTCGGCGTCGGTGAAGCCATCGACCACGGTGTTGATGATGACCTTGCCCTCGCGGATCTCCTCGGCCATCTTGAGGATCTCGGCGATGGTGGTGGGGCTGGCGCTGATGGCTTCCATCATGTCCATCAGGCCGCCCTCGATGCGCTTGGCGATCTCGATCTCGCCCTCGCGCGTGAGCAGTTCCACCGTGCCCATCTCGCGCATGTACATGCGCACCGGGTCGGTGGTGCGGCCGAATTCGGAGTCGACGGTGGACAGCGCCGCCTCGGCCTCTTCCTCGGCCTCTTCCTCGGTGGCGGTGCTGGTGCCGGTGTTGGTCAGCAGCAGGGTCTCGGCGTCGGGCGTCTGCTCGTAGACCGCCACGCCGAGATCGTTCAGCAGCGAGATCACGGCCTCCAGCGTCTCGGCATCGACCAGCTTGTCGGGCAGGTGGTCGTTGATCTCGCCGTGGGTGAGGTAGCCGCGCGTCTTGCCCAGCTTGAGCAGCGCCTTCAGGTTGGCGCGGCGGGTGCTCATCTCCTCTTCCGACAGCACGCTGTCGTCGAGGCCGAATTCCTTCATCAAGGCACGCTCGCGCGCCTTGCTGATCTTCATGCGCAGCGGCTTGGCTTTCTCGACCGCCGGGTCCGGGGTTTCGACTTCCGGCTCGCCCTCCAGGTCGGCCTCGACATCCGACAGATCGGCGTCGTCATCCAGCGGCTTGGCCGCCGCCCGGCCGGTGCGGCCTTTCGGGGGCGCGCTTTTCTCGGCCGCGACAGCGCCCTTGGCCGGGCGCGTGGTCTTCTTGGCGGTGGTCTTGGCGGCCGTCGCTTTGGCCGCGGTCTTGGCCGCGGGACGGGTCTTGGCGGCGGTCCTGGTGGCCGCCTTCAGTTCGAGCTCGTCTGCCGGCTGTGCGGCGGCGCTCTTCTTGGCAGCCGGCGTCTTGCGGGCGGCGGTGCGCGCCGTGGTCTTGGCGGCGGTCTTGGCTGTGCGTTGACTGTCAGGCATGAATCACCTTCGGGTTGACGAGCTCAGCACGACGGCAGCCGACGCGCGCCGGTGCGGGCTCTGGAATGCAAACAAAAAAATGCCGGCTGCCGGACAGCGCGGTTTCGATCCGGCAAGCCGTCGAGGGCAAGATCGGTGGGCGAACATTTGGCGTGCAGTCCTTGCGGTATGTTGACCATCCCGTATCGGTGAGAACGCGCTTCACGCTGGCGCGCTGGCCGGGCCGGAGGTGCTGCTGTCGCACTTGCCTGTGACAAGCCATCAATTATAGCCAGTTGCGCTGTTTTCAAGGCCGGCTGGCGTTGCCCGGTGGGCGCTGGCTCCGCGTCCCGTGCTCAGCGCGGGCGCAGCGCCGGCATCGACTTCAGGCGCTCGTAGGCGCTCTGCTCGCCGGCCGCCGCCGCGGCCACCAGGCGAGCGCGCTCGGCGGCGTAGCGCGCATCGTGTTCCAGCGCCAGGATGCTCTCCAGCTCACCCGCGTCGCTTTCGATGTCGGGTGGCAGGCTGTCGACCAGCTGGACCGCAACCTGCTCCAGTTCGTGGCTGCGCAGCGCTTCGCGCAGCGCGCTCCAGGGCTGCGGTCCATGATCCAGGCTCTGGCCGGCCAGCCAGGTGAACAGCGTTCCGTGCGGCGCGGGCAGGTCGCACAGCAGCGCCTGGTCGGCCTGGCCGAGCCGTTCCCAGGCGCTGGCTTCGGTCAGCACGATCTGCAGCGCGCGGCTGGCGCGGCTGGGCGGCGCCATGCGGGCGCGGCCGGTGGGGCGCGGTGGGATGCCCGGGCTGGCGCCGAGCTGCGGACCGGCGTCAGCCGGCCGCGCCGGTTCGGTGCGCGCCCTGGTGCGGCTCGTCCCGGTCGCGCGTCGCCGCAGGCCCCACAGCTGCTCCAGCTCATGGGTGCCGATCTGCACCTGCGCCGCGATCTCGCTCAGCAGCTGCTGCGCCAGCACGCCGCCAGGCAGCAACTGCCACAGCGGCCGGGCGTTGGCGGCAAAGTGCGAACGGCCCTCGGCGCTGTCCAGGTCGCAGTCCTCGGCCGCAGCCTCGAGCAGAAAGCGCGACAGCGGCAGCGCGTCCTTGACCGCCTGCCCGAAGGCCGCGGCGCCTTCGGTGCGGATGAAACTGTCGGGATCGTGCTCGGCGGGCGGGAACAGGAACTTCACCGTGCGCACGTCGGTGGCAAAGGGCAGGGCGGCCTCCAGCGCCTTGCGTGCGGCACGCCGTCCGGCCGCGTCGCCGTCGAAGCTGAACACGATCTGCTCGGTGAAGCGGAACAGCTTTTGCACGTGCTCCGGTGTGCAGGCCGTGCCCAGCGTGGCGACCGCGTTGCCGAAGCCGAGCTGGGCCAGCGCCACCACGTCCATGTAGCCCTCGGTGACCAGCGCGTGGCCATGCTCGCGCAGCGCGGCGCGCGCCTCGAACAGGCCGTACAGCTCGCGTCCCTTGTGGAACACGGGTGTCTCGGGCGAGTTCAGGTACTTGGGTTTTTCGTCGCCCAGCACGCGGCCGCCGAAGCCGATCACCTCGCCCTTGACGCTGCGGATCGGGAACATCACGCGGTCGCGGAAGCGGTCGTAGCGCTTGTCATCACCGCTGTCTCCGGTGATGACGAGTCCGGACTGCTCCAGCAGCGGATCGGCGTAGTCCGGGAACACGCTGGCCAGCGTGCGCCAGCCCGGGGGCGCGTAGCCGAGGCCGAAGTCGCGCGCCACCTGGCCCGACAGGCCGCGCTGCTTCAGGTAGTCGATGGCGCGCGGCGAGGCCTTCAGGTGCTTGCGGTAGGCGTCGGCGGCCCGGGCCAGCACATCCGTCAGCGTGGCGCGCCGCTCGCTCTCCTGCGCGGCGCGGGCGCGCTCGGCCGGGCTGCGCTCGTCCTCGGGCACGCTCATGCCGTACTGCTGCGCCAGGTCGTGCACCACCTCGACGAAGCCGGCGCCGGTGTGGTCCATCAGGAAGCCGATCGCGTTGCCGTTCTTGCCGCAGCCGAAGCAGTGGTAGAACTGCTTCGACGGACTGACCGTGAACGACGGTGATTTCTCGCCGTGGAACGGGCACAGACCCGAGAAATTGGCCCCGGTCTTCTTCAGTTGCACGTAGCGGCCGACGATCTCGACCACGTCGGCGCGGGCTAGAAGTTCCTGGATGAAGTGCTGCGGAATGGCCACGCTGCGATTGTGACCGACGGCCTGCGGCTCAGCGCGGCATCAGGTGGATGCGTTCAATAGAATCAAATCCAGACGCTCAAGGAGACGACCATGGCCAGCATCTTCGACACCCACCTGCCCCGCACCGAAGCCAACTTCGCGCCCTTCACGCCGCTGGCCTTCATCCAGCGCACGGCCGAGGTCTATCCCGACAAGCTGGCCATCGTGCATGGCGATCTGCGCCAGAACTGGGGCCAGATCTACGCGCGCTGCCGGCAGCTGGCCAGCGCATTGCGCAAGCACGGCATCGGCAAGAACGACACCGTGGCGGCGATGCTGCCCAACACGCCGCCGATGGTGGAGGCGCATTTCGGCGTCCCGATGGCCGGCGCGGTGCTGAACACGCTGAACACGCGGCTCGATCCGGAGGCGGTGGCCTTCATGCTGGACCATGGCGAGTCCAAGGCCATCATCGTCGACCCCGAGTTCGCCGGCATCGTCAAGAAGGCGCTGGCGCTGCGCCAGTCCCAGGCGCCGCTGCTGGTGATCGACGTCGAGGACGCGCTGTACGGCGCGGGCCAGAAGATCGGCAGCATCGGCTACGAGGACTTCGTGGCGCAGGGCGATCCGGACTTCGAATGGAAATACCCGACCGACGAGTGGGACGCCATTGCGCTCAACTACACCTCGGGCACCACCGGCAACCCCAAGGGCGTGGTCTACCACCACCGCGGCGCGGCGACCAACGCGGTCAGCAACATCCTCGAGTGGGACATGCCCAAGCATGCGGTCTACCTGTGGACGCTGCCCATGTTCCACTGCAATGGCTGGTGTTTCCCGTGGACGCTGGCGGCGCGCGCGGGCGTCAACGTGTGCCTGCGCCGGGTCGAGGCCAGGGCGATCTTCGACGCCATCCGTAACCACGGCGTCACGCACTATTGCGGCGCGCCGATCGTGCACGGCCTGCTGGTGAATGCGCCGGACGAGATGAAGCAGGGCGTGCCGGCGGGCGTCAAGTGCATGGTGGCGGGCGCGGCGCCGCCGGCGTCGATGATCGAGGGCATGGAGAAGATGGGGTTCGATCTGACCCACGTCTACGGCCTGACCGAGGTCTACGGGCCGGCCACGGTGTGCGCCAAGCACGAGGCCTGGAACGAACTCGAGATCGGCGAGCGCGCGCGCCTGAACGCACGCCAGGGCGTGCGCTACCACCTGCAGCGCGATGCGCGCGTGCTGAACCCCGAGACCATGCAGCCGGTGCCGATGGACGGCGAGACCATGGGCGAGATCATGTTCCGCGGCAACATCGCCATGAAGGGCTACCTGAAGAACCCGCAGGCGACCGAGGAAGCCTTCGCCGGCGGCTGGTTCCACTCGGGCGACCTGGCGGTGCAGTATCCCGACGGCTACATCAAGATCAAGGACCGCAGCAAGGACATCATCATCTCGGGCGGCGAGAACATCTCCTCGATCGAGGTCGAGGACGTGCTGTACCGCCACCCCGCGGTGCTGGCGGCCGCGGTCGTGGCCAAGCCGGACGATCGCTGGGGTGAGACGCCGTGCGCCTTCCTGGAGCTGAAGCCGGGCGCGGAGGTGACCAGGGAAGACATCGTGGCGCATTGCAAGCAGCACCTGGCGAGCTTCAAGGTGCCGCGCTACATCGTGTTCGGCGAGTTGCCGAAGACGTCGACGGGCAAGATCCAGAAGTTCGAGCTGCGCAAGCAGGCGGGGTCGGCGACGGCGATCGACGTTTGAGTGAGGTGGGTTGGAGGGGCTGCTGGCCGGGACTGCGCCCGGCGGCGCAGTCACTTTCTTTTGTCTCGCCAAAAGAAAGTAACCAAAGTTCGCGAAGCGGGGTTCGCTCACTTCGCGCAGCGAAGTTATGCGAACACAAAAGGCGACCCACTGGCCGTGTCCCGCAGCGTTGCTGCGGGCAACCTGCGATGCTCGGACGTGGGGCGGCGCTGCGGAACTCGCTTTGTTCGCTTCGCTCACGCCGCTCAAACAACCGCAGCGGGTGAGATCACGAAGCATGGGCATGCTGCGCTGCCCATGCCCGCCCCACGCCCTGCGCTTCTCGGCACGGCCAGAGGGGATAGAGATTCCACACGGGCCATCGCTGCGCTCGGCCAATGGTTTCTTTCCCTCTCCCGCTTGCGAGGAAGGGAGCCTGTTCCGGATCTGATCTGGGAGCTGAGGTGAGGACAACCAACCCCCTGAGTTGCGGCAGCGCGTGCAACGAGCACGCCGGGTATTGAGGCTTCTGTTTCTCGAGGCGCTGCCATCCAGGGCCGGCCGCGGCTTCTTCTGCGGGCCGCGTGTCTTCTTGAGTTGCTATGCTCAAGGCAGTTGATCGTTCGACCCAGCTACGGTCGATGACGCTGTTTTGCTCGTTGGCTATCCGGCATCGGCAGCGCCGGTGCCTGCACTGTTTCACCTGTCACGGAGCCCCTTGTTCTGGATATCGAAGCCCTTTCACTGACGCAGCCCTGGGCGCAGGCCCTGCTCGGGTTGGTGGGCCTGTGGCTGCTGGCTTGGCTGGTGCAGTTGCTGACGCAGCTGGTGCTGATGCGCGGCGTGGCGCGGCTGGGGCGGGCGATGGAGCCGACGGGGCTGGCGGCGGTGCTGCTGGACCGCGCGGTGCTGCGCCGTGTCGCGCAGATCGTGCCGGCGCTGGTGCTGCTGATTGGCACGCGCTTCGTGCCATACCTGCCGGCCACGCTGGCCACCGTGATCGAGAACGTGGCCGCCGCGCTGATCGTGCTGCTGATCGCGCGCGCGCTGTTCAAGATGCTGGACGTGGCGCTGCACGTGCACGACCGGCATGGCGACGCGGCGCGCTCGATCAAGGCCTACGTGCAGATGGGCCAACTGGTGGTGGCGATCGCCGCCATCGTCATCATGATCGCCGCGCTGGCCGACAAGTCGCCGCTGATCGTGCTGTCGGGCTTTGGCGCCATGTCGGCGGTGCTGATGCTGGTGTTCCAGGACACCATCAAGTCGTTTGCCGCCGGCCTGCAGATCGAAGGCAACGACATGCTGCGCGTCGGCGACTGGATCGAGGTGCCGCAGGCCGGCGCCGACGGCGCGGTGATCGACATCGCGCTGAACACGGTCAAGGTGCAGAACTGGGACAAGACCATCGTCACCATCCCGACCTGGAAGCTGATGAGCGAGAGCTTCAAGAACTG
The DNA here is from genome assembly GCA_964534975.1 of uncultured Ottowia sp. Taxonomy (GTDB): domain Bacteria; phylum Pseudomonadota; class Gammaproteobacteria; order Burkholderiales; family Burkholderiaceae_C; genus Ottowia. Next base: position 85,989 of record CAZHSD010000008.1, on the reverse strand, counting down.
GCGCGGCATGCAGGAGTCGGGCGGGCGGCGCATCAAGCGCACGCTGATGCTGGACGCGGGCTCGATCCATTTCCTGAACGACCAGCAGATCGAGCGCCTGGGCCGCATCGAGCTGATCGCCGGCTACGTGAAGGAGAAGGCCGATGCGGTGAAGATCTCGCGCGCCATGAAGCTGCGCGAGCTGGGCGAGGTGCTGGGGCGCGTGCCGGCCAACCAGCGGCGGCTGACCAACATCGGCACCTTTCGTGCCTACGTGCAGGCCTACCTGAAGGCCAACAGCGGCATCCACCCCGACATGACGCTGATGGTGCGCATGCTGCAGCCCACGCCCGAGGGCGTGCCGCTGGAGCTGTACTGCTTCACCAACACCACGGTCTGGGTGGACTACGAGGCGATCCAGAGCGACATCTTCGACCACCTGCTGGCGATCCTGCCGGAGTTCGACCTGCGCGCGTTCCAGAGTCCCAGCGACGCCGGCCTGCGCGACGCGCTGGGTCAATCGCCGCACGCCGCGCTGGTCGCCGTGGCGGCGCCATCGGCTGGCGTCAGGCGCGCTTCGGCGTGACCGCCGGGGCCTGGCCGCCGAACATCTCGGCGAACATGAAGTCGGCCCAGCGGAAGTCCTCCTGGTACAGCGCCGGCGTGCGCTCGTTGAAGTCGCGCTGCTTCTGCGTGATGCGGCCCTCGGCGTCGAAGCCGTAGTCGAACTGCACGTTGAGCGCCTCGGCCGGCGTGCCGTTGACCACCATGTAGCACAGGTTGTCGGGCAGGCGCTTCTCCGGCGTGCGGCCGGCGATGTGCTCGCTGATCTGGTAGGCCACGATGCGACCCAGCCGGTTGGCGACGTGGGCGCTCTTGGGGTAGTAGCGGAACGGCAGCGGCGACACCGCGGCGATCGCATCGCCGATGACGAAGCTGCGTTCGTCGCCCTTGATCTGCATGGTCACCGGATCGACGTCGGCCCAGCCCTGCGTGTCCTTGCCCACCGCGCCGGCCAGCCAGGCCAGGTCGCCCGCCTGGTGCGGCGCCATCAGGATGGCGTGGTCGAAGCGCTGGTCGCCGGCGCTGGTGCGGATGCGCTTGTTGAATGGATCGACCTCCTGCACATGTGCGTTCGGCACGTAGGTGATCACGTCCTTGTACAACTCGTCGAAGGCGCGCCGGTAACCCAGGCCGATCGGTGCGATGTTGGGCTTGTGGTCGAGGATGGTGATGTGGCCCTTGATCTTGTGCGTCTTGAAATACCAGGCGATCAGGCAGGCGCGCTCGTACGGGCTGGGCGGGCAGCGGTGCGGCGGCGGCGGCAGGTTGATCACCAGCTCGCCGCCCTGGAAGGCGTGCAGTGCGCGCTTGATCGCCAGATGTTCGGTGTTGCTGGCGTAGGCGCAGGGAAAGCGCGTGCGCGTGGCGTCGGCCGCCTGCCGGTCGTTGCCGAACCAGGCTTCGTACTGGTAGCGGATGCCGGGCGCCAGCACCAGCCAGTCGTAGTCGAGCGTGCCCAGGCTGGTGGTGACGACGCGGCGCTCGCGGTCGACCTGCTGCACCTCGGCCTGGAAGAAGCGGTAGCCCAGCTGCTCGGCCACGCGCAGGTAGTCGTGCGTGAGCTGCTCGCCATCGACCATGTTCACCAGCCACATGTTGGACAGCGGGCTGGAGAAGAACACCGGGTTGCGGTCCAGCAGCACCACCTCGGCCTGCGGCGCCAGCTTGCGCAGGTTGGCGGCGGTGGTCAGGCCACCCCAGCCGCCGCCGGCAATCACCACGCGCGGCGCCTTGCCGCGTGGCAGCAGCACCTTGGCGGACTGGCCGACGAAAAACGGGTGGGGTGTGGTGCCGGCGGATGCGGCGGCGGTGTGGGTGGCGCCCGGGCCGGCGCAGGCGGACAGCAGGGTGCCCGAGGCGGTGGCCGCGCCGGCGGCGAGGAATTGGCGGCGATCGAAGGTCATGGTTGCTCCTTTGCAATAGCTGACCAGCTAAGAGTTACAGGGACAGGAAAGCGATCTGATTCGTCAGTTGGGCAGGGTCCTCCAGGCAACGGCAATCCAGGATGAGCCGATCGTCGGCGATGCGGCCGATGACCGGGATGGGCAGCTGGCGCAACGCGGCCGCCAGTGCGTCGAGCGCGCGGCCGCTGCCTTTCTTCTCGACCGGCGCAATGGCCAGCCCGGCCGAGGGCAGGCGTTCGATGGGCAGCGAGCCGGAGCCGATCTGGCCCTGCAGGGCCACGACGTCGACGGCATGGCGTGGCGCCAGCGCGGCCTGCAACGCGGGCAGCAGGGCGCGCGCCGTCGCCTCGATGTCGGCCAGCGGGCGCGTCAGCAGGCGCAGCGTGGGCAGGTCCTGCGCCAGCCGCTCGGGCCGCAGGTACAGCATCAGCGTGGCTTCAAGTGCCGCCAGCGGCAGCTTGCTCATGCGCAGCGCGCGCTTCATCGGGAACTTGCGGATGCGGCCGACGGCGTCTTTCGTGCCGACGATCAGGCCGGCCTGCGGACCGCCCAGCAGCTTGTCGCCGCTGAAGCTGACCACGTCGCAGCCGGCGCGCAGCATTTGCTGCGGCGTCGGCTCGCGCGGCAGGCCGTAGGCGGCCAGGTCGATCAGCGCGCCGCTGCCCAGGTCGGTGGCCACCGGCAGGCCGCGCGCGTGGGCGATCCGGCTGAGCGTGGCCTCGTCGACCGCGCTGGTGAAGCCCTGCACGGCGTAGTTGCTGGTGTGCACCTTCATCAGCAGGGCGGTGCGCTCGCCGATGGCGCGCTCGTAGTCGTGCGGGTGGGTGCGGTTGGTGGTGCCGACCTCGACCAGCGTCGCGCCCGCGCTTTCCATCACGTCGGGCATGCGGAAGGCGCCGCCGATCTCGACCAGCTCGCCGCGCGAGACGATCACCTCCCGGCCGCGCGCCAGCGCCGCGATGGTCAGCAGCACGGCGGCGGCGTTGTTGTTGACCACGGTGGCGGCCTCGGCGCCGGTCAGCTCGCACAGCAGGCCCTCGACGATGCTGTCGCGGTCGCCGCGGCGGCCGCTCGCCAGGTCGTACTCCAGGTTGTTCGGCCCCGCCATCATCGCCAGCAGGTGCTGCAGGGCGCTGTCGGCCAGCAGCGCGCGGCCCAGGTTGGTGTGGATCACGGTGCCGGTGAGGTTGATCACCGGCGTCATGCGCGGCGCCAAGCGCCGGTTCAGGCGCGCCTGCAGGCTGTCGGCCAGCGCGTCGGCGGTGACCGCGCCGCGCGGCAGGCGCTGCGCCAGGGCTTGCGCGCGCAGGCTGTCGAGCAGGGCGCGTGCCTCACCGGCGACCAGGCTGTGGCCGTGCTCGGCGATCAGCGCCTGCGTGGCGCCGGCGCGCAGCAATCGATCGACCGCGGGCAGGTCCTGGACGGTGGCGAGCGCTTCAGGGCTTGGGCTGCTGGGGCTGGCCGGGGAACCGTGGACCACGGATTCGTTGGGCCTGGCCATTACGACGGCCCTCGTTCGGACAGTGCCGGATCGCCCGGCTCGGGGTCGCCGAACAGCAGCAGCAGGTTGACGCCGTGGCGAGAAAATCCTGCTTCCGACACCAGCAGGTCCAGCGTCAACGACGCCAGGTCGTCGGCCAGCGGCTCGACCTGCGCATCGCGCTCCATGTGCAGGATCTTGAGGTAATGGCGGCAGCTGCCGCAGGTTTCGGCCTCGACGGCAGCCAGCCGGGATGGCGGCTCGGCCTCGCTCACCGGCTGCAGCGATTCGTAGCGAACGCTCTCGCTGGCCAGGCAGTGCGTGCACTGCACGCGGTTCATCTGCCATTCGGTGTTGCACAGGGTGCAGTGCAGGTAGCGCTGGCCCTGGCGCCGGCCGCCACTGCGCGTGATGCTGGCCGCCGGCAGGCTGCCGCAGCATGGGCAGCGGGTCGCATCCTGGGTGTCGCCGAAAGCCTGCGCGTCGGTGGCCGCGGTGCGCAGCGTGAGCGCAGTCCAGTACAGCTGCAGGCCGGCGGCCACCAGCGGCGCGGTGCCGACGTCCAGCCCCAGGGTGATGCCGCTCAGCAGGCGCGTGGCCTGGTGTTCGAGCGCGTCGTCATCCAGGGCCTGCGCGGCCTCGACGCCGGCACGTGCCGGGCTGTCACCCGGCAACTGGAGCAGCACGTCGGCCATCAGCGCACGCCATTCGCTGCGCCAGGCGGGATCGCGCGGCCAGTCGAGGATCGACAGCAAGGGTTGGCCGGTCTCCGAGGCGGCCTGGATCTGCTGCGCGCTCGGCAGCGGAACCGTCGGGAAGCCGGCCAGGCGCCGGTGCTGCGCCTCGCACACCACGGCCATCAACATGAGGTAGTCGCGCAGGCTGTGGCCGGCGGCCAGCTGGCGCAGGCGCAGTGCGCGCTCGGCAAAGACGCCCGCTTCGGGCAGGATTCGCCGCTCGGGATCGGTGCCGGCGCGCAGCGCGATCTCTTCGGGGCTGAAAATTCGGTTCGGGGGAGTACTGCTCATGGGCAAATAAAGAGGGACGGCGGCTCGCGCCGCGCGCCCCTCGGGAAGTGACAATCGTCGCGGCGCCTTCCTATACGCTCTTGACGTTCGGATCGGTGGTGAGCTTGCCGCGCTTGACCTGCTCCTCATACCAGAGCGAGTGGTGGCGGCGCGCCCAGCCGGTGGTGACGCTGCCGCGGATCATGGCATGCAGCGTGCCCTTGACCCAGAAGGCCGCGTAGATGTGCACGATGGCGGTGAGCACCATCACGAAGGCCGCCACCGCATGCACGACCACCGCGATGCGCTGCAGCCAGATCGGCACGCTGGAGGCGAACCAGGCCTGCCAGAACAGGGCGCCGGTGACCAGCAGGATCAGCAGGCACCAGGTCATCGACCAGAACACCAGCTTCTGTCCGCCGTTGTACTTGCCCACCTTCGGCATCTGCGATTCGTCGCCGCTGCCGACCATCCTGGGTGCCTTGCTGAGCCACTCGGAATCGCGTGCCCGCCACACATTCGCGCCCACGAACATGAAGAACATGAGCAGGAACAGCAGGAACATCGCGATGCCGATGTAGGGGTGCAGGATGCGCGCCCATTGCGGTCCGCCCACGAACGCGGTCAACCAGAACAGGCTGGGGTGGAACAGCGCCAGTCCGGAGAAGGCGGCGAGGAAGAACAGGATCGCCACGATCCAGTGGTTGGCGCGCTGGTTGGGGCTGTAGCGCTTCACGTAGAGCTTTTTCATGCCTGGTCTCCTTGCGTGGCGGACTGCTCAACCGCGGACACCACACTGCCGTCCGCGGCGACGTAGTCGTCCTCGTCCTCGGGCACTTCCACCGGCCCCTTCCGGACGTAGTGGAACACGCCGGCCAGCGCCGCGCCGGCCATGGTGGCCAGGGCGATCGGCTTGGCCAGGCCTTTCCAGACCGACACCCAGGGACTGATCGTCGGGTCCTTGGGCAGGCCGGTCAGCCCCGGCTGGTCGGCGTGCTTGAGCACGTACATGACGTGCGTGCCGCCGACGCCGGCCGGGTTGTACAGGCCCGCGTTCTGGTAGCCGCGCTCCTTCAGGTCGGCCGCGCGCTGCTCGCCGTAGGTCACCATGGTGTCCTTGGGACCGAAGGTGATGGCGCCGGTCGGGCAGGTCTTGACGCAGGCCGGTTCCAGCCCGACGCCGACCCGGTCCGAGCACAGCGTGCACTTGTAGGCCTTGTTGTCCTTGTCGCTGATGCGCGGCACATCGAACGGACAGCCCTTGACGCAGTAGCCGCAGCCGATGCAGTGCTCGCTGATGAAGTCCACGATGCCATTGGCGTACTTGACGATGGCGCCGGGCGACGGGCAGGCCTTCAGGCAGCCCGGGTCCTCGCAGTGCATGCAGCCGTCCTTGCGGATCAGCCATTCGAGGCGGTCCTTCTCGGGCTCGACCTCGAAGAACTTCATCACCGTCCACGACTGCGGGGTCAGATCGGTCGGGTTGTCGTACACGCCGATGTTGGTCCCCACCTCGTCGCGCAGGTCGTTCCACTCCATGCATGCCACCTGGCAGGCCTTGCAGCCGATGCACTTGGACACGTCGATGAGCTTGGCCACCGCAGGCACGCTGGAGCGCGCCTGCGGGCTGGGTGTCGTCGTCGCCGAGCGGGCGACCACGGCCTGGGATTGCAGACTGGACATGGCTTACACCTTCTCAATGTTGACGAGGAACGCCTTGAATTCCGGCGTCTGCGAGTTGGCGTCGCCCACGAATGGCGTCAGCGTGTTGGCGATGTAGCCGGCCTTGGTCTGCCCCTTGAAGCCCCAGTGGAACGGGATGCCCACCAGGTGCACCTTCTGGCCGTTGCAGTCCCACGGATGGATGCGCTTGGTGACCACCGCCTTGGTGACGATGTGGCCGCGGTTGCTGCTGACCTTGACCCTGTCGCCGTGGCTGATGCCTTTCTCCTTGGCGAGCTCCTCGCTGATCTCGACGAAGGCCTCGGGCTGCAGGATTGCGTTCAGCCGTGCGTGCTTGGTCCAGGTGTGGAAGTGCTCGGTCAGTCGGTAGGTGGTCGCCGAGTAGGGGAACTCCTCCTTCTTGCCGAAGGCTTCCATGTCGCCCTTGAACACGCGCGCCGCCGGGTTGTTCAGCGCCTTCGGGTTGTCGGGATGCAGCGGGTTGACGCCGATCGGCGTTTCGAACGGTTCGTAGTGCTCCGGGAACGGCCCGTCGGCCATGCCCATCGAGTGCAGCCGCGCCACGCCTTCCGGGTTCATGATGAACGAGCCCATGCCGACTTCGGGCGCCACCGCCGGTGCCATGTCGGGCACGTCGGCACCGGTCCAGGCCTTGCCGTTCCAGTACTCGTAGCGCTTGTTCGGCGCCCAGGGCTTGCCGTCCTTGTCGGCGCTGGCACGGTTGTACAGGATGCGCCGGTTGGCCGGCCAGGAGTAGCCGAAGTTCGGATACACGCCCCAGCCGGTCGGGTCGCTCAGGTCGCGCCGCGCCGTCAGGTTGCCGGCCTCGGTCCAGCAGCCCGAATACAGCCAGTTGCCGCAGGAAGTGGAGCCGTCGTCGCGCAGCATGCCGAAACCGCTCACCTGCTGGCCGGCCTTGGCCACCACGGCGCGGGGGGCGTCGGGGTTGTTCGGGTCGGGCGGTGCCAGCAGGTCGGTGATCACCTTGCCGTTGATCTCGCGCAGCAGCTCCCTGGACGAGGGCACGTTCGGCAGGGTGTAGTCCCAGGCCAGGTTGGCGATCGGCTCCGGCAGGGCGCCGCCGTCCTTGGCGTACATCGCGCGCAGGCGCATGAACAACCGTGCCATGATCTCGGAGTCGACCTTGGCCTCGCCCGGCAGCGGCGTGGCCTCCTCCTTCCAGATCAGCACCCGGCTGGAGTTGGTCAGGCTGCCTTCTTCCTCGGCGAAGCAGTTGCTCGGCAGGCGGAACACCTCGGTCTGGATCTCCTCCGGCTTGACGTCGTTGAGCTCACCGAAGTTCTGCCAGAACTCGGCCGTTTCCGTCTCCAGCGGATCGATGCTGACCAGGTACTTCAGCTTGGACAGCGCCGTCGACAGCTTGTGCTTGTTCGGTACCGTGGCCAGGGGGTTGAAGCCCTGGGTGATGAAGCCGTTCATCTTGCCCTGGTGCATCAGCTCGAACATGTGCATGGTGTCGAAGCCGCCCTGGAGCTTGGGCACCCAGTCGTAGCAGAAGTTGTTCTCCGGCGTGGCTGCCTTGCCGTAGTAGGCCTTCATCAGGCTGTTGAAGAACTTCGGGAAGTTGCCCCAGTAGTTCAGCTGATTCGGCCGCATCGGCTTGGGCGTGCAGCGCGCCAGGTACTTCTCGTAGGTGTCGTCGCCGTCGCGGGGCGCGCTCATGTAGCCCGACAGCACCTCGGCGTAGGCGTTCATGTCGGTCACGCCCTGCACGTTGGAGTGGCCGCGCAAGGCGTTGACGCCGCCGCCCGGCCGTCCCATGTTGCCCAGCAGCAGCTGGATCATGGCCATGGTGCGGATGTTCTGGCTGCCCACCGAGTGCTGCGTCCAGCCGAGCGCATACAGGATGGTGCTGGTCTTGTCGGGTGCCGACATCTCGCCCAGCATCTCGCAGATCTTGATGAACTTGTCCTGCGGCGTGCCACAGATCTTGTTCACCATCTCCGGCGTGTAGCGGCTGTAGTGCTTCTTCAGCTGCTGCAGCACGCACAGCGGATCCTGCATCGTCTCGTCGACCCGGACGTGGCCGTTCTCGTCGAGCTGATAGCCCCAGCTGGCCTTGTTGTAGCTGCGCCTGGCCTCGTCATAGCCGCTGAAGATGCCGTTCTCGAGCTTGAACTCGGGCTTGGTCAGGAAGGTGGCGTCGGTGTTGAACTTGACGTAATCGTGGTGGATCTTGTCGTTGCTCAGCAGCCAGTTGATGACCCCGCCCAGGAAGGCAATGTCGGTGCCGTTGCGCAGCGGCGCGTAAATGTCGGCCACCGCCGACGTGCGGTTGAAACGCGGGTCGACCGAGATCAGCCTGGCCTTGCGCTTCTCCATCGCCTCGATCGCCCACTTGAAGCCCACCGGGTGTGCTTCGGCGGCGTTTCCGCCCATGACGATGATGAGGTCGGCATTCTTGATATCCGTCCACGAGTTGGTCATCGCTCCGCGACCGAAAGTCGGGCCCAGACTGGACACCGTCGGCGCGTGTCAGACGCGTGCTTGTGTATCGATCCCCACCATCCCCAGGCCGCGCGCGACCTTGACGGACAGATAGCTGGATTCGTTGGAGGACGAGCTGCAGATCAGGAAACCGGTGGTGAGCCAGCGGTTGACGGTGGTGCCAGCGGCGTTGGTGGTCTGGAAGTTGGCGTCGCGATCGGCCTTCATGTGCTTGGCGATGCGATCGATGGCTTCGTCCCAGCTGATGCGTTTCCAGCTCTTGCTGCCGGGCTCGCGCACCTCGGGGTACTTCAGCCGTGCCGGCGAGTTGACCATGTCCAGCACGCCCGCGCCCTTGGGGCACAGCGAGCCGCGGCTGACCGGGTTGTCGGGGTCACCCTCGATGTGGATCACGCGCTCCTTGACGTTCTTGGAAGCGTCGCCCAGTTTGTAGATCAGCATGCCGCAACTGACCGAGCAGTAAGGGCAGATGCTGTGGGAAACCTTGGCGTGACTCAGCTTGAAGGCGCGCGTCTCAGCCAGTGCGGCCGTGGGCGAAAAGCCCAGGGCCACCAAGCTGGATGCCGCCAGTCCCGCGCTGGTCACGCGGAAGAACTGCCTGCGGTTCATATCCATCGTGAGTGCTCCTGTTTTTAGTGCGCTGTCGGCCCTGTGGACGGTACGCAGCACAGAATGAGTCTAGTCCGCATCGGGCTCTTGGCGAGAGGGAAAACACTTACGCAATGCCCTTGGACCAGCAGGGTCATGCGCGTGCCGACGGCGTGCGAATGTGCTCGCATTGGATGCGACTGCGCGTCGCGCCGAACTCAGAACACGAGCGTTTTCCAGTTTGGATCGCACACCCGCGCCATGAACTGCACCGCGCCGCCGGGGCCGGCGCATTCGGGTATCAGCTGGCTTCTGTCGATGCCGTGCGCATCGAGGGCGTCGCTGCATGCCAGCAGACGCGCGCCGTGCGACGCCGCCTCGCGCAGGTTGTCGTAGATGGTCTTCGGATGCCGCGCGCTGGCGCGCAGCGACGCGGCCACGCCGGGCACCAGCAGGCGCACGCTGCCGGCGGTGAAGTAGATCTCCACCGGCATGTCCAGCGCGGCGGCGGCGGCGGCGTGGAAGAACGGCGTCGCCAGGCGCTCGGGCACGCTGGGGTCGGCGGCCCACAGCAGGATCGCGATGCCCTCGACCGTGTCGCCCGGCGATGCCATCACGGCGTCCACTCGATGCGGTTCAGGCGCGCGTGCTCGGCCATGGCTGGCAACACGGCGTCGCCGTGCAGCAGCTGAGCCTGGTCGGCGGCGAAGTCCGCCAGCTCGATGCGCGCCACCCAGCCGTCGCCGTAGGGGTCGAGATGCACCAGGGCGGGCTTGCCCTCCAGGCGCTCATTGGTGGCAACGACGCGCCCTGTCACCGGCGACTTGACCGAGACGATGGACTTGGCCAGCTCCACCACCGCCACCGAGCGGCCCTGCTCGACCTGCTTGCCCACGCGCTGCGGCCGGCACATGAAGATCTCGCCCGATTGCCGGATGCCCAGCGCGGTGATGCCGACCGTGGCCTTGCCGTCGCCATCCAGGCGCGCCCAGACCTGGTGTTCGATCAGGTAGTGGAGGTCGGCGGGAAAATCCATCTCAGAACTGGGCTGCCGTGGCAGCGCGGTCAAAAGCCGGATGGCGGAAGGAAATGGGAGTCGAACCCACCCGGCGGCGCATGGCGCCACCCACCGGGTTTGAAGCCCGGCCGACCCACCAGGATCGTTTTCCTTCCTTTGGGTTCATGGCACAGCGTCCAGGAACAGTGCGGAGTCTAAGCGCAGCCGATGCTCGTCGCCGATGCGGCGCGTGAGGCCGACGCGGTCGAAGTACTCGAGGATCTGAATGGCGCGCTTGCGGCCCAGGCCGGTGGCGTCGCGAAACCGGGCCGCCAGCACCACGCCGTCGTGCGCGCTCGCCACCTCGCGCGCGATGGCGGCCAGGCGCGTCATGGTGGCGGGCGGGTAGTACAGGTCCTTGACCACCTGGTGCAGTTCGCCGCGCCGCGCCAGCCGCGCCAGCGTGGTGCGCATCAGCGGCTCGGGCTCCTGGCCGTCGCGCGCCAGGTCGCGCGCCCAGGCGCCCTCGAAGCCGGCCTGCGCCAGCGCCGGCGCCACCTTCTGCGCGATGCGTTGCTCGCTGGCCGACAGCTGCGCGCCATGCTCGGGCAGGTGCACGCAGGCGGCACGGCGCAGCAGGCGCTGCTCATGCTCCAGTCGCTCCAGCAGGCCCAGCCACAGCGACGGCGGCAGGCGCGGCGCGGCCAGCCGGCGCAGCCGCGCGGCGTCGGGGCCGAGTTCGTCCGGGTGCTGCTCGTGAAAGCGTTGCAGCGCGGCCAGCGTGGCGATGGCAAAGCCCTCGATCTGCGCCGCACCCAGCGCCTGCGCGTCGCGCACCAGCGCCGACGGTTCGATGTCCAGTGCGGCGGCGCCGGCACGCAGTCCTTGCGCCGCGGCGAAACGCTGCAGGTCGACGCCGTGCGGCGCCACCATCAGCAGGCCGGCCAGGCGCTCGCTGGCGCTGCCTTTGGCTAGCGCGTCCAGTTCGGCCAGGCGCTGCGGCGTGCGCCGGTAACGGGTCGGTGCGAACGGGTCCAGCACCACGCCACCGGCCAGGGTGCGGCTGGCCGAGGCATCGCGCAGCAGCACGCGCTCGCCATGCCAGGCGCCGACCGGCTGGCGCAGCACCAGTTGCACCAGCCCGCTGGTGCCCGGCGCCAGGCTGTCGGGCGCCAGCACCGCCACCGTGCCGGTCATGCTGGCGGCGCCCAGGTGAACCTGCACCGGCGTGCCCGAGCGCAGCGCGCGTGCCTCGCCGCGCCACAGCGTGAGCCGGGCGTCGATGCGGTCGCTGGTCACCGCCGCTTGCGGCGCGCACAACCATTGGCCGCGTGCCACCGCATCGCGCGGCACGCCCGCCAGTGCCACGGCGCAGCGCTGGCCGGCGTGGGCCGCGCTGACCGCCTGGTTCTGCGCGTGCAGGCTGCGCACGCGCACGCGCAGCTGGCCCGGCGTGGGACCGGCGGGCAGCAGCAGCAGTTCGTCGCCGACGCTGACGCGGCCGGCGTGGATGGTGCCGGTGACCACCGTGCCGGTGCCTTCGAGCGTGAAGCCGCGATCGACCGCCAGCCGGAACGCCTGTGCATCTTCGTCCGTTCCGGAGCCGGTGCGATCTTCGGCGGCGGCGTCGAACAGCAGTTGGCGCAGGGCATCGATGTGGGCACCGCTGGCGGCCGAGACCGCCAGCACCGGTGCGTCCTGCAGCGTCGTGCCCTGCAACAGCGCCGTGATCTCGGCATGCACCGCCTGCACGCGCTCGGGCGTGGCGCGATCGGCCTTGGTGATCGCCACCGCGCCGCGCGACACGCCCAGCAGCGACAGCACCGCCAGGTGCTCCAGCGTCTGCGGCATGGGGCCGTCGTCGGCGGCCACCAGCAGCAGCGCGAAGTCGATGCCCGAGGCGCCGGCCACCATGGTGTGCACCAGGCGCTCGTGGCCCGGCACGTCGATGAAGCCGATGCGCCCGCCGTCCGGCGTGTCCAGGTAGGCGTAGCCGAGCTCGATGCTGATGCCGCGCTTTTTCTCCTCCGGCAGGCGGTCGGTGTCGACGCCGGTGAGCGCGCGCACCAGCGTGCTCTTGCCGTGGTCGATGTGTCCGGCGGTGCCGACGATCATGGGGCGGTATCCGGCATGACATCCCGGCGCACCTGCGCCGCCACTGGACCCGGGGCCCAGCCGATGGCGCAGCGGCGCCGCCCGTTTCGCATCAACTTCATTTCAGTCGTCCATCGCTTCAATCGCCCATCACGACGCCCTCGCGCCGCGGGTCGGCGCCGCCCAGCCACATCGGCTGGCCGTGGATGCTGGCGCGCGTGATGGCCTGCAGGCCGCTGGTCATGTTCATTTCGCGCACTTCGGCGCCGCGCGTGCGCAAGGCGTCGACCGTGGCGGCCGGGAATCGCTTTTCCTCCAGCAGGCTGGGGCCGTTGGTGGAACCGAAGTTCGGCAGGTCGATGGCCTGCTGCGGCGTCAGGCCCCAGTTCAATACACCGTGCAGTGTCTTGGCGGTGTAGTGGATGATGAGCGCGCCGCCGGGACTGCCGCCGCTCATCAGCAGCGGACCGCGCGTGCCGTCGGCGTTCTTCTCGAATACCAGCGTCGGCGCCATCGACGAGCGCGGACGCTTGCCGGGCTGCACGCGGTTGGCGATCGGCTGGCCGTCGGCGCCGGCGGGCGCGAAGCTGAAGTCGGTCAGCTCGTTGTTGAGCAGGAAGCCGCCGCTGCGTGCGGCGTTGGTGGTCACCATCTGGCGCGAACCGAACGCGTCCTCGATGGTGGTGGTCATCGCCAGCGCGTTGCCGCGCGCATCGACGATGCTGATGTGGCTGGTGCCGTATTCCGGCTGCTCGGGCATGGGCGCGAAGCTGGTCCTGACGCCGCCCGGCTTGCCGGGCTGCGCCAGCTTCAGGCTCTGCGCGCCGATCAGCGCGGCGCGGCGCTTCAGGTAGGTGGCGTCGAGCAGGCTCAGCCAGCTGCCGGCCGGCGGCTGCACGAAGTCGGGGTCGGCCACGTACTGCGCGCGGTCGGCAAAGGCCAGGCGCGCGGCCTCGGTGTAGTAGTGCAGCCAGTCGGCGCCGGGCAGGCCGGCGGCGTCCGGCTTCATCGTGGCCGCGGGCGTCTGCGCCAGGATGCCGAGGATCTGGCCGATGGCGATGGCGCCGGATGAGGGCGGCGGGAAGCCGCACACTTCATAGGTCTTGTTGGCGGCGGCAGCCGTGAGGTCGTGGCACAGCGGCGCGCGGCGCCGGGCCTGGTAGCTGGCCAGGTCGGCCAGCGTCATCCGGCCGGGGTTGGCGTGCCGCGTCACCTTGTCGACGATGGCCTGCGCCACCGGGCCTTGCAGCAGCGCCGCCGAACCGCGCGCGGCGATGCCCTTCAGCACCTCGGCCAGTTCGGGGTTCTTCAGCACATGACCCACGGGCCAGGGCTTGCCGCCGGCGTCGTAGAATTGGCGCGCGGCCACCGGGTCCTTGAGCAAATGCTTCTCGTTGGCCAGCATGGTGGCCAGGCGCGGGCTGACCTGAAAACCCTGCTCGGCCAGCTGGATCGCCGGTTGGATCAGCTGCGCCCACGGCAGGCGGCCGTGCGCCTGGTGGGCCTGCTCCAGCATGCGCACCGTGCCTGGCACACCGACCGAGCGACCGCCGACCACGCCGTCGTAGAAGGGCATGGGCTTGCCGTCGGTACCCAGGAACAGCTGCTCGTCGGCGGCGGCGGGCGCGGTCTCGCGGCCGTCCCAGGCCACGACCTCGCGCCCGTCGCTGTGCAGCAGGAAGGCGCCGCCACCGATGCCGCTGGACTGCGGTTCGACCAGGCTCAACACCATTTGCACTGCCACGGCAGCGTCGATGGCGCTGCCGCCGGCTTTCAGCACCTGGTAGCCGGCGTTGGTGGCCAGTGGATTGGCGGCGGCGACGGCGAACTTTTCGGTTGCCCAGCCGGGCTTGTCGGTCCAGCCCGACCCGCCCTCGGGCGCGATCGGTGCGGCCGGCGGTGGCGTGTAGCGAAAGCCGCTGCCGGTGGCGCAAGCGGCCAGCAGGGCGGCCGAGGCGAGGGCGATCAGGACGGACTGGCGCGGCGTGGGCATGGGGCGTCTCCCTGTTGCGGTGGGCAACGGACCCATCCTAACCCACACGCATGCGCGTCCCGCTTCCAGATGGCGTGGCGCATTGGCCGTCAATGCATGCGGGTCGAGCGCCGGCAGCTACATAAGTTGTAGTTCATCGATGAGCCTCGGCTCACCGGGCCGGCGGGCGCGCCTGGCGTGGTCTGGGTGGCCGGTGGCGAGGCAGCGCGCTGGCGGTGGCGGTGACCACGGCGCACAGCGCCTCGTGATCGTCCCAGCGGTCCGCGCTGACCAGAAAGTGCGGCGTCCTGACCCAGTGGTACGGCCTGCCGAGCACCGGCGCGCCGAGCGCGGCACGGCCGCCTTCGGTCGGTTTCAGGAACAGCTGGTCGTTGCAGACGAATCCGACCGAGCGGCCGTCCACATACAGGCAGTACTCGCCAAAGGTCTTGCTCACCCGCACGCCGGGCAGGCCGGCGAGCTGGTCGAGCAGGAACTGCAGGGTTTCGGGGCGCGTGGGCATGGAGAGCGAAACGGGGTGTTGTTATGTTTTTGATGGTGGCTCGCGATCTGTGGAAGCCATATTCAAGAAATAATGGCCTGAAATCCTTTGATGGCAAGCGCAAGCAGCTGTCGATTCCATAGTGATTCACCGTGCTGCCTTCGGGCGCGCCTTGCGCGGCTTGGGCAACGGCAGGGCCTGTGCCGTGGCCGCGAGCAGATCGCACAGCGCGGGGCGGTCTTCCCACTCGTCGGGCCGCAGCAGGAAATAGTTCTTGGCGCCGGGGTAGGGCTGGCCGTACACCGGCTGCGTCAGCAAGGCGCGGCCAGCGTCGGTGATCTTCACGAACAACTGGTCGTCGCAGACGAAGGCGGTCGGCTTGTCGTCCAGATACACGCAGTATTCGCCGAACATGCGCCGCGTGCGCACGTCCGGCAGCGCGCCGAGCTGGTCGAGCAGGAAGGCCAGCGTTTCGGGGCGGGTGGACATGGTCGCTTCCCTTGGTTGAGTTCTGTGGGAGCGGGCTTGCCCGCGATGGGCCGCCTGGGGATTGATCAGCGCCCTATCGCGGGCAAGCCCGCTCCCACAAGTCAGGTGGGCGAGTTACTTCGGCGCCAGCCGGATCGCGCCGTCCAGCCGGATCACCTCGCCATTGAGCATGTCGTTCTCGACGATGTGCTTGACCAGCCTGGCGTAGTCCTCGGGCTTGCCCAGACGCGAGGGGAAGGGCACCATCGCCGCCAGCGCGTCCTGCACCTCCTGCGGCATGCCCATCAGCATCGGCGTGCCGAAGATGCCGGGCGCGATGGTCATGTTGCGGATGCCGTTGCGGCTCAGGTCGCGCGCGATCGGCAGCGTCATGCCGACCACGCCGCCCTTGCTGGCGGCATACGCGGCCTGGCCGATCTGGCCCTCGTAGGCGGCCACGCTGGCGGTGCTGATCAGCACGCCGCGCTCGCCGGTGCCCTCCGGCTCGTTCTTGCACATGGCGTCGGCGGCCAGACGGATCATGTTGAAGCTGCCGACCAGGTTGACCATGATGGTCCTGGTGTAGACGTCGAGCCTGTGCGGACCGCTCCTGCCCACGGTCTTCTCGGCCGGGGCGATGCCGGCGCAGTTGACCAGGCCCATCAGCTTGCCCATCGACGTGGCCTTGGCGACCACCGCCTGGCCGTCGGCCTCGCTGCTGACGTCGCACTTGACGAACGCGCCGCCGATGTCCCTGGCCACGGCTTCGCCCTTGTCGACCTGCATGTCGGCGATCACCACCTTCGCGCCTTCGGCCGCCAGCATGCGCGCCGTGCCTTCGCCCAGGCCGGAGGCGCCGCCGGTGACGATGAAAACCTTGTCCTTGATCTGCATGGATGCTCCTGTTTTGCTGTGAAGAAGATGGCGCCCCTCGACCTCGACCCGTGCGGGGACCGGAAACGCCATGGCGGTTCATCGATTGTTCGTTGCCAGTTTCAGGCCAAAACCGATCAGGGCGATGCCCGCCAGCCGCGTGGCGATACGGCGGGCACTGGGCAATGCCCTGAGTCTTGACGCCACGGCATTGCCCAGCAGCACGATGCCGGCCTGATACGCCAGGCTGATGAGCGTGACGTGCGCCATCATCACGCCCAGTGTGGTGGCCGACGCGTCCGGTTTGAGGAACAGCGGAAAGAAGGCCAGGAAGAACAGGATGACTTTGGGGTTGGTCAGGCTGACGGCAAAGCCCTGGCGAAAGTAAACCCTTGGAGCCCGCACGGGGTCCATGGCGGTGTTCGTGCGATCCACCGGCGCGCGCAGCAGTTGAATGCCAATCCAGCACAGGTAGGCGGCACCTGCCCATTGCAGCAGCTCAAACAGCAGCGGATTCGCACGCATGATCGCCGCCAGTCCAGTGACCGCTGCCAGCATGTAGACGAGGTCGCCCGCCAGGGTGCCCAACACCGCCGCCATCCCCGCCCGCAAGCCATTGCGCGACGTGGCGTTCAGGATGGCAATCGTGCCCGGGCCGGGGATCAGTTGAAACACCAGGATGGCCATCACGAAGCTGGCGTAGTTCTGGATGTCGAACACGGGAGGCTCCTCTGTCGGATGTGTAGCCGGTCAGTGTACGGTGGCGCAATCGACAGTCTGGATGCGCCCTGAGAGCCACCGTCAGTGTCGGCGGGCGTTGCCTGCTGGCGGCTCGCTCGGCTTGCTTGAGCCCGAGCCCTGCCCAACTGCGAAGCGTCCCACGCCCATCTCCACCCAGCGCGCCTCGCGCCGCAGCAGGAACAGCGCTTCCAGGCCCATGCGCTGCGCCAGCGCCATGCCTTCGGCCGGGCCGGCGACCAGCAGGGCGGTGGCCCAGGCGTCGGCGCTCATGCAGTCGCTGGCCAGCACGGTGACGGAGGCGACGCCGTTGTTGACCGGCGCGGCGCGGCGGCCGTCCATGGTGTGCGACAGGCGCGCCGCGCCGATCTGCACCCAGCGGCGGTAGTCGCCCGAAGTGGCGACAGCGATGTCGGCCAGTTCGAGCACGCCGCGCGCGGCGCGGCGGCCGGGCTCGGGGCTTTCGACGGCCACGGTCCAGGGCTGGCCGCCGGCCTGGGTGCCCAGGGCGCGCAGTTCGCCATCGAGCGCGACCAGCGCGTGCGCGACGCCGTGGGCTTGCAGCACGGCGCTCATCTGGTCGACGCCGTAGCCTTTGGCGATGCCGCACAGGTCGAACTGCGCGAGCGCGTTCTTGCGGACGCGGCCGGCGCCCTGATCCAGTTGCAGCGACTGGTGGATGGGATGCCGGCCCGACTGCGTGGCGGCGCGGATGGCGGTGGCATCGGGTTCATCGCGCTCGGCGCCGAAGCCCCAGGCGTTGACCAGCGCGCCGACGGCGGGGTCGAACGCGCCGTCGCTGAGGCGCGCGATCTCGAGTGCACGCGCCAGCACGGCCATGATCTCCGGCGGCAGGTCGATCCAGGCACCGGGCGCGGCGCGGTTCAGGCGCATCAGCTCGCTGCCGGGCTTCCAGGGCGACATCTGCTGGTCCACCCGCTCCACGGCAGCGGCCAGGGCCGCGTGCAGCGCGGCCTGATCGAGCCGGGGGTCGACGTCGCACAGCACCGACCAGCGCGTCGCCATGGTCGGGCCGTGCAGCTTGATGCGCGTCAGCCGGGGTGCCTCAGAAGGTGTCTTCGGCATAGCGCCCGCGCGCCTTGAGTTGCTGCACGCTCAGGTTGAGGCTGGACAGGATCCTGTCCAGCGCCTGGGCCACGCCCTGCGCCATCGGCCGGCTGCCGCACACGCGCACCACCGCGCCATCGGCGACGAGTTGACGCAGCCGGTCGGCATCGCGGCGCAGCGCGTCCTGCACGTAGCCACCGCCGTCCGGCACGCGCGAGAAGGTGGTGCGCAGGCTGGCCAGGCGGCGCTCGCGCAGCCATTGCTCGATCTCGGGGCCGAAGAAGTAGTCCAGCGCCGGGTCGCGCACGCCGTAGTACAGGTGCATGGGAGTCTGCCGCGTGTTGCCGCGGATGAAGCCCGCCAGCGGCGCCACGCCGGTGCCGGCGCCGATCAGCATCACCGGCGTGCGGCTGGTGTCGAGCGCGAACGCCGGGTTGGGCTGGATGAAGGCCTGGATGCGTGCGCCCGGCTGCAAGCCGTGCAGGTAGCCCGAGCACAGCCCGCCCGGCACCTTGCGCACGCAGATCTCGACGAAGCCGTCCTGCCAGCCGGAGGCCAGCGAATACAGCCGCGGCACGGCGGAGCCCGGCGCCAGCACGCCGATCAGATCGCCCGCGCTGAAGTGCCGCAGGCCGCGCCCGCGCAGCCGGTCGGTCCAGCGCTGGCGTGGCCAGCGGAAGCGCAAAATGGTGGCCGGTTGGTCGTCGCCGCCGGGAAAGTCCTGGCGCGAGACGAGCTCAAACGCCGTCGTCGCCGGCAGGCGTGGCTGGTACTCGATCTGCAGCGGCTCGCCGAGCGCCTCGGCCACGGCCTCGCCCCAGCGCGCAAACTCCTGTGCCGACTGCTGGTGGATGCGGGCCAGCGGCAGCAGTTGTGTCCAGCCTTTCGTTTGCAGCGCCTGCTCCAGCGCCTCGGCATAGGCGCAGAAGGCGCTGAACTGGCGGTCGCCGAAGCCGAGCACCGCCACGCGCGCGGCCGTGACTGGTTCCTGGGCGATGCGATCGAGTGCCCGCGCCGCGTGCGCCGGGGCCTGACCGTCGCCGTAGGTGGCGGCCAGCAGGAAGATTTGCTTGACGGCTGCTCCGGTGCGAAAACGCTCGACGCCCTCGGTGCGCACCTTGTGGCCGGCGCGCACCAGCGCAGCGTGCAGCGCCTCGGCAAAGCCCCAGGTGCTGCCGTTCTCGCTGGCGACGAAGATCAGCGTGTCGGCCGCGGGCAGGGCGCTGTTGTTGGCGATGCGGGGTACCAGGCGGCGCCCCTGCAGCCACAGCAGCAGGCCGGTGACCCAGAACAGCGGGATGCTCAGCGCCCCCAGGCCCAGCACCAGTGCCCAGGCCCAGGCGCTGTCGCCGGTGTGCAGCACCATGGCCCAGTCCTGCAACTGCTGCGCCGTGCCGGCGTCGTGCCAGTCCAGCGTCTGGCCGAAATAGCGGTCGATCCAGCCCTGGCCCTGTCCGGTGGTGACGCGCCAGGTGTCTTCGGGGTCCTCGGCGGCGGGGAAGTTCAGCCGCTTCAGATCCTGCACCGGCACTTGTTGCAGCAAGGAAAAATCGGCCGCAGACACGGGCGGCGCTGCTGTTGCGGGGACGGTCGAGACCGCATGGGTATCGATGTCCGCGTCCACGCTCACCAGGTCGAAGGTGACGGCGCTCATGTAGAGCGCGGTGATCGACGAGATCGCCAGCACCAGCACCAGCGCCTGGCCCGCGATCACGTGCAGGCGCTGCAGCAGCGTGCCGCGCGCGCGTGAGAACACGCGGCGCCAGCCGCCCTGGCGGCGCTGCAGCAGCTCGAGCCCCGAAATCGACAGCAGCAGCATGGCCAGCGCCACGACGGCCGCCGTGATGCGTCCGGCGTCGCCAAGCAGGAAGGAGCGGTGCAGGTTCCTGAACCAGCGAAACAGCGCCGACGGCTGGTAGTCGCCCAGCACCTGTCCGCTCGCCGGATCGATGCGGTCGGCCCGGGCCTGGCCGCCGTCGAAGGAAAACACCACGATGTCGCCCGCGGGCAGGCGGCGGATTTCCTCCGCGCCGGGGATGGTGGCCGCCACGCGTTCGGCCAGGGTCGAGACCGGCAGGCCGGCGGGCGCCGGGTTGGCCTGCCAGGCCGAGAGGATCGGGTCGATGGCCAGCACCGTGCCGGTGATGCCGATCACCAGCGCCACAGCGCCGGCGATCAGGCCCAGCCAGCGGTGGATCAGCTTCCAGGCCATCGAGGCTCCTTATTGCAACTGGTACGTGAGCGACTGGATGTACTGCTTGCCGGCGTGCGGCTTGCCGGCGTTGTCGCTGGTCAGCGGCACGCGGATCTCGGATGGGCTGTCGCGCATGTCCTCGGCCGCGGCGTCGATGCGGATCTCGTAGCCGGCGTCGATCAGCGCGTCGGCCAGGTCGGCCGTCACTTTCAGCGTGCGCCCGGCGCCCACGCTGGCGCCGGTCACGCCCTGCAGGCGCTTGCTGTCGGCGGCCGACAGCCGGTTCCAGTCGGCCAGGTGCCTGTAGTACTTGGCCTTGCCGCCGGCCACCCACAGCGTGCGCGCGTAGGCGCCCTGGGCATCGGTCAGGTACACCGCCAGGTAGGCACCATCGCCGCCGTAGTTCTTCAGCGGGATCGTCATCGCCATGGTGCGCGCTTGCGCCACGGCGGGCAGTGCCAGCGCCAATGCGGTGGCCAGGGTGGTCATCACGGGTTTCGACATGGGGTTTCTCTCCTGCTCGGATGGGTTACTCGATCTGGCCGCGCGAGCCGCCAGGTGGGGGAGTCAGCGCGTCGCCGGTGGCGGCGTCGGGCGCGGGCTGGTCCGGCCAGCGCTGGCCCCGGCGCCGGCGTTCGCGCCGGTCGTCGTCGCTGCGCTGCTTCATCTCGACGATGTCCAGCGTGCTGGGGTCGATCTTGGCCTTGAAGGCCTGGCCCTGGGCATCGATCCCGCGCAGTTCGTAGCAGCCGTCGTCGATCTTCAGGCGCCGCACCTGCCAGCCCTGCTGGGCGGCCATCGCCATCACGGCGTCGCGCGACTGCCATTGCTGTACCGGCGCGTCGCAGTCGTCACTGGCCATGGCGGGCAGTGCCAGCAGGCTCATCGACAGCAGCAGCGGGCCGCAGGCAAAGGATCGAAGAGGTTTCATGGTTGCGCTCCTTTCCAAGGCCACCCAGCGTGGTCCGGGTGTGAGGCCATTGTCGGAGCGCCTTCTGAACTCAAGCTGAAAAGCGTGTGACTCGCGTGTAAAGCCAGCGCTTAAGGCGCCATCGCTTGATTCAGATCAACATGACTGGTGCGATACAAGCGCAGCGCGCGGCGCGCAACGGCCTGATCGCGGCTCAGCGTCGGGCCGGGCCGGCCTGTCCCGCAGGCGTTGCGGGCGATCTGCGCCCGGGGCGTGGCAATGGTGACGCGGCCGGCGCGCTGCGCGCCGGCGCCGCTCAGCGCACCAGTTCTTTCAGCTTGCCGGTCCGGTCCTTCCACTCGTCGTGGTCGGGCAGCGGATCCTTGCGCTTGGTGATGGTCTTGAACCTCGGCGACCTGACCAGTTCGGCGTTGAGCGCCGTCATGTGCAACTGGTCCTTGGGCAGGTCCTCTTCGGCGTAGATGGCGTTGACCGGACACTCGGGGATGCAGACGGCGCAGTCGATGCACTCATCGGGATCGATGGTCAGGAAGTTGGGGCCTTCCAGAAAGCAGTCGACGGGGCAGACGTCCACGCAATCGGTGTACTTGCAGCGGATGCAGGCTTCGGTGACGACGTGAGTCATGGGTGTGGTACCAACTCGGGTGATGCTGAAACTGCGCGCGGTCCGGTGCTCGAGGCGCGGCCGGGCAAACCATGAATTTTAGGCCTGGATGCCGGCGCACTCAACGCAGCAGGACCGCGCCAGCGGTCTTGTGGCTGGCGGTGTCGACCAGGATCAGCGCGCCCAGCACGCGGCTGCGCGCGAAGGGCAGGGTGGGAATCGGCTCCTGCAGCGCCAGCTCCACATGGCCGATGTCATTGGCGTCGAGCTGCGCGGCGGCTTGCTGCGTCAGGCTGTGGATGTCCAGCCGCCCCAGCACGCGGCGCAGCCGGGCCTTGACCCAGCGGTGGCCATGCAGGGCCCAATAGCTGCGGCCCGCGACCAGCGGCTCATCGTCCAGCCAGGCAACGGTGGCGTCCAGCTCGCGCGCCAGCGACCAGCCGGGGCTGGCACTGGCGGCGTCGTCCATCTCGCCCGCGCTGGCTGCTGCTTTTGGGGCGGCCACGATCCAGTCGCCGCGCGACACATCCAGCTCGCGATCGAGCACGATGCCCGCGCTGTGGCCCGCGGCCACGGGCGCGGCCCGGCGTGCATGGTCGAGCACCTGCGCCACCACGGCCTTTTGCCCGCCGGGCAGCAATGCCACCGCCATGCCGGGCGCGACGCGGCCGGCGGCGACGCGACCCCAGAACACGCGGCGGCTGCGCGAGGTGGCGTTCGATGAGGCGAACTTCTCGACCCACTGCACCGGCAGCGCCAGCGGCAGCTCGGTGTCCGGCGGCGTTGCCGGCAGCCGCGTCAGCAGCTCCAGCAGGCTCGGGCCGGCATAGCCGCACCAGCCGGGGTGCCGGTCGACGATGTTCCAGCCCTGGAGGGCGGAGATCGGTACCGTGGCCACCGCCGCGATGCCTGCGCCCGCCGTGAAGCGCTGCAGCGCGGATCGGATGTGGCGGTAGGCGAGCGCGGGGTCGGCCACGGCGTCCAGCTTGTTGATGGCGAACACGATCGAGGGCACGCGCAGCAGCTGCAGCAGCAGCGCATGGCGGCGCGTCTGCGGCAGCAGGCCGAGGCCGGCGTTCTGCCAGTCGAGCTTGGTGGCGTCGACCAGCACCAGCGCCGCATCGGCCTGCGAGGCCGCGGTGACCATGTTGCGCGTGTACTGCTCGTGGCCCGGTGCGTCGCCGATGATGAACTTGCGCGCCGCGCTGGCGAAGTAGCGCCAGGCGACGTCGATGGTGATGCCCTGCTCGCGCTCGGCCTGCAGCCCGTCGGTGAGCTGCGCCAGGTCGGCCGCGCCGGCGCGGGTGACGCCGGCCAGCTGGTCCTGCAGCACCGCCTGGCTGTCCACCAGCAGGCGCCCGATCAGCGTGCTCTTGCCGTCGTCGACGCTGCCGCAGGTGATGAACCTGAGCGCGGTTTGCGTGTCGGTCCCACGGCTTGTCCCGGTGGAACCTGCGTGGGCAGTCATGGATTCTGCAATGGTCATGGCGGAGTCGTGCGGAATTTTTTGAACGCAGAGGACGCAGAGATCACTCAGAAGGCGCGAGAGAAGACAAATCGAAAAAGATGCCTTCTGCGTCTTTTGCGACGTTCTTCGTGCTCTGCGTTCGGCGGTTCGGTTCCTAGAAGTACCCGTCTCGCTTGCGCCTTTCCATCGACGCGTCGCTGGTCCTGTCGTCCATGCGCGTGGCGCCGCGCTCGCTGACCTGGACCGCCAGCGTCTCGATGACGATCTCGCCCGGCGTGGCGGCCGTGCTCTCGACCGGGCAGGTGCAGGTGATGTCGCCCACGGTGCGAAAGCGCACGCTGCGGGTCTCGACGGTCTCGTCGTCCCTGGCCGGCGTCAGCGGCGTCACCGGCACCAGCAGGCCGCGGCGCTGCACCACTTGGCGCCGGTGTGCGTAGTAAATGCTGGGCAGGGCGATCTGCTCGCGCTCGATGTATTGCCAGACGTCGAGCTCGGTCCAGTTACTGATCGGGAACACGCGGAAATGCTCGCCCGGTTGCAGGCGGGTGTTGAACAGCGACCAGAGCTCGGGCCGCTGCGCCTTGGGCTGCCACTGGCCGAAGCCGTCGCGGTGGCTGAAGATGCGCTCCTTGGCGCGCGCCTTCTCCTCGTCGCGTCGCGCACCGCCGATCAGGGCGTCGAAGCGGAACTCCTCGATCGCCTCCAGCAGCGTGACCGACTGGTGCGCGTTGCGCGACTCGCCCGGGTGGGCCAGGCGCACCGTGCCGCGCGCCATGCTGTCCTCGACGCCGCGCACGATCAGCTCGGCCTGCAGCTCGGCCGCGCGCCGGTCGCGGAAGTCGGTCACCTCGGGGAAGTTGTGGCCGGTATCGATCATCAGCAGCGGGTAGGGGATGCGGCCCACGGCGCCATCGGCGCCGTTCCGATCCACGAACGCCTTCTCAGCGCACCTCAGCAGCACCGCCGAATCCTTGCCGCCGGAAAACAGCAGGGCGGGGCGTTCGAAAGCAGCCGCTACCTCGCGCAGGATGAAGATGGTCTCTTCTTCCAGCGCGTCGAGGTGGGCCCTGCTGAGGCTGTGGCCGCTGGCGGCTTGCAGCAACCGGGGTTCGGCGCGGGCGTTCATGGGGTGACTCCCTCTTTCTTCTTGACGTGCAAACCACATTCCTTGGCTGCTTCATTTTGGCTTCGGCCGGACGCTGACGCGTCCTTCACGTCGCCTGCGGCGACATGAGCCTGCGCCGAAACTTCGGCGGCTACGGCCTTGCTCCGCAAGTCCGCCGGCACCGCTGATGCGTCGCCTGAATGCGCCTTGACATGCAAGCCGCATTCCTTTGCCGCCTCGTTTTGGCTTCGGCCGGACGCTGACGCGTCCTTCACGTCGCCTGTGGCGACATGAGCCTGCGCCGAAGTGAAGACCTTGGCAGCATCGCTTCGCGCCGCTGCTGCGGCTGCTGCCGCTGAATGTGGTTTGACGTGCAAACCACATTCCTTGAGGTCTTCACTTTCCCACCACCAGCGGCCGGCGCGGAAGTCTTCGCCGACGGCAATGGCGCGGGTGCAGGGGGCGCAGCCGATGCTGGGGTAGAAGCGGTCGTGCAGCGGGTTGTAGGCCACGCGGTGGATGGCGATGTAGTGCCAGACGTCGCCCCAGCTCCAGTCGGCCAGCGGGTTGTACTTCAGCAGGCCGCGGGTGGCCTGCTCGGCGCGATCGACCAGCGGCACGCCGGCGCGTGCGTTCGACTGCTCGCGCCGCAGGCCGGTGATCCAGGCCTTCTTGCCGGCCAGCGCGCGGCCCAGCGGCTCCAGCTTGCGGATCGCGCAGCAGGCCTGGCGCAGTTCGATGCTCTGGTACATCGCGTCCGCGCCTTCGCGGGCGACGAACTCGGCGACGGCCTGGGGCTGCGGGTGGTAGACGGTCAGCGGCGCGTGCGGCCGCGACGCCTGCTCGGCCCGCAGTCGCTGCAGCAAGGCCAGCGTCTCGGCGTGCAGCAGGCCGGTGTCGAGCACGAAGATCTCGATCGGCAGCCGGTGCGCATTGATCAGGTGCGTGATCACCATGTCCTCGGCGCCCAGGCTGCTGGCCTGTGCCACCGGGCCGGTGGCCGCGGCCTTGAGCAGGGTGACCACGGTCTCGCGCAGCCTGGCCTCGAACTCCGGCGAGGGGCTGGCATGCCGCTCGATGGCCGTGGTCTGCAGCGCCGCGTCGGGCGCGAATCGCGTGATGGCGTTCATGCCGCGGCCCGTTCGTGGTTGCGTGCGAAGCGCGGGTGCGGCTGCAGCACGTCGCCCTGGTAATAGGCGGCGTAGCGGCGGAACTGGCGCTCGGCGGCGCCGACGTCCTGGCCGCTGGCGAGCACCGCGCTGCTGAAGCCGCTGCGCTGCATCTGCACCAGCTGGTCGATCAGCACCTCGCCGGTGGCGCGAATGTCACCTTCAAAGCGGTAGCGGCGGCGCAGCAGCACCGCCTGGCTGAAGGCGCGCCCGTCGGTGAAGTCGGGGAACTCCAGTTCGATGCGCGCCATGCCTTCGAACGCGCCCTGCGCCGCCAGCGCGGCCAGGTCGGCGTCGTTGGCCAGGCGCAGCACATCTGCGGCATCGGCCCCGACGGCTTCGCCCGGGGGGGAGATCAGTTTCATACTGGTGTCCTCGCGCTGGATCAGACCGCGGCTTCCTGCGCCTGGCCGGCGGTGCGGCGCTCCGGGTCCAGTCGCGCCGCGTTGGCCGCCTGCTTGAACGGCTCGTGGCCGACGCGGCGCAGGGTGTCGATGAAGTGCTCCTGGCGGCTGGTGCGCCGCTGGCGGTAGGTGTCCAGAATGGCGTTGACCACGCCCGGCACCTCGGCGGCGGAAAAGGACGGGCCCACCACCTTGCCCGGCATCGCCGGACCCGAAAGCCGCGAGCCGTCGCTGCCACCGAGCGTGAGCTGATACCACTCCCTGCCGTCCTTGTCGACGCCGAGGATGCCGATGTGGCCGCTGTGGTGGTGCCCGCAGGAATTGATGCAGCCGCTCATGTGCAGGTCGATCGGGCCCAGGTCGGTGACCTCGTCGGTGTCCTGGAAGCGCTGCGTCAGGGCGGCGGCGATCGGCAGCGAGCGCGCGTTGGCGAGCGAGCAGAAATCGCCGCCCGGGCAGGCGATCATGTCGGTCAGCAGGCCGATGTTGGGCTGCGCCAGGCCCAGGGCCCTGGCGCGTTCATACAGCGCCGGCAGGTCGCTGGTGTGCACCCAGGGCAGCAGCAGGTTCTGCTCGTGCGTCAGGCGCGCCTCGCCGGCGCTGAACAGCTCGGCCAGCTCGGCGAGCTGGTCCAGCGTGTCGGCGCTGGCGTCGCCCGGCGCCCAGCCGGGGCGCTTGAACGAGAGCGTGACCACGCACAGCTCGTGGATGCGGTGCGCGCCCACGTTCTGCTTCAGCCAGCGCTGGAAGGCCGCGCTGGCGATGTTGGTCTGGGCTGGAATACCGGCCGGCTGCAGCGGTGGCACCACGAAGCCGGCCTTGACGCGCGTCAGCTCGGCCGGCGTGATGGTGTGCGGCGCATCATCCTGCTCCAGGATCGCCCGGTACTCGGCCTCGACCGCGTCGATGAACCGCTGGCCCTCGGCCTTGACCAGGATCTTGATGCGCGCCTTCCACTTGTTGTCGCGCCGGCCGTAGCGGTTGTAGACGCGCACGATGGCCTCGACGTAGTTAAGCAGCTGGTCCCAGGGCAGGAACTCGCGCACCACCGGGCCGATCAGCGGCGTGCGCCCCATGCCGCCGCCGACACGGACCGTGAAGCCGATCTCGCCGGCATCGTTGGTGCGTGCCTGCAGGCCGATGTCGTACCAGCCGATGGCGGCGCGGTCTTCCTCGGCGCCGTTGAAGGCGATCTTGAACTTGCGCGGCAGGAAGGCGAACTCGGGGTGCAGCGTGCTCCACTGGCGCAGGATCTCGGCGAAGGGGCGGGTGTCGACGATCTCGTCGGGTGCGATGCCGGCCAGCGCCTCGCAGGTGATGTTGCGGATCGCGTTGCCGCTGGTCTGGATGCCGTGCATGTGCACGCTGGCCAGCAGCGCCATCACCTCGGCCGCCTTGGCGAGCGGAATCCAGTTGAACTGGACGTTGGTGCGGGTGGTGAAGTGGCCGTAGCCGTGCTTCAGGCGGGTCGGAGCCAGCGTCAGGCCGGGCTGCGCGGCCTGCAGCGCGTCCTGCGTGGCCTGCGCGTGTGCCAGCAGCTCGGGCTCGGGCCGGTCGTATTCGCGCGCGATGCGCGCCAGCATGCGCAGCTGCGCGCTGCTGATCTCGCCATAGGGCACGGCGATGCGCGCCATCGGTGCGTAGCGCTGGATGTACCAGCCGTTCTGCAGGCGCAGCGGCAGCAGCTGCTCGTCGCTCAGCTCGCCGCGCTGCCAGCGCTCGAGCTGGTCGCGGAACTGCTGCGCGCGAAGGGCGACGAACTGGCGGTCGAAATCGGTGTACTGGTACATCTCGGGCAGTGCTTGAAATCAGCGCGCAATGTACCGATGTCTTATGCGAAAACAAACCAATAGTTTGTTGTTGATATATGTTGTCGTGGCATAAGCAGGCCGCGGCGGGGGCTGACGCGCAAGTCGGACTCGGCCCACAGCGCGCGCGTGGCGGAACGCCTAAGGTGAGAGAGTTTTCACCCCCGGCCCGCGCAACGAGCCGACAACCCCAAGGAGTCAAGCCATGACCGTCGCCAAAGTCATTGAAATCAGTTCGTCCAGCAACAAGAGCTTCGAGGACGCCATCCTCGCCGGCATTGGCCGCGCCGCCGATACCATCGACCAGGTGCGGGGTGCCTGGATCAAGGAGCAGAAGGTGGTCATCGAGGGCGGCAAGATCACCGAGTACCGCGTCAACATGAACGTGACCTTCGTGGTCGGCCAGGTCGACAAGTGAGCGGCCAGGCGCGACGTTGAGCGCGCACGAAAAAAGCCGGCCCGAGGGCCGGCTTTTTTGTTCTGCCGTGAACAATCAGTGCGCTTCGGCCTGCTTGGCGGCGCGGATGGTGGCCTCGTCGTCGCGCCGGGCGCCGTTGAAGAACAGGTTCAGCAGCACCGCCACGATCGAGGCCAGCAGGATGCCGGACTTGATCAGCGGGCCGATCGCCGCCGGCAGCCACTGCGCGTAGTACGGCGCGATCAGCGGAATCATGCCGAAGCCGATCGAGATCGCCACGATCAGCGCGTTGTAGCGGTTGTTCACGAAGTCGACGTTGCCCAGGATGCGGATGCCGGTGGCGGCCACCATGCCGAACATTACCAGGCCGGCGCCGCCCAGCACCACGGTGGGCAGCGATTCCACCAGCGCCGCCATCTTGGGCAGCAGGCCGAGCACGATCAGGATGATGCCGCCGGCGACGCAGACGAAGCGGCTCTTGACGCCGGTGACCGCCACCAGGCCCACGTTCTGCGAGAAGCTGGTGTAGGGGAAGGTGTTGAAGATGCCGCCGATCAGCGTGCCCAGGCCGTCGGTGCGCAGCCCGCGCGCCAGCGCCGGCTGGTCGATCTTGACGCCGGTCATCTCGCCCAGCGCCAGGAACATGCCGGTCGACTCGATCATCACCACGATCATCACCAGCACCATGGTCAGCACCATCACCGGGTCGAAGATCGGTACGCCGAAGTGGAACGGCAGCACGACGTCGAACCAGTGCGCGTTGGCGACCTTGTCGAAGTTCATCATGCCGGTCAGGGTGGCCACGATGCCGCCCACCACGATGCCCAGCAGCACCGAGATGTTGGCCAGGAAGCCCTTGCCGAACTTGGCGATCAGCAGGATCGAGGCCAGCACGATGGCCGAGATGCCGATGCCGCCGAGCGAGGCATAGCGCGGGTTGGGCATGGTCGGCGCCAGCGTCACGCCCTGCGGCACCTCGGGAAAGCCCGGCGCGCCGGTGGCGGCGGCGCTGCGCACTTGGCTCAGCCATTCGCCGTGCTCGGGCGACACCACCAGCGGCGCGGTCGGCCCGACCGGGTTGCCGAAGATCCAGTTGATGCCGACCCGCATCAGGTCGATGCCGATCACCGCGATGATGGTGCCGGTGACCACCGGCGGGAAGAAGCGCAGCATGCGGCTGATCAGCGGCGCGATCAGGATCGACACCACGCCGGCGCCGATGATGGCGCCGAACAGCAGGCGCGCGCCATCGGTGCCGGGCGTGCTGCCGGCGATCGCCACCATCGGCCCGACCGAGGCGAAGGTCACGCCCATCATCACCGGCAGCTTGATGCCGAACCACTGCGTGGCGCCGAAGGACTGGATCAGGGTGACCAGGCCGCAGCAGAATAGGTCGGCCGAGATCAGCAGCGCCACCTCGTCCGGACTGAGCTTGAGCGCGCGCCCGACGATCAGCGGCACGGCGATGGCGCCGGCGTACATCACCAGCACGTGTTGCAGGCCCAGCGCGGCCAGCTTGCCGGTCGGCAGGACCTCGTCGACCGGGTGGACGGAGGTGGTGTTCATCTTGTCTCCTGGGGGTGGGGGTGTGGCGGTCTTGTCGCCGCTCGGGGGTGGGGTCGGAGTGGGGTTCTTACTGTGTCGCCAGCAGATCCGACAGCGCGCGCGCCACCACCTTGGTGGCGCGACGCAGGTCCTGCAGGTCGAGGCGCTCGTCGGCGCGCTTGGCGTGGCTTTCCAGCACCGTGCGCGGGCCGGCGCCGTAGATCACGCCCGGAATGCCGCGCTCGACGTACAGGCGCACGTCGGTGTAGAGCGGTGTGCCGACCGCGGGCGGCTGCTCGCCGAACACCGCTGCGCCATGCCGCTGGATCGCCTGCACCAGCGGCGCGTTGCCGGCCAGCGGCGTCATGGCGTTGGCCAGCAGCAGGCGCTTGATGTCGACCGTGATGCCTTCGTCCTGGCGGCCGGCATTGAAGGCGCGGCTGGCCTGCTCGATCACGGCGCGCAGCCGGGCTTCGACCTCGGCCGGGTTTTCCTCCGGAATCATGCGGCGGTCGAGCTTGAACACCACCTTGCCCGGGATCACGTTGGTGTTGGTGCCGCCGTCGATGCGGCCGATGTTGAGGTAGGGATGCTTGATGCCCGGCACCCTGGAGGTCAGCTGCTGGTACTGGCGGTTCTCGTCGTAGAGCGCGTTCATGATGGCGACCGCGCCCTGCAGCGCGTCGATGCCGGTGTGCGGCACCGCGGCGTGCGCCATCTTGCCCTGCACCGTGACCTCGAACTGCAGGCAGCCGTTGTGGGCGGTGACGACCTCGTGGCTGAAGCCGGCGGCGATCATCAGGTCGGGCCGGGTCAGGCCCTGCGCCAGCAGCCAGCCGGGGCCAAGCAGGCCGCCGAATTCCTCGTCGTAAGTGAAGTGCAGCTCGATGCTGCCGCGCGCCGGCCTGGCCACCGCTTCCAGCGCGCGCACGGCGAAGGTGAAGGTGGAGAAGTCGCTCTTGCTGACCGCGGTGGCGCGCCCGTACATCTTGCCGTCCACGATTTCGGCGCCGTAGGGGTCGTGCGTCCAGCCCTCGCCGGGCGGCACCACGTCGCCGTGCGCGTTCAGCGCCACGGTGCGCCCGCCCTCGCCGTAGGGGCGGCGCACGATCAGGTTGGTGATGCTCTGCATGCCGTAGGCATGCACTTCATCGGCGGGCACGGGGTGGCGCTCGGCCTCGAAGCCCCAGGCGGCGATCAGCTCGGCGGTCTTCTCGGCGTGCGGGGCGTTGTTGCCCGGCGGCGTGTCGGTGGGCACGCGCACCAGTTGCTGCAGGAAGGCGACCTGTTCGTCGAAATGCTGGTCGATCCAGGCGTCGAGGGCGGCGTAGGTGTTGTCGTTCATGGGGTCGATCGGGTGGTGGGGGCAATGACGGAATGATCTCGCCGCGTTGCGGCATCGATGACGGCGCTTCGCGCCATGACCTTCCTGGTCATGCCGGCGCAGCCGGCGTCATCAAGGCCGCGCAGCGGCGAGATCATTGAGCGCAGCGAAGTCATCAGGCAGCGAGGTCGTCGAGCAGCCGCTGCATGGCGCGCACCGCGAGCTCCAGGTCGTCGGCGTTGGTGGATTCCAGCGGGTTGTGGCTGATGCCGGCGTTCTCGCCGCGCACGAACAGCATCGCCTGCGGCATCACCTCGTGCAGCTTCATGGCGTCGTGGCCGGCGCCGCTGGGCATGCGCAACACCGGCAGGCCGAGCGATTCGACCGCGGCTTCCCAGCGCTGCTGCCACTCGGGCGCGCTGGGCGCAGCGCTGGCGCGCATGGTTTCCTCCAGCGTGTGACGCACGCCGCGCCGGGTGGCGATCTGCTGCAGGCGCTGCAGGATGTCGGCCGCCAGCGCGTCGCGCTGGGCGTCATTCGGCGCGCGCAGGTCGAGGCTGAAGCTGCAGCGGCCCGGCACCACGTTGATCGATCCGTTGGGTACGCCCAGCATGCCGATGGTGGCCACCGAGTCGCCGTCCTGCGCGGCGCGCTGCTCGCAATAGAGCGCCAGCTCGGCCGCGGCGCAGGCGGCGTCGCGCCGGCGGTCCATCGGCGTGGTGCCGGCGTGGCTGGCCTGGCCGATGAATTCGCCGATGAAACGCATGCTGCCGTTGATCGACGTCACCACGCCGAGCGGCAGGTTGAGTTCGTTCAGCACCGGGCCCTGCTCGATGTGCACCTCGATGAAGCCCAGGTACTGCGCCGGATCGCGCCGGATGGCGGCGATGTCCTCGACGCGCAGGCCGGCCTGCTGTATCGCCTCGCGCATGGTCACGCCATCGGCGTCCTGCTGCTCCAGCCACTCGTTCCTGAAGTCGCCGATCAGCGCGCCGGAGCCGAGGAAGGTGGCCTGGTAGCGCTGGCCTTCCTCTTCGGCGAAGCCGACCACCTCGAAGTTGTAGGGCAGCCGGCGGCCCGCGCGCACCAGCTCGCGCACGCACATGATCGGCACGAAGATGCCGACGCGGCCGTCGTACTTGCCGCCATTGCGCACGGTGTCGTAGTGGCTGCCGGTCAGCAGCGTCTTCGAGTTGCCCTTGCCGGCCGCCTCGTCGGCGCTGAGGTAGCGCCCGACCACGTTGCCGACGGCGTCGATGCCGACCTCATCGAAGCCGGCGCCCTGCATGTCCTGGCTGATCTGGTGGGCGCAGGCGCGGTGCGCCGGCGTCAGGTAGGTGACGGTGAGCTGGCCGGCCTCGGCAAAGCCCGGGTCGCTGTGCCGGGCCAGCGCCTCGTGCCAGTCCCAGACCTGGTTGCCCAGCGCCGGCTCGGCGCCGAATTTGTCGGCCAGGCGGATCTCGGCGATGCGGTGGATATTGCGCAGCGCCTCGGCCAGCTCGAAGTCGGGGTGGTTGTGCAGGCGGCGCGCGAAGGTGTCGATGATCTGCGCCTTGCTGAAGCCGCTGCCGCGCGGGCCGCGCACCGCCAGGATGAAGGGGAAGCCGAACTTGGCGTTGTAGTCGGCGTTGAGCTGCTGGATGCGCGCGAATTCCTCCGGCGTGCAGTCGGTCAGGCCGGCCTTGCCCTGCTCATTGGTCGATTCTGCTGTCAGCGTCTTGGCCACCATGGCCTTGCCGGCCAGCTCCGGGTGGGCGCGGATCAGCGCCAGCTGCGGCTCCTGGCCGGCGCGCGCCAGCGCCCGCGTCATGGCGTGCTTGAGTTGCGCCAGCGAGCGGAACGGGCGTTCCTGCAGCGCTTCGGCGGCGATCCAGGGCGTGTGCTCGTAGAGGCCGTCGAGCATCTGCTCGGCCTCGGCGATCGGCGCCTGGTTGAGCTGGTCCAGGGTGTAGGGCATGAGGTTCATTCTTGGCAGGGGTGGGTCGCGATCCAGTGGCGCGCGATGTCAATGCGGCGGCACACCCAGACCTGCGGGTGGCGCGCGACGTGGTCCATGAAGCGCTGCAGCGCCGTGATGCGCCCGGGTCGGCCGAGCAGCCGGCTGTGCATGCCGATGCTGAGCATCTTGGGCCGGTCCAGCCCGGCCGGGTCGCCCTCGGCGTACAGCGCGTCGAAGCTGTCCTTCATGTACTGGAAGAAGGGGTCGGCGTGGCTGTAGCCCTGCGGCAGCGCGAAGCGCATGTCGTTGCAGTCCAGCGTGTAGGGCACCACCAGGTGGTTTACCGTGCGGCCGTCGCTGCGCCGCACCTTCATCCACAGCGGCAGGTCGTCGCCGTAGTAGTCGCTGTCGTAGAGCAGGCGGCCGTCATCGACCACCAGGCGGCGCGTGTTGGGGCTGTCGCGGCCGGTGTACCAGCCCAGCGGCAACTCGCCCATCAGGTGCTCCATGATGGCCAGCGCCTCGGCCATGTGGGCGCGCTCGGTGGCCTCGTCGATGTTCTGGTAGTGGATCCACTTCAGCCCGTGGCAGGCGATCTCGTCGCCGCGCTGCTGGAACACCCGGACCATGTCGGGGTTGCGCTCGAGTGCCGTGGCGACGCCGAACACCGTGAGCGGCCAGCCGCGTGCCTCGAATTCGCGCAGCACGCGCCAGACGCCGGCGCGCGAGCCGTATTCGTAGATGCCGTCCATGCTCATGTGGCGCGCCGGGTAGCTGGCCGCGTTGAACAGCTCGCTCAGGAACTGCTCGCTGCCGGCATCGCCGTGCAGCACGTGGTTCTCGCCGCCTTCCTCGACGTTGAGCACGAACTGCAGCGCGATCCGGGCGCCACCCGGCCAGCGCGCATGCGGCACGTCGCGCCCATAGCCGACC
The DNA here is from genome assembly GCA_964534975.1 of uncultured Ottowia sp. Lineage (GTDB taxonomy): Bacteria > Pseudomonadota > Gammaproteobacteria > Burkholderiales > Burkholderiaceae_C > Ottowia. Next base: position 52,262 of record CAZHSD010000008.1, on the reverse strand, counting down.
AGGTCGCGCGGGTAGGCGGTGGTGCTGTCGTAGATGCTCATCGTGGTATCCGCAGGAGGGCAGCAGGGCGTCAGGCCGCGGTCAGCGCCGTGCTCAGGTCGTGGGTCGGCACCGGGCCGTCGAGGTTGAGGCCGCGCTCGACATGGTCGAGATGCTCCTTCATCAGCTTCAGGGCCTTGGCCAGGTTGCGCTCGGCGAAGCATTCGACCAGCGCCGCGTGCTCGTCCGAGGAATGGTGGGCGGCGCGGCTGCTCTGGTACATCAGGGTGGCGATGGCGCAGCGTGCCAGCAGGTCGCGCAGCACCTGGGCCAGCACCTGGTTGCCCAGCAACTCGGCCATGCGGACGTGGAAATGGCTCAGCAGCTCGGTGCGCCCGGCGACGTCGCCGTCATCCAGCGCGGCCTGCTCGCGCGCCACGTGCTCGCGCAGCGCGTCGATGTCGGCATCGCCGGCCTCGCGCACGAAGGCCCGCGTCATTTCGATCTCCAGCATGCGGCGCACGGCGAATACCTGGCGCGCCTCGTCGGCCGACGGGCTGGCGACAAAGGCGCCGCGCGCGGGAGACAGCGTGATCAGGCGCTTTTGCGACAGCTGGTACAAGGCCTGGCGCACCAGCGTGCGCGAGACCTCGAAGTGATCGGCCAGCCGCTGCTCGGCCAGCTTGGCGCCGGGCAGCAGGCGATGCTCGACGATGGCGCGGGTGAGCGCCTGGACGATCAGATCGGTGCTGGAAGCTTCCATGTTCGCCATGATAGTCGGATTCTGCTAAAGTGTATACACGTTTGTCCACAATCAAGGAAGGAGTTTCCCCTATGGGCCTGAGCACGCACGTCCTCGACACCATGCACGGCACGCCCGCGGCCGGCATGCAGGTGGCGCTTTACGAGACCCGTGGAGACGCCACGACGCTGGTCAGGCGCTTCACGCTCAACAGCGACGGCCGCAATCCCGACGGCCCACTGTATGACAACGACAGCCTCAAGGCCGGCACCTACCGGCTGAGCTTCGAGGTGGCGGCGTACTTCCGCGCCCGCGGCGTGGAACTGCCCGAGCCGCCCTTTCTGGACGTGGTGCATCTCGACTTCGGTGTGGCGCACACCGACCAGCACTACCACGTGCCGCTGCTGGCCAGCCCGTGGAGCTATTCGACCTACCGCGGCTCCTGAGCGCGGCCTTCTGCGCGGCTGGCGCGCAGCGCGCGGACAAAGAAAAACGGCGCCCAAAGGCGCCGTTTGTCGTTGATGGGCCAGGTCGTGGCCGGCTCAGCCCTGCTGCGGGCGCTTGCCCGGGTTCTTCTTGCTGCGGGTGTGCACGCCGCGCTCCAGGCTGCGGCGCTGGCCATCGCCCTGCTTGATGCGGGGCGCGCCCGGCAGCGGCGGGGTGGCCTTGCGCATGGCTTCGGTGACGATCTTGTTACCCATGATGTGATCCTTGAGTTTGGTGTCGGGCGGTTGCGACGATCTGAAAAACCCGTCATTTTCCCTCATTTCGAGATTCGGCTGTCGCTCGGGCCGGCCGGGGCGCGGCGATTGTTGCGTCGCGCCGTCATTGGTAATTTCCCTATGGTGATTGCGAACAGTTTTGTATACACTTTAGACTGATCGCAGCGGTGCCCAGTGACAGCGGCCTTCCTCCAGACCCTGCCCGATGCGCGATTACCCTTGAATGGCTCGCAGCGCCCGCAGTGGCGAGCCGCATGAAAGGTATCGACCAATGGAAGCCTATCTGCTGGACTGGGCCAACCTGCTGCTGCGCTGGCTGCATGTCATCACCGCGATCGCGTGGATCGGGTCCTCGTTCTACTTCGTCTTTCTCGACAGCAACCTGCTGGCGCCGACCGCCGACGACCCGAAGGAAAAGGGTGTGGACGGCGCCATGTGGGCCGTGCACGGTGGCGGTTTCTACCATCCGCAGAAGTACATGGTGGCGCCCAAGGGCGGCATCGACAGCAAGCTGCACTGGTTCTACTGGGAGAGCTACAGCACCTGGCTGTCGGGCTTCGCGCTGTTTTCGGTGCTGTACCTGTGGAACGCGAGCGCCTTCCTGGTCGACAAGCAGGTGTTCGACTGGTCGCCGGTGGCCGCGGGCGCGACCGCGGTCGGCTTCCTGGTGGCGTTCTGGTTCATCTACGACGTGATCTGCCGCGTGTTCGGCTTCCGGCCCAATGGCGATCGCATCGTGGCCGGCCTGCTGCTGGCGGTGGTGGCGCTTTCGTGCTGGCTGGCCACCGAGCTGTTCTCGGGGCGCGCCGCGTTCCTGATCGTCGGCGCCATGCTGGCCACGGCGATGAGCGCCAACGTGTTCTTCTGGATCATCCCCGGCCAGCGCAAGGTGGTGGCGGCCATGACCAGCGGCGAGCCCTACGACGCCGACGCGCTGGCGATCCACGGCAAGCGCGGCAAGCAGCGCAGCGTGCACAACACCTACTTCACGCTGCCGGTGCTGATCGCCATGATCAGCAACCACTACAGCCACTTCTACAGCCACCCGCAGCGCTGGCTGGTGCTGTTGCTGCTGATGCTGGCCGGCGCGCTGATCCGCCAGTTCTTCGTGCAGCGCCACAGCTGGCACCTGGGCCGCGCGGGCAACCCGTGGCCGTTCGCGGCGGCCGGCGTGCTGGTGCTGCTGGCCATGATCGCCTGGCTGCGCCCGGCGCCGGCGCCCGCGATGGCGGCCTTGCCGGAAGTGGTCGGCTACGCCGAGCTGAAGCCGGTGCTGGAGCAGCGCTGCTATTCCTGCCACGGCGAGGCGGTGCAGATGAAGAACCTGCGCCTGGATTCGCCCCAGCTGGTGACGCAGAACGCCCCGCTGATCTACCAGCAGGTGGTGGTCAGCAAGATCATGCCACTGTCCAACTCGACCCAGATGACCGATGGCGAGCGGGCGCTGGTGGCGCGCTGGTTCGAGGGGCAGGGCAAGGCGCCATGACGGCGCTGCGCGCCGGACCTCCTCACCGTTCAGTGCCGCTATGGGTCGGGCGGGCATTCATGCCCGCGTTGCGGCGCTGACCTGGCACGCGGGCACAAGTGCCCGCGCTACGCTTGCGTTGCGTGGGCCGGGGCCGGCAGCGCATCCGGCGCGCTGGACTCGGGCGCCGGCAAGGCCAGTGGCGCCGCCAAGGCGACGCGGACGCAGTCGCGGATGTGCTGCTCGCCCAGGTACTGCAGCGCCGCGTAGCCCAGCGCGCCCGACACCAGTTGGCCGGCGATCGGCACGTACTTGGCGGCCTGCGCGGTGGTCAGGCGCATGCCCAGCGTGCGCGCGAAGCGCAGCACCAGGCCCTTGGTGACGACGCGTCCGACCAGCACCGAGCCGATCATGCCGATGGCCTTTTGCACGCGCTCTTTTTCGCGCGCGTCCAGCTTGGCGATCTGGTGCGGCGCCAGGCCGAACTCGGCGTTGATCCTGGGCAGCAGCTGCGTCAGCATGGCCGCGTCGGCGGCCCAGTCGAGGCCAGGCAGCGGCACCGCGCCGGCCACGCCGGCGACCACGGCGCGCTTGCGCAGCATCTTGCGGCTGCGCTGCACCGCTTGCTCCAGCCGCGTATGGCCGCGTGCCAGTTCCAGTGCATCGGCTTTCGGTTGGCGGGCCATGGTGGCGCGGTGGGTCGGGTGGCAGGTATCGGCAGCGTGCGTTCAACGCTTCTTGACGATCATCCCGTACAGGAACAGCACGATGACGGCGCCGATCACCGAGGCGATCCAGCCGGCCGCGGTGCCGGGGGGGTACAGGCCCAGTGCGGCGCCGCCGTAGCTGGCCAGCAGCGCGCCGACGATGCCCAGGATGGTGGTCATGATCAGGCCCATGCTCTGGTTGCCCGGCATGAGGGCGCGCGCGATCAGGCCCACGATGAAGCCGACGATGATGGTGACGATGATGCCCATGGCGGGTTCTCCTGCCTCGTGGTGGTGGATGACAGCGGGCACTGTAACCGCTGAATCGCTCAGCCGCATGACCGCGGCGCAAGACGCGGCTTCGGCCTACAAATCCTGGTGCGGCCCGGTCAGGCGGGGCCAAAGGCCTGTTCCAGCGCGTCGATCTCGGCCGCGAGGCGCAGCCACTCGTCCTCCAGCGCCTGCAGTTCCTCGCCCGCGGCTTTCAGCCGCCGCCCGCTGTCGGCGATCTCGGCCGGGGCGAGCGGCGTGGCCAGGCGTTGTTCCAGCTGCGCCTGCTCCTCGGCCAGGGCCCGCATGCGCTGCTCGGCCTGCAGCAGGGCGCGCTTCAGTGGCCGGGTCTGCTCGGCCAGCTGCTGGCGGCGCTGGGCGTCGAGCCGCCGCTGCTCGGCGGGATTGAGCCTGGTGGCTGCGGTCTGCTCGGTGGCGTCAGCGGCGGCGGTCGGCGCGTCGGCGGGCCGCGCCACGGCGCCGGCATCGCGCCGCCGCCGCGCCTCGTCCAGCAGGTAGCGCTGGTAGTCCTGCAGGTCGCCGTCGAAATCGCTGACCCGGCCGCGCGCCACCAGCCACAGCTCGTCACACACGCTGCGCAGCAGCGCGCGATCGTGGCTGACCAGCATCAGCGTGCCCTCGAACTCGTTCAGCGCCACCGCCAGCGCCTCGCGCGTGACCAGGTCCAGGTGGTTGGTCGGCTCATCCAGCAGCAGCAGGTTGGGACGCTGCCAGACGATCATCGCCAGCACCAGGCGCGCCTTCTCGCCGCCCGAGAACTGGCCGACCGGCTGCATCACCATCTCGCCGGGGAAGTTGAAGCTGCCCAGGAAGTTGCGCAGCTGCTGCTCGCGCGCCGCCTCGCTGTGCTCCTGGCCGGTCTCGCGCGCCAGCCGCACCATGTGCTCCAGCGGCGTGCTGCCCGCGTGCAGCACGTCAAGCTCCTGCTGCGCGAAGTAGCCGATCGTCAGCCCCTTGCCCTCGGTCAGCTTGCCCGACAGCAGCGGCAGCGCACGCGCCACCGTCTTGACGAAGGTCGACTTGCCCTGGCCGTTGGCGCCCAGGATGCCGATGCGCTGGCCGGCCAGCACGCTGCGGTTGACGCGCTCGAGAATGGTTTTCTCGCTGCCGTCCGCCAGCCGGTAGCCGAAGCGCGCGTCGCCGATCGCCAGCATCGGGTTCGGCAGGCTGGCCGGTTCCTTGAACTCGAACTGGAACTCGGCCTCGGCCAGCACCGGGGCGATGCGCTCCATGCGCTCCAGTGCCTTGACGCGGCTTTGCGCCTGGCGCGCCTTGGTCGCCTTGGCCTTGAAGCGGTCGATGAATTTCTGCAGGTGGGCGATCTTCTCCTGCTGCCGCGCGTAGGCCGCCTGCTGCAGCGCCAGCTGCTGCGCGCGCAGCTCCTCAAAGGCGCTGTAGTTGCCGCCGTAGCGGCTCAGGCTGCCGGCCTCGATGTGCAGCGTGACGCGCGTCACGGCGTCGAGGAAGTCGCGGTCGTGGCTGATCACGATCAGCGTGCTGGCGTAGCGCTGCAGCCAGCTCTCCAGCCACACCAGCGCGTCCAGGTCGAGGTGGTTGGTCGGCTCGTCCAGCAGCAGCAGGTCGCTTGGCGCCATCAGCGCGCGCGCCAGCTGCAGGCGCATGCGCCAGCCGCCGGAGAAGCTGTTGACCGGGTTGGCCAGTTGCGCGGGCGTGAAGCCCAGGCCCAGGATCAGCGCCTCGGCGCGCGCGCGGGCGTCGTGCGCGCCGGCGTCCTGCAGTTCGGCGTGCGCCTGCGCGATCGCCAGTCCGTCGCCCGCGCACTCGGCCTGCGCCAGCTGAGCCTGCAAGGCCACGAGTCGCTCGTCGCCGGCCAGCACGAAGTCGGTCGCCGCCTCGGCGGTCTCCGGCATGTGCTGTGCCACCTGGGCGATGCGCCAGCCCGCCGGCATGCTGAAGTCGCCGCCATCCTCGTGCAGTGTGCCGCTGAGCAGGGCGAACAGGGTCGACTTGCCGGCGCCGTTGCGACCCACCAGCCCGGCCTTTTCGCCCGGATGGATGGTGATGCTGACCTCATTAAGCAGAATCTTGGCGCCGCGGCGCAGGACGACGTTGCGCAGCTGGATCATGTGGGTGTGGCCAGCTGCTCCAGCACGCGGCGGTAGATGTTCTTGAGCAGCTCGAGGTCGGCCAGCGCAATGTGCTCGTCGATCTTGTGGATGCTGGCGTTGGGTGGGCCGAGCTCGACTACCTGCGGGCAGATTTGGGCGATGAAGCGGCCGTCGCTGGTGCCGCCCGTGGTCGACAGCTCGGGCACCAGACCGGTCTCGGCGCGGATCGCCGCGCGCACCGCATCGACCAGGCTGCCGGGCGGGGTCAGGAAGGGCAGGCCGCCCAGGGTCCAGGCCAGCTGGTAATCGAGACCCTGTTTCTTCAGCACGGCTTCGAGCCGCACCTGCAGCGATTCAGGACTCGATTCGGTGCAGAAGCGGAAGTTGAAGTCCAGCACCGCCTGCCCCGGGATGATGTTGCCGGCGCCGGTGCCGGCGTGGAGGTTGCTGACCTGCCAGCTGGTCGGCTGGAAGAAGTCATTGCCGCGGTCCCATTCGGTGGCTACCAGTTCGGCCAGCGCGGGCGCCAGCTGGTGGATCGGGTTGCGGGCCAGCTGCGGGTAGGCGATGTGGCCCTGGATGCCGCGCACGGTGAGCCGCCCCGACAGCGTGCCGCGGCGGCCATTCTTGATCATGTCGCCGGTCCGGCCGACCGAGGTGGGTTCGCCGACGATGCACCAGTCGAGCCGTTCGCCGCGCGCTTTCAGTGCCTCACAGACGACCACCGTGCCGTCGAGCGCAGGGCCCTCCTCATCGCTGGTGAGCAGCAGCGCGATGTTCAGCGGCACATCGGGTTGGTCGGCGAGGAACTCCTCCACCGCGACCACGAAGGCGGCGATCGAGCTCTTCATGTCGCTGGCGCCGCGCCCGTACAGCCGGCCGTCACGCTCGGTCGGCGTGAAGGGGTCGCTGGTCCATTGATCCAGCGGTCCCGGCGGCACCACGTCGGTGTGGCCGGCGAACACCAGGGTCGGCGCGTCCGCTTGCCGCGCCGGCCGCTTCGACCACAGGTTGCGCACGCGGAGATCATCCGGACCGCTGTCGATCACCTCGCCGCGAAAACCCAGCGGCGCCAGGCGCTGCTGGATCAGCGCGATGCAGCCGGCGTCCTGCGGCGTGACGGAGGGGCGGGCGATCAGGGCTTCGGCCAGCTGGCGGGTGGGCGAGGACACGGGATGCGGTTATTGGTCTGGAGTGACGAAGGGAAGGTAGGCGGGTCGGCCACATGCCGGCCGTGGGCTCGGGCTTTCCGGCCGTCCGCTGGGCTCAGGGCCGCAGCAGTTCGTTGATGCTGGTCTTGGCGCGCGTGCCCGCATCCACGGTCTTGACGATCACGGCGCAGTACAGGCTGTAGGGCTGGCCGCCCGGCGCCTGCCGGGGCAGGTTGCCGCTCACCACCACGCTGCCGGCCGGCACCCGGCCGTAGCTGATCTCGCCGCTGGCGCGGTCGAAGATCGGCGTGCTCTGACCCAGGTACACGCCCATGCCGAGCACCGAGTTCTCTTCCACGATCACGCCTTCGACCACCTCGGAGCGCGCGCCGATGAAGCAGTTGTCCTCGATGATGGTCGGGTTGGCCTGCAGCGGCTCCAGCACGCCGCCCAGGCCGACGCCGCCCGACAGGTGCACGTGCCGGCCCACCTGCGCGCAGGAACCTACCGTGGCCCAGGTGTCGACCATCGTGCCTTCGCCGACGTAGGCGCCGATGTTGACGAAGCTGGGCATCAGCACCACGCCGCGGCCGATGAAGCTGCCGCGCCGCGCCACCGCCGGCGGCACCACGCGCACGCCGGAGGCGCGCCAGGCGGCCTCGTCCATACCGGCGAACTTGGGCGACACCTTGTCGAGAAAGCCGAGGTCGCCGGCCCGCATCGACTCGTTCTCCTTCAGCCGGAACGACAGCAGCACCGCCTTCTTGACCCACTGGTGCACGGTCCACTGGCCGACGCCATCGCGCGTGGCCACGCGCAGGCGGCCGGCGTCGAGCTCGTCGAGCACATGCTCGACCGCGTCGACCACGTCCTTGAGCGCGGTCGAGGGCGAGAGCTTGGCGCGCTGGTCCCAGGCGTCGTCGATGATCTGCTGCAGTTGCTGGCTCATGGGAGCGCCCTCAGGGCTTGGATTGGATGAACCGAACGATGCGCTCGGCCGCTTCGATGCACTCGGCTGCTTCGGCCACCAGCGCCATGCGCACGCGGCCGCGGCCTGGATTGACGCCTTTCGATTCGCGCGCCAGGTAGCTGCCGGGCAGCACCGTCACATTGTATTGAGCCAGCAGCTCGCGCGCGAAGCCGGTGTCGCTGCCCTGCCAGGCGGCCGGCACGCCGGCCCATAGGTAGAAGCCGGCGTCGGGCGGCTGCACATCCATCACCGGCGCCAGCAAGGGCGTGACGGCGTCGAACTTCTCGCGGTACCGGCGCCGGTTGTCCCGCACGTGCGCCTCGTCGCACCAGGCGGCGATGCTGGCGGTCTGCACGGCCGGGCTCATGGCACTGCCGTGGTAGGTGCGATAGAGCAGAAAAGGCTGGATCAGCCGTGCGTCGCCGGCGACGAAGCCCGAGCGCAGCCCCGGCACATTGCTGCGCTTGGACAGGCTGGTGAGCATGATCAGGCGGCGGAAGTCCGGACGGCCGAGCCTGGCGGCGGCCTCCAGCCCGCCCAGCGGCGGCTGGTCGCCGGCATAGATCTCGCTGTAGCACTCGTCGGAGGCGATCACGAAGCCGTGGCGGTCGCTCAGCTCGAACAGCAGCCGCCACTCATCCAGCGGCATCACGGCGCCGGTCGGGTTGCCGGGCGAGCAGACGTACACCAGCTGCGTGCGTGCCCACACTTCATCGGGCACCCGGTCCCAGCGCGGCGCGAAGTTGCGCGCCGCATCGCTGGCCACGTAATGCAGCTGGGCGCCGGCCAGCAGCGCCGCGCCCTCGTAGATTTGGTAGAAGGGGTTGGGGCACACCACCGTGGCCCCGGGCCGGCTGGCATCGACCACGGTCTGAGCCAGCGCGAACAGCGCCTCGCGCGAACCGAGCACCGGCAGCAGCTGCGTGGCGGGGTCGACGTCGACGCCGTAACGGCGCTGCAGCCAGCCGGCGCAGGCCGTACGCAGCTCGGTCGAACCGGCGGTGGGCGGATAGGCAGCCAGGCCGGTGGCCAGATCAGCCGCCAGCGCGTCCTGGATGAAGCGGGGCGTCGGATGCCGGGGCTCGCCGATCCCCAGGCTGATCGGGCGGTGGGATGGATCGGGCGTCACCGTCTCGAACAGCTTGCGCAGTCGCTCGAACGGGTAGGGCTGCAGCCGGGCAAGCAGGGGATTCATGGCGGCGCATTATCGGTGCCGGACTACGCCGGCCCGCCGCACCCGGGCGTAGATTGAATGGCTCCAACCCCTCACGGAGACCACCATGAACCAGCCCTGCGACACCTGCGGCAACGTGTACGACAAGTCGTTCCAGCTCACGCTGGCCGGCCAGACCTACACCTTCGACAGCTTCGAGTGCGCCGCACACAAGCTCGCACCCACCTGCGAGCATTGCGGCGTGCGCATCCTTGGCCATGGCCTGGAGGCCAGCGGCCGCTTCTTCTGCTGCGATCATTGCGCCGAGAAGGCCGGTGTCAAGGGCCTGAACGACCGCGTCTGACCCGCCCCGGGCGCCGGCACGGCGGGGCGGCACCACGAGCAGGCGCCGTGCGTCGTGTTGCTGCGCCACAATGACCGGATGATGAGTGTTTCCCCGCGTGGAACGGCAGCCGCGACGACGCCGGTGAGCGGTACGCCGGACACCGCGTACCAAGCCGGGCGGCCGGCTGGATCGGTTCGGGCGGCCGCCACCCTGGCATGCCGGCACAACCCTCGCTGGCGCGTCGAGAAAGTGGCCTACGACCGCATCGACCGGCGGCTGGTCGCATCGCGCGAAGAGCTGTTCTACCTGCTGGCCAGTGCCTCTTTCATCGAGACCGGCTCGGACATGTACACGCGCAATCTGGCCGAGCACTACGCCGACCATCCTGAGGTGGCCGCCTGGCTGCGCGAGCAATGGGAACGCGAGGAACTGCAGCACGGCCGCGCACTCGAGCTCTACGTCAAGGCGGTGTGGCCGGATTTCCCGTGGCAGCGGGCCTACGACGGCTTCTTCGCCGAATATGCCGGCCTGTGCACCATGGAGGCGCTGGAATCCAACCGGGCGCTGGAGATGGTCGCGCGTTGCGTGGTCGAGACCGGCACCACCACCTACTACCAGACCCTGCGCGATCTGAGCCCGGAGCCGGTGCTGAGCGAACTGCTGGGCCACATTCGCGCCGATGAGGTGAGTCATTTCAAGCATTTCCTGGCCTACTTCAAGCAGCTGCAGGCCGCGCGGCCGATGTCGCGCGCCCGGGTGGCACGTGTGCTCTATGTCCGCTTGCAGGAGTTGCGCGAGAGCGACTCCGACGTCGCGCTGCGCCACGTGTGGGCGCACAAGGGAACCTTGTTTGCCGCTGGCGCGGCCAGCTTCGACGACATCAGCCAGCGCATCTATCGCCTGGTCAGCCGCCGGTTGCCCGCCGACCAGGCGGTGCGCATGCTGCTAAAGCCGCTGATGCTGCCGCACCGGCTGGAAAAATGGCTGCAAACGCCGCTGTCCCGGCTGGCGCGACGCGTGATTGCCGCCTGATCCGGGCGCTGAAAGCGGTTTTCATGCGACCTGGGGCGCCAGGAGTCTGCTATTCATCGCATAGCATTTCGGCACCCCGGGCGAACCGCGGCCGGCGTGGCTGGAGCGCCGGTTTGCCCGGCGTCGCACGGTATCATCAGGCTCCGGTTCCGTACCCGTTCTTCCGGCCCCTGAGGGCTCCAGCGTCAGTGCGTCTCAACTCGATCAAGCTCTCGGGCTTCAAGTCCTTCGCCGATCCGATCAACCTCATGCTGCCGGGCCAGCTGGTCGGCGTGGTCGGGCCCAACGGCTGCGGCAAGTCCAACATCATGGACGCCGTGCGCTGGGTGCTGGGCGAGTCGCGCGCGTCCGAACTGCGCGGCGAGTCGATGCAGGACGTCATCTTCAACGGCACCACCGCGCGCAAGCCGGCCAGCCGCTCGTCGGTCGAGTTGGTGTTCGACAACAGCGACCACCGCGCCGGCGGGCAGTGGAGCCAGTTCACCGAAATCTCGGTCAAGCGCGTGCTGACGCGCGACGGCACGTCCAGCTACTACATCAACAACCAGCCGGTGCGCCGGCGCGACGTGCAGGACGTGTTCCTGGGCACCGGCCTGGGGCCGCGCGCCTACGCCATCATCGGCCAGGGCACGATCAGCCGCATCATCGAGTCGCGCCCGGAGGAGCTGCGCCTGTTCCTGGAGGAAGCGGCCGGCGTCAGCAAGTACAAGGAGCGCCGCCGCGAGACCGAGAACCGCCTGGCCGACACGCGCGAGAACCTCACGCGCGTGGAGGACATCCTGCGCGAGCTGAATGCCAACCTGGACAAGCTGGAGCGCCAGGCCGAGGTGGCGCAGCATTACCATGGCCTGCAGGCGGCGGTGACGCTGAAGCAGAACCAGCTGTGGTTCCTCAAGCGCGCCGAGGCCGAGGAAGGGCAGGTCAAGCTCAAGCAGGAGGCCGAGAAAGCCGTCAACGAACTCGAAGCGCGCGTGGCCGAGCTGCGCCGCGTCGAGGCCGACCTGGAAACCATCCGCCAGGCGCATTACGCCGCCGGCGACCAGGTCAACCAGGCGCAGGGCCTGCTGTACGAGGCCAGCGCCGAGGTCGGCCGGCTGGAGGCCGAGATCCGCTTCGTGGTCGAGGGCCGCCAGCGTGCCGAAGCGCGGCTGGCGCAGCTGCAGGAGCAGATCACCCACTGGGCAGCGCGCAGGCAGGAGGCCGAAGAAGAGATCGAGCAGCTGGCTGGACAGGACGCCGAGACCGAAGAGAAAGCCGTCACCCTGGCCGCGCAGCTGGAAGAGCAGCAGGGCGCGCTGCCCGAGCTCGAGGACGCGCTGCGCAGCGCCCAGGGCCGCTCGGCCGAGCAGCGCAGTGCCGTCGGCCAGGTGCAGCAGCAGATCCAGGTGCTGGCGGCCGAGCAGCGCGGCATCGAGGAGCAGGCCCGCCAGCTGGGCACCCGGCGCGAGCGGCTGTCGGCCGACCGGAACGCGCTGGCCGCGCCTGACGAGCAGCGCCTGCTGAACCTGCAGTCGCAACTCGGCGCCGCGCAGGAGACCGCCGAGGTCACCGACGCCCGCCTGCAGGCGCTGCAGGACAGCGTGCCGCAGCTCGACGAGGCGCGCCGTGCGGCGCAGCAGGCCGTCAACAGCGAGAGCGCCAGGCTGGCCGAGCTGTCGGCGCGGCTGGACGCCTTGAGGGCGCTGCAGGAGCGGGTCAAGACCGACGGCAAGCTCCAGCCCTGGCTGCAGAAGCACGGCCTGGATGGTTTGCAGGCGCTGTGGAGCCGCATCCACGTCGAGCCGGGCTGGGAAGCCGCGCTGGAAGCCGCGCTGCGCGAACGTATGTCGGCGCTGGAAGTCAGCCGCCTGGACATGGTGCGTGCCTTCGCCAATGATGCGCCGCCGGCAAAATTGGCCTTCTACAGCCCGCCGCATGCCGCGCCGCCCGAGAAGGCCGCCGGCCTGCCGCGCCTGGCCGACCTGCTGCGCCTGCACGATGCGGGCCAGAAGGCCCTGCTGGCCGACTGGCTGGCGGGTTGCTATACGGCCGCCAGCCTCGAAGAGGCCTTGGCGGCGCGCTCTCAATTGCAAGGCGGCGACGCCATCTACGTGCCAAGCGGCCACTGCGTCAGCGCGCACGGCGTCAGCTTCTACGCGCCCGATTCCGAGCAGGCCGGCCTGCTGGCGCGCGCGCAGGAGATCGAGAACATCGAAAAGCAGTTGCGCGCGCAGTCGCTGATCAGCGACGAGGCGCGCCATGCCCTGGTGCGGGCCGAGGCCGCGTACAGCGATGCCAGCCAGCGTCTGGCCGGCACCCGCCGCGAGGCCGCCGAGGCGCAGCAGCGCGCGCACGAGCTGCAGGTCGAGACCCTGCGCCTGACGCAGCTGGCCGAGCAGACGCGCGCGCGCAGCGAACAGATCGCCGGCGACCTGGCCGAGGTCGATGCCTCGCTGAGCGACTTGCAGGAGCGCCGCGTGACCGCCGAGGCGCGCTTCGAGGAGCTGGACATGCAGCTGGCCGACTCGCAGGAGCGCCACGCCCAGCTCGACGAGCGCGTGATCGAGGCCGAGCGCAAGCTGGCCGAGGCGCGCGAGCAGCAGCGCGCGCTGGAGCGGCAGGCGCAGGAGGCGGCGTTCGCCCAGCGCAGCCTGCAGGCGCGCCGCGCCGAGCTGGCGCGCACCATCGACACCGCGGCCAGCCAGACGGCCGGTATCGATGCCGAGCAGCAGCGCGCGCAGGAAGAGCTGGCGCGGCTCACCGATGCCGCCGCGCAGGCCGGCCTGCAAAGCGCGCTGGCGCTGAAACTGGAGCGTGAACAGGCACTGGGGGCGCAGCGCAGCGGCTACGATGACCTGACCACCAGGCTGCGCGCCAGCGACGAGCGCCGCCTGCAACTGGAACGCGCGCTCGACCCGCTGCGCCAGCGCATCACCGAGCTGCAGCTAAAAGAGCAGGCCGCGCGCCTGGGCACTGAGCAGTACACGCAACTGCTGCAGGATGCCGAGGCCGACCTGGCGGCGGTGGCGCAGTCGATCAACGAAGGCGGCGTCAGGCTGGCCGGCCTGCAGGGCGAGATCGAGCGCTTGCAGCGCGAGGTCCAGGCGCTCGGCGCCGTCAACCTGGCGGCCCTGGACGAGCTGGCCACGGCGCGCGAGCGCAAGCAGTTCCTCGATGCGCAATCGACCGACCTGATGGACGCCATGGCGACGCTGGAAGACGCGATCCGCAAGATCGACGCCGAGACGCGCGAACTGCTGGGCAGCACCTTCGACACCGTCAACCAGCATTTCGGCCGCATGTTCCCCGAGCTGTTCGGCGGCGGCCAGGCCAGGCTCATCATGACCGGCGACGAGATCCTCGACTCGGGCGTGCAGGTGATGGCGCAGCCGCCCGGCAAGAAGAACCAGACCATCCACCTGCTGTCGGGTGGCGAGAAGGCGCTGACCGCGATCGCGCTGGTGTTCGCCATCTTCCAGCTCAATCCGGCGCCGTTCTGCCTGCTGGATGAGGTGGACGCGCCGCTCGACGACGCCAACACCGAGCGCTACTGCAAGCTGGTGACGCACATGAGCCGAGAGACCCAGTTCCTGTTCATCAGCCACAACAAGATCGCCATGGAAATGGCCGAGCAGCTGATCGGCGTCACCATGCAGGAGCAGGGCGTCTCGCGCATCGTGGCGGTCGACATGGAACGTGCCGTCGGCATGGCGGAGGCAGCATGAAGAGGTTGAGCGTTCGGCGTTCAGCGTTCAGCGTGGGGATAGGTGCTCTTCACGCTCAACGCTCAACGCTCAACGCCCAACCGCACGCGGAGCGTGTCGCATGAGTTCACTGCAAGTCGGGCTGGCCGTTGCCGGCGGGTTGATCCTCGGCGGCGTGATCGCCTACAACACCTGGAACGCGCGCCGCAACGAGCCGCGCCAGGCGCAGCCCGACGCGGCGTCGGAACCCGCGGCGGCGCAGCGCCTGGAGCCGACCATCGATGGTGCGGCGCTGGCGGCGCCCGAGCGCGTCGAGCCCTCCTTCGACGCCGCCGCGCCCCGGCCCACCCTGGGCCCGGTGCCCGTGCCCGACAAGCGCCCGCGGCTCGACGCGCTGATCGATGTCATCACGCCGATCGCGCTCGACGGTCGCGTGGTCTCGGGCGACGCGCTGCTGGCGGCGCTGCCGCACACGCGCCGGGTCGGCAGCAAGCCGTTCGCGGTCGAGGCGCAGAACGAGGCCAGCGGCGAATGGGAATTCCCGCTCGCCGGCCAGCGCTACAGCGCGATCCAGGCCGGCGTGCAGCTGGCCAACCGCACCGGTGCGCTGAACGAGATCGAGTATTCCGAGTTCGTCGTGAAGGCGCAGCGCTACGCCGACGCCGTCGGCGGCGCGCCGGAGTTCCCCGAGATGCTGCACGAGGTGGCACGAGGGCGTGAACTGGACCAGTTTGCCGGCCAGCACGACGCCCAGCTTGGCTTCACCCTGCGCGCGCGCGGCGCCGCCTGGAGCCCCGGTTTCATCCATCAGCAGGCGGCGCGGCTGGGTTTCGTCGCCGGCGCGGTGCCGGGACGCATGGTGCTGGCCTCCAGCGAGCCGGGCCTGCCGCCGATCCTGGACCTGAGCTTCGATGCGCAGGCGGCGCTGTCCGAGGACCCGACCCAGGCCGCCATCAAGGAAGTCACGCTCAACCTCGACGTGCCGCAGGTGCACCGCAGCGAGCAGCCCTTCGAGCGCCTGCGCGAGGCCGCCTTCGCGCTGGCCGAGGCCATGGACGGCCTGATCACCGACGACGCCGGCCAGCCGCTGCGCCCGAGCATGATCGAGACCATCGGCGCCGACCTGGATCGGCTGTATGAGACGCTGGAGCAGCACGACCTGGCGGCGGGTTCGCCGCAGGCGCGGCGGCTGTTCAGCTGAATTCGCCGCATGACGCGCCTGCGGCGCATGACTTCGGCCTACCGGCCGTGAATGACGGCGCTTGGCGCCATGACTGCGTGTGTCATTCCGTCATCGAAGCGAAGCGAGGTCATTTTGTCATCGAGATACCGCACAGGCGTTGGTGTAGACGACGCGGACAGCCATGAAAATTGACATCAGAGCAGCAGAACTGCGGGCCGCGCTGAACCTGGCCGCCCATCAGTACTACACCCTGGACGCGCCCGAGATTCCGGATGCCGAGTACGACAAGCTGTTCGCCGAGTTGCAGGCGCTTGAGGCGGCGCACCCTGAGTTGCGCACGCCCGACTCGCCGACCCAGCGCGTCGGCGGCGGCATCCTGGCGGGGTTCACGCCGGTGCGCCACGCCGTGCCCATGCTCAGCATCCGCACCGAGACCGACACCACGGCGGCCGGTGCCGAAAAGTTCGACGAGCAGGTGCGCAACTACCTGGCGTCGGAGCAGCGCCGCACCGAACTCAAGCCCGGCGACCCGCGCCATCGCCAGGAGCCGCTGGGCCCCATCGCCCGCGCCGCGCTGGCGGGGTCGCCGATCGCCTACGTGGCCGAACCCAAGTTCGACGGCCTGGCCATCAGCCTGCGTTACCAGGCCGGCGTACTGGCGCAGGCGGCGACTCGCGGCGACGGCGAGACCGGTGAGGACGTGACGCAGAACATCCGCACCATCCGGCAGATCCCGCTCAAGCTGGCAGGCGGTGCGCCGGAGGTGCTGGAGGTGCGCGGCGAGGTCTACATGCGGCGCGACGATTTCGAGGCGCTGAACGAGCGTATGCGCGAGCGCCTGGCCGCGGGCGACAAGGCGGCCCGGACCTTCGTCAACCCGCGCAACGCCGCCGCCGGCGCGGTGCGCCAGCTCGATCCGGCGATCGCGGCGCAGCGCCGGCTGAGCTTCTACGCCTACGGCCTGGGCGAGGTCACGCTGCCGGCGCAGGGCGGGCCGGGCTTCGACAGCCACTGGGATCTGCTGCTGGCGCTGCGGGCCTGGGGTTTTCCGGTCTCGGCGCTGGTTCGGCGCGCGCACGGGCCCGGCGAGCTGGCGGCGTTCCACGCCGACCTGGCGGCGCAGCGCGACGCGCTGCCGTTCGACATCGATGGCGTGGTCTACAAGGTCGACGCGCTGGCGTTGCAGCGCGAGCTGGGTTTCGTCTCGCGCGAGCCGCGCTGGGCGGTGGCGCACAAGTACCCGGCGCAGGAGCAGCTGACCACGGTGCAGGCGATCGACGTGCAGGTCGGCCGCACCGGCAAGCTGACCCCGGTGGCCAAGCTGGAGCCGGTGTTCGTCGGCGGCGTCACGGTGACCAACGCCACGCTGCACAACGAACTGGAGGCGCGCCGCAAGGACGTGCGCGTCGGCGACACCGTGATCGTGCGCCGCGCCGGCGACGTGATCCCGGAAGTGGTGTCGGTGCTGGCCGACAAGCGCCCGGCCGGCGCCGTGGAGTTCAGCATGCCGGCCGAGTGCCCGGTGTGCGGCAGCGAGGTGGTGCGCGAGGAGGGCGAGGCCGACCACCGCTGCACCGGCGGCCTGTTCTGCAGCGCGCAGCGCAAGCAGGCGCTGCTGCACTTCGCCTCGCGCCGCGCGCTGGACATCGAGGGCCTGGGCGAAAAGCTGGTCGATCAGCTGATCGACGGCAACATCGTGCACGCGCTGCCGGATGTGTACCGCATGGGATTCGTCAGCCTGGCGGCGCTGGATCGCATGGCCGGAAAATCGGCGCAGAACCTGCTGGCGGCGCTGGAGAAATCCAAGCGGACCACGCTGGCGCGCTTTCTCTACGCGCTCGGCATCCGCCACGTCGGCGAGAGCACGGCCAAGGAACTGGCGCGCCATTTCGGCCGGCTCGACGGCGTCATGGACGCCAGCGTGGAGCAGCTGTCGCAGGTGCCCGACGTCGGCCCGGTGGTGGCCGAAAGCATCCATACCTTTTTCCAGCAGCCGCACAACCGCGAGGTGGTCGAGCAGTTGCGCGCGGTCGGTATCCACTGGTCCGAGGGCGAGCCGGCGCCGGCCGCGCTGCTGCCGCTGGCCGGCAAGACCTTCGTGCTGACCGGCACCTTGCCGACCCTGAGCCGCGAGCAGGCCAGGGAGTTGCTGGAAGCCGCCGGCGCCAAGGTGGCCGGCAGCGTCAGTAAGAAGACGAGTTACGTCGTCGCCGGCGAGGAGGCCGGCAGCAAGCTCGACAAGGCGCGCGAGCTTGGCGTCGAGGTGATCGACGAGGAGGCGATGCGCGCGCTGCTCGGCGGCGCATGAAGGCAGTGCCGGGCACGCGGCTGGGCATCGATCTCGGCGGCACCAAGATCGAGATCGCCGCGTTGGCGCCCGACGGTGCGTTTCTGCTGCGTGAGCGCCGCGCCACGCCGCAGGGCGACTATCGCGGCACCTTGCAGGCCATCGCCGATCTGGTGACGCGGGCCGAGCAGCGCCTGGGTGCGCACGGCCTGCCGCTGGGCATCGGCATGCCGGGCAGCCTGTCGCCGCTGACGGGCCGCGTGCGCAACGCCAACTCGACGGTGCTGAACGGGCAGTCGCTGCGGGACGATTTGCAGGCGCTGCTGGGCCGGCCGCTGCGGCTGGAAAACGACGCCAACTGCCTGGCGCTGAGCGAGGCCACCGACGGCGCCGGTGCCGGGGCCGAGCTGGTGTTTGCCGCCATCCTGGGCACCGGCGTGGGTGCCGGCATCGCGGTGCGCGGGCGGGTGCTGCACGGCTGCAACGGCATCGCCGGCGAGTGGGGCCACAACCCCTTGCCGCTGGCCAGCGCAGGAGAGCTGGCGCGGCCGGCGTGCTGGTGCGGTCGGCGCGCCTGCCTGGAGAGCTGGCTGTCGGGCCCCGGCTTCGCCGCCGACCACGGGGCGGTCACGGGGCAGCAGCTGGACGCCGAGCAGATTGTGGCCACAATGCGCGCCGGCGACGCCGCCGCGCAGGCCAGCTTCGAGCGCTACGCCGGGCGGCTGGCGCGTGCGCTGGCGCAGGTGATCAACATCCTCGATCCGGACGTGATCGTGCTGGGCGGCGGCATGAGCAACGTCGCCGAGCTGTACCAGGCGGTGCCGCGCCTGTGGCTGCCGCACGTCTTCAGCGACAGCGTGCGCACACGCTTGGTGCCGGCGCGGCATGGCGACTCCTCGGGCGTGCGCGGCGCTGCCTGGCTGGCTTCTTGATCCGGAACAGGCGCGCGAGCCGGACAGCACGGCCGGCTTTACACGGCGGCGTTAGAGTGACAAGTCAACGTCCGGCCTGGGTTCGGGCGTTGTACGTGGATGGACTTCGCAGGAGAAGCTGACATGGCAGTTCGAGGCTCTTCTTCATGGGCGCGCCGCGTCGCCCTGGTGCTTGCCGCCGGCGTGCTGGCAGGGCTGGGCGGATGCGTGGTGGCGCCGGTGGATCCGTACTACGAGGTTGGCGCGCCGGTGGTGGTGCAGCCGGGCCCGGCATACTCGTACTACGGTTCGCCCTATTACGCGACGCCGTATCCGTACTGGCAGCGGCCTTACTACGCCGCGCCGCCGGTGTCGATCGGCATCTGGGGCCGCATTGGCGGCGGCCATCGGCACAGTCATGGTCACCGGCACCGGCCTGGGCGCCGTGGCGGTCGGCGCTGATTCTTCGACAACCCGCCACAACCGCGTCGAGCCCGCCGCGCGTGCGATGATGCGCGAATGGCCATCCACCCGATCCTGAGGATGGGCGATCCGCGCCTGTTGCGCGTCGCCCAGCCGGTCGCTGCCTTCGATACCGACGAGTTGCACCTGCTGGTGCGCGACATGGTGGACACCATGCGCGCCGCCGACGGGGCCGGCCTGGCGGCGCCGCAGATCGGCGTCGATCTGCAGCTGGTGATCTTCGGCGCCGATGCGGTCAACCCACGCTACCCGGACGCACCGCTGGTGCCGCGTACCGTGCTGTGCAATCCGGTGATCACGCCGCTGTCGGATGAGGAGGAAGAGGGCTGGGAAGGCTGCCTGTCGGTGCCGGGCCTGCGCGCCGTGGTGCCGCGCTGGCGCCGCATCCGCTATCGTGGCTTCGATCCTTATGGCGATCCGATCGAGCGCGAGGTGGACGGCTTCCACGCCCGCGTGGTGCAGCACGAGTGCGATCATCTCAATGGCGTGCTGTACCCGATGCGGGTGCGCGACTTCACGCACTTTGGCTTCACCGAGGTGCTGTTTCCGGGCCTCGAAGCCGGCGACGACTGACGGCGGCGGCAAGAAAAAAGGCTCCCGTGGAGCCCTTTCTTTTGACGTCCTCGTTGCCTGAAGGCGGCGCAGCTCAGATGCGATCGGCGTCGAAGCGCGGCTGCTCGGCGGGCGCGGCCGCGGCGGCGGGCTGGCTGAAGCTGCCGCCCAGGCGCACGCGGGTCGGTGCCGGTGATTCGCGCTCCAGCACGCGCAGCGCGCCGCCGCTGCTTGCGGCGGTGGTCGGGGCGGCCGAGTCGCCGAGCACGCGGCGCGCGCCGTTGAAGCGGCTTTGCCAGTACCTGACGTTCATGTTCTCGACCCGCACGTGGGCGCCGGTGCGCGGTGCGTGGATGAACTTGCCGTCGCCCAGGTAGATGCCGACGTGGCTGTAGGCGCGGCGCAGCGTGTTGAAGAACACCAGATCGCCCGGCTGCAGCTCGGACTTCTCGATCTTGGCCGTGGCCGCGGCCTGCTCGGCGGCGCGGCGCGGCAGCACCAGGCCCACGGTCTGCTGGTACATGGCGCGCACGAAGCCACTGCAATCGAAACCGGTCTCGGCCGAGGTGCCACCCAGCCGGTAGCGCACGCCGATGGCGTTCATGGCGTTGCTGACCAGCGCCGCGGCGCGGTCGGTGGCCTGGTGGATGGTGTCGCCGAGGCGTGAACTGGTCAGGCCGTGCTGGATGAGGAATTTTTCGAGATCGTCCACCGGAGTGGCTTGGGCGGACTGCAGGCCGGCGGCGGCCAGCACGATCAGGGCGGCGATTTTCTTCGACATGAATCCTGCGTTGTTCTTGGCAGCTCGCGCGCCGGACGGGAGCGCTGGCCAGGTCCTCACTGACTTGGCGCCTGACGACGCCATCTCAACAGCGGGCGTAGTGTAGGACAAATTCCCGCGCGCCTGCAGCTAAATTCCGACAAATGGCTCAGGTAATCTTGACTTGGATGCCGAGCAAGCGTAGGCAGGGATGCTGCAGCGTTCGGTCATTGGCAGCAGTACGCGTGCCCGGCACAATGGCTGACGTCGTGGGCCGCTGGTCCGCCGTGTTGAAGGAGTTGCCGATTTGACCGAATCTGCGCATTGCCATTCGCAGGCGGCGCGCGCGAAAAGCGCCCGGGCGTCCCGCCAAGCCCGCTTGAGTCGCCCGGCCCTGATGGCCGCGCTGGCCACGATGCTGTGTGCGCCCCTGGTGCAGGGCGCCGGCGTCACGGCCCAGACCGTGGCCGATGGCCTGCAGCACCCGTGGGCGGTGGCCTTTCTGCCCGACGGGCATTTCCTGGTGACCGAGCGGCCCGGCCGCATGCGCGTGGTCGCACCCGATGGCCGCTTGCAGCCGGCCCTGGCCGGCCTGCCCGAGGTGGCGGCGGGCGGGCAGGGCGGCTTGCTCGACGTCATCACCGATTCGGCCTTCGCCAGCAATCGCACCATCTACTTCTGCTTCAGCGAACCGGGCCAGGGCACGACCAACAGCACGGCGCTGGCGCGTGCCCGGTTGTCGGATGACCTGACGCGGCTGGAGGACGTGAAAGTGATCTTCAGCCAGCAGCCCAAGTACCGCAGCAGCCTGCATTTCGGTTGCCGCATCGTTGAGCGCCAGGTGGCGGGCAAGCCCGACGGCAGCCTGTTTCTGACCCTGGGCGACCGCTTTTCGCGCCGCGACGACGCGCAGACCTTGGACAACCACCACGGCAAGATCGTGCGCGTGGGCAAGGACGGCAGCGTGCCGAAGGACAACCCGTTCGTGGGCAAGGCCGGTGCGCTGCCCGAGATCTGGAGCTACGGCCACCGCAATGCCCAGGGCGCCACGCTGGCGCCCGATGGCGGCTTCTGGATGCACGAACACGGCGCCCGCGGCGGCGACGAGATCAACCTGCCGCAGCCGGGTCGCAACTACGGCTGGCCGCAGATCAGCCATGGCGTCAACTACGACGGCAGCGCGGTCGGCGGCGGCCGGAGCAGCCAGCCGGGCATGGAGCAGCCGCTGCACCACTGGACGCCTTCGATCGCGCCGTCGGGCATGGCCTTCTTGACCAGCGACCGCTACGGCGCGGCCTGGCAGGGCAATCTGTTCGTCGGCTCGCTGAAGTTCCAGTACCTGAACCGCATCGAGCTCAAGGACGGCAAGGTGGTGGCCGAGCACAAGCTGCTTGAGGAGGTCGGTCAGCGCATGCGCGACGTGCGCCAGGGGCCGGACGGGCTGCTCTACGTGGTGACCGACAGCCCGTCGGGCAGGCTGATCCGGGTGCTGCCGGATCGGTGACTTGATGACGGTGCCGCGGCGGGGTCAGCGCCGCCGCGGCAGACACGTCGCCCGGCGACCTACTTGAATCCCACCCGGTCCAGCATCTGCTGCACCTTGAGCTGGTTGGCGCCGACGACGCTGATCGGGATGGTCTCGCTCTTGAACTGGCCGCCGTCCGTCATCGCCTTCAGCGCCGGGTTGTCGGTGACCACGCCCTTGGCGATGGGCCACTCGTTGTTGCCGTTGGCGAAATAGTTCTGCGCTGGCGGGCTGGCCAGGTACTCGAGGAACTTGACCGCACCCGCGACGTTCTTCGAATGGCGCGCCACCGCGGCGCCGGCGATGTTCACGTGCGTGCCCCAGCTCGACTGGTTGGGAAACACCACGCCGACCTTCTCGACCACGGCGCGGTCGTCCGGTTTGTCGGAGCGCATCAGCCGCGCCAGGTAGTAGCTGTTGGTGACTGCGATCTGGCATTCGCCCGAGGCCACGGCGCGGATCTGATCGGTGTCGCCGCCCTTGGGCGCGCGCGCCATGTTGTCCACCAGGCCCTTGAGCCAGGCCTCGGCCTTTTTCGGGCCCAGGTGCTCGGTCACGGCGCCGAACAGGCTCAGGTTGTAGGGGTGCGAGCCCGAGCGGATGCACAGCTTGCCCTTGTTCTTCGGATCGCCGAGCTCCTCGTAGGTGTCGACGTCGGCCGGCTGGACCTTGGCCTTGTTGTACACCACCACGCGGGCGCGGGTGGAGAAACCGAACCAGGGCGTGCCGCCGTCGGCCGCCGGCGTGGCGCGCAGGCTGGCCGGGATGGCGTCCTCCAGCAGCGCGGACTTGATCGGCAGGAACAGGCCGTCCTGCTCGCCGCGCCACAGGCGCGTGCCGTCCACCAGCAGGATCACGTCGGCCGGCGAGGCGCTGCCTTCGGCCTTCAGGCGCGCGATGATGCCGGCGTCGTCGGCATCGACGCGGTTGATCTTGATGCCGGTGGTCTTGGTGAAGTCGCTGTAGAGCGCCTCGTCGGTCGAGTAATGGCGCGCCGAGTACAGGTTGATGGCCTGATCCTGCGCCAGCGCGGCGCCGCCGCACAGGGTCGCCACGGCGGCGACCAGAGTCCAGTGCTTTTTCATGTGGATGTCCTTGCGAAGAGACTGCGAAAGTGGAAAGGTCGCGATGATAACTCCAACGAGAATGGTTCTCAATACGATTCTTTGATCTAACGCAAGTCGGCACCGCTTTGTTGACTTCAGGTCCGCAACACCTGGCGTGCGCGCACTGGCGGGCGACCCGACCGGCACGGCCAAACGCAAAAAAAGGGCTGATCTTGCGATCAGCCCTTGAAGGGATCCCTGAACCCCGTAGGGGTGTCGAAAGGACCCGAGGAGACAAGCTGCTGGCAGCCGGGGTTTGCTACCAGAGCAAAGCCTTCTCACGGAGTGAAGGCTTTGCTCTGGCCACCTCGCCGATCGGATCGGCAAGGTGGAGAGCTTGACAGCTTCAGGTGGAGCCTGGCTTCAGGTCGGCGCCAAAACCCCACCGGGCGCGGCCTGCGATCAGCGCTTCTTGGCGGCGGTGGTGGCCGACTTGGCGACGTTGGTGGCGCTGGTCGTCACGGCGTTGAAGTTGGCTTCGGCGACGTCGGAAGCCTGCTTGACGGCCTTTTGCACCGACTCGAACGCGTTGCTGGCGGCAGCCACGGCGCTCTTCATCACGGCGACGGCGGTCTCCGAACCGGCGGGGGCGTTCTTGGCCATGTTGTCGACCACCGACGCGAACTGCGCCTGGCTCTCGGCAACCTTGCCTTCGAAGGCCTTGCTGAACTCGGCGCTGGTGCCCGAGGCGATGTCGTACAGGTGGCGGCTGTAGGCGGCGGCCTTCTCGGCCAGCGGCTGGAACAGGCTGGCCTGCAGGGCGATCAGCTCCTGCGCGTCCTTGACGGACAGCAGGGCCTGGGTGTGCTCGGCGGACTCGCTCAGGGCGGCCTTGGTGGCTTGCAGGTTCAGCTCAACCAGCTTCTCCACGCCTTCGAACGCCTTGGCGGTCAGACCGTGCAGGGTTTCCAGGTTGGCTTTCTGGGTGGCGACGAGTTGTTCAGCAGTCAACATGTGTGTCTCTCCTAGACAATGGTGGATGGGGCTTCAGTGTTTGCCGCCCTGAACCACTTCTTATGTTGCAGTGCAGCATGGCACGAATTTTAGGCCTTTCCAACTCGATTGCAAGCTGTTTTGCTGCGATGCAGCATTATTAGATGCGGCTTTCTAACTGCTCGCAGCACGGCCCGGCAGTCGCGGCATGAGGGCGTTCTATTCGACGCAGTTCGTGCTGCCGCTGCCGGCCGGGCATCGCTTTCCGATGTGCAAGTATTCGCGCCTGCGCGACCGGCTGGCGGCGGAGCTGCCGATGCTGCGACTGGCGCAGGCGGAGGCGGTGGACGATGCGGCGCTGGCGCTGGCGCACACGGGTGAGTACATCGCTGCGGTGGCCAGCGGCACGCTGGACGCACGCCAGCAGCGCGAGATCGGCTTGCCGTGGAGCGCGGCCATGGTCGAGCGCTCGCGCCGCTCGGTCGGCGCCACACTGCAGGCCGCGCGTGCCGCGCAGGCCGAGGGCATCGCCGCCAACATCGCCGGTGGCACGCACCACGCTAGCGCCGAGCGCGGCGCCGGCTACTGCGTCTTCAACGACGTCGCGGTGGCGGCGCGGGTGTTGCAGCGTGAACACCTTCGCCGCCACCCTGGCACGCGCCGGCCACGCGTCGCAGTGATTGACCTCGACGTGCACCAGGGCAACGGCACGGCGGCGATCTTCGAGCGCGACGACTCGGTGTTCACGCTCTCGCTGCATGGCGAGAACAACTTCCCGTTCCGCAAGCTGGCGGGCGACCTGGACATCGGCCTGCGCGACGGCACCGGCGACGACGACTACCTGGCGGCACTCGATCTGGCACTGGACGAACTGGACCGGCGCTTCGACGCCGAACTGGTGTTCTACCTGGCTGGCGCCGACCCGCACGAGGGCGATCGACTGGGGCGCCTTGGCTTAAGCTACGACGGCCTGCAGGCGCGCGACCGGCGCGTGTTCGGCTGGGCCTGGCAGCGCCGGCTGCCGCTGGCCTTCAGCATGGCGGGCGGCTACGGGCACGACATCGAGACCACGGTGCAGGTGCAGATGAACACCTTCGCGGTGGCGCTAGAGTATTGGCGCCGCTGGCAGAATGCGGCGCGATGAACACGCCCGAACGCCCACGGCCGGAGCCGCGCGCCGCCTACCGCGCCTTTCGCACCATCACCACGCGCTGGATGGACAACGACCAGTACGGTCACGTCAACAACGTCGTCTACTACTCCTGGTTCGACACCGCCGTCAACGCGCACCTGATCGAACGCGGCGTGCTCGACACCGCCGCCGGCCAGGTGATCGGCTTCGTGGTCGAGACCCAGTGCCATTACTTCGCGCCGCTGGCGTTTCCGCAGAATGTCGAGGCCGGCATCCGCGTGGCGCGCATCGGCGGCTCCAGCGTGCGCTACGAGCTCGGGCTGTTCGCCGAAGGCGGTGCCGAGACCGCCGCCAAGGGCCATTTCGTCCATGTCTACGTCGACCGCGCCACGCAGCGGCCGGTGCCGCTGCCGGCGGCGTTGCGCTCGGTGCTGGAGGCGCTGCAATGAGGCGCGTCGATGCCCCGATCGCCGACCCCGCCAGCGTCGACGCCGTGATCGAGAACCGCCTGTGCGTGCGCGCCTTCCTGCCGACGCCGGTGCCGCGCGAGACCTTGGAGGACATCCTGCGCGTGGCCAGCCGCGCGCCCAGCGGCACCAATGCCCAGCCATGGAAGGTGTACGTGCTGCAGGGCGATGCGCGCGACGAACTGGTGCGCAAGGTGTGCGCCGCGCACGACGCGCGCCGCGCGCAGCCGGGCGCGCCAGCAGACCGGCAGCCCGGCTACGACTACTACCCGCGCCAGTGGGTCGATCCCTACCTGGCGCGGCGGCGAACGCTCGGCTGGAACCTGTACCAGCTGCTTGGCATCGAGCGCGGCGAGAAGGACAAGATGCACGTGCAGCACCAGCGCAATTTCCGCTTCTTCGACGCGCCGGTGGGCCTGATGTTTACGCTCGAGCGCGTGATGGGGCAGGGCAGCCTGGTCGACTACGGCATGTTCCTGCAGAACGTCATGCTGGCGGCGCGTGCGCGCGGCCTGCACACCTGCCCGCAGGCGGCCTGGTGTGACTACGCCACGACGGTGCTGCCGCACATCGGCGCCGGCACGGAAGAAACGCTGGTGTGCGGCATGTCGCTTGGCTACGCGGATGAAGCGGCGCTGGTCAACGGTTTCGCTACGCCGCGCGAGCCGGTGCAGGGGTTCACGCGCTGGCTCGCGTAGTCAGCTCATCGCAGCAGTGTCCGCCAGCCCGGCCAGCCATCGCGCGTGATGGCGAACTTGCGCGCGGCGTCGCCCCAGCGCCCGCCGCGCGCGATGGCGTCCGCGAAGGCAGGCCCATCCTCGATCCGGGTGCCGGCCACGCGGGTGACGCCGCGCTCGAACAGCGCGTCCGGCCACAGGCCGGCGGACGGGCCGATGACGGCGAATTCCTGCGCCGCGCGGCAGCTGGCGAGCATCTCGTCCAGGGTGTCGTTGAGCAGCATGGTGGAGGTGCCGACGACTCGGTTGCAGTGCGCCAGGGCGCTGCGTTCGAGCGTGACGTGGACGCCGGGAAAGCGCGCCTGCAACGCCGCGACCTTGTCGGCGCCGAGCTCGACGATGGTCAGGCGCGCGCCCTGCTGCTGCACGCGTTCCACCAGCGGCGTGAAGCAGCCGATCATGCCCAGATGGTCGGCCGACGACAGCGCGAAGTCACCGAGCGAATTGCCGGCCGCCGGCGGCTGATAGCCGGCGCGCCGCCAGGCCGAATGGGTGAGCGCGTTGATGGCCGCCAGCCCGAGCGCGCGCGTGGCGTCGTCGCCGCCGGCAAAGCCCTCGGCGACACGCAGCGCATCGGCGCCGGCCAGCGGCACGCCATGGCCGCTGCCGTGCCGCGCCAGCAGGCGCCGCAGCGTGTCGCCCAGCAGCAGGAAAGACAGGCCGAAGGCGCCGTCCTCGAGCTCCAGGGCGCAGAATTCCGCGTCCGGTCCGCTGTCGCAGTCGGCCGCGCTGCGGGGCGGCAGGTGCAGGCGCCTGATGCGCGGCGCAGCCCCCCAGCGCTCGGCCGCGGTATGCACCTGCCGCAGCAATTCCAGCGCGATCGATGTCGTCATGAGCGCATTGTGCCGCCGCGCCGGTGGCGCGGGCGATGCCGCTACACTGAAACCGAACGTGGCCACGACCGTCGGCGCGCCGCGAACGACCAAGAGGGACACTAGCCATGCCCGGCATCATCCAGAGCCTGCTCGACACCGACCTGTACAAGTTCACCATGATGCAGGCGGTGCTGCATCAGTTTCCGGGTGCGCAGGTTGAATACAAGTTCAAGTGCCGCACGCCGGACGTGCAGCTGGTGCCGTACCTCGATGAGATCCGGGACGAGATCCGCCAGCTGTGCGAGCTGCGCTTCACCGACGGCGAGCTCGACTACATGCGCAGCATGCGTTTCATGAAGAGCGACTTCGTCGACTTCCTCGGCCTGTTCAAGCTCAACCAGAAGTACATCAGCCTGAGCCCGCTTCCCAGCGGCGAGATCGACATCCGCGTGCGCGGTCCCTGGCTGCACACCATCATGTTCGAGATCCCGGTGCTGGCGATCATCAGCGAGGTGTACTTCCGCAACACCCAGCCCGGGCTGGACCTGAGCGAGGGGCGGCGACGCCTGCAGGACAAGCTGGCCTTGATCCGCACGCCCGAGCTGTCGGGCATTCGCATCGCCGACTACGGCGCGCGCCGGCGCTTCTCGCGCGACTGGCAGCGCGAGGTGCTGCAGACCATGAAGGACAGCCTGGGCATCGGGCCGCACAGCCAGCTCACCGGCACCAGCAACGTGCTGTTCGCGCGCGAGCTCGACCTGCGACCAATGGGCACCATGGCGCACGAGTACCTGCAGGCCTGCCAGGCGCTGGGCCCGCGCCTGCGCGACACCCAGGTGTTCGGCTTCGAGAAGTGGGCGCAGGAATACCGTGGCGACCTCGGCATCGCGCTGTCGGACGTGTATGGCATGAACGCCTTCCTGCGCGACTTCGACATGTACTTCTGCAAGCTGTTCGACGGCGCGCGGCACGACTCGGGCGATCCGTTCGAGTGGGGCGAGCGCATGATCGAGCACTACACCCTGAACCGCTGCGACCCGCGCACCAAGGTGATCGTGTTCAGCGACGGGCTCAACTTCCCGCGCTGCATCGAGCTGTTCCGGCGCTTCAACGGCCGCATCCAGGTGGCCTTCGGCGTCGGCACCAACCTCACCAACGACGTCGGGCCGCAGGCACTGCAGATTGTGCTGAAGATGATCGAATGCAACGGCCAGCCGGTGGCCAAGATCTCCGACACGCCGGGCAAGACCATGGTCGAGGACGAGGGCTACCTGGCCTACCTGCGCCAGGTGTTCGACCTGCCGGCACCGCCGCGCGGCGGGCCGGTGAACCGGACGCCGCCGGTGACTCGTTAGACTCGGGCGCCAGCCGCCCAAGACGAAGCATCCCGGAGGAGCCTGCTTTGACCCATCGATCTGCCAGCCTTGTCACGCCCCACGTCCAACCAGAAGGCGCGCGCCGCGTCCCAAGACTGCCGATCGGTGCTTTCGCGCTGCTGGCCCTGCTGGCGGCCAGCGCACCAGCGCAGGCCGCCACGCCGGACGGCAGCCAGTTGTCGCTGCCCTGGGCGATCCCCTTCATCGGCATCCTGCTGTCGATCGCCATCTGGCCGCTGGTCGCACCGCGCGTCTGGCATCACCATTACGGGAAGATCTCGGCCGGTTGGGCGCTGGCCTTCCTGATTCCGTTCGCCCTGGCGTTCGGCCTGGACACGGCCTTCGCGGGGCTGGTGCACGCGCTGCTGGCCGAGTACGTGCCCTTCATCCTGCTGCTGGTGGCGCTGTTCACGGTCTCGGGCGGTATCTACATCCGCGGCAACCTGCGCGGCACGCCGGCGCTCAACACGATGATCCTGCTGGTGGGCGGCATCCTGGCCAGCTTCATG
Organism: uncultured Ottowia sp.; assembly: GCA_964534975.1. Classification (GTDB taxonomy): domain Bacteria; phylum Pseudomonadota; class Gammaproteobacteria; order Burkholderiales; family Burkholderiaceae_C; genus Ottowia. The sequence goes on along the minus strand of CAZHSD010000008.1, from coordinate 23,176 downwards.
GGCACCACCGGCGCGTCGATGCTGCTGATCCGGCCGCTGATCCGGGCCAACGACAACCGCAAGCACAGCGCGCACGTCGTCATCTTCTTCATCTTCATCGTCAGCAACATCGGCGGCTCGCTGACGCCGCTGGGCGATCCGCCGCTGTTCCTGGGCTTCCTCAAGGGCGTGACCTTCTTCTGGACCGTCAGCCACATCCTGCCCGATACGGTGTTCCTGATGGTGGTCTTGCTGGGCATGTTCTTCCTGCTCGACAGCTGGTTCTACAAGCACGAGGGCGTGCGGCGCGAGGACCCGACGCCCGACGACGAGCGTTTCGGCTTCGACGGTGCGAAGAACTTCGTGCTGCTCGGCTGCGTGGTGGCGCTGGTGCTGATGAGCGGCATCTGGAAGCCTGGCGTGGTGTTCAACGTCTACGGCACCGAGGTCGGCCTGCCGGGCCTGGTGCGCGACCTCGGCATGATCGTCGTCACCCTGATTTCACTGGCCATCACGCCCAAGTCGGTGCACGAGAGCAACCAGTTCGGCTGGGCGCCGATGGAGGAGGTGGCCAAGCTGTTCGCCGGCATCTTCCTGACCATCATCCCGGTGATCGCGATGCTGCAGGCCGGCGTCGATGGCGCGTTCGCGGGCGTGGTGCGGGCGGTGACCAACGCCGACGGCACGCCCAACCCGGCGATGTACTTCTGGGCCACCGGCATGCTGAGCGGCTTCCTCGACAACGCGCCGACCTACCTGGTGTTCTTCAACACCGCCGGCGGCGACGCGGTCGAGCTGATGGGGCCGCTGGCGGTCACGCTGGCGGCGATCTCGGCCGGCTCGGTGTTCATGGGCGCGCTGACCTACATCGGCAACGCCCCCAACCTGATGGTCAAGGCGATCGCCGAGGACCGCGGCGTGAAGATGCCCAGCTTCTTCGGCTACATGGTCTGGAGCTTCGGCATCCTGGTGCCGCTGTACGCGGTGCTGACCTTTCTGTTCTTCCGTTAGAACGGCTCCCTGGCGCGTGCCGGCGGCGGTGTCTTTCGTCTCCGAAGTCGGTCGGCGCCCGGCGCGGCGCGCCAGCAGGTACAGCGGCTACACCCAGTCCGCCGCCTGCAATTCCTTCTTGGCGTAGGCGTAGAACAGCGGCGCCGCCACCAGCCCGGCGGCACCGAACACCGCCTCCATGGTGAACATCACCGCCAGCAGCTCCCACACGCTCATGTGTGTGCGGTGCCCGATGACCTGGGCGTTGATGAAGTACTCGGCCTTGTGGATGGCGACCAGGAAGACCAGGCAGGCCAGCGCCACCCAGGGCGACACCGACAGGCCGACCAGGGTCAGCACCGCGTTGCAGATCAGGTTGCCGACGATCGGGATCAGGCCGGCAATGAAGGTCAGCAGGATCAGCGCCATGGTGTAGGGCAGCCGGTGGCCCCACAACGGCAGGATGACCAGCAGGAACAGCGCGGTCAGGGTGGTGTTGAACAGTGCGATCCAGAACTGCGCCACCACGATCTGGCGGAAGGTCTCGCCGAAGCGCAGCACGCGCAGGTGCAGCTGCGCCGCCAGCGGGCGCACCACCTGCACCGAGGGCCGCACCGCCGCCAGCGCGCCGATCAACAGGCCCATGTAGGCGAACAGCAGGCCGACCAGCCAGGCGCGACCGGCCGTGGCCAGGGTGCCGGCCTTGCTGGCCAGGTAGGTGGCGATGGCGCGCTGGATCTCCAGCGCGCCCTCGGGCAACTGGCTGGCGATGTCGGGCGGCAGCTTGTCGCGCAACTCCATCACCGTGGCGGCCAGGAAGGCGAGCAGTTCGCGGTACTGCGCCGGCGCATCCAGCAACAGCCCGCGCGTGCGTGGCAGCACCAGCAGGATCAGCAGTACCGGAATCAGCGCCACCAGCGTGGCCGCCAGGCGCGGCGCCCTGCCGCCGTTGGCGCGCGTGAGCCACGCCAGGCGCGGGCTGAACCAGCGCGTGGCCAGAAAGCCCAGGCACACGCACAGCAGGCCGGCCAGCAGGCCCTGCCACATGATCAGCAGCAGTGCGCCCGCCATCAGGGCGTAGCTGGCCAGCGCGGCGGTTCGTTCGCGGGAGTCGAGCCAGTGCGGCACGGGGATGCGGTGGTGGGTGGCGCGTCGCCGGTTCAGGCCACGAACACCGCGGCGCCGTCGCCGCGCGGCGCGATGCGGCCGATCTGGTGCACCTGTTCGCCGGCGGCGCGCAGCGTGGCGGCGCAGGTGGCGGCGTCGCTGGCGGCCACCACCACCACCATGCCGATGCCGTTGTTGAAGGTGCGGTTCATCTCGGTGTCGGAGGCGCCGGCCGTCTGCTGCAGCCAGCTGAACAGCTCGCTGCGTGGCCAGCTGCCCTTGGCCAGGTGCGCGGCCAGGCCATCTGGCAGCACGCGCGGGATGTTTTCCAGCAGGCCGCCGCCGGTGATGTGGGCCAGTGCCTTGATGCCCCGTGCGGAGCCTGGTGCGGCGGGGTACTGCGCCAGCGCCGCCAGCACGCTGCGGACGTAGATGCGCGTCGGCGCCATCACCGCCTGCCGGAACGGCTGGCCGTCCAGCGTGGCGGGCAACTGGTCGCCGGCGCGCTCGATGCACTTGCGCACCAGGCTGAAGCCATTGCTGTGCACGCCGCTGGAAGCCAGGCCGAGGATCACGTCGCCTTCGACCACGCCCTGGCCGGTGAGGATGCGGGATTTCTCGACCGCGCCGACGCAGAAACCGGCCAGGTCGTATTCGCCCGGCGGGTACATGCCGGGCATCTCGGCCGTCTCGCCGCCGATCAGCGCGCAGCCGGCCAACTCGCAGCCGGCGGCGATGCCGCCGACCACGGCGGCGGCGGTGTCGACGTCAAGCTTGCCGCAGGCGAAGTAGTCGAGGAAGAACAGCGGTTCGGCGCCCTGCACCAGCACGTCGTTGACGCTCATCGCCACCAGGTCGATGCCCACGGTGTCGTGCATGCCCCACTCGAAGGCCAGGCGCAGCTTGGTGCCGACGCCGTCGGTGCCGCTGACCAGCACCGGCTCGCGGTAGCGCTTGGGCACCTCGAACAGCGCACCGAAGCCACCCAGGCCCGACAGCACGCCCTCGCGCATGGTCTTTTTCGCCAGCGGCTTGATGCGCTCGACCAGGGCGTCGCCGGCATCGATGTCAACACCGGCGTCCTTGTAGCTCAGGGGGGCTTGGTCGGGGGAAGAACTCATGGCTGCGCTGGAGAGGGGCCGCATCAAAGCGCCATCAACGGACGCCCGCGTAAAATCGAACCCTTGATTCTAGGCCCAGCATCCCCTTTGTTTTTTCGTTTGTCACCGCGTCAAGCGCGTCGCGTGCGCGGCGCGCCTGCCTTGGCCCAGTGGCCGCGGAGCAGGCCGTTCCAGAACGCCGTGGCCGGGGTTTCCCCGGCCACCAGCGTTGTCCCCCTGGGGGGAAGGCGCGCAGCGCCTCAGGGGGGGCGTTGAAGCAGATCGCCCTCGACATCGGCCTGGCGCCCGAGCCGACACTGGAAGGATTTCTGGGCGACCACAACGCAGCCGCGCTGCAACACCTGCGCCTGTGGACCGAGAGCCACACCCGCTCGCCGGTGCCGACCTACCTGTGGGGGCCGCAGGGCACCGGCAAGACGCACTTGCTGCGCGCCGCGCGCCAGACGCTGTTGCGGCGCGGCGCGGCGGTCGGCTGGCTGGACGCCGACGCGCCGCCGCAGGCCACGTTTGACGAGACCTGGGACGCGGTGCTGATGGACGACGTGCATCTCTACGGCGTCGAGCGGCAGCACACCGCGTTCAACTGGTTCGTCAACGCCGTGGCGCCGGCGGCCGGGCGTCCGCGCGCGGTGCTGGCCGCCGGTGAGCTGCCGCCCGCCGACCTGCCGCTGCGCGAGGACTTGCGCACCCGCCTGGCCTGGGGTCACGTGTTCGAGCTGCAGCCGCTGCCGGACGACCAGTTGCGCGCCGCGCTGCGCCGCGCCGACGACGCGCGCGGCGTGTTCCTGTCGGACGAGGTGATGGACTACGTGCTGCGGCGCTTCTCGCGCGAGCTGGGCAGCCTGGTGCAGCTGCTGGAGCACATCGATCGTTACGCGCTGCAGACTCGGCGCGCCGTCACGGTGCCGCTGATCCGCTCGATGCTGGAAAATGAATAGCGGACAATGCCCACCACACGCCGACCGGAAACCGACTTGACAATGAAATTGGCTCTTTTCGATCTCGACCACACGCTGATCCCGATCGATTCGGACCACGCCTGGGGCGAGTTCACCACCCGCATCGGCTGGACCGACGCCGGCGAGTTCAAGCGCCGCAACGACGCCTTCTACGCGCAATACCAGGCCGGCACGCTGGACATCCACGAATACATCCGCTTCACCACCGAGCCGATCCGCCGCCGCGGCCCCGGCCAGGCGGCCGAGGCGCAGGCGCGCTTCATGCGCGAGGTGATCGCGCCGGTGATCCGCCCGGAGGCGCGCGCGCTGGTCGAGCAGCACCGCCGCGCCGGCGATGCGCTGGTGGTGGTCACCGCCACCAACGAATTCGTCACGCGGCCGATCGCGCACAGCTTCGGCGTCGACGAGCTGATCGCGGTCGAGCTGGCGCGCGGGCCGGGCGGCTGGATCACCGGCGAGATCGCCGGCACGCCCTCGTTCCGCGAAGGCAAGGTGACGCGCGTGGCCGACTGGCTGCGCGCGCGCGGGCGCTCCTTCGGCGACGTCGAGATCACCTTCTACTCCGACTCGCGCAACGACCTGCCCTTGCTGGAGAAGTCGCAGGTGCCGGTGGCCACCAACCCCGACGACACGCTGCGCGCCATCGCCACCGAGCGCGGCTGGCGCATCCTCGAACTGTTCCAGGCTTGAAGCAATGATCAAGAACTTCATCGGCAAGCTGATCGACAAGGCCAGGCCCGGCAACGGGCGCCAGCGCTTCGGTAAGCGCGCCGAGGTCGGCCCGGACGGCCACGGCATCAACCCGGCGCTGGTCGACGAGCGCGCGGCGGGCGTGGTGCGCACGCTCAAGGAGGCCGGCTACGAGGCCTACATCGTCGGCGGCGCGGTGCGCGACCTGCTGCTGGGCCTCAAGCCCAAGGACTTCGACGTCGCCACCAACGCCACGCCGGAACAGGTCAAGCAGCTGTTCAGGCGCGCCTTCATCATCGGCCGGCGCTTTCGCATCGTGCACGTGGTGTTCGGCCGCGGGCGCGACCACGAGGTGGTCGAGGTCTCCACCTTCCGCGCCTACGTCGACAACGCCACCGCCGACGCGATGGTCAAGGGCAACGAGCGCAGCGCCAAGGGCCAGCTGGCCGGCATGAAGCACGCCGTCGGCGCCAGCGGCCGGGTGCTGCGCGACAACGTCTGGGGTTCGCAGGAGGAGGATGCCGCGCGGCGCGACTTCAGCGTCAACGCCATGTACTACGACCCCGATACGCGCGTGGTGGTCGACTACCACCACGGTATCCAGGATGCGCAGAAGAAGCTGCTGCGCATGATCGGCGATGCCGCCGAGCGCTACCGCGAGGACCCGGTGCGCATCATGCGCGCGGTGCGCTTCGGCGCCAAGCTGGCCAGCCTCGGCTTCAAGCTCGAGCCCAAGACCGCGCGGCCGCTGGTCGAGGCCAGGGGCCTGCTGGCCGAGGTGCCGCAAAGCCGCTTGTTCGACGAGATGATTAAGCTGCTGCAGACCGGCCACGCCGTGGCCAGCGTCGAGCAGCTGCGCAAGCTGGGCCTGGCCACGGGCATCTATCCGCTGCTGGACGTGGTGGTCGAGCGCGCCGACCAGCCCTTCGTCAAGGCCGCGCTGCTGGACACCGACCGCCGCGTCGGCGAGGGCAAGCCGGTGGCGCCGTCCTTCCTGCTGGGCTGCGTGCTGTGGCAGGACGTGCGCGATGGCTGGCAGGCGCGCCTGCAGCGCAAGGAGCATCCGTTCCCGGCGCTGCAGGCCGCCATCGACGAGGTCTTCGACGCCCGCATCGGCGACGTCTCGGGCCGCGGCAAGCTGGGCGCGGACATGCGCGAGATCTGGATGATGCAGCCGCGCTTCGAGCGCCGCAGCGGCAACACGCCGTTCACGCTGGCCGAACAGCCACGCTTTCGCGCCGGCTTCGACTTCCTGCGCCTGCGCGCCGACGTCGGCGAGATCGAGGAGGAGCTGGCCGACTGGTGGCAGGCCTTCAGCCTGGCCGACGAGGGCGTGCGCGAGAGCCTGATGCGCGAGCTGCGCATCGAGCAGCAGCGCAGCAGGAAGCAGGCGCCGCGTCCGTCGCGCGGGCCGACAACGGATGGGACGCCGGACGCGTCGACTGGCGCCCCGGCCGGGTTGGCGGCCGACGACGACGCGCCGGCAGCCGAAGCGCCGCCGCCCGCCAAGAAGCGCCGCCGGCGCCGGCGCAAGCCCAGCGGCGAGGGCGGCGCGGCTGCGCGCGCGCCGGCCGCACCGGCGCCGGACCACGGCGCCTGAGCCAGGGTTTGGCGGGGCATCGCCATGCCAGCCGTGCGCGAGCCGGTCACCGCCTACGTCGCGCTCGGCGCCAACCTGGGTGACGCCGCTGCCACCGTAGGGCGGGCCATCGACGCCCTGGGGCGCCTGCCCGACACCCGTGTGACGGCGCGCTCGCGCCTGTACCGCAGCGCGCCGCACGAGGCCAGCGGGCCGGATTTCATCAATGCCGTCGCGGCGCTGTCCACGCGCCTGACGGCGCCCGAACTGCTGAGCGCACTGCAGGCGCTGGAGCATGCGGCCGGACGGCGGCGCCCCTATCATCACGCGCCGCGCACCCTGGATCTGGACCTGCTGCTGTACGGTCGGGCGCGCATCGACAGCCCGCGTCTGACGCTGCCGCACCCGCGCATGATGGCGCGCGCCTTCGTGCTGCGGCCGCTGGCCGAGATCGCGCCTGAGTGCGTGCCGCCGACCGCGCTGGCGGCGGTCGCCGATCAGCCGATCGAAGCGCTGGATCCCGGCTGAGCGGCCGGTCCGTGCCTTGCGCGCTCGGACTCGACGGCCGGCCTGGTCAACATGGGTCGCCTTCCCACCCGCCATGCAAGCACTCAGTCCGCTGCCGATCGCGCTGCAGACCGCGCGGCTGCTTACCGCCGGCAATGTCTTCATGACCATGGCCTGGCATGGCGACCTGAAGCCGCTGGCAACCGCGCCCTGGCGCCTGGCCGCGTTGCTCAGCCGGGGCATTGCGCGGTTCGAGTGCCTGCTGCAGGTGCCGGCCAACCGCATCGGGCATCGGCAGTTCAGCAGAGCGCGCAGCGGAAGGCCATGCCGGAGGTGATCGCGCTGGCGGTGTCGGTGCCGTTCGCGCTGCTGTACTTGAAAGCGCCACCCGGGATGGACTGTCTGCGGGCCGCGCTGTGCCTGGTGGGCGCGGCATCCTTCATGTTCCGCAGTGGCTGAGATGCAACACCCGGGACGCGGCGGCTGCCCGGTGCTGGTTACACTCCAGTGAATGTCATGAAATATTCATATTTCTGACGTCCGGCCACTCAACGCAGCGGGATCACCTTCATGCTGTTCAGCAAGCTGTTGCCCAAGGAGGGCAATTTTTTTGAGCTGTTCAACCAGCACGCCGACCGCATCGTCGAGGCGGCGCAGGCCTTCGAGCGGCTGGTCGACAACTACGCCGATCCGCAACTGCGCATCACGCACTACCAGGAGGTGGACAACGCCGAGCGTGCCGCCGATCGGGTGACGGCGGAAGTCAACCGCCTGATCCACACCACCTTCATCACCCCGATTGACCGCGAGCAGATCCACAGCCTGATCAGCCTGATGGACGACGTGGCCGACCTGCTGCAGGACTCGGCCGAAACCATGGCGCTGTACGACATCCACCACATGACGGAGGAGATCAAGCGCCTGTCGGACCTGGCCGTCAAGTGCTGCCAGCGGGTGCAGGCGGCGGTGCGCCTGCTGGGCAAGATCGCCGAGCAGCCGGTGGCCGAGGCCACGCTCAAGACCTGCGAGGAGATCGACCAGCTCGAGCACGACGCCGATCGCGTGATGCGCAGCGCCATGAGCCGGCTGTTCCGCGAGGAGTCCGACGTGCTCGAGGTGATCAAGCTGAAGGCGATCTACGAGCTGCTGGAGACGGTGACCGACAAATGCGAGGCGGTCGCCAACCAGATCGAAGGCATCGTGCTGGAAAACTCCTGAAGGCGGGCGAGCCATGGAAACCGCCCAAGCCGCCCTCTGGGTCGTGACGCTGCTGGTGCTGCTCGCGATCGCGTTCGACTTCATGAACGGCTTCCACGACGCCGCCAACTCGATCGCCACGGTGGTTTCCACCGGCGTGCTGCGGCCGATGCACGCGGTGATGTTTGCCGCCTTCTTCAACTTCATCGCGGTGTTCGTGTTCCACCTCAGCGTCGCGGCGACGGTGGGCAAGGGCATCGTCGAGCCCGGGGTGGTGGACACGCACGTGGTGTTCGGGGCGCTGATCGGCGCCATCACCTGGAACCTGATCACCTGGTACTACGGCATCCCCAGCAGTTCGTCGCACGCGCTGATCGGCGGCATCGTGGGCGCGGCGGTGGCCAAGGCGGGCACCAACGTGCTGGTTGCCGCCGGCATCCTGAAGACCGTGGCCTTCATCTTCGTCTCGCCGCTGCTGGGCTACCTGCTGGGATCGCTGATGATGGTGGCGGTGGCCTGGATCTTCCGCCGCACGCGTCCCGGCCGGGTCGACAAGTGGTTCCGGCGCCTGCAACTGGTGTCCGCCGGCGCGTACAGCCTGGGCCACGGCGGCAACGACGCGCAGAAGACCATCGGCATCATCTGGATGCTGCTGATCGCCACCGGCTACACGGCGGCTGGCGACAGCGCGCCGCCGATGTGGGTGATCGTCAGCTGCTACGTGGCGATCGCGATCGGCACCATGTTCGGCGGCTGGCGCATCGTCAAGACCATGGGGCAGCGCATCACCAAGCTGAAACCCGTGGGCGGCTTCTGCGCCGAGACCGGCGGTGCCATGACGCTGTTCATCGCCACCGGGCTGGGCATACCGGTATCGACCACGCACACCATCACCGGCGCCATCGTCGGCGTCGGCTCGACCCAGCGCGCCTCGGCGGTGCGCTGGGGCGTGGCCGGCAACATCGTGTGGGCCTGGATCCTGACCATTCCGGCCAGCGCCCTGGTCGCCGCGCTGGCGTACTGGTTCAGTCTGCTGTTGTTCTGATTGCGCATGCCTCGCTGTGCGCGATGACCTCAAGCCGCGCCAGCGGCTTGAATGGCAAACAACAAACCGCTTCGCAGGGCGGGCTACTTGTGCCCGCGTGACCGCCGTGATCCCCGGCCCGCGGGCACGCATGCCCGCCCTGCCCATTCCGGTCATTCGTCATCGACGCCGCGCCAGCGCCGTCACTGCGAGATCTTGCGCGCCTCCTCGATCTGGTATTCGAAATAGCGCTGGAAGCTGAACACCATGGCGGCCATCAGCACCGCGCTGCCGATCAGCAGCGAGGTGGCCACGCCAACGACCGTGATCCAGTTGGTCTGCCCGGGCGCGGCCTCGGCGTCGAGTTGCGGATTGAAGCGAGCGTTCCACTTCTCGGGCGACATCAGGCCGTAGATGATGGCCATCAGCGCGCAGCCCGCGATGGTGAAGCCGAGCAGCGGGATCAGCACCCAGCTCCAGTGGTCGTCCTGGCCGAACTGCTGCACGCGCTCGATCCCGTACAGGCCCAGGGCGGTCGGGATCGGCAGCAGCCAGCCCAGCAGGTCGCCAAAACCTTTGAGGTAGAAGCGGTGCAGCCCGAGCGGGCCGCCCAGGAAAGTGAGCCAGGTGGCCAGGGTCTTGTTCTTGATGCGTTTCATGCGGGGGGTTCCTTGATCGGCACGCGGGCGATGGGGGGACGGCGCTTGCGGCTGGCGACACGGGCCAGCGCGGTGAACGGCGATGTGCTGCGCGCGCATTGCTGCTGGCCACGGCGTGCGGACAGCCTATAATCATAGGCTTTTCGGTGTGTCGCTGGCCGGGTGGCCATGTCGCGTGTCTCAACATCGAAAGAACCCGGTGCCGTCAGCCTCGCCATGAGGCAAAGGCGCCGAGCCACCACCCACAGGATTGCACTGATCATGGTCGTTATTCGTCTCTCGCGCGGCGGTGCCAAGGCCCGTCCCTTCTTCAACATCGTCGTCGCCAACAAGCGCGACCGCCGCGATGGCCGCTTCATCGAGCGCATCGGCTTCTACAACCCCAGCGCCGCCGAGAGCGAGGAAGGCCTGCGCATCGCGCAGGACCGCCTGAACCACTGGATCGGCGTCGGCGCCCAGCCTTCGCCCACCGTGCAGCGCTTGGTCAAGCAGGCGGCCAAGGCCGCGCCGGCCGCCGCCTGACGCTGCGCGTGGTCCCAGGCCTGGAGGCGGCCGAACTGCCGCCGGACGCGGTCGAAGTCGGTCGCATCCTGGACGCCTGGGGCATCAAGGGCTGGTTCAAGGTCCAGCCCTACAGCGCCTCGCCCGAGGCGCTTTTTTCTTCCAAGCGCTGGCATCTGCTGGCACCCGAGCAGGGCCCCAGGCCGGCTTTCGACGGCCCGGTGCTGCTCAAGGTCAGGCAGGCCCGCGAGCATGGCGACACGGTGGTTGCCAGCGCGCACGAGGTGCCCGACCGGGACGCCGCGCAAGCGCTGAAGGGCGCGCGCATCTTCATCGCGCGCTCGTCGTTTCCGACGCTGGGGGAGGGCGAGTACTACTGGGTCGATCTGATCGGCCTTGAAGTGGTCAATCGCGAAGGCCTGGCGCTCGGCACCGTGATCGACCTGGTGTCCACCGGCCCGCAGCAGGTGTTGGTGATTGGCGACGAGCAAGCGGGCAAGACGCAGCAGCGCCTGATTCCCTTTGTCGATGCCTACGTCGACGAGGTCGATCTGCCGGCCCGGCGCATCACGGTCGACTGGCAGCCGGACTATTGATCGCGGATTGCCTTCAAGGACACCGGCCGCATCGGCCTGATCAGCGCGGCGTGACCTGCACGAAGATCTCGTTGGGCTTGACCATGCCTAGTTCCATGCGTGCCTTTTCTTCCACCATGCCGAGGCCGGCCCTGAGATCCTCCACCTCGGACGCCAACTGATCGTTGGCCAGCTGGGCCCTGGCGTTGGCGGCGCGCTGCGCGTCCAGCTTGCGCTGCAGCGCGGCGACGTCGATCACACTGCCGCGCCCGCTCCACATCTGCGCCTGGATCACCAGCAGCAGCACGATCAGCACGACGGGAACGATGCGATTGATCATGCCGGTGGCGATGGAGAGCCGAGTTGCGTTGCTATGAGTTTAGTAGAAATCAGCGCAGGTTGTAAAACGCGGCCCGGCCCGGGTACTCGGCCATGTCGCCCAGGTCTTCCTCGATGCGCAGCAACTGGTTGTACTTGGCCATGCGGTCGGAGCGGCTCAAGGATCCGGTCTTGATCTGGCCGGCGTTGGTGCCGACGGCGATGTCGGCGATGGTCGAGTCCTCGGTCTCGCCCGAGCGGTGGCTGATGACCGCGGTGTAGCCGGCGCGCTTGGCCATCTCGATGGCCTGGAAGGTTTCGGTCAGGGTGCCGATCTGGTTGATCTTGATCAGGATCGAGTTGGCGATGTGCTTGTCGATGCCTTCTTTCAGGATCCTGGTGTTGGTGACGAACAGGTCGTCGCCGACCAGCTGCACCTTGTCGCCGAGCCGCTCGGTCAGCAGCTTCCAGCCGTCCCAGTCGCCCTCGGCCATGCCGTCCTCGATGCTGATGATGGGGTACTTGTCGCACCAGGTCGCCAGCATGTCGGTCCATTGCTCGGCGCTCAGGCTGACGCCGCCTTCCCCCGCCAGCACGTATTGGCCATCCTTGTGGAACTCGCTGCTGGCGCAGTCCAGCGCCAGCACGATGTCCTGGCCGGCGGTGTAGCCGGCCTCCTCGATCGCCTGCAGGATCAGCTGGATCGCCGCCTCGTGGTTGTCGACGTTGGGCGCGAAGCCGCCCTCGTCGCCCACGGCCACGCTCATGCCCTTATCGTGGATGATCTTCTTCAGCGCGTGGAACACCTCGGCGCCCTGGCGCAGCGCTTCGCGGAAGCTCGGCGCGCCGACCGGGACGATCATGAACTCCTGCAGATCGAGGTTGTTGTTGGCGTGCGCGCCGCCGTTGATGACGTTCATCATCGGCACCGGCAGCTGGCAGCCGTTCATGCCGCCGAAGTAGCGGTACAGCGGCAGGCCGGATTCCTCGGCCGCCGCGCGTGCCACCGCCATCGACACCGCCAGCATGGCGTTGGCGCCCAGGCGCGACTTGTTGTCGGTGCCGTCCAGGTCGATCAGGGTGCGGTCGAGGAAGGCCTGCTCGGACGCATCGAGGCCCAGCACGGCCTCGGAAATCTCGGTGTTGATGTGCTCGACGGCCTTCAGCACGCCCTTGCCCAGGTAGCGCTTCTTGTCGCCGTCGCGTAGCTCGATCGCCTCGCGCGAGCCGGTGGAGGCGCCGCTGGGCACGGCGGCGCGGCCCATCACGCCGGACTCCAGCAGCACGTCGCACTCGACGGTGGGGTTGCCGCGGCTGTCCAGCACTTCACGGCCAACAATGTCAACAATCGCACTCATGGAGCTTCTTCCTTGTGATCAATGGCAAATTCGGGGTCGGTGATGCCCGCCTGCGGCACTGTAGCCGCAGCCGGTGGCGTCACCCATGCGGCCAGGCTCATGTGCCTCTGGCCAGAACGATGCGCATGTGGGCGGCGCCGGTGCGCGCCCGCCTGGCCAGCGTGTACTCGGCTGAGTTCCAGAACGCCCGCGCCGCTTCCATGCTGGGGAACTTCAGGACCACCACGCGGCGCGGGTTCCAGTCGCCTTCCAGCACCTCGATCTCCTCGCCGCGCACGCAGATCTCGGCCTGATGCGCCTGCATGGCGGCGGTCGAGAGCTTGCGGTACTCGGCGTACTGCTCGGGGTCGGTGACGTCGGCGTCGGCGATCAGGTAGGCGCTGGGCATGGGCTGGCGGTGGATCAATATGGCTGGATGCGTTCTTCGAGCCAGCCGTGGCTGGCGGCCTGGCGCTTGACGGCGTGGTCGAGCTGCAGCAGCGTCTCGAGCAGTTCGGGCATGTGCTGCAGCGGCACCGCGTTCGGCCCGTCGCTGAGCGCCTTGGCCGGGTCGGGGTGGGTTTCCATGAACAGGCCGGCCACGCCCACGGCGACGGCGGCGCGCGCCAGCACCGGCACCATCTCGCGCTGGCCGCCGCTGGAGCTGCCCTGGCCGCCCGGCAGCTGCACCGAATGGGTGGCGTCGAACACCACCGGCGCGCCGGTCTCGCGCATGATCGCCAGGCTGCGCATGTCGCTGACCAGGTTGTTGTAGCCGAAGCTGGCGCCGCGCTCGCAGGCCATGAAGTTGTCCTCGGGCAGGCCCGCCTCGCGCGCGGCGGCGCGAGCCTTGTCGATCACGTTCTTCATGTCGTGGGGCGCGAGGAACTGGCCCTTCTTGATGTTGACCGGCTTGCCCGACTGCGCCACGGCACGGATGAAGTCGGTCTGCCGGCACAGGAAGGCGGGGGTCTGCAGCACGTCGACCACCTGGGCGACGGTGGCGACTTCGGCTTCGGTGTGCACGTCGGTCAGGACCGGCACGCCGAGCTCCTTCTTCACCTTGGCCAGGATCTCCAGCCCCTGGTCCATGCCGGGGCCGCGAAAGCTGCTGCCCGACGAGCGGTTGGCCTTGTCGTAGCTGCTCTTGAAGATGAAGGGGATACCGAAGCCCGCGGTGATTTCCTTCAGGCGGCCAGCCACGTCCATCTGCAGCTGCTCGGACTCGACCACGCACGGCCCGGCAATGAGGAGCAAGGGCTGGCTCAGCCCGACCTCGAAGCCGCACAGCTTCATGACACCGCCTTCAGCTTGCCCGCAGCGTCCTGGCCGGCGCGGGTGCGCTGGCGCTCCAGTGCGGCCTGGATGAAGGCGTTGAACAGCGGGTGTCCGTCCCAGGGCGTGCTCTTGAACTCGGGGTGGAACTGCACGCCGATGTACCAGGGATGCACCGACTGCGGCAGTTCGATGATCTCGGTCAGGTGTTCGCGCTGGGTCAGCGCCGAGATCACCAGCCCGGCCTCGCGCAGGCGATCGAGGTAGTTGACGTTGGCCTCGTAGCGGTGGCGATGGCGCTCGGTCACCACGTCGCCGTAAATGCCGTGCGCCAGCGTGCCGGGCAGCACGTCCGAACTCTGTGCGCCCAGGCGCATGGTGCCGCCGAGGTCGGACTGGTCGTCGCGCTGCTGGATGTTGCCGTCGGCGTCCTTCCATTCGGTGATCAGGGCGATCACCGGGTGTGCGCAGTCGTGGTCGAACTCGGTGCTGTTGGCGCCTTCCAGCCCGGCCACGTGGCGCGCGTACTCGATGGTGGCCACCTGCATGCCCATGCAGATGCCCAGGTAGGGCAGCTTGTGCTCGCGCGCGTAGCGCGCGGCGGTGATCTTGCCTTCCACGCCGCGCGAGCCGAAGCCGCCCGGCACCAGCACGGCGTCGTACTTGGCCAGTTGCGCCGCCGTGGCGGGCGTGATCGTTTCCGAGTCGATGTGCTCGATGACGATGCGCGCGTGGTTGTGGATGCCGGCGTGGCGCAGCGCCTCGTTGACCGACTTGTAGCTGTCCGACAGATCGACATACTTGCCGACCATGGCCACGCTGACTTCGTGGCGCGGGTTCTCGACTTCGTCGACCAGAGCGTCCCAGCGCTTGAGGTCGGCCGGGCGAGTGTTCAGGCGCAGCTTGTCGCAGATCAGGCCGTCCAGGCCCTGTTCGTGCAGCATGCGCGGCACCTTGTAGACGCTGTCGACGTCGGGCATGCTGATCACGCCCCAGGCCGCCACGTTGGTGAACAGGCTGATCTTCTCGCGCTCTTCCTGCGGGATGGCGCGGTCGGCGCGGCACAGCAGGGCGTCGGGCTGGATGCCGATCTCGCGCAGCTTCTGCACCGTGTGCTGGGTCGGCTTGGTCTTCAGTTCGCCCGCCGCGGCGATCCAGGGCAGGTAGGTCAGGTGCACGAAGGCGCTGTGGTTGGGACCCATCTTCAGGCTGAGCTGGCGCACCGCCTCCAGGAACGGCAGCGACTCGATGTCGCCCACCGTGCCGCCGACCTCGACGATCGCCACGTCCACCGCGCTGGCGCTGCCGACGCCGGCGCCGCGCCGGATGAAGTCCTGGATCTCGTTGGTGACGTGCGGGATCACCTGCACCGTCTTGCCCAGGTAGTCGCCGCGACGCTCCTTCTCCAGCACGCTCTTGTAGATCTGGCCGGTGGTGAAGTTGTTGGCCTTCTTCATCCGCGTGGTGATGAAGCGCTCGTAGTGCCCCAGGTCCAGGTCGGTCTCGGCGCCGTCGTCGGTGACGAACACCTCGCCGTGCTGGAACGGGCTCATGGTGCCCGGATCGACGTTGAGGTACGGATCGAGCTTGATCAGGGTGACTTTGAGGCCGCGCGATTCCAGGATCGCAGCCAGCGAGGCCGAGGCGATTCCCTTGCCCAGGGAAGACACCACACCGCCGGTGACGAAGACGAATTTGGTCATGTCAGGGACGAAGGTGCTGACCTTCGCTCGGTGGGAAATTCCGATTATAGGAAAGCCGGCGCGCCGGCCGCCTTTTGCTACATTGCCGGCCATGAATGCCAACCCCAATGCCAACCACGTGGCCGGCGAACTGGCCGGCCGCCACATCGTGCTCGGCCTGTCCGGCGGCGCGGCCTGCTTCAAGGCGGCCGAGTTCTGTCGGCTGCTGGTCAAGGCCGGCGCCACGGTGCAGGTGGTGATGACCGAGGCGGCCTGCCAGTTCATCACGCCGGTGGCGATGCAGGCGCTCTCGGGCCGGCCGGTGTACGTGTCGCAGTGGGACCCGCGGCCGAACAACAACATGGCGCACATCAACCTGAGCCGCGAAGCCGACGCCATCGTTGTCGCGCCGGCCAGCGCCGACTTCATCGCGCAGCTGGCACAGGGGCGGGCGGGCGAGTTGCTGGCGCTGCTGTGCATCGCGCGGCCCATCCGGCACGTGCCGCTGCTGCTGGGCCCGGCCATGAACCGCGAGATGTGGGCGCACCCCGCCACCCAGCGCAACCTGCTGCAGGTGGCGCAGGACGGCGCCTTCGTGCTCGGCGTGGCGCACGGCGACCAGGCCTGCGGCGAGTTTGGCGACGGCCGCATGCTGGAGGCCAGCGAACTGCTGGAGGAGTTGATTGCCTTCCTGGCGCCCAAGCCGCTGCTGGGCCAGCGGGTTCTGCTGACCGCGGGGCCGACCTTCGAGGCCATCGACCCGGTGCGCGGCATCACCAACCTGTCGAGCGGCAAGATGGGCTTCGCCATCGCCCGCGCCGCGCGCGAGGCCGGCGCCGAAGTCACCCTGGTGGCCGGTCCGGTGCACCTGCCGACGCCGCGCGGCGTGCGCCGCATCGACGTCGCGTCGGCGCGCGACATGCACGCCGCCGCCACGCGCGAGGCGCTGGATGCCGACATCTTCATTGCCACCGCCGCGGTGGCCGACTGGCGGCCGGCCACGCAGGCCGAACACAAGATCAAGAAGGACGGCAGCGGCGAGGTGCCGCAGCTGGCCTTCGTCGAGAACCCCGACATCCTGGCCGACATCGCGCATTCGCCGCGGGCGCAGGCCGGCGAGCTGTTCTGCGTCGGCTTTGCCGCCGAGAGCCAGGATCTGGTGGCCAACGCCCAGGCCAAGCGCGCGCGCAAGGGCGTGCCGCTGCTGGTCGGCAACATCGGCCCGGCCACCTTCGGGCGCGACGACAACGCGCTGCTGCTGGTCGACGACGAGGGCGCGACCGAGCTGCCGCACGCCAGCAAGCGCGTGCTGGCGCAGCAGCTGGTGGCCGAGATCGCGCGCCGCGTGTCGGGGCTGGAGGCATGAGGCTCGACGTCAAGCTGCTGGACGAGCGCCTGCGCGCGCAGCTGCCGGCCTACGCCACGCCGGGCAGCGCCGGGCTGGATCTGCGCGCCTGCGTCGACGCGCCGCTGACGCTGGCGCCCAACGCCTGGCAGCTGGTGCCGACCGGCATGGCGATCCATCTGGCCGACCCCGGCTGCGCGGCGCTGATCCTGCCGCGCTCGGGGCTGGGCCACAAGCACGGCATCGTGCTGGGCAACCTGGTCGGCTTGATCGACAGCGACTACCAGGGCCAGCTGATGGTCAGCGCCTGGAACCGCAGCGACACGGCCTATACCATTGAGCCGATGGAACGCATCGCGCAATTGGTCATCGTGCCGGTGCTGCAGGCCAGCTTCAATCTGGTCGACGAGTTTGCGGCGTCGCAGCGTGGGGCGGGCGGTTATGGCTCGACCGGGCGTGGCTGATCGCCGATGTGCGCCGAGTCCTACTTCGGCGCCGCGGCTGCGCTTACAAGTCGACGCGCTCATGCCGGCTGTCTTTACCTGGCCGATGTGGATGGAATGTGGGGTTGAAGCGTTATGGAATCAGGGTGTCTGAATTCACAGGCGCCGTTTCAGGAGAATCGACATGCAAGTCAAACAACGTCTGATGACCTCGCTGGCCGCCGTCGCTGCCGCCGCCGCGCTGGCGGCGTGCGCCGTGCCCGGTCAGCAACCGGTGGACGGCAGCTATCCGACCACCAGCTATCCCACCACGTATCCGAGCAGCCCGGCCTACGCCAACCAGGGCCGCGTCACCAACGTCGAGTACCTGCGTGGCGGGCAGTCGCAAGGCATCGCCGGTGCCGTGGTGGGTGGTGCCGTGGGCGGCCTGGCCGGCAGCCAGATCGGCGGCGGCAGCGGGCGCACGGCGGCCACGGTGGCGGGCGTGATCGGCGGTGCGCTGATCGGCCGCGCGCTGGAGCAGAATATGAACCGCAGCAACATCGACTACTACCGCGTGACGGTGCAGTTCGACAACGGCAGCGTGCGCACTTTCGACTATGCGCAGGCGCCGAATGTGCGGATTGGCGATCGCGTGCGCGCCGACGGCGACCAGCTGTATCGCTGATCCGCCGCGCTCACCCGCCGGCAACGGCGCCTTCGGGCGCCGTTTTTTGCGCTGCACGCGAGCGCTTCCCACCAAATCGCCGGCAAGAATAGGGAAGCTGCGCTTTCTGCAGCGCCGAATCCACCGCTCAAGGCGCCGAGGGCGCCGAGGTTCGCAGAGAAAGAATCGGTTGTTCTTTCTGCGGATACGCTGCGTTGTCTGCGGTTTGAGCGGTGGAGTTTCCTCTTGATCTCTTGAGCGCGTATCAGTGCAGCCGATCGCCGCCGGGCGCCAGCGGCTGCAGCCGGAAGAAGCCGGTGCCGGCACTGCCGCGCCCGACCTCATCGACGCTGGCCTCACGCACCTGCACCACCTTCAGTCGCAATCGCAGGCCGATGCCGGCCAGCGGGTGATTGCCGTCCAGCACCACGTGATCGGGGTAGATCTCGGTGATAGTCAAGACCAGGTCCGGCGCGGCGCCGTGCAGCGCGCCTTCGGGCAGCGATGCGGCTTCGATCAGCATGCCTTCCTCCAGATGCTCGGGCAGTTGTGCGCGCGCCGCGAGGAAGACCAGTTGCTCGTCAAAATCACCGAACGCGTCTTCCGGCTCCAGGTTCAAGTGCAATGTGGCGCCGGCTTCGTGGCCTTGCAGCGCGGCCTCGATGGCGGGCAGCAGGTCGCTGCCGCCGACCAGGAATTCGACCGGGTCCTGAAGCTCGTCGAGCGTCTCGCCCAGGCTGTCCCTCAATGTCCAGGTCAGTGCGACCACGCATGGCGAGCTGATTTCCATGGCCGGAATTGTCGCATTCCGACGCCGCCACGCCGGCAACAGCGCCGCATAAACCCTGGCGCAAATCAATGCTGTGACATTTTGCTCACCCGTCGCGCGCGCGCATCACTGGCCACTGTTTGGCCCGAGGTGCGGCACTATAATTTCCGGTCGAGCGAGAGAGGGGGCAACGGGCTGTCTCTCAATCGGGGTGGCGGCTTTTTCTGGGCGCGTGCCTCGAAGCTTTATCGGAAGAATAATTTCCACTTCTCCAACCAGGATGACTGAAATGAATAAATCGCTTTTGATGGCTGCCCTGATTTCCGCCGTTGCACTGGCCGCGTGCGGCAAGAAGGAGGAGCCGCCAGCGCCCGCACCGGCCCCTGCTGCCGAAGCGCCGGCTCCGGCGCCGGCTCCTGCGGTCGAGGCCGCAGCTTCCGCCGCCGACAGCGCTGCTGCTGCGGCTGCCCAGGCGGCTTCTGCCGCCGGCGCTGCGGCGGACAGCGCCGCCGCGGCCGCGACTCAAGCTGCCACGGCCGCCGGTGCGGCTGCTGACAGCGCTGGCGCTGCCGTGAAGGATGCCGCCTCCGCCGCCGGCACCGCTGTCGGTGCCGCTGCGGATTCCGCCGCCGCCACCGCCGCGGATGCTGCCGCCGCTGCCGCCGCCGCTGCCGCCAAGGCAGCCGCCGAAGCGACGCAGAAGTGATTTGACGCGGGGGCGCGAACCGGCACGTCACGGGCTTCAGCGCCCATCGAAGCCACCTTCGGGTGGCTTTGTCGTTCCCGGTGTGTCGATGCGCCTGGCGCCGGCAGTGCGCTTGGCTGGCAGCAGCGCGCCTTCAGACCGTGAGCCAGTCGCGCCCCGTGCGGCTGGTGAGCAGCACCTCGTCCGGGTGGCAGTCGAGCGCGGCGGCCAGCGCCTGGCTGACCAGCTCGGGCCGGTTGTTGCGCTCGCTCAGGTGCGCGCCGATCACCGTGCGCAGGCGCGGGTGGCGCAGCGCGGCCAGTGCGCCCGCCGCCTGCGCGTTGCTGAGATGACCGTGCGCGCCGGCCACGCGGCGCTTGAGGAACGGCGGGTAGGCCGACCGCGCCAGCAGGTCCGGGCAGTGGTTGCTCTCCAGCATCAGCGCGTGGCAGCCTGCGAGCTGGCGCAGCACATGGGACGTGACGTGGCCGAGGTCGGTCAGCAGGCCCAGCACCCGGTCGCCGTCGGAGCAGCTTAGCTGCAGCGGCTCGTTGGCGTCGTGCGGGACGGTGAAGGGCCGGATCTGCAGGCCGCCAATGGCCAGCACCTGCCCGTCGCGCGCTACGTGAAGGGACGGCGGCAGCTCGCTTGATCGCAGCGCGGCGAAGGTGCCGGCGCTGGCCCACAGCGGCGTGCCGAATCGCGCCGCCACCATGAGCGCGCAGCCGACGTGGTCGCCGTGCTCGTGGGTGATGAAGATGGCGTCCAGGTCGGACGGCGCCAGGCCGGCGCGCGCCAGCCGTTCATCCAACTGGCGCCAGCCGAGGCCGCAGTCGAGCAGCACGCGGGTGCGCTGCAGGCCGTCGAAGGCCTCGACCAGCGTCGCGTTGCCCGAACTGCCGCTGGCCAGGCTGCGAAACCGCAGCATGCGCTGTTCAACTCCTAGCGCAATTCGTCGGCCAGCAGTTTCACGATGCGCTGCGCATCGGCGCTCGGCGCCGGGGCGCCAGTGCCATCCCGCACGGTGACGGTGCTGCTCTGGCCTTCGCTCTGCACGGCGACCTGGTACTTGCTGGTCGGCAATGGCTGGCTGCCGCGCCCGAACAGGCGGCCAAAGAAGCCGGGCTCCTTCTTCTCCAGCGTCGGATCGACGTAGCGCACGAAATAGACGCCCTTGCCGCGGTCGCGGTCCTCGACCGTGAAGCCGGTGCGATCCAGCGCCAGCCCGACCCGGCGCCAGGCGCGATCGAACTCCTCGTTTAGCTGCACCGCGGCCACGCCGCCATCCAGCGTCACCGCGCGTGCGGCGGCCGCGCTCTGCGGCGTCGCCGCCGCGGCTGCCAGCATGGCCTTGGACTGCTCCTGCGATACGCCCAGCCGCACCATCAGCCGACGCAGGAACTCCGCCTCCAGTTGCGGATCGCGCGCACGCGGCTGCCACATGGTGCTGTCGCGCCGTGCCGAGGAATACACCTCTTCCATGCCGCGGTGGCTGATGAAGATGTCGGTGCCGCCGGCGGCGTTGCGCTCCAGCCGGGTGCGGAACTTGTCGCGCTCGCCGGTGGAGTAGAGCGAATCGAACACCTTGCCGATGGTGCTGCGGATGAAGTCCTGCGGGATCTTGGCGCGGTTCTCGGCCCAGTCGGTCTCCATCAGGCCCATGTTGGCCTGGTCGACCGCCATCAGAAAGCCGTTTTCCAGCCAGAAGTCGCGCACTTCGCCCCACAGCTTGTCGGCCGGACGGTCCACGCGCAGCCAGCGTTCACCGCCTTCGCGCATGAACTGGACGTCGGCGATCTGATTGGCCGCGGTCGGCGCGCCCGCCGCCACCGTGGCGGCCTGGCCGGCCTGGTAGCTGCTGGCCGTGACCGTGCCGCCGGTGACGGTGTAGCGCGACTGACCGGGCAACTGGGTCAGGTCGGGCGGCACTTCCAGCGACACGCCGCGGCCGGAGCTCTTGTAGTCGATCTTGTCGGGCTCCAGCACCGAACAGCCGCCGGCGACCAGCAGCAGGGCGGCGCCCAGCCAGGTCAGGCAAGAACGTTGGACAGACTTCACGTGGATCATTCCTTCAAATCGGGTGGGCGGGGACGCGCGCGTTGCGCTGCTCGGCGTGGGGGTGCGTCACAGCAGGCCGCTGTCGCGCAGCGCCTGCTCGACGATCGGCTGGTTGGCCTTGGACAGCGGCGTCATCGGCAGGCGCATGGCGCCGCCGCACAGTCCCAGGCGCGCCATGGCCCACTTGAGCGGGATCGGGTTGGCCTCGACGAACAAGTGCTTGTGCAGCGGCAGCAGCCTGAACTGGATTTCCATCGCCCTGGCACGGTCGCCGGCGACCGCCGCCACGCACAACTCGTGCATCAGGCGCGGCGCCACGTTGGCGGTGACGCTGATGTTGCCCTGGCCGCCGCACAGCATCAGCGCCACGGCGGTGGGGTCGTCGCCCGAGTAGACGGCAAAGCCCTGGGGCAGGTCTCGGATCAGCCACTGCGCGCGCTCGATGTTGCCGGTGGCCTCCTTGATGCCGACGATGCCCGGCACCTGCGCCAGGCGCAGCACGGTGTCGGGCAGCATGTCGGCGACGGTGCGGCCGGGCACGTTGTACAGCACCATCGGCAGGTCGGCGACGGCTTCGGCAATCGCCTTGAAGTGCTGGTACTGGCCTTCCTGCGTCGGCTTGTTGTAGTAGGGCACCACTTGTAGCTGGCAGTCGGCGCCGACCTGCTTGGCGTAGCGCGCCAGCGCAATCGCCTCGGCGGTGGAGTTGGCGCCGCAGCCCGCCATGACCGGCACCCGGCCCTTCGCCTGCTCGACCGCGACGCGGATGATCTCCTGGTGTTCCTCGACGTTCACCGTCGGCGATTCGCCGGTGGTGCCGACCACGCCGATGCAGTCCGTGCCTTCGGCGATGTGCCAGTCGATCAGCTTGCGCAGGCTGGCGTAGTCGACGCTGCCGTCGTCCTGCATGGGAGTGACCAGGGCCACGATGCTGCCGGTGATGGGATTCATGGATTCCGCGGGTGTCAACGGTAAACGGCCATTTTAGTGCGCGGCGGCCTGCTCGGCCGTCGCAAGCGGTTTCGACGCCTCTACAGCGGATAACGTGCCGCGGCGGTTGCCGACGGGTCGTCGCGCCGCACGGCGGCGATGCGCTGCACGAAGCGCTCGGGCGCGTTCAGGAACCCGTCCTCGTAGGCGACGATGCGCCACTCGGGCCCATTGCACAGCGCCAGCAGTTCGCCCGTGCGCAGCAGAAAATCGGCGCGCGATGGCCTGCCGACGGTCTCGTTGCCGACCGCAAAGGTCTCGTAGATCAGCGCGCCGCCATCGGCCACGCTCGCCAGCAGCGTGGGCAGCAAGGGCCGCCACAGGTAGTTGGTGACGACCACGGCGCCGAAGCGGCGGCCGGCCAGTGGCCAGGGGCTGTTCTCGATGTCGGCCTCGATCGCCTCGACCGTCTGGCCCAGGCCGCGCACGGCCGCGATGGCGGCGGGATCGCGATCGATGCCCGTGACAGGATGGCCGCGCTGGGCGAACCAGCGCACATGGCGGCCGTGGCCGCAGGCCACGTCCAGCACTGTGCTGCCGGCTGGCAGCAGCGGCGTCCAGCGCCAGACCCAGGGCGAGGGCGAAGGCGACAGGTCAGCGGGGTGGGGGCTAGGCGGCATGGCGGGGCCAATGGTAGCCGGGTGCGCTGGCCGTGGCGGTCGTGTCCCATCCCGTGGTGTAAATTCACAGCCCGGACAGGCTGAGACACACGGTACTCAGCGTGCCACAGCGGACAGCCG
>CAZHSD010000007.1:17423-143462 GCA_964534975.1 uncultured Ottowia sp. | reverse complement strand
AGTGAACCGCCCCGGATTTTGAGGAGGCTCCTTCGATTGAGAATGGAGCCAAGATGAGGAAGTCCCCGAAGTTTTCCCCCGAGGTGATCGAGCGCGCGGTGCGCATGGTCTTCGACGCCAAGGATCAGTACCCATCTCAGTGGGCGGCGATCGAGTCGATCGCCGGCAAGATCGGCTGCACCGCCGAGACGCTGCGCAAGTGGGTGCGCCAGGGCGAGCGCGACAGCGGCGTGCGGTCAGGCCCCACGACGAGCGAGCAGCAGCGCATCAAGGAGCTCGAGCGTGAGGTGCGCGAGTTGCGCAAGACCAACGAGATCCTGAAGCTGGCAAGCGCCTATTTCGCCCAGGCGGAGCTCGACCGCCACCACAAGAAGTGAACGCCTTCATCGACGAGCACCGCGCTCGCCTCGGGGTCGAGCCGATCTGCCGTGCGCTGCAGGTTGCCCCATCGGCGTACCGGCGCCACGCGGCGCGGCGGCGCGATCCGGTGCTACTGCCTGCGCGAGCGCAGCGCGACGCCGAGTTGATGCCGCTGGTGCAGCGCGTGTACGACGCGAACCTGCGGGTCTACGGCGCGGACAAGGTGTGGCGGCAGCTTTTGCGAGAGGGCGTCGCCGTGGCGCGCTGCACGGTCGAGCGGCTAATGCGCAGACTCGGTCTGCAGGGTGCGCGCCGCGGCAAGGGGGTACGCACGACGGTGCCCGACGCCAAGGCGGCCTGCCCGCTGGACCGCGTCAATCGGCAGTTCAAGGCGCAGCGGCCGAACCAGCTGTGGGTGGCGGACTTCACCTACGTCTCGACCTGGCAGGGCTTCGTCTACGTGGCCTTCGTCGTCGATGTCTTCGCCCGGCGCATCGTCGGTTGGCGGGTCAGCAGTTCCATGCAGACCGACTTCGTGCTCGACGCACTCGAGCAGGCGCTGTATGCACGGCGCGCCGAGCGTGATGGCGACCTGGTGCACCACAGCGACCGCGGCAGCCAGTACGTCTCCATCCGCTACAGCGAACGCCTGGCCGAAGCCGGCATTGAGCCCTCAGTGGGCTCCACCGGCGACAGCTACGACAATGCGCTGGCCGAGACCATCAACGGCCTGTACAAGGCCGAGATCATCCATCGGCGCGGGCCGTGGAAGACGCGTGAGGCGGTCGAGCTGGCGACGCTGGAGTGGGTCTCGTGGTTCAATCACCATCGCTTGCTTGAACCCATCGGCTACATCCCACCGGCCGAGGCCGAGGCACACTACTGGCGCCAGCAAGCCGAGGCAGCCGCAACAACGAAGCCTGCCCAACCAGCAGTGCCGCAGGAGGGTTGAACCATGAGTACATGGCCCAACCGGGAGGCCTCCGGCGGCCCCTGCGAGGGGCTGAATGAAGGAGAATCCGAAACAGCCAACACCCCCCAACTTGATCAGACCACACCGGTCTGACTCAAGCCAACAGGCCTCCTCGAATCCCGGGGCGGTTCACAGTGCCTTGAGCTCCTTCTTTGACTCGTCGTTGTGCCCTGCGTCTTCGTGAGTCCACCACGTTGTTGGCACTACGCCTTGCTTGACCTCCGTCAGGAACAGCTTCTTCGACGGTTTGCTGGTGCCATCTTTGCCGAACCAGAGCCTGTTGTCAGCCAACAGGTTAGGAAGCTCTTCTTTGGTGAAAACCCAGCTACGGCCGTTTGCTGGATATACCTCCCGCCCGCTTGGCGTCGTGATTGGGTAGAAGGCATAGTCGCGATGCTCTGCGCGAGTCGCATCAACCGCCTTCCACGGCCCCCGCGGATCACTATCCGGGTTCGAATACGCATCGTCTTGCTTTGAGGTTCTTGGTAGTAGGTTCACAGTGGCTGCGGCGCTTTTTGCATAGACCAAAACATAGTCGTGCATCGCGTCGATGCCGCGCTTATCGTTCGCTGGGCTGTAGGTCTTTTGCCAAGAAATGCAACCGCTGAAGTTCTCCTCGCCGAAGACCTCATTGCAAATGGCCTTCATGTTGGCGACCTCAACATCGTCGAGACTAATGAAGATGAAACCAGTTGGTGCAAGCAAGCTGTGCGCGAGCTTGATTCGCGGATAGACCATGCTCAACCAAGAAGTATGGAACCGGCCGCTGGCCTCACTGTTGCTGCTGATCTTGCGACCGCCCTCGACCTGTCCGGTCAGCTCCATGTAGTTTCGGATGCTGTCCTGAAAGCTGTCGGGGTACACGAAGTCCTTGCCCGTGTTGTACGGCGGGTCGATGTAGATGAGCTTGACTTTGCCGGCGTAGCTCTTCTGCAGCAGCTTCAACACTTCGAGGTTGTCGCCCTCGATCATCAGGTTCTTGGTGGTGTCCCAGTCCACGCTTTCGTCCGGGCAGGGGCGTAGCGTGCCGGTGCTGGGCGTCAAGGCCAGTTGTCGCGCAGCGCGCTTGCCGTGCCAGTTCAGGCCATACTTCTCTTCGGCGTCGGTCACCGTCGCGTCGCCCACCAGGGCCTTCAGCACGTCCAGGTTGACGGCCCGGCCGTTCGGCCCCTCGGTCACCAACTCCGGGAACAGGGCCTTCAACTGGGCCACGTTGTCGGCCACCAGGTTGGCGGATTGGGCCTCCGGGCTGGCCGCTTCGATCTTCTGCATCTTCGGGTCTTTCATTCGGTCGTTCTTGATTGTCGGGTTGCGCGCGTCACAGCCGCGCACGAGCCTCGTTCAGGTCGGCCTGCAGGCGCTGCAGCGCCAGGTTCAGGTCCACCTGCTTGGCGATCTGGCGTTCCTTGGCGGCCTGGCTGCGCAGGCGTGCCGCTTCCTGTTCCAGTCGTTGGCAGGCGCGCAGCGCTTCGCGCTGTGCGGCGGCTGCGGTGGGGCCGTTGGGCAGGCGGAAGTTCCCGGTCAGTCGGGCGGCCTCCGCAGCGGTGAGGCAGTCCATCCAGCCCTGGTAAAGGGCCATCAGGTCTTGATGCGGCTGGCGGTCCAGGGCCATCGCCTCCAGCAACGGGCCCACCACGGATGCGGCGCCGGGGTCGGTGCCGAGCAGCTCGGAGCGGACCAGCTCACCATCGAGCACCACCTTACCGGCCTCGTTCTGCGCAGCGCGCTTGTGCGCGAGGCTGAGGGCGAGCTGGTTCGGCGGCGTCGGCGTCGAGTCCTCGGACGCTGCTGCTGCGCCCGGCGTCAGCGCTTGGATCAGCAGCACGGGGTAGGGCACTGCCCGGTGCACCAGCTCGGCCAACCGCAGCCACTGAGATGCCTTGCCATGTGTGGCACGCACCTGCACGCTGAGCACGGCCACTTCCAGGTACTCGCGCCCGTCTGCACGGTGCTCGGGGATGGCCACGGTGCCGGGCTTCAGCGCAGCGATCCACTGCAGCTCCTCGATGCCGTCGGTTAGCAGCCGCCGGTCGGTCGCCGTCGGCGCGCCGTGCTCGGCCAGCATCTTCTTGGGTACGCGTTGGTCTACCCGGCAGGATGCGGGCAGGCGCAGCGCGTCGACCAGCTCGGAAACTCCTAGCACCGTCAGCCTCCGACGCGTGCACGCGCACGCTGCTCGACCCGGGCCCTGAGAAGGGCTTGAATCTGCGCGTACAGGCGCGATTGGGCGTTGGCCCGGTCTGCGATGCTCACGCACAGCGCGTAGTGCTCCGGGTCGTCGTTGACGACGGACCACGGCGCGTCCTGGCGAGTCACCACGATGAACAACTGACCTGGAGGTCGTTGTTTGAAGGTCCAACGAGATACCTGAAGCGTGCCAGCCTGGCGTGCTTCGCCTGACAGCCAACGGTTGTAGGCGCGCTCTGGCATCCCCTCGTCGCGGTCGTGCTGGAAGGCCGTCGCCACTTCGTCCAGGTTGTTGGCCACTACCAGGCTGAACTTCAGCTTGGTCATCCGGTAGTCCAGCCGCGTGGTCCGCACCACGGGACTGTATGCCAGGGCAATGGTCACCTCACGGGTTCGCCGCCCACCGTCCCAGAACTCATCTGGAATCGGGACCGCGTAGAACTGGCACCGGTCGTTGCCGATCTGCTCATCGCAGATCAGCGTTACGACGTTGTCGAGCGACTGCTCCAGCGCGCCGTCGTTGATGCAGCCGTAGCCCACCAAGCGCGTCAGCTTCTCGCGCCCCTCGGCGTTGTCGTTCGGGTTGAGCAAGGGCACCGACGGCGCTGGCCAGCTGGCGTGTGCGCCCATCAGCGCCCGCAACAGGTTGTGGCTGGCGTCGGGCACGCTGCGCAGCAACTTGGCCGCCCGGTGCGCGACCGCTGGAGCGGCGAAGCTGGTTCCGGCCACCTCCCTGAAGGGGTAGCCACTCGCGAAGCCGCCGTTGGTCGTGACAACGCCCAATCCCTGATCAATCGTTCCGCTGCCGTTACGCCGGACGGCAAGGTTGCCAGCGTGTTCGACGAAGTCGGGCTTGATGGCCCCGTTGATGGATGGCCCTGATCGGGTCAGAGGGTACGGATGACCTTTTCTCGCTATCGGTCTATCCTCGACTGAGTGCTGATACCTTTGTGCGTTACGGGTAGCTTCATGTCGGGCAATACCTCCAACGGTGACCGCATTCAGCGCCGTAGCGGGATCGATCAACCGAGCCTGATCGTGCAGCAGGTAGCCAGGAAACTCTGTAATAGGGTCGGCCGGAAGGTCGTTTGGGGCGAGGTTTCCGGTGGACACGACAAACAGCACACCGAGTTCGCGAGAGAGACGGTCCAGCGTGTAGGCCAGACCGCGTACATGCCCACCTCCGTAGATCTTGTTCAGGTCGCCGTAGCTGAGGTTGAAGACCTTGCAGCCGAACTCGGCGTGTAGGTCTCGCACTGCGCGCTCGACTGCGTTCTCCACGAACTCTGTCTGGTCGTTGCCGTCGTGGTTGAACACGCGGCCGGAAACGAGAAACAAACTCGGGATGAACTCACCTGCCGCTATCGCGGCCTCGATATCGCCGTACAAAGCAAGGCCAGCCACTGAGGTGCCGTGCCAAGGGTCCCCGTCGTCCGGACTGTGATGCGGCAAGACGTACCCCTGGGCGTGGCCCACAGCGGGATCCAGCATCGGCTGCCCGGTGACCAGCCCTGAATCCAGCACAGCCACTCTGGGGGCATCCTCCCCGGGTTGCACCGGTGGCGGGAAGCGATTCAGGTCCGCAGTAACGGTACCAACGGACAAACCCCACCGTGGGGGGAGGTCCACCGTTCGGGCATCGCGGTAACGAAGAATCTGCTCTGCTGCGTCACGGGTGCAGCGCACTCTCACCATGAGCAAAGACGCTGTGTTGACCTTATCCAGGATCTCTGCATGTTGCTCTTCTGCGAATGCAGTGAACGACGCCAGCGTGGACTGCCTACGTGCGGGCATGTCTTGCGGCCACAGCTCGACATCCAGCGTGAATGGTTCATTCCCCGGAAAGCCTTCATGGGCCAGTGCCGCTCCAGTCCGATCTTCGGGTGTCCAGTGCTCGAATGCGTCGATGACGAACAACAGTTCCTTGCGCGTCACTTGCCCGTCGCGAGCCAAGGTCGCGAGTCGCTGCTCGACCAGATTCAAGGCAGCAGCCGTGGCGAACGCCAGGATGACCTCATGACCCTCCTGGCTGACCACTTCCAGGCCGTCAATCAGGTTGAAATCGGGAAGCTGGCGCTCTCCCTCACGCAGGCGGATCTTCAGCAGCTTTCGGTCATCGAAACCGCCGAGATCATCATTGGCAACTGCCTCGCGTACTGCGCGAAAGCTTCGCAACAATGCGCTGCCGTGGCCCCGAGGGTCCGCTGGAGCCTGTGGGCCGAAACCGCGCTGCCGATGCCGATCAGTTACTGGGGACTCTTTTTCTAGTCGAAGGTGCTCATACGGCATCCAGTTGCCTCCCTAGGCCACTTAGTGGGGTTGTTGGTATTCCTTCGCCAGCGCAGCCTCTAGGTGGGCCTTGGCGAGAAACTCACGGTTGGACAGGACCATGTCCTTGACGGCGCGGCGAAGCACGCGCTCGATGTCAGCATGGGACAGTCCCTTGAAGAGGGCGGCGATCTTCGAGTCATCGGTCTCGAAGTTCCGACGCACGCCGGACAGCTTCACGGCCAGCAGGCGCTTGGTCTGTTCCAGGTTCGGCGGCTCGAAGCGGATGACCTCGTCGAAGCGACGCCATACCGCCTTGTCCAGCAGGGACTCGTAGTTCGTCGTCGCAATCAGGATGCTCGGGCCTCGGTACCCGTCCATCATCTGCAGCACGGCATTGACGGAGCGCTTCAACTCGCCGTGGTCATCGCTGGCGCCTCGATCCTTGCTCAGGGCGTCGAATTCGTCGAAGAGCGCAACCACGGGACGTGCTGAAACGTAGTCGAAAACCTTGCGCAGGTTGGCCGAGGTCTCGCCCAGCAGCGAAGAGATGACGGAGTCCAGGCGAACGACCACCAGCGGAAGTTCGAGCGCGCTGGCGATGACTTCGGCGGCCAGCGTCTTGCCGCAGCCAGGGGGGCCACAGAACAGCAGGCGCTGAGCCGGCTGCAGGCCGTGCGCCAGCAGCACGTCGCCGCGCCGGTGCTCCATCAGCACCTCATCCAGCGCCGATTGGGCGCCGTCGCCCAGCACGATGTCGGTCTCGTCGCGGACGGCTGGTCGTTCTTCGACCAGGGCCAAGCCGCTGTCCTTGTTGATGGGCAGATCTTTGGTGGGCAGTAGGCGCAGGTGACCGCGCCCTGTGGCTGACCGTTCGCCATACAGCAGCCGTTCCAAGTCGTTCGCTAGTAGGTGGTGTTTCTTTTCACGCTCTTCGCGAATGACAGCTTCGGAGGCGGCCTTGAAACCGTCCGCGTCTCCGTCAAGACCCGTTTTGATCAACTGCCTGAGTAACTTTGCGTTGGACATACTTCACCTGTCCTTTCCTGAGTGCTCGTATTTTGAGGCCGCGCTAGCATCTCCAGGCAAGACCACCATGAACGCCAGCACTTCGAAGTCGTTGCTGCCGGCGAACTCGCCCTTCATGGCATGGGTACCGCCGGGCGAAAACAGGCTGGCGACCGCGCGCTCTTCGTGCTTGCCCACCACGGAAGCCACCGCCGAAGCCAGCAGCTTCTGCGCTTGCCGCATGTCCTCGCCATGGCGGGTGGCTTTGTCGAATTTGGCACAGGCGCCGTCATCGGGTAGGTCTCGCCCAAGGGCCAGGCGCTTGAGGCGGTCCAGAATGCGCTTGGCCTGGGGGTATGGCAGCAGCACGGTGCCATCGTCCCCGACGTGGGCGAGGTAGATGGGGGCCAGCGGGTAGTCGGACTTCTGACCCTTGACCGTGACAGCGCCCTCAGCCCGCAGACAGAAGATCACGCCGGGTTCAATGTCGGCATCGATGCTGGTGGTGACGGCATGCGTGCCCAGCGGCAGCGCCTCAAGCTGGCCTGGGTGTTCCTTGAGGTACTGGGCCAGGTCAATGCGGAAGTCGGTCAGGGTCAGGTCGGTGATGGACACGCCGCTGGAGAGGTCTTCCATGTCGATGACCTGGTCCTGCAGTTTGAGCAGCTGCTTGCGCCGGTACTCCAGGTCGTTCATGGGGTTGCCCGACTGTTGCTCGATCAGGTTTTCTTCCCCTGTGGCCGAGACATCCAGCAAGACCATGCGCCCGCTGACGCGCTGCTCCAGACCGATGTACTCCTCCAGTTCCATGTTGGGCCAGAAGTTGACCAACTGGATGTGCTGGTTGGGTGAGCCGATGCGGTCTATACGACCAAAACGCTGGATGATGCGAACCGGGTTCCAGTGGATGTCGTAGTTGATGAGCCAGTCGCAGTCCTGCAGGTTCTGGCCCTCGGAGATGCAGTCGGTGGCAATCAGAAGGTCGATCTCACCCTCGTCGGCCATGTCGGCGGGCCGCTCCTTCGCGCGCGGGGCAAAGGCCGACAGGACGCTGCTCATGCTCTTGCGCAGGCCGGGCAAGGTGGACTGAATACCCGCGCTGCCTGTGACCAACGCGGCATTGACACCCAGACTGGTCTTGGCCCAATCCGCCAGGTGGGCGTACAGGTATTGGGCCGTGTCGGAAAACGCGGTGAAGACGATGATCTTGCGGTTCCCGCCGTTGATGGGGTTGCGGCACTTCTGCTCGATCATGTCGCGCAGCTTGGCCAGCTTGGCGTCGCGCGCTGCGTCCACCTGCTGGGCCGCCGCCAACAGCGTAGCGAGGCGGTTCCGGTCCTCAATGAGGTCTTGCTTCCAGCGGATGAGGTCCACATCGCTCAGCAGCACCTTGACCTTGCGCCCGACCAAAAGGGTCTCGAACGCCGGGTCGTCCACGTCAACGTCGGCAATGTCGATTTCCTCCATACCATCGCTGCCAGCCGCGCCAGCGGCAAAGGCTTCGATGTGAGCGAGCACAGCCTCGACGTCCCTGAGCTGGCGGTGCACGGTCAGCGAGAAGGAGGAAACGGCGCTCTCCATGCGCTTGAGCACGTTGACTCGCAGCAGGTGGATCAGGCTCTCTTCACGGTCAGCCTGTCGGAAAAAGCTCTCGCCCCCCCGAATCTCGGTGCTGTACTTGGCGTCGTAGGCCGCTTGCTTGTGCGGCAGCAGATAGCGCAGGGGCGCGTAGCTGGCCAGGTTCAGGCGCCGGATTTCCAGGTTGATGTCTTTGATGGCGCGGAACTGGCCAGCCAGGTCCACATCGGCCTTGATGTTGATCGGGGGCAGGCGGCCGGGGAACTTGCCGGTCTCGTCGGTGCCGTAGTACCGCTCGATGTGCCGACGTGAGCGTGCAATCGTGAGGTGGTCCAACAGGGTG
Organism: uncultured Ottowia sp.; assembly: GCA_964534975.1. Lineage (GTDB taxonomy): Bacteria > Pseudomonadota > Gammaproteobacteria > Burkholderiales > Burkholderiaceae_C > Ottowia. The sequence goes on along the minus strand of CAZHSD010000007.1, from coordinate 134,745 downwards.
AAGTAGTCAAAGCCCAGCATCTCCACAAGGTGGCCTGGCGTGCGCTCGGCTTCGGGCATGTCCAGCCAGCGGTTGAACTGAATCTGCGCCTTGCGCGTGGTTTGTTCGATGCTGTCGATACCCTGTTCTAGCAGCGCCGTGTCGTCACCCTCGGTGACGAAGGCGATCTGGTTCTTGAGGTCGGCAAGCCGGTTGTTGACCGGTGTGGCGGAGAGCATCAGAACGCGGGTCTTGACGCCCTCCTTGATGATCTTGCGCATGAGGCGGTCGTAACGGGTTTCCTTGCCCTTGTTCGACGCCTTGTTGCGGAAGTTGTGGCTTTCATCGATGACCACCAGGTCGTAGTTGCCCCAGTTCACGTGGCTCAGGTCGATATCGCCGGAGTTGCCACCGTCACGGGAAAGGTCGGTGTGGTTCAGAACGTCGTAGTTGAACCGGTCGGCCGCCAGGACGTTGCGCTTGTCGTTGGCCTTGTAGAGCGTCCAGTTGTCACGCAGCCGTTTGGGAGCCAGCACCAGCACGCGGTCGTTACGCAGCTCGTGGTACTTGATGACAGCCAGCGCCTCAAAGGTCTTACCCAAGCCGACACTGTCGGCAATGATGCAACCGCCGAAGCGGGCCAACTTGTCGATGGCGCCCACCACACCGTCTCGCTGGAACTTGAACAGCTTCTTCCAGATGACTGTGTTCCGGATGCCAGTGGCCGAGCGGACGATGCGCTCCTCGTCCAGAGCGTCGTCCCGCCCACCGAGCAGGTGATTCAGGATCAACGTGTACACGGTGAACGGAGCCTTGTGCTCGCCCATCTGCCGGAGGGCGGAAACCAGCTCTTCCCGACGTTCGGGTTGAGCCTGCAGGTTGGCCCATTGGTGATCGAACCACTTTGCGAGCTGCGCCGCCTCGGCGGCCGATTCGGACGCCTGAATCAGGTTCATCGGGTTGCCGGGGGTCAGGCCCAGCCCGTCCGTGCTGAAGGCGAAGGACCCCAGCACCACCTGCTCAGGTGAACCTTGAGTGTCACGCATTACCGCAGCGCCCTGGGGGACACGGCCATGGGCTCGCCGAAGGTCCACTTTGCCCGCCAGCCATTGGGCGCACTGGTTGGCCAGCCAGCGCGCCTGCAGCTTGTTGCGATTGGCCCGGTCGCCATCTCCACCGAGGAAGTCCAGGGTGTCATCCTCTGGCGGCAAGATGAGCTGAACGCGTTCCAGCTTGGCCAAGGCATCGCGCACCTCGGCAAAGGCGAACAGCGAAAACGAAGGGGTGACGCAACCGAGCTGGCTGCCAGGCTTGAGGTGCGGCCGCACCAGATCAATGACGCGGTCCGTGCCACTGTTGTGAATCAGCTTCAACCGATGACCCCCCAAGCATGTTTCAGCGTAGCGTTGATGTTCATCGTTCCCCTAGCAACGGTGATCGACCTATTTTGCTTGTTCGCGTCCTGATCTTCTCCGGCGCGGAAAAGCCTTCGAAGGCATCCCCCGCAGCCCATTCGCCCACCGCATACACCCGCTGATCGCGCAGGCCCTGCACACCCTCAGCCCATGCCATGAGCATGCGTTTGCCGATGTCTTCAAAGCCGGGGTGTTGCGCCATGGCCTGTCGCACCAGCGGCCCTACGTCAGCCACCGCGTCGCTGATGGCTTGCACCATGTGCAGTTGCTCCTTGGGCTGGATGCCGAAGGTGGCGGCAATGAACTTCTGCAGGTTCTTGCCGGGCGCCCAGGTCTTCTTGCCCATGAACTCGATGCCCGGCGGGTTGTGCTGAAAACCCGCGTACACGCTGGTGGTCAGCATGTCGTAGGCGGGTGACAGGTGCACATCGGCCCGGCTGGTGTAGAGCAGGGCCAGGTTCTTGGCGTGGCAGTCGGCGTTGCGCAGCGCGTAGGTCAGCAGCAAGGTGGTGGCGAGCTGGCGGTAGGTGTCCAGCCGCTGCGCGCCGGGCACATGGTCGCGCACGGCTTTGGCGATGCGCTCCCAGGTGGTGTCGTATTTGGCGGCGGGGCGCAGGCCCAGCAAGCTGCAAAAGTCTTCCATGCCCCAATGGGGTTGGCCGTGTTCGTCCACGTCGAAGCGGTGCACCACCAGCGCATGGCCGTCGTCAGACACTTCGGTTTTGGCGGTGGGCATCACGCGGCTGGCCACCTGCATGCACAGGTGTTCGTTCAAGGCCACGAACGGCAGTTGGGCGCTGGAGCCCTTGATGATGTGGCGGCGGGTCAGGAGGCTTGCCTTCTTGTGCATTGCCAGGGGAGCACCTTCCTCGGCTTGGGCATCGAGGAACTTGGGCACCACGCCCGATACGCCGCTGGTGGCGTGCTCGCGCACCAGGGCGGCAAAGGCGGCTTCGGAGTTGTCGCCCTTCAGCAGCGCGGCCACTTCAATTGGCTTGGCCGGTTCGCTGAGCTCGGCGCCCGGTGCAGCCACCTGCAGGCGGCCCACCATGTTGCGTCCGATGACAGACAACAAGGCGATCGGGCTGGCGCCAATGTGCGGGCCGAACTGCTCTTGCAGCACCTGGAGCAGATAGCCCTCGGGCAGGTTCATCTGCAACACCGGGGGGAGCTGGTCGTCCCACACATAGCTCTCGGTGCGCACCGGCATGGTGAGCGAGACGAAATCGTCGGGCGCGCTTTCAACGGAGTCGGCGTTGTAGGCGAGCACGCTCTTGAAGTCGCCCGACTGCTCCAGAGTGGCCACGTTGCGGCCCATGACGTAGACCGAGAGCTTCATGCCTGGTGGCGCTCGCGGCGCAGCTCATCCAGCGTGCCGGCCTGGCCGGTGGGCACTATGTTGAGCTCCATGCCCAGCACCGCCAGCACCGCCAGGAGCTTGCGCGATCCGAACTCGGCGCCGCGCCCCCGCTCGAAGCGGGACAATGATTCAGGGGTGATGCCTGCCTGCTCGGCCACAGCTTGCTGGCGCAAGCCCAGCGCTTTACGGCGCTCTGCGACGGCTTCACCAAGTTCTTGAAGGGTTTGCACTTGACAAATAAATCAATATTTTTGCTTATCAAGCCACCTATTGATATGAATGTCAAGTTCATTCATCTTCAAACCCAAACAGGGAGCGCCACATGAACTACACCGTCAAGACTACGCAGAACGCCGCTGGCCTGTGGAACTGGAGCATTTACAAAGGCGATCTGCTGGCAGAGGCAGACACCAGCAAAGGCTACACCACCGAAGCCGAAGCCCGGGATGCGTCCGGGAACTTCCTTGCTGACCACCTGGCCGGCTGGATGAGCGAACCAACGCCATCGACCAGCCAGCGCACTGGCTGACCCCTTCCACCCTGGCCATCAAGGCCTGCGCCATCGGGCGCCCACAAACGCAGTTGTGGCACAAAAAACCGGCGGTCGCCTATCCTGCTATGCCTCCGAATCCGCTCACTTGATTTGAATCTCAGCGACTTTCAGCCCAAGAATGCAGCAAGGTACAGATTGGGTACTTGACGGGTACAGCGCGGGTACTGCCTCCGCACCTGTGCAGAGCAATTTGCCGGCAATGCAGGGCCCAAAACCATGCACCTCAGCCAGTCTGGGTACAGAACGGGTACTTGTCGGGTACAAACATCGTCCAAGGCCGCAGAGTTGTCCACGGGGGCGTGCGTCGCTCGCGACGAACGCTAAGCCACGGTGGGCAACTCGGGGGGTTGCAAAGCCTGGTTGATTCTGCGCAAACGGCTCAAGGCGTCCCGCCCGCGCCCTGCTGGTCGCTCCTGGGTTGCGGGCTGCCGCCCCAAACCCCGTGGGAGGCTACGGCCCCCCCGCTGCCGTCGCAGCGGCTCCCCCCCTCCAGCCTGCCGATCAGCGAAGAATTGAGCGTGCCGGATGACGGTGAAACCGTTCGAGACGGCGCGAAGTCGGGAGCGAGCATGGTCTGCCTTGGCTGGAGCCGTTCTGTCGTCGCAGTGCATATCGCTACAAACCGATGATCTCCGTCTCAAGCATCTGGTCTGGGCGAGCGAACCCGAGTTTTAGGCCCTGCTGTTGCTTGTCGATCGCGATGATGTAGAGCGTGATGGCTTTGCGAACCACTTCGGAGACCGTGGTGCCCGTGTCCAAGGCGATAGCGGTCAGGCGTTGATCGACCTCTGCTGGGATGATCAGCTGTTTGCGCACGTGTCTTGGTGTGGACATTGCTGGGTCCCCTGGTTTCCTCGGGCTGTCTTGCAACTGACCGGTCCGAGCTGCTTTGTTCATCGAAAAGTCAACCAGTGCGCCGCCCGGGCGATCTTCTGGCCAAGCCTTCTTGCGAAATGGTGGCCCGCAAGGCTGCCAAACGCCGCAGGTTGGCGTTTTTAACCTCATCCGATACTGAGGTAGCCACAGACACCAAATTCGCGTCTACGGGCCTATTTTTTGATCTGCCTGGCTTTTGCTTTTGGTCTGCGCCGGCGTTTGGCTGAGAAACCTGCCCAGTAACCGCGAGGCGATCCACGAGCGCCTTGAGCAAGCCCAGTGGGCGCAGCACTGAACCTGATCGCGAAACAGCAGCCAGCTCATCGAGCACCGCCTGTTGCTGATCGGGCTCACAGCCCCTCAGGATTTTTCGCGCCGAGGGCAGGTCCGTGATATCGAAAACCGAAGGCCATCGAAGCCCAGTGCTGAAAAAATAAGCAGCGTCGTGTTGATTTCGACGATTTTCGAGCGCTGGTTCTTTGATGGTTCCTGATGATTGGGATGACACGGGTGTCACCCTTTTCATACCTCCAATGTCAGGGTTTCCTGTCGCCAATGTCACCCTTTTCTCGAACCCACCTGCCAATTTATCAGGGTTTTCTGGATAAGTTATCCACAGAGGGTTGATCCGGTACTCGGATGCAAGCCCTCGTCCGCTGCCTCGTTGAACCTGCAAAAGCCAGCGTGATTTGCGCATCTTGGCAAGGATGCGACTGACTGTCCGTTCGCTTTGCCGCGTCTTCCGGGCGATGTAGGCAACGCTGGGTCGGATACCCGACCCGTCATCGTGGGCGTGATCGGCGTAGGCCAGGGCCATGAGGAGTTCAGCGCCGCCACCGGGGTAGTGATCCCACACCAGCGACATCATCTTGACGCTCATGCGGCCGAGACCCCTTCGTCCCCAAACAGGCGTGCCACCTGCGATGTCCGGAAATAGACCCGCCGACCGATCTTCAAGCGGGTGGTGTTCAACCGGGCCGCCCACTCGTTCGACGACCGAAGGCTGATGCGCAAGCCGTCCGGCGAACGATCCAGAACGGCTGCAAGCTGACTGATGCTGAGCAACGGGCCGTATCGCTGCAGAAGGGTTTCCTCGATGGTCATTCCGTAATCCTCCGGTGGTTATGCGTGACTACGGTCAGTGTCGCGATGACTGCGATGTCGATGAACTTAAAATATGACCAAATTGGATGACATTGCTTGCGACACGAAACCGCCTTCACCATCGGCCTGGTCGTCACGCAGGACTGCGCTCCCGCCGTGGCGAAAGGCATTGCGCGGTTCTTCGAATCAGCGACCATCCCGCACCCCTCTCAGCCAGGACAACTCTGCCGCCACCCTTCGTTCAGCCTGACTTCTCGGCGGTACTCCATCTGGTCACAGCTACGCGAGCACCTGGATGCGCCCGTCGCGGATCTGATTCAACGAAGCCGTGGCATCTGCGAATTCCGTCTGCTGGAGAACTTTGCGCCATCCACCGCCGGCAAAAGACCCCCGACGCTCGTCTTCGATGCCCAGGCGACCAAAAGGGCACAGCTATCCGGCAACCCTGTGGACTCGTTGATTCCGCTCCGTCCAATTTTCAAAGGCCACCCCGAGGCGACGACAGACCGCCTTCTCACGAACCTTGAGCTCTGGGACCACAACCTCCGCATGGCCATCTACAGCGTGCCCGCGCAACCGAGGTCAAGAAAGGCGGCTATGGTTGCCACCCGATTCATTTCAACGATGCAGACCGTGCGCAACCTCTTGTCGCTGCTACATCACTTTCGTGCAGGACGTGGATCAGATCCTTTCCAGGTCCATGATGGTGTGCATCCTCAACTGCCAGACAACAAGACTCGCCACCAAAGCCACAGTTTTTGTGAACTGTGCTGGCGACCGACCATGCGATCTGCTGCCATGGGGCGCCGCTCTCGGACACCCGACGTTCGATCTCGTCAACTGAGCAATCGCTTCTGTGCCGAACACGACCCTAGCGATCCGAAGTCGCAATATCGCGTTGACCTTCGGTACAAAAAGGTGTTTCAACAGGAGTGCTTGTTTGGCACGCGACTTGTCGTACTTGAAGGCACATCGCCGCCATCGTTCGAATCACAAGAGGAACACCGCCAAGTGGCATACAAGCGCGCGCACTCCGGGCTACGTCCACTCAGCAAAGTTGACATCCCAAGCCTTCGAGAACAAGCGTGGGCTCTGGCTCTGCAAGGAGTGAGACAGGCCGACATTGCCCGGCAACTCGGTGTGAGTCGGCAATCCGTTTTTCGAACCTTGAAGCGAACAAGGGAAATCCTTGCAACGCTGAACGACCGTCACTCGAAAACGCATGAGAAAGCTAGGCAGGGGCAACAGTCCATGCTGACCGATGCTGTCGCGTCGCTGTTCGAGGAAGGCTTCACGCCCAGGGAAATCATCCAGGTGCTCGATGCCCCGAAAGATCTCGTTCTGTCAGCAATTCACCAACACGAAGCTCTGCAAGCAAAGAGAATGCCGTAGTAGGGTCAGCCCTGCCGCTCAATCTTGTCGAGTTTGGCCACGAGGTCTTCGGCCCGTAGGTGGGTGTAACGCTTGAGCATCTGCATGGACTTGTGGCCGCTGATGGCAGACACCTCTTGATCGCTCAACCCAGCCTCGACAAATCGGCTGACCGCCTCATGCCGAAGGTCGTGAAAACGGAAATCGGCGCAACCCACCTCTCGCTTGATCTCCATCCACACCTTGTTGAAGTTGTATGGTCGGCGCTGTCCGTCCCTGCCAGGCTCCCCGAAAAAAATGAGGTCGGTGTCGATAGGTCGAACAGGGTTGGCCAACGCCTCTTGAAACAATGCAGTCGCCTTCGCTGTCAACGGCACTGTCCGCGGCAAGGTGTTCTTGGTCTCGACGAGACGCACCACGCGCCGGACCATGTCCACCTGGCTACGCCGAAGCGTTGCAATCTCCGATGAACGCATGCCGGTTTCGACAGCGATGCGAACGATCCAACGCAACATCGGGTTTGAGTGCTTGTCCACGGCAGCGAGCAGCTTGGACTCTTCGTCGGTGTCGAGCCGCCGATTGCGACCGGGACCAGGCGCAGGCCTGCGCACATTCAGAACCGGGTTGTATGCCAGGCCAAGACCCCATTCCTTGAGCGCCACGGTGAACAGGTGTCCGAGCAATGCCAGTTCAAGCCGCACAGTGTTCGCAGCCCGGGGGATTGGCTCGCCGGTCTCGTCCTTGCGATCCTCGCCGGCAAGGCGCATATCGCGGTACTGAGCCACCAGCTCGGCAGTCACGCCGGCCAGCGCGTACTTGCCAAAGAAATCGATCAGCGGGACCGAGCGCTGAAGTTCACCCTTCTGCGTGAACGGCCGCTTGGTCGGCGTGACCTCGGCCAGGTAGCGCTTCATCGCCTTCTCGAAGGTCAAGCGCTCCGATGGCGCTCGCTGAAGGTACATGCCCCGCACCATCTCGTCCTCCGTCCGACGCGACCAATCTTCGGCGTCCTTCTTCAGACGGAACGTCTTGATGGTCGTGGGAAAACCCGTCTTGCGAATGACGGCCTTCCAGGTACCTGAAGGCGTTTTGACGATGGTGGCCATGATGCTCGGAACACAGGTCGAAAATCGACACTGTACCGAAACTGTTACCGAACAGGCAAAACAGTACGCACCCGACAAAGAAGGAATCAATAGATCATTGATTCATAAGGAAAAGTTGGTAGGCCGTGTTGGGCTTGAACCAACGACCAAAGGATTATGAGTCCCCTGCTCTGACCAACTGAGCTAACGGCCCGCCGAACGGCGATTCTAGGGCGTGCCCGTCTTGCCCTGGCTGAGCGCGTTGCTGACCAGGCGCGCGGTGATGTCGACGATCTGGATCATGCGGTCGTAGGGCATGCGCGTGGGGCCGATCACGCCCAGGGTGCCGACCACCTGGCCGTCCACCTCATACGGCGCGCTGACCACCGACAGCTCCTCGACCGGCACCACCTGGCTCTCGCCGCCGATGAAGATGCGCACGCCCTCGGCCTGGCTGGACACGTCCAGCAGGCGCAGCAGCTGCGCCTTCTGCTCGAACAGGTCGAACGCGCGCCGCAGCTGGTTCATGTCGCTGGAAAAGTCGCTCACCGCGAGCAGGTTGCGCTCGCCCGAGATGATGAGTTCGTCCTGCGCCTGGCTCATGGCCTCGGAGCCGGCCTGCACCGCGGTCTGCATCAGGCTCGCGATCTCGCCGCGCAGGCGGTCGACCTCCTGGTGCAGCCGCGCGCGCACCTGCTCGATCGCCATGCCGGAGAAATGCGTGTTGAGGTAGTTGGACGCCTCGATCAGTTCCGACGGCGTGTAGTCGACCTCGGTGAACAGCACGCGGTTCTGCACGTCGCCGTCGGGAGCGACGATGATCAGCAGCAGGCGGCGCTCGGACAGGCGCAGGAACTCGATGTGGCGAAACACCGAACTGCGCTTGGGCGCCATCACCACGCCGACGAACTGCGACAGGTCGGACAGCAGGTGGGCGGCGCTGGCGATCACCTTCTGCGGCTGATCGGGCGCCAGCTGCGGCGCCCGCAACTGGGCCTGTTGAGCGGTCAGCATGGTGTCGACGAACAGGCGGTAGCCCTTGGCCGTCGGCACGCGGCCGGCCGAGGTGTGGGGGCTGGCGATCAGGCCCAGATCCTCCAGATCCGACATCACGTTGCGGATGGTGGCCGGCGACAACTCCAGCCCCGAAGCGCGCGACAGCGTGCGCGAGCCAACCGGTTGACCGTCCGCGATGTAGCGCTCGATCAGGGTCTTGAGCAGCAGTCGGGCACGGTCGTCAAGCATGGAACCTAGGGACGGCGGTTGGGCGCACCCGCGTGCGCCGCGATGGGCGTGCCAGGCACGGCGCGAGGACGCCGCAGGCTCGTGCCTGCAAGGACGAGCAAGGCCGCATGGCGCGGCCAGCGCGGTGCAAACGGATGCGCAGCGCACTTGCCTGACGGGTGAGCATCATCGGAAATGAACAGGTCGACTTCCATGCGGGTTGCCTGAAAACGAAAGCGGTCAACCGCCGTTTCTAGGTTCAAATCATTATGATGTAATTTGCCGATGAGTCCGAAATTCCGCCGCGTCGCCGTGGTCGGCAAGTACACGGAATCGCCTGCCGCCACGGCCGACGATTCGACACGCGCAGTGATCGCGGACATCTGCCATTTCCTGATCGAGCACGGCTGCGAGGTCAGCCTGGCGGAACACACCTGGCGCAGCACCGGGCTGACCGAGTTCACGCCGCTGGACGTGGACGCGATCGGCACCGAATGCGAGCTGGCGGTGGTGGTCGGCGGCGACGGCACCATGCTTGGCATCGGACGGCAGTTGGCGCGCTACGGCACGGCGCTGATCGGCATCAACCAGGGGCGCCTGGGCTTCATGACCGACATCGCGCTGGAGGACTATCGCGAGACCCTGTCGCGCATGCTGGCTGGCAGCTACGAGGAAGACCACCGCAGCCTGATGCACGGCAAGGTGTGCCGCGACGGCGCCTGCGTGTTCGAGGCCTTCGCGATGAACGACGTGGTGGTCAACCGTGGCGGCGCCGCCAGCATGGTCGAGTTGCGCGTCGAGGTGGACGGGCACTTCGTCGCCAACCATCGGGCCGACGGCATCATCGTCGCCACGCCGACCGGATCGACCGCCTACGCGCTGTCGGCCGGCGGGCCGCTGCTGCACCCGCTGGTGCCAGCCTGGGCGCTGGTGCCGATCGCGCCGCACACCTTGTCGAACCGGCCGATCGTGCTGGCCGATCCGGTCGAGATCGCGATCGAGATCGTGGCCGGCAAGGACGCCAGCGCCAGCTTCGACATGCAGTCGATCACCTCGCTGCAGCACGGCGACCGCATCGTGGTGCGACGCTCGGACCATCGCGTGCGCTTCCTGCATCCGATCGGCTGGAGCTATTTCGACACCCTGCGCGAGAAGCTGCACTGGAACACCGGGGGCGTCTGAGTACCATGTCGCTGCGCCACCTGAGCCTGCGCGATTTCGTCATCGTGCCCGCGCTGGAGCTGGACCTGGAGCCGGGCTTCAGCGCGCTGACGGGCGAGACCGGCGCCGGCAAGTCGATCCTGGTCGACGCGCTGCAGCTGGTGCTGGGTGGGCGCGGCGAGGCGCTGTGGGTGCGCGAGGGCCAGCCGCGCTGCGAGATCGGCGCCGAGTTCGATGCGCCAGCGCAAGCCCTGCCCTGGCTTGGCGCCAATGGCTTCGACGCCGGCGACGGCAGCCTGCTGCTGCGCCGCAGCATCGACACCGCCGGGCGCAGCCGGGCCTGGATCAACGGATCGCCCGCCACGCTGACGCAGTTGCGCGAGCTGGCCGATTGGCTGGTCGACATCCACGGCCAGCACGCCTGGCAAAGCCTGACGCGACCGACTGCGGTCCGCTCGCTGCTCGACGCCTACGCCGGCGCCGACACGGCTGCGCTGACGACGGCGTGGCAAGCCTGGCAGCAGGCCGAGGCGGCGCTGCGGCAGGCGCAGGCGGCGCAGGGCCGGCTGGCGCAGGAGCGCGAGCGCCTGCTGTGGCAGATCGGCGAACTCGACAAGCTGGCGCCGGCCGAGGACGAGTGGGACGAGCTGAACCAGCGCCACACGCGACTGTCGAACGCGCAGGCCCTGATCAATGCCGCACAGGCCGCCACCGCCGCACTGGAAGGCGACGATGGCCCGGCGGGCGCGCTGCCGGCCTTGACGCAGGCGCAGCACGCGCTGCGGGCACACGGCGCGATCGAGCCCGAGTTTGCCGCCCTGATCGAGGTGCTGGAAAGCTGCGCCGCTCAGGCGCGCGATGCGGCCCACAGCCTGCACGCCTATCTGCGTCGCGCCGAGCCGGATCCGGAGCAGCTTGCCGCGCTGGATCAGCGCATGGCGCAATGGATTGGCCTAGCGCGCCGCTATCGCCGCCAGCCGGCCGAACTGCCGACGCTGCTGGCTGGCTGGCGCGACGAGTTGGCACAACTCGAATCCAGCGCCGACCTGGACGCGCTGCAGCGCAGCGCGGGGCAGCAGCGCGACAGCTATTTGCAGGCAGCGCGGCAACTCTCGCGACTGCGCGCCGATGCCGCGCCGCGATTGGCGACGGCGGTGACTGCAGCGATGCAGGAGCTGGGCATGCAGGGCGGCCGCTTCGAGATCGCGCTGCAGCCGCTGGACGAACCAGCCGCGCACGGCCTGGAAAGCGTGGCCTTCCTGGTCGCGGCGCATGCGGGATCGACCCCCAGGCCGATCGAGAAGGTCGCCTCGGGCGGCGAGCTGTCGCGCCTGGCACTGGCGATCGCGGTGACCACCAGCCAGCTCGGCGAGGCCGGCACGCTGGTATTCGACGAGGTCGACGCCGGCGTCGGCGGCGCGGTGGCGGCCACGGTGGGCAGGCTGCTCGGCAAGCTGGGGCATGATCGGCAGGTGCTGTGCGTGACCCATTTACCGCAAGTGGCCGCCTGCGCCCACCACCACCTGCTGGTCAGCAAGCAGGCGGACGCGGGCGGCGCCACCGTCAGCCGCGTGCGCGCCATCGACGGCGAGGCGCGCACGCGCGAGATCGCGCGCATGCTGGGCGGCGAACGCATCTCCGAGGCCACGCTGGCACACGCGCTGGAGATGCTGCAGCCCGCCGACACCCGGGCGGTCGATGACGCGCGTGCCGCCGCGCCGCGCGGCCGGAAGGCGCGCGCATGACGACAACCGAGCTGGTGGTCATCACCGGCATGTCCGGCTCCGGCAAGTCGATCGCGCTGCACGCGCTGGAAGACGCCGGCCACTTCTGCGTCGACAACCTGCCGCCGGAGTTGCTGCGGCCGTTCCTGGCGCTGGAAGACGAGCGCAGCGGGCGCAAGCTGGCGATCGCCATGGACGTGCGCAGCGGCGAATCGCTGCCGCAGCTGCCGCTGCTGCTGCACGCGCTGCGCGACAAGGGGCAGACGCTGCGCCTGCTGTTTCTGGACGCCAACGACCACACCCTGGTGCGCCGCTTCTCCGAAACGCGCCGCCGCCATCCGCTGTCGCTGCAGCACGAGGGCGACAACGGACAGCACGCGCTGATGGAGGCGATCCAGCGCGAGCGCGAGTTGCTGGGCGATCTGCGCGAACGCTCGCACGTGATCGACACCAGCTTCCTGCGGCCGGCGCAGCTGCTGGCCGCGGTCAAGGACCTGATCGCCCTGCCGGCCACGCAACTGACGCTGGTGTTCGAGTCCTTCGCCTTCAAGCGCGGCGTCACGCTGGACGCGGACTACCTGTTCGACGTGCGCATGCTGCCCAATCCGCACTACGAGCGCGAGCTGCGCCCGCTCACCGGGCGCGACCAGCCGGTGATCGACTTCCTCGACCGCCAGCCCGAGGCGCAGCAGATGCTGACGCAGATCGCCGCCTTCCTGCGCCACTGGCTGCCGGCGCTGGCGCGCGACCACCGCAGCTACGTGACGGTGGCGATCGGTTGCACCGGCGGCCAGCACCGCTCGGTGTATCTGGTGGAAAAGCTGGCGGCGCTGTTCGAGGGCGACTGGCAGACGCTGCGCCGCCATCGCGAGTTGGGCGGCGGTCAGGCCTGAGCTGCGCGCTCCAGAAAGCGCCGCACCGGCGCCGGCAGGCCCAGCACCGGCCAGGCTGACGCGGCGTACCAGTCGCCGTCCGGCCATGCGGGAAATGCGGCGCCAGGCACCACACTGAGCACGTGGAGCTCCAGCTCGCGGTGCGTCAGCACGTGCACGAAGGGCGGATGCTCGACCAGCGCCTTGGCATCGGCCGGCGGCAAGGTGTGCAGCAACGCATCGCGGCTGGCGTACTGCGGCAGGCAGTGCAGGCGCGCCCAGATGCCGCTGGCCGGCCGCTGCTGCAGCCACACCCGGCCATGGCGATCGACCGCATGCAGCAGCCACCAACGCAGCCGCTCGCGTGGCGCGCGCGGCGACCGGAGCGGGTAGCGTTGCGGCCGCCCTTCGCGCGCGGCGACGCACACATCGCGCAAGGGGCAGGCGGCACAGGCCGGGCGCCCGCGGGTGCAGACCGTGGCGCCGAGGTCCATCAGCCCTTGCGTGTACAGCGGCATGCGGCGCGGCAGATCGCGGCGCGGCAGCAACTCATCCGCACGCTGCCACAGCGCCCGCTCGGTGACGGCCAGCGCCACGTCCTCATCGATCCCGAACACCCGCGTCAGTACCCGCTTGACGTTGCCGTCGAGAATCGCCGCCCGCTCGCCGAAGCAGAACGCGGCGATCGCCGCCGCGGTGGAGCGGCCGATGCCGGGCAGGCTCTGCAATTGCAGCGCGGTGCGCGGGAACTCGCCGCCGAAGCGCTCCACCACCTGCTGCGCACAGCGGTGCAGGTTGCGCGCCCGGGTGTAGTAGCCCAGCCCGCTCCACAAGCCCAGCACCTGCTCCAGCGGCGCCGCGGCCAGGCTGGCCACGTCGGGAAAACGCGCCAGAAAGCGCGGGTAGTACTGCAATACCGTGGCCACCTGGGTCTGCTGCAGCATGATTTCCGACAGCCAGACGCGGTACGGCTCGCGCGTGCCCTGCCAGGGCAGGTCGTGGCGGCCGTGGCGGCGCTGCCAGTCAATGACGCGGTCCGCGAACCACTCCGCCGCAACGCACGGGCTCAGGCGCGCTGGCATTGCGGGCAGAAGAAGCTTGATCGCTGGCCCTGGCGGATCTGCCGCACCGGCGTGCCGCACTGCGGGCAGGGCTGCCCGGCGCGGCCATAGACCGCGGCCTGCAACTGGAAGTGGCCGCTCTCGCCGGTGGCGCTGGAGAAATTGCGCAAGGTGCTGCCGCCGTGCTCGACGGCACGCTGCAGCACCGCGCGGATCGCCGCGTGCAGCCGGTCGGCACGCGGGCGCGACAGGCGATTGGCGCGCAGCGTCGGCCGGATGCCGGCCACGAACAGCGCTTCCGACGCGTAGATGTTGCCGACGCCGACCACAACGTCGCCGGCCAGCAGCACCTGCTTGATCGGCGCGCGGCGCAGCCGCAGGGCGGCGTGAAAGGCAGCGGCGTCGAAGCCATCGTCCAGCGGTTCGGTGCCCAGGCCCGCCAGCAGCTTGCGCGCGGGATCGACCTCCACGCTGGCCGACCACACCACGGCGCCGAAGCGGCGCGGATCGTGCAGGCGCAGCACGCCCTGGCTGGTCACCAGGTCGAAGTGGTCGTGCGGCCCCGGCTCGTCGCACGCTGCACGGAACGCCAGGCTGCCCGACATGCCCAGGTGCAGCAGCAGCACGCCCTCGTCCAGTTGCAGCAGCAGGTATTTGCCGCGCCGGCGCACCTGGACGATGCTGCGCTCCACCAGCGCCTGCGGCGCCAGGCCGAGCGGCCAGCGCAGCGGCCGGCCAAGCCGCACCGACTCGATGCGGGCGCCGACGATGCGGTCGGCGAAGCTGCGCCGCGTCACCTCGACTTCAGGCAGCTCGGGCATGGCGGATGCGGGTCATGGGCTTGGATTATTATGGTTTGATGATGTCCCATTCTCGCGCCCTGCTCGTCCTGGCGATGACCTTGAGCGCCTGCACGCCAATGGCGCAAACGCCGGTGGCGCCGCCGCCCGCGCAGACGGCGCCACCGTCGCCCGCGCAGACCCAGACACCACCGCCCGCGCAGACCCAGGCGGCGCCACAGCAGCCGGCACCGACGGCAGCGCCACCGGCGGCGGCGGCCACCTCCAGTGTCGCCGCGCCGGCCCTGCCCAGCGCGCCGGCGTCGTCCTCGCGTCTGACGGCACGGCTGCTGTACGAACTGCTGCTGGGTGAGTTTTCGCTGCAGCAGGGCGACGCGGCCACCGGCGCCGCCTACCTGCTGAACGCCGCGCGCCGCACCGGTGACGAATCGCTGTTCAAGCGCGCGACCGAGATCGCACTGCAATCGCGCAGCGGGCCGGCCACGCTGGAGGCAACGCGCGCCTGGCGGCAGGCGCACCCCGATTCGCTGGAGGCCAGCCGCTACGAACTGCAGGTACTGATCGGGCTGGGCCGCGTCGCGGACACCGAGGAGCCCTTGCGCGCTTTGCTGCGCGCGCTGCCGCAGGATGAGCAGATCTCCTTCATCGTCGCCATGCCTGCGCTCTACCAGCGGGTACCCGACAGGCCGCTGGCCGCCGCCACGGTGGAACGCGCGCTGTCGGAAGCCACCCGGCAGCGCCGCCTGGCGCCCGCGGCCTGGACCACCATCGGCCGCATGCGCCTGCAGGCCGGCGACAAGGCCGGCGCATTGGCGGCGGCCACCCTGGGCCAGGACGCCAGCGCCAGCTCCGAATGGCCGGCGCTGCTGGCGCTGCAGTTGATGGCCAGCGCCGACGAGCCCAAGGCCGAGGCGCTGCTGCAACGCCATCTGGCCGGCCCGCAGGCGGCGCCGGAAGTGCGCATCGGTTACGCACGCGCCCTGGTCGAAGCCGGCCGCCACGCCGACGCCCACACCCAGCTCGACGAATTGCTGCGCCTGCAGCCGGAGTACCCGGACGGCTGGCTGGTCAAGGGCGCGCTGCTGGCCGACGAGCGCCACGATGCCGAGGCGGCGACCGCGCTGCGCCGCTACCTGGAACTGGCGCAGGCGCAGGCCGAGCAGCCCGGCGCCAGCCGCGAACTCGGGCGTGGCCAGGCGTTGCTGATGCTGGCGCGGCTGGCCGAGCGGCGTCGGGACTATGTCGAGGCCGAGGCGCTGCTGGCGCAGGTGCCCTCGCCCGAACAGGCCTTGACGGTGCAGACGCGCCGGGCGCAGATGCTGGCGCGGCAGGGCCGGCTCGACGAGGCGCGGGCCGCGATCCGCGCGGCGCCCGAACTGCGGCCGGGCGATGCACAGCTCAAGCTGCTGGCCGAAGCCCAGTTGCTGCGCGACCACCAACAGGCGGAGGCGGCCTACCAGATGCTGCTGGCCGAGCTGCAGAAGACCCCGGACGACGAGAACCTGCTGTACGACACCGCCATGGCCGCCGAGCGCGCCGAGCGGCTGGATGAAATGGAACGCTTGCTGCGCCGCATCATCGAGATCAACCCCGGCGCGCACCACGCTTACAACGCGCTCGGCTATGGTCTGGCCGATCGCGGCCTGCGGCTGGATGAGGCCAGGACGCTGATCGAGAAGGCGGTCGAGCTCTCGCCCGACGACGGCTACATCCAGGACAGCCTGGGCTGGGTCGAGTACCGCCAGGGCCGCCACCGCGAGGCCCGCCGCATCCTCGAGGCCGCCTACAAGGCGCGTCCGGATGCCGAGATCGCGGCCCACCTGGGCGAGGTGCTGTGGGTGCTGGGTGAACACGACGCGGCGCGGCAAGTCTGGCGCGATGGCCTGCGCCTGAACGCCGAGAACGAAACCCTGATCAAGACGCTCAAGCGTCTGCAGGTGACGCCTTGAGCCGGCCTGTCACGCACGCCGCCATGCCGGCGCCTCGGCGTCGGGTCCTGAGTTGGCTGCTGCTGCCGGCGTTGGCGGCGCTGCAAGCCTGCGCCAGCGCGCCGGCGCCAGGCGGCCCCGCGACACCCGAACGCTGGGCCGGCCGGCTCGGGCTGCAGGTGGCGTCCGAGCCGCCCCAATCCTTCTTCGCCAGCTTCGATCTCAGCGGCAATCCGCAGGCGGGCGAGCTGAGCCTGACCTCGCCGATCGGCAGCACGCTGGCGGTGATGCAGTGGCGGCCGGGCGAGACCCTGCTGCACCAGGGCGAGCAGACACGCCGCTACGAATCGCTGGAGGCACTTGCCCAGGAAATCACGGGCGCGGCGATTCCGGTGCGCGCCCTGTTCGACTGGCTGAATGGCACGCCGCAGGCCGTCGATGGCTGGCAGGCCGACCTCGGCCAGCTGCCCGAGGGCCGGCTCGTCGCGCGCCGGCTGATGCCCTTGCCGACGGCGGAGCTGCGCGTGGTGCTGGACCGCTGAGACGCCGTGAGCACAAGCCGCCCACCATGCGCGCCCTCTACGACGTACCGGCACCAGCCAAGCTGAACCTGTTCCTGCACGTCACCGGCCGGCGCGCCGACGGCTACCACCTGCTGCAGTCGGCCCTGATGCTGATCGACTGGTGCGACACGCTGCATTTCGAGCTGCGCGCGGATGGCCACGTGACGCGTGAAGACCTGGCCACGGCCCTGCCGCCCGACGACCTGGTGGTGCGCGCCGCGCGCAGCCTGCAGGCCGCCACCGGCTGCACGCAAGGCGCGCGCATCGGCGTATTCAAGCGCATTCCCGCGCAGGCCGGCATGGGCGGCGGCTCGTCCGACGCGGCCAGCACCTTGCTGGCACTGAATCGCCTCTGGCGCCTGGGCCTGGATCGCGCGCAACTGGCCGCCATCGGGCTGGCGCTGGGCGCCGATGTGCCCTTCTTTCTGCACGGCGGTCACGCCTGGATCGAGGGCATCGGCGAGCAGATCCGGCCGCTATCGCTGCCCTCGGCGCGCTTTCTTGTGGCTAAACCGCCGCAGGGGCTGGCCACCGCGGACATTTTCCGCGCCACGGACCTCAAGCGTGATTCCACGCCTGCTATAATTTCAGGCTTTGCTGCAGACCCGTACGGCTTTGGCCACAACGACCTGCAGCCGGTCGCCGAGCGGCTTTGTCCGCAGCTCGTCCAGGCCCTGCAGTGGCTTGGGCAGCGTGGCCTGGAAGGCAGGATGACCGGCTCGGGCAGCGCGGTGTTCGCGCGGGCGCCGGATGAACGGCTGGCGCAGGGCGCCGGGCACGGGGCGCCGCCGGACTGGCAGGTGCGGATATGCAGCAATCTGGACGCCCATCCGCTGCGCGGCTGGGCACCGGAGCAGGTTTGAGGGTGGCAGGCCAGGCAGTCGAAGGTCGGCAACCCGTGTAGGGGAGTAGCCAAGTCGGTTAAGGCACCGGATTTTGATTCCGGCATGCGAGGGTTCGAATCCTTCCTCCCCTGCCAAATGATTGATTCGGAAACCGCGCCGCAGGGCGCGGTTTTTCCGGTTTCTGCCGCACCGACCCAGTGATCCGCCGGAAAGCGCATGCAGCCGTTCCACTCTTCTGACTTCCTGCTGTTCACCGGCAACGCCAATCCCGCGCTGGCCGCGGAGATCGCGGACAACCTGGGCATCACCCTGGGCGCCGCCGACGTCGGGCGCTTCTCCGATGGTGAGGTCACCGTCGAGATCAAGCAGAACGTGCGTGCGCGCGACGTGTTCGTGGTGCAGTCAACCTGCGCGCCGACCAACGAGAACCTGATGGAGCTGCTGATCATGGTCGATGCGCTCAAGCGCTCGTCGGCCGAACGCATCAGCGCCGTCATCCCCTATTTCGGCTACGCGCGGCAGGACCGCCGCCCGCGCTCGACCCGGGTGCCGATCAGTGCCAAGGTGGTCGCCAACATGCTGCAGGCGGTGGGCGTGGCCAGCGTGCTGACCATGGACCTGCACGCCGACCAGATCCAGGGTTTCTTTGACATTCCGGTCGACAACATCTACGCCTCGCCGGTGCTGCTGGGCGATCTGCGCCAGCAGGACTATGAGGACTTGCTGGTGGTCAGCCCCGACGTCGGCGGCGTGGTGCGCGCACGCGCGCTGGCCAAGCAGCTCGGCTGCGACCTGGCGATCATCGACAAGCGCCGACCCAAGGCCAACGTGAGCGAGGTGATGCACGTCATCGGCGACATCGAGGGCCGCAACTGCGTCGTCATGGACGACATGATCGACACCGCCGGCACGCTGGTGAAGGCGGCCGAAGTGCTGAAGGAGCGCGGCGCCCGCAAGGTCTACGCATACTGCACGCACCCGATCTTCAGCGGCCCGGCGATCGAGCGCATCGCCCAGGGCACTGCGCTCGACGAGGTGGTGGTGACCAACACCATCCCGCTCACCGACGGCGCATTGCAGTGCGGCAAGATTCGCCAGTTGTCGGTGGCGCCGCTGATCGCGCAGACGATCAGCCGCATCGCGCGCGGCGAATCGGTCATGAGTCTGTTCCAAGAGCAGGAGAACCTGTTCTAGGGACACACGGATCGCCCGGCAATCCGGCCAGGCGGTCTTTTTCAAGCTGGGCCGCACTGGTCGCGGTCGGCCCATGAGGCTTGTCTCGGACAGCCTCACCACAGGAGTTGGTTATGAAATTCGTCGCTTTCGAGCGCAAGAAGCAGGGAACGGGTGCGAGCCGCCGTCTGCGCAACGCCGGCAAGGTGCCGGGCATTGTGTACGGCGGTGCGGGCGAGCCCGAGTTGATCGAGTTGGACCACAACGCGCTGTGGCAGGCCATCAAGAAGGAGGCCTTCCACTCGTCGGTGCTGGACATGGACCTGGGCGGCAAGGTCAGCAAGGTGCTGCTGCGCGACCTGCAGATCCACCCGTTCCGCCAGCAGGTGCTGCACGTCGACTTCCAGCGCGTGTCGGCCAAGGAAAAGATCACCGTGAAGGTGCCGCTGCACTACAGCGGCGAGGAAGAATCCACCGCCGTCAAGATCGACAAGTGCCTGGTCAACCACATCCTGACCGAACTGGAAGTGAGCTGCCTGCCGGCCGACCTGCCGGAGTCGATCCCGGTCGACCTGTCGAAGCTGGAGAAGGGCACCACGCTGACGCTGCAGGACATCACCCTGCCCGCCGACGTCGAGCCGGTGCTGCGTGGCCATGCGATCGAGGACGTGGTGCTGGTCTCGGTGGTCAACCCGGTAGTGGAGCCGGATACCGATGCCGAAGCTGAGGGTGAAGCCGGCGCGGCCGCCGCGCCGGACGCCGAAGAAGACAAGAAGTGATGCACGCGGCCGATGCGGCCGCCCGCGCACACAACTCAGGGCCCGCGCATGCGGGCCATTTTTCTGGCCACCATGTGCCGATAATCCCCAGCCATGATCAAGCTCTTCGTCGGCCTGGGCAACCCGGGCCCCGAATACGAAGCCACCCGCCACAATGCCGGCTTCTGGTGGATCGACCGGGTCGCGCACCAGTTGAACGCACGCCTGGTGCCCGAGCGCGGATACCATGGCCTGGTGGCGCGCGCCAGCATCGGCGGCCACGGCATCTGGCTGCTCAAGCCGCAGACCTTCATGAACCTGTCCGGCCGCTCGGTCGCGGCGCTGGCACGCTTCTACAAGATCGCACCGGAGCAGATCCTGGTGGCGCACGACGATCTGGATTTGGCTCCGGGCCAGGCCAAGCTCAAGCGCGGCGGCGGCCACGCCGGCCACAACGGGCTGCGCGACATCCACGCGCAACTGGGCAGCAGCGACTACTGGCGCCTGCGCATCGGCATCGGCCACCCGGGCGACAGGTCGGAAGTGGTGGGCTGGGTGCTGCGTCGGCCGCCAGCCGAGGAACTGACCCAGATCGAAGCCGCCATCGCGCGCGCAGCCCAGGCTTTCGAGCAACTGGCGGCGGGCGAGGTCGAGCGCGCCACCGCGCACATCCACACCGACAAGCCGCCGCGCGCCAAGCCGCCCAGGCCGGCACCGCAAGCCTCTGGCGCCACCGCCACGGATGGCGGCAAGCCCGCCTGACCCCAAGAAACAGGTGCGCCCGCCGGCGCGGTCGCCGCACCGCCGCCGCTCAGGCGCGGTATTCGCCGCTCACACTTTTTCCGCCTGCAGGCGGCGGTATTTCTGCCACAGGGTCTCCCGGTCCTCGACCCGATTGGGGTCGAGCGGGATGCAGTCCACCGGGCACACCTCCACGCATTGCGGCTGGCTGAAATGGCCCACGCACTCGGTGCATTTGTCGGGATTGATCTGGTAGAACTCCGGGCCCATCGAAATCGCATCGTTCGGGCATTCGGGCTCGCAGACATCGCAGTTGATGCACTCGTCGGTGATCAGCAGCGCCATGACAACAACTCCATCGGGACCAGCAGGCTGGAAAGCATCGATTATCCGGCCGTGCGATGGCGCGCGCGCGGCGCCGGGCAAAGGTGCTACCGCTTGTGCTGATAATGCCGTGCCGCTTCGGCGCCCGCGCATGAGCTACTTCCTCTTCAAACGCATCCTCACGCTGATCGCCACGCTGGCGGCCACCAGCGTGATCGTGTTCGCGGTGCTGGAGGTGCTGCCCGGCAACGCGGCGCAGGTGCTGATGGGCCCGGACGCCGACCCGGCCGCCGTCGCCGCCAAGGCGACCGAGCTCGGGCTCGACCAGCCGGCCCTCACCCGCTATGTGGGCTGGATCGGCGGGCTGCTGACGGGCGACATGGGGATGAGCTACACCTACGGCTCGCCGGTGTCGGAGCTGATCGTCGAGCGGCTGCAACTGACGGTGCCGCTGGCGGTGCTGGCCATGCTGCTGACCACGGTGATCGCGCTGCTGGTGGGCGTGTACGCGGCTTCACGGCACAACAGCGCCGGCGACGTCGGGCTGATGACGCTGGCGCAGATCGGCATCGCCGTGCCCAACTTCTGGTTCGCGATCCTCCTGATCCTGCTGTTCTCGGTCAAGCTGCAGTGGCTGTCGGCGGGCGGCTTCGACGGCTGGTATTTCGACGACGGCCTCTGGCGCGGCCTGTGGGACGGCCTGCGGGCACTGATCCTGCCGGCCGTCGCGCTGGCCGTGGTGCAGGCGGCGATCCTGGCGCGCTTCACGCGCTCGGCGGTGCTGGAGGTGCTGCGCGAGGACTTCGTGCGCACCGCGCGCGCCAAGGGCCTGTCGCGCCGCGCCACGCTGTGGGGCCACGTGCTGCGCAACGCCATGATCCCGGTCATCACCGTGATGGGCATGCAGTTCGCCGAGCTGCTGGCCGGCACCATCGTGGTCGAGAACGTGTTCTACCTGCCCGGCCTGGGACGGCTGATCTTCCAGAGCATCGCCAACCGCGACGTCATCGTGGTGCGCAACTGCGTGATGCTGCTGGCGGCGATGGTGGTGATCGTCAACTTCGTCGTCGACGTGCTGTACGCGGTGATCGATCCCCGGGTCAAGGCGTCCGAGATATGAGCACCGCCCTGCCCTTGCCCGCCACCCGCGCCGCACCTGGCTTCTGGCAGCGTGCGCTCGGCCATCCGGGCTTCGTCATCGGCGGCGTGCTGACGCTGCTGCTGTTGCTGGCGGCCGCGCTGTCCTACCTGTGGACGCCGCATTCGGTCTACGAAATCGACATGGACGCCAGGCTGCTGGGGCCGAACGCCCGCCACTGGCTGGGCACCGACGCCTTCGGGCGCGACATCGTGTCGCTGCTGCTGGTCGGCGCGCGCGCGTCGATCCTGGTCGGCGTGATCGCCGTCGGCATCGGTCTGGCCGTCGGCGCCGCGCTCGGGCTGCTGGCCTCGGCGCGGCGCGGTTGGGTCGAGGAGGCCATCATGCGCGTGTCCGACTTCGGTTTCGCCTTCCCGGCCATCCTGTCGGCCATCATGCTGACCGCCGTGTACGGGCCGGGCATCGTCAATGCCATCGTCGCCATCGGTATCTACAACATCCCGACCTTCGCGCGCATCACGCGCGCCGCCGCCAACGCGGTGTGGAGCCGCGACTACGTGCTGGCCGCGCGCGCCTCGGGCAAGGGCAAGTGGTCCATCACCTGGCAGCACGTGCTGCCCAACATCCTGGCGGTGCTGATCGTGCAGGCCACCATCCGCTTCGCCGTCGCCATCCTGGCCGAGGCCGCGCTGTCCTACCTGGGCCTCGGCACGCAGCCGCCGCAGCCGAGCTGGGGCCGCATGCTGGCCGAGGCGCAGACGCTGATGTTCCAGTCGCCGCTGCTGGCGGTGTGGCCGGGCGTGGCGATCGCGCTGTCGGTGCTGGGGCTGAACCTGCTGGGCGACGGGCTGCGCGATCTGCTCGACCCGCGCCTGTCCAGGAGGGGTTGAACGCGCATGGCCCTGCTCGAAGTCTCCAACCTGCGCGTCGACATCCACGCACACCGCGGCAGCGCGCCCGCCGTGCGCGACATGACGTTCAGCCTCGATCGCGGCGACACGCTGGGGCTGATCGGCGAATCGGGCTGCGGCAAGTCGATGACGGCGCTGGCGCTGATGGGCCTGCAGCCCGAGAACGCCACCGTCAGCGGCAGCCTGAGGCTGGCCGGTCGCGAGCTGACGGCCTTAAGCGACCGCGACTGGCGCAGCATCCGCGGCGACCAGATGGCGATGATCTTCCAGGAGCCGATGACGGCGCTGAACCCGGTGCACCGCGTCGGTGCGCAGATCGCCGAGCCGCTGCGGCTGCACCAGAACCTGTCGGCCGGCGCGGCGCGCGAGCAGGCCATCGCCCTGCTCGCGCGCGTCGGCATCCCCGACGCCGCGCGGCGCGTCGACAGTTTTCCGCACCAGTTCTCCGGTGGCCAGCGCCAGCGCATCATGATCGCCATGGCGCTGGCCTGCGAGCCCGACGTGCTGATCGCCGACGAGCCGACCACCGCGCTCGACGTCACGGTGCAGGAGCAGATCCTGGGCCTGATCCGCGAACTGGTGGACGAGCGCGGCATGGCGCTGATCCTGATCTCGCACGATCTTGGCCTGATCGCGCAGAACGTGCAGCGCATGCTGGTGATGTACGGCGGCAGCGCGGTCGAGAGCGGGCCATCGGCCGAGGTGTTCGCGCGCCCGGCGCACCCCTACACGCGCGGGCTGCTGGCCGCGCGTCCGAGCCTGGCACACCGGCTGGTGGCGCACCGCAGCGAGCGGCTGCCGACGATTGCCGGCACGGTGCCGGATCTGTTCCATCTGCCACCGGGCTGCCCGTTCGCCGGCCGCTGCGAATTCACGGAAGCCGCCTGCCACAGCCAGAAGCCACCGCTCGTCACGCTGTCGGACAGCCACCGCTTCAACTGCCGCCGCGCCGAGGTGGTGCTGCGCGCGGCCGGCCGGAGCTCGGAGGGCATCCGATGAGCATGCCGCCGCTGCTGGACGTGCAGGACGTCACCCGCAGCTACACGCTGCCGCGCGAATCGCTGCTGCGGCCACCGGCCACCGTCCCGGCGCTGCGCGGCGTGTCGCTGCAGGTGATGGCAGGTCGCAGCATGGGCATCGTGGGCGAATCGGGCTCGGGCAAGAGCACGCTGGCGCGGCTGGTGATGGCGCTTGAAGCGCCGACTTCGGGCCGGATCCTGTTCGACGGGCGCGACCTGCACGCGCTGTCGCCTCACGAACTGCGCGCGGCGCGGCGCGACTTCCAGATGGTGTTCCAGGACCCCTATGGCTCGCTCGATCCGCGCCGGCCGATCTGGCGCACGGTGGCCGAGCCCGCCGCGGCGCTGGAGGGCGCCACGCGCGCGCAGCAGCGCGAGCGCGCCGCCGCGGTGCTGGAATCCGTGGGCCTCTCCGCCGACGCGCTGGACAAGTTCCCGCACGAATTCTCCGGCGGCCAGCGCCAGCGCATCGCCATCGCGCGGGCACTGATCACCCGGCCTAGGCTGATCGTCGCCGACGAGGCCGTGAGCGCGCTCGACGTGTCGGTGCAGGCGCAGGTGCTCAACCTGATGGCCGACCTGCGCGACCAGCATGGCGTCACCTTCCTGTTCATCAGCCACGACCTGGCCGTGGTCGGCCACCTGTGCGCCGACGTGGCGGTGATGCAGGGCGGCCTGATCGTCGAGCAGGGCCCGGTGCGCCAGGTGCTGCGCGAGCCGCGGCACGACTACACGCGCACTCTGCTCGCCTCGGTGCCGGAACTGGCCGCATCGGCGCCTGCGCCGGGGTAGGACGGGGCCGCGAGTTCCGTGCCCGGGTCGGCCGATGCCTGGCCCAAGGCGTTGTCTGCGCTGCGCTACCATGCGCAGCGTCCGATCCCGCCCCGTCAAGGAGAGCCCCCAATGATGAAACGCCGCGACTTCGCCCTGACCTTGCCCGCACTGGCCACGCTGGCCCAGATGCCCGCGTTCGCACAATCGCGCCGCGACGCCATCGTGCTCGGCATGACGCTGGAGCCGCCGGGGCTGGACCCGACCGCAGGCGCGGCCTCGGCGATCGCCGAGATCGTGCACTACAACGTGCTGGAGACGCTGACCAAGATCGGCCCCGACGGCAGCGTCGGCCCGCTGCTGGCCGAGCGCTGGGAAATTTCGCCCGATCTGCGCACCGTCACCTTCTTCCTGCGCCAGGGCGTCAGGTTCAGCAACGGCGAGCCCTTCAACGCGCAGGTGGTGAAATACGCCTTCGAGCGCGCCGCCGGCGAGAAGAGCACCAACAAGGACAAGCGCAACTTCGCCTCGATGGAAAGCGTGCGCGTGATCGACGAGCACACGGTGGTGGTGATCAACAAGGAGCCGGATCCGGATTTCCTGTTCTACATGGGCCAGGCCACCGCCGTGATGGTGGAACCCAAGAGCGCCGCCGACAACAACACCCGCCCGGTCGGCACCGGTCCCTACGTGCTCGACAGCTGGGCCAAGGGATCGTCGCTGACGCTCAAGGCCTCGCCCAGCTACCGCAGCCCGGGCAGCGTGCGCATCAAGCGCGCCACCTTCCGCTTCATCAGCGACCCGGCGGCGCAGGTGGCGGCCGTGCTGTCGGGCGACGTCGACGCGTTTCCGCGCGTGACGCCGCGCGGCGCGGCGCAGTTCAAGGCCAGCAACCGGCTGCAGACCATCATCAGCGGCTCGCGCGCCAAGACCGTGCTGGCGATCAACAACGCGCGCAAGCCGCTGAGCGACGTGCGCGTGCGCCGTGCCATCAGCATGGCGATCGACCGCAAGGCAGTGGTCGCCGGCGCCGGCGACGGCTTCGGCGTGCCGATCGGCAGCCACTACGTGCCGGGCGCGGCGGGCTTCGTCGACACCACCGGCATCAACCCCTACGACCCGGAAAAGGCCCGCGCACTGCTCAAGGAAGCCGGCATCGGCACGCCGCTGGAACTGAGCCTGGTGCTGCCGCCACCGCCCTACGCACGCCAGGGCGGCGAAGTGATCGTGGCGCAGCTGGCCAAGATCGGCATCACCGCCAAGGTGCAGAACGTCGAATGGGCGCAGTGGCTGGCCAACACCTACGGCGGGCCGAAGAACTACGACCTGACCATCATCAGCCACGTCGAACCCTTCGACCTCGACAACTTCACCAAGCCGGAGTACTACTGGGGCTACGACAACCCGAAGTTCCGCGAGCTGTTCGGCCGCATCAAGACCACCGCCAACGTGGCCGAGCGCAACCGGCTGCTGGGCGAGGCGCAGAAGATGCTGGCCGAGGATGCCGTGCTGGCCTGGTTGTACCAGCCGCAATGGGTGACGGTGGCCAACCGGCGCGTGCAGGGCCTGTGGAAGGACATGCCGATCTTCGTCAACGACTTGTCGGCACTCAGCTGGGGCTGATCGCACCCACGCCCACCGGCCGCTGCCTGCGCGGGTACCATGCGCAGGCAGCTCTTGTTTTGGGACGCCACCGATGACCACCGCCCTGCACGACCTCAGCGCCCACCAGTTGCTGGCCGGCTACCGGACGCGCCGGTTCTCGCCGGTCGAGGTGGTGCAGGCGGTGCTGGCGCGGATCGAGCGCTGGGAGCCGCACATCGCCGCCACCTGGCTGCTGCGGCCCGAGGCCGCGCTGGCGCAGGCGCGCGAGTCCGAGGCGCGCTGGCGCAAGGGCGCGCCGATCGGCGCGCTGGACGGCGTGCCGATCACCATCAAGGACAACATCGCCACCGCCGGCGACCCGACGCCGCTGGGCACCAGGGCGGTGCCGCTCACGCCCGCCCCGGCCGACGCGCCGCCGGCGGCGCGAGTGCGCGAGGCCGGCGCCATCGTCGTGACCAAGACCACCATGCCCGACTACGGCATGCTGTCCTCGGGCCTGTCGACCTTCCACCGGATTTCGCGCAATCCCTGGGACCTGACGCGCACGCCGGGCGGCTCCAGCGCGGGCGCCGGCGCGGCGGCGGCAGCCGGCTACGGGCCGCTGCACCTGGGCACCGACATCGGCGGCTCGATCCGCCTGCCGGCGGCCTGGTGCGGCATCGTGGGGCTCAAGCCCAGCCTGGGCCGCGTGCCGATCGATCCGCCCTACATGGGCCGCGCCGCCGGCCCGATGACGCGCGAGGCCGCCGATGCCGCGCTGCTGATGCAGGTGCTGAGCAGCCCCGACGCACGCGACAGCATGAGCCTGCCGCCGCAGCCGATCGACTGGTCCGCCGTGTGGCGGCTGGACAAACCCTTGAAGGGCCTGCGCATCGGCCTGCTGCTGCGGCCGGGCTGCGGCCTGCCGGTGGAGGACGAGGTGCGCGATGCCGTCACCGACGCCGCCCGGCGCTTCGAGTCCGAGGGCGCCATCGTCACGCCCATGCCGGCCTTCATGACGCCCGAGATGCTGGCCGGCCTGGACCATTTCTGGCGCATGCGCTCGTTGGTCGATCTGGAAGCCCTGTCGCACGACGCGCGCGCCGCCGTGCTGCCCTGCATCCGGACCTGGGCCGAGAGCGTGCACCTGATGAGCGGCGCCGACCTGTTCCGCACCTATGCGCAGACGCACGCCACGCGCGTGGCGACGACGCAGGCGATGCAGCCGTTCGACTACGTGCTGTCGCCAACCGCGCCCAACCTGCCGGCACCGTTCGACTGGCCCTCGCCGACCAACGACCCGCTGCGCGGCCTGGAGCACATCGCCTTCACCGTGCCCTTCAACATGGGCGAGCAGCCGGCGGTGTCGGTCAACTGCGGCTACAGCAGCGGCGGCCTGCCGATCGGCCTGCAGATCGCCGGCCAGCGCTTCGACGATCTGGGCGTGCTGCAGATGGCACGCGCCTTCGAGCAAATCCGCGCGCCGCAGCGCGAATGGCCGCAGCCGCCTTCGGCGGCGGTTGAGCGTTGAGCGAGTATGGTGTTGACGCTTCGGTTCTTGCGCTGAACGCTCAACGCCGAATGCTGAACCTCTTCATCGCACCCGCCGCTGCATGATCGACGCCGCCTTCGTAGAATCGAAGGCGTGACCTTCCCACTCAATCCCGACCTGCACTGCCATTCAACCACCTCCGACGGCACCCTGAGCCCGGAGGAACTGGCGGCGCGCGCCAAGGCCAATGGGGTCGACCTGTGGTCCCTGACCGACCACGACGAGGTCGGCGGCCAGGCGCGTGCGATCCAGGCCGCGCGCCTGAATGGCCTGCGCTACCTGACCGGCGTCGAGATCTCGGTCAGCTTCGCCGACAGCACCGTGCACATCGTCGGCCTCGGCTTCGACCACACCGATACACGCCTGGCCGAAGGGCTGGCCGACACGCGCGACGGGCGCGGGCCGCGCGCGCGCGAGATGGGCGAGCAACTGGCCAAGGTCGGCATTCATGGCGCCTACGAGGGCGCGCTCAAGTACGTCGGCAACCCGCGCCTGATCTCGCGCACGCATTTCGCGCGCTTCCTGGTGGAGACTGGCGTCTGCCGCGACACTTCGGAGGTGTTTCGCAAGTACCTGGCCGAAGGCAAGCCCGGCTTCGTGCCGCACCGCTGGGCGCGCCTGGGCGATGCGGTGAAATGGATCATCGAAAGCGGCGGCGTGGCGGTGATCGCGCACCCGGCGCGCTACCACTTTACGTCCACGGTCGAGTACGCACTGTTCTCCGAGTTCAGGCAGCACGGCGGTCAGGCGGTCGAAGTGGTCACCGGCAACCACACGGCCGGCGAAGTGCTGCGCTACGCCGACATGGCGCGCGAGTTCGGCCTGGCCGCCTCGCGCGGCAGCGACTTCCACAGCCCCGACGAGAGCCACGTCGACCTGGGCAAGCTGGCGTCACTGCCGGCCGACCTGACGCCGGTGTGGTCGCTGCTGCCTGAGCGCATTCACTGACTCAATCAGCGATCGTCCGGGCTGAGCCCGTCGAAGCCACGCATCGCGTGCGCGCTCCGGCCAGTCCGGCCCGGACGGCTCTGACGACTTCAAGCGCAAGTTCACGCATGAACGCATTCATGGCGCCGAAGGCGCCGTCATTGCAGGCGAAGCCGGAAGTCATTGAAGGCGAAGCCGAAGTCATGTCGCACTTCAGCGCGCCGCCGGCGCCGGCTTCCTGGCGCCGGGGCTGGTGGACCGCAGGTCGCGCACCCGCACCGCCTTGCCCTCGGAGCGCGGGATCGCGCCCGGGGCCAGCACGTCGACGTGGGCCGAGATGCCGACGATCGACTTGATATGGTGCATCGCGTCCGCCGCCAGCGCCGGATACTGTTCGAGCGGCACCCCGGGCAGGGCCTCGATCTCCAGGCGCACGGTGTCCATGACGCCATCCTTCATGAGCACCACCTGGTAGTGCGGCGCCACGCCGGGGCGCCCGACCAGCACCGACTCGAGCTGCGAGGGGTAGACGTTGACGCCACGGATGATGAGCATGTCGTCGTTGCGCCCGGTCACGCGCAGGATGCGCACGTGGGTGCGGCCGCAGTCGCAGGTGTCACGCACCAGGCGCGTGATGTCGCGCGTGCGGTAGCGCAGCATCGGCAGCGCCTGCTTGGTCAGGGTGGTGATCACCAGCTCGCCCGCCTCGCCGTCGGCGATGCGCTTGCCGGTATCGGGGTCGATGGTTTCGAAGATGAAATGGTCTTCCCAGCCATGCAAGCCCTTGCGGTGCTCACACTCGCAGGCCACGCCCGGACCCATGATCTCGGACAGCCCGTAGATGTCGACCGCGCGCAGGCCCAGCCGCGCCTCGATCTCGCTGCGCATCGCGTCGCTCCAGGGCTCGGCGCCGAACAGGCCGACCGCCAGCCCGCTCTGGCGCAGATCCACGCCCATGCGCTCGGCGACCTCGGCGATCGCGAGCGCGTAGGACGGCGTCGAGCACAGCACGCGCGGGCGGAAATCCACCATCAGTGACACCTGGCGCTCGGTGCCGCCACCGGAGATCGGCAGCACGGTGGCGCCCAGCCGCGTGGCGCCGTCGTGCGCGCCAAGACCGCCGGTGAACAGGCCATAGCCGTAGGCGTTGTGCACCATGTCGCCGGCACGCGCGCCGGCGCTGTAGAGCGATCGCGCCACCAGATCGGCCCAGTTGGAGAGATCCTGCGCGGTGTAGCCGACCACCGTGGGCTTGCCGGTGGTGCCCGAGGAGGCATGCACGCGCGTGAGCTGCTGGCGCGGCCGCGCAAACAGGCCGAAGGGGTAGTTGTCGCGCAGGTCGGTCTTGACGGTGAAGGGCAGCGCCTGCAGCGCATCGAGCGAATCGATGTCGTCGGCGCTGCGCAGACCCGCGGCCTGCAGGCGCGGCTTGTGCCAGGGCACGTTGTCCCACATGTTGCGCACGGTATCGCGCAAGCGCTGCAACTGCAGTTGCTCGAGCTGCTCGCGCGGCATCGTCTCCAGGTCGGCGTGCAGGTAGCGGGACTGTTGCTGGGCGGAGGTTGGGGCGGCGGTACGGGTGATGGTCTCGACCATGACGGTCTCCTCAAAGAATGTTGTGTGTCGTGAACTTGTTCAATCGATGCCGGGGCGCCACGGCAACGGCGGTGGAACCGATGCGCCCGCCGCGGCGACACCCCACCGTGCGCTGCCGGCCCCGGGGCGGCAGGCGGCGATCGATGGCACCGATCGCCAGGTGTCGTGAGGCAAGCGGCCGCCGAGCGTCATCGCGCGCCGCGCACCGGCAGATGCGGCAGCGCAAAACCCTGGTTGAAGGCAGCGCGGGTGACCAGCAGGAACTTGAACACCGCGCCGCTGAGCAGCGCGATGCCACCGGCCAGCACCAGCAGGATCGCCAGCGGCGTGGCGTGCATCGGCACCACCAGGGCCAGCACGGCCAGCACCAGCGCCGCCAGGCTGCCGCCATGCAGCAGGCGCAGCGCGTCGTCGCAGCTCTGCAGCGTGCGCTTGGGCGTACGCCCGGCGGCCAGCGCGCTGCGCCAGCGCTGCGCCGCCAGCAGGCGCAGCAGCAGCAGCGCGCCGAACGCCAGCAGCACCGGCGTGCCGGCACCGTGCCAGAACGCCGCCAGCAACAGGTACAAGCCGAGCCCTTCGGCCAGGCCGGTGACGACGATCAGCGGAATCAGGCGTGGCTCGCGCCAGGCCGCGATGCCCTTGGACGCCTGCAGGATGCGCGCCTGGCAGTACAGGAAGGCCGCCGCCAGCACGGCGGTCGGCCAGCCCATCAGCGGCCACAGGAACAGCGCCGCCGCACCGCTGGCCATCAGCCAGGGTGCCACCCAGGCCTCGCGCGACATCCAGGACTGGCCCGGGTTGATGAACACGTTGAGCGCGCGCCAGGGCCGGCCGATCTCGGCCCACACGTGCAGCAGGCCGATGCCCACCAGCGCCAGCCCGAGCAGCAGGCAGGCCTGCTGCAGCGTGCGCGGCCCGCCAGCCAGCGCGCTGGCGATCAGCAGGCCGCAGCCGGCGCCGCCACCGATGAAGTTCATCGCGGCGCGGAAGTCCCAGTGCTGCTGCACCCACGGCTTGGGTCCGTAACTCATGGCTTGGTCTCCGGATCGGTTTCGCGCCGCGCCGCCAGCGGCTCGGGCATCGGATCATCGATGCTGTCCCACACGTAGCGCATGTTCGGGCCGGTGCCAAGTTCCTCGTGCATGCGGAAGTGCTGGCTGCGCGCCAGCAGCTGCGACACGTTGCTGTCCGGGTCCTCGACGTCGCCGAACACCAGCGCCTGCGCGATGCAGGAGTTGACGCAGGCCGGCGTGGCCGCGGGGTCGACGCCGGGCGTCAGGCCATGCTCCAGGCCCTCGTCGATGCGCTCGACGCAGAAGGTGCACTTGGTCGCCACCGCCAGGCGGTCCTCGTCGTGGCGCAGCGTCTCGTGCTCGCTCGGCTTGCCGTAGGCGAAGGTGGCACGCTCGGTCTTGTAGCGCGCCTGGTAGGGGCAGGACACGGCGCAGTAGGCGCAGCCGATGCACAGGTCGTAGTCGATGGTGACGATGCCGTCCGGGCGCTTCCTGGTCGCCGTGGTCGGGCACACCGGCAGGCAGGGCGGGTCGTCGCAGTGCTGGCAGCCGACCGGCACGAAGGCGCGCTGCACGTTCGGGTATTCGCCGAACTCCATGTCGAGCACGCGGCGCCACTGCACGCCCGGCGGCGTGGCGTTGGCGTGCTTGCAGGCGGCGGTGCAGGTCTGGCAGCCGACGCAGCGGCGCAGATCGACCGCCATGGTCCATTTGGTCATGCGTGTGCCCTCTTCTTGCGTTGGCCGCCCGGCGCCGGCTCGGCACCGCGCGCAGCCGCCTTGTGCAGCGCCACGCGCACGATGTCGGCGCTGGAGCCGGTGGCGTCGGTGAGCTCCATCGACATGCTGGCCAGCGTGTTCAGGCTCGGCAGGCCGAAGTCCTTGGCCAGCGGCGTCTCCCAGTGATCGAACTGGCCGATCGCCAGCAGCGTGTCGGGCCGGATGCCCTGGCGCAGCACCAGGCGTCCGCGCGTGCGCCGCTCGGGCGTGCTGATCTCGACCTCGTCGCCCTCGGCCAGACCCAGCTCGGCCGCGCGCCGCGTGTTCATGATCAGACCGCGGTGGCCGGCGATGTTCTCGGCCACCTCGCGAATCATCTGCACACCGGCGTTGCCGCCCCAGGCGTACTGCATCGAACGCGCGGTCAACAGCCAGAACGGATAGTCCAAAGGCGCGCCGCCGCTGCGTTCCAGGTGCGCCTCCCACAGGCCGGGGAAGTCCTTCCACTTCGGCAGCGCCTGGTACTCGGCCAGCTGGGTGTCCCACCAGTGCATGCCGCGCTCGTGCAGCCGGCGCCCGAGCTCGACGCCGACGCGCTGCAGGCGCTCCTGGTAGGGCATCTCGAAGCGCAGGCCCTGGCGCTCCAGCACCGGGAACAGGTACCAGTCCAGGCGCGGGAACGGGCGCGTCATCAGCCCGTGCTCGCGCCACCAGTCGAGCCCGCGCACCTCGGTGCCGCCGCTCAGCTCGGCGCTGGCGGCCTTGCAGACCGCGTCCCAGATGGCGTCGCGGTCGTGCGCCACGTCCTCGGCCAGCGCATAGTCGCCATGCTCGGTGCGCAGCCGGGCGCCGGCGGCGCCGCGGTTGATGGCGGCGTTGTACTTCTCGATCAGGCCGGTGCGGCGCGCCAGCTCGGTGGCGATGTCGGTGAAGTCGCGCGTCTCGCCGCGCGCCTCGACCGCCGGCTGGCGCAGCGCGTAGCCCTGGTGGTCCCAGAACTGCTCGACGTACTTGGTGCCGCCGATGCGGATCAGCTGCAGGCTCTCCAGGTCGGTGGCGTCGGGCAGCAGCACGTCGGCGAAGTGGTTGCTCTCGTCGCGCGTGTAGGCAAACGCCACCACGAACGGAAAGCGCGCCATCTTCTCGCCCAGCGCCTGCGTGTCCCAGAACGAGATCGAGGGGTTGGTGCGGTAGAAGAACCAGACGTCGGGCGGCGTCACGGTGGGCAGGCCCTCGGGCGTCTCGTCCAGGAACATCCAGGAGAAATGGGTCGGCCCCAGCGCCTGGCTCCAGGCGCCGTCGCCGGCCAGCGGCACCATGGTCTTGTAGGCATTGCGGATGTTGGGCCGCGGCAGCCAGCCGTCCTTGCTGGTCGGGTTGAGCGGGTAGCTCATGAAGCCGTCCGGCCCCGGCTTGACGCTGAGCAGGCGCTCGGCCAGCGGCTTGGCCAGCCGCACCGTGGTGCCGATGGTGCCGCCCGGCACCTCAAGCGCGCCGACCAGCGTCGCCATCAGCGTGCGCGCCCAGCAGCATTCGTAGCCGCCCCAGCCGTTGTTGACGGTCTTGCCCAGCGTCACCGCGACCGGCCGGTACGGCAGCGTGACGCCGTCGATCTCGGTGGTCTGGCCGATGCAGGCGTGCCCCAGGTACTCCAGTGCGATGCGGCGCATGGTCGCCGCCGGCACGTCGCACACGCCCGCGGCCCACTCGGGCGAGTACGGCTTCATGTGCGCCATCAGCTTGTCGTGCGCGGTGACGCCGGCGAGCAGCCCCTGGTGCGTGATCTCGTCGTCGGCGCCGATCTCGATCGCCTCCACCTGCACGCCCTGCGGCAGCGACAGCGTCTCGACCAGCCCGGGCGCGTCGTGCTCCAGCGCGCGCTGCTGCACCGCATCCCACACCAGCGGCTTCTTCGACTGCGGATCGCGCAGGTAGCCGCCGCCCGGCCCGATCAGGTAGGCGGAGGCGGTGCGGCGCTTGAGGAAGTCGACGTCGAGCCGCTCCACCGGCACCTCGTGCAGCAGCACGTGGATCAGCGCGAACAGGAAGGCGGCGTCGGTCTTGGGCTTGATCGGCACCCACTCGGCCGAGCAGGCGCCGGTGACCGACAAGTGCGGCTCGACCTGCACCCGCTTCATGCCGCGCACGCGCGCGTTGGCGTGGCGCCAGACGCCGGCGACGCCGCCCGAGGCCTCGATGTTGCTGCCGCAGGAGATCAGGTAGTTGGTGCTCGGCGTGTCGGGCGCGACGATGAAGGCGCGGTGCCAGAACTCGCCGTACAGGTGCTCCGAGTGGTAGCACTTGACGCCCTGGCCGGAGCCGAAGCCCATGTCCACCGGACCCCAGGCCGACAGGAAGGCCGGGAAGGTGCCCATGTACGACTGCGGCGTGCCGCCGCCGCCGAAGCTGGCGGCCATGCGCGGGTAGCCCGATGCGTCGAGCAGGCCCTCGGCGCGGACCGCGTTCAGCTTGTCGGCGATCAGCGCGAAGGCCTCTTCCCAGCTGATCGGCACGAAGCCGGGATCTTCCTTGCGCCCCTTGTTCGGGTTGGTGCGCTTCATCGGCGTCAGCACCCGGTTCGGGTTGTAGGTCTTCTGGATCAGGCCGAACGCCTTGACGCAGACCTTGCCGCCGCCGGGATGCACGTCGGCGGCGCAGAAGTTGGGCTCCACCTCCGTGGCCACGCCGTCCTGCACCTTGACGGTGAGCAGGTCCGGCCCAGCCACGCACTGGTAGCAGTAGGTGGGCACGCGGCGCGGCGCGGCGGCGGGCGTTTTCACTTCAGGCCTGCTTTCGCGGCCTTGGCCGCCAGACGGGTCTCGGTGGTCGCCACGTCGACCACGAAGCGGTTGTGGCGGCCGCGGCAGATCGGCTCGACGCCGTCCTGGCCGGTGATGTCGAAGCTGACCGCGCGGCCCTTGACCTCGGCGATGGTCACGGTGAGCTCCACCGTCATGTCCATCAGCGTGGCGGCCATGTGGTCGAGCTCCACCCGGGTGCCGACCGAGTCCTCGCCCTCATCCAGGTGCTGCAGCAGCAGATTGCGGCAGCTGACCTCGATGTCGCGCACCAGCGAGGGGGTGGCGTAGACGCGTGCCTTCTCGCCCATGAAGTCGATGGTGCGCTCGCGGTCGATGGCGATGCGCTCGGTGGTGCTGACGCCGGCTTGCAGACTGGGTTTCACTGTGGCTTCTCCTGTGGTGTTCAAACGGGGGTGACGGCGGGCGCGGCGCGGCTGGCCCAGGCCTGCCAGGTCGCATCGACCTCGGCCTGCAGCGATTGAATGTCGTCTTCGCCCAGGTGGTGGTAGCGCCGCTGCAGCGCCAGGTACTCGCGCACCGGCCGCGTGCGCTCGGTCACGTTCAGCGTGCAGTGGCGGCCGTCCTCGATCTCCAGCAGCGGGAAGGCGCCGCAGTCGACGGCATGCCGCGCCACCGTCAGCGCCGAGTCGTCGGCCAGGCCCCAGCCGTCCAGGCAGGGGATCAGCAGCGTCAGAAAGCGCATGCCGCGCAGCGACTTGGCCTTGGTGATCTTGCGCCGCAGGTCGGCCAGGTGCGCCACGGTGGCGGTGGCGACGTAGGGCACGCCGTGCGCGGCCATGATCTCGGTCATGTTCTTCTTGCGCGACAGCTTGCCGGCCGGGGTCGAGCCGGTGCGCGCCAGGCGCGGCGTCGAGGACGACTTCTGCGCGCCGGTGTTCATGTAGCCCTCGTTGTCGAGGCAGATGTAGATCATGTCCTCGTTGCGCTCGGCGGCCGAGGACAGGCACTGGAAGCCGATGTCATAGGTGCCGCCGTCGCCGGCCAGCACCAGCACCTGGGTGTCGTGCCTGCCCTGCGCGTCGAGCGCGCGGCGCACGCCGGTCGCCGCCGCGGCGCTGGACTCGAGCGTGGTCTGGTAGACCGGGATGCGCAGCGAACTGAACGGCTGCGGCCCGGCGATGATCGCCATGCAGGACGGCGGGATCACGGCGATGGTGTCGGGTCCCAGGATGTCGAGCACGTGGCGCACGGAGAGCGGTTCGGCGCAGCCCGGGCAGGCGGCGTGGCCGGAACAGATCAGCGCCTCGCGCGGGTCGCTCGCGGCGGTGGCGGCGGGTGACAGGACGGCGCTCATGCGTTCTCTCCAGGATCGGCCAGGGTGGTGGTGGCCGACTCCAGCGGCATGCCGGGCAGCACCCAGGGCGAGGGCGTGGCGCTCGGATCGCGCATCGAGCGCCGCACCAGCTCGGCAATGGTCTCGGGCGGGACGCTGACGCCGCCGACGCCGGCCAGCCAGCCGCGCAGCACCGGCGCGTGCGGCACGCCGTACAAGGCCGCGCGCAGCTCCTGCAGCAGGATGCCGCCGCAGCCGGGCGAATGGTTGCGGTCCAGCACGATCGCCAGCCGCACGCCGGCCAGCGCGGCGCGCAGCGCCTCGACCGGGAATGGCCGGAACAGCATCAGCTTGACCAGGCCGACCGCCACACCCTGCTCGCGCAGCGCATCGACCGCCTCGCGCGCGCTGCCGTTCATGCTGCCCAGGCACACCAGCACGGCCTCGGCGTCGTCGCAGCGGTAGCGCTCCAGCACGCCCCAGCGGCGGCCGGTCAACCGCGCCCAGTCGGCGGCGGCGTTCTCCAGCCGGTCGGGCACCTGCTGCATGGCCTGCTCGATCTCGTGCCGATGGCGCGCGAACATGGTGGCGCCGATCACGTTGCCCCAGGACGCGGGCGCGGCGGTGTCGAGCTTGCACGGTGGATCGAAGGGCGGCAGCCAGCCATCGACCTGCGCCTGGCTCGGCAGCGCGACCGGCTCGAGCGAGTGCGAGATGTAGAACGCATCCAGGTTGACCATCGCCGGCAGCAGGCTTTCCTCGGCCACGCGGTAGGCCAGGATCACCGAATCCAGCGCTTCCTGCGCGCTCTCGACGTAGAGCTGGATCCAGCCGGTGTCGCGCTGCGACAGGCTGTCGGTGTGATCCGGCCAGAAGGCCCAGGGCGAGGCCACCGTGCGGTTGACGTTGGCCATCACGATCGGCGCGCGCGCGCCGGCGGCATAGTGCAGCAGCTCGTGCATCAGCAGCAGGCCCTGCGAGGCGGTGGCGGTGAACACGCGCGCGCCGGTGAGCGAGGCCGGAATGCAGGCCGACATCACCGAATGCTCGGATTCGGGGGCGATGATCTCGGCCTGGAACTCGCCCGCGGCCTCGAACTCGGTCAGCTTTTCCAGCACCGGCGTCTGCGGCGTGATCGGGTACACCGGCACCACCTGCGGGCGCGCCAGCCGCGCGCCCCAGGCCACGGCGTGGTTGCCGGTCATCAACACGGTATCGGTGCTCATCGAACCTCCTGCAGCATCTTCATGGACCCGGTCGGGCATTCGCGCACGCACAGGCCGCAACCCTTGCAGTAGTCGGTCAGCACGATGTAGCCGCCGTCGATCGGCTTGACCGCCAGGTCGGGGCAATAGGTGACGCAGTTGTCGCAATGGGTGCAGCGCCCGCAGGAGAAGCAGCGCGCCGCCTCGCGCAGCGCGGCCTCGATGTCCAGGCCATGCTGCACCTCCAGGCCGCCGGCCAGGCGCAACGCCGGCGCCAGCCGCGACTCCGGCGCGCGTGGGCGATGCGGATGCTCGGCCAGGTTGATCGCGGGCAGCGGCACCAGCGGCTCCACCTCCAGCCCCGCCATGCCCTCCGGGGCCGCGGTGCCGGCACGCTCGCGCAATGCGCGGTCGATCGCCCAGGCGGCGCGCTTGCCGCTGCCGATCGCCACCGTGACGAAGCGCTCCATGCTGGTCAGGTCGCCGCCGGCCCAGACCGAAGGCGCGGCGGTGGCGCCCATCTGGCGGTCGGCCTGCAGCAGGCCACGCTCGGCCGCCAGTTCGCCCGTCAGCCAGTCCAGTTCCGGGTCCTGGCCGATCGAGGTCACGATGGCATCGGCCAGCAGCTCGAAGCCGCCATCGGCCAGCTCGCCGATCTCGAAGCGGCCGCGCTCGTCCGTCGGCGTCAGCTCGACCCGCACGCAGCGCACGCGCAGGCCGTCGGCGCCCTGCTCGACCGCCTTCAGCATCGCGCCGTCGGCCAGCACCACGCCCTCCTCCAGCGCCTCGACCACCTCCTCGCGCTGCGCCGGCATCGCCGCCTCGGGCTCCAGCGCCAGCACCGTGACCTCGTGGCCGGCGCGGCGCGCGCTGCGCGCCACGTCCATGGCCGCGCTGCCGCCGCCGACCACCAGCACGCGCCGGCCCAGCGCCGGCGCCTCGCCGACCGCCGCGCGCGCCAGGAAGTCGGCGCCATCGAGCACCCAGCTCTGGCTGTAGTCGAGCTGCGGCAGGCGGCGCGGGCGGGTGGCGCCGGTCGCCAGGTAGACGGCATCGAAATCGCGCCGCAGCCCGGCCAGCGCGGCCGGCGTGTCGACCGCCTCGCCGCAGCGCACCGTCACGCCCAGCGCCACGATGCGGTCGATCTCGCCGTCCAGCACCTCGCGCGGCAGGCGATAGGCCGGAATGCCGTAGCGCATCACGCCGCCGAGCTGCTCGCGCGCCTCCCACAGGGTCACCGCATAGCCGAGCTTGCGCAGCTGGAACGCCGCCGACAGCCCGGCTGGACCGCCGCCGACGACGGCCACGCGCTCGGCGCGCTGCTCGGCTGCCGGCGCGTGCGACCAGGCCTGCTCGAGCGCGGTGTCGCCGATGAAGCGCTCCAGCTTGCAGATCGACACCGCCTCGTCGTAGCCGGCGCGGTTGCAGGCGGTCTCGCAAGGGTGGTGACAGACGCGGCCGGCAATCGCCGGGAACGGGTTGTGCCGGACCAGCGTGTTCCAGGCGCCGCGAAAGTCGCGCGCCACGGCCTGGCCGATCCACTCGGCGATCTCGCCGTCGACCGGGCAGGCGCCGTGGCAGGGCGAAGGCGCTACGATGTGCTGCGCGATCGCCGAGCGCCAGGTGCCGGTCCGGGTGCCCTCGGTGTTGCCGGTGGTCCAGATCGGCGGCACGGGCAGTCGCGCGTTCATGCCTGCGCCTCCTGCAGCAGCGCCAGCGCCGCCGCGTGGCCGTCGCGGCAGGCGGCGACGTTCTGCTCCTTCAGTTTCGGCGCCTGCTCGAACAGCGTGCGCGCCATCACCTCCAGCGTCGGCATCTCCAACGCCGCCACCAGCGCGCCCAGCAGGGCCGAGTTGACCACGCGGCCCAGGCCGTGGCGCCCGGCGATCGCCAGTCCGTCGATCGGCAGCAGGCGCACATCGGCATCGCCACGCAGCGCCGCTGCCCCGCGCGACGAGTTGACCACCACCAGCGCCCCCGGCGCGGCGGCGTCGAGCAGGCCGGCGCCGAGCAGGCTGACGTCGAAGCACAGGATGGCGTCGGCGCGCTCGATGTCGCAGCGCAAGCGGATCGGTCGGCTGTCCGCGCGCAGGAAGGAGTTCACCGGCGTGCCGCGCCGCGCGCCGCCGTAGCTGGCGAAGCACTGCACGTGCCAGCCGGCGGCGTGCAGCGCCATCGCCAGCAGATTGCCTGCGGTCTGCGCGCCCTGCCCGCCGCGTCCCTGAACCATGATTTGTCTCACCCGCAATGCTCCTAGCGCCTCGTATGGCTTGGTCCTGACTTAAGCGGCAATCTAGTACCGATATGCCGTTCGGTCAAATTCCTTATGCCCACCCTTGCCCATTCACAACATGAATGGGCAAGGGCATACTTGCGGCCGTGAATTTCCGTCAACTCGACCTCAACCTGCTGCGCGTGCTGTGTGCCGTGCACCGCACCGGCTCGGTGACCGAGGCGGCGCACCGGCTGGCGCTGTCGCAACCGGCCACCAGCAATGCGTTGACGCGGCTGCGCCGCTACTTCGACGACCGGCTGTTCGTGCGCTCGCCGCGCGGGCTGCACCCGACGCCACTGGCGCAGCGCCTGGCGCCGCTGGTGGCCGCGCATCTGGACGCGCTCGAGGCAGCGTTCGCGATCGGCGACGAATTCGATCCGGCCACCCATGCCGTGCACTGGCGCCTGTCGCTGTCGGACCTGGGCGAGACCCTGTTCCTGCCGCCGCTGGCGCATGTGCTGCGCGCGCTGGCGCCGCGCTGCCGCCTCAGCAACGAGTCGGTGGCGGTGTCCGAGGTCAGCAGCGCCCTCGGCGAACGCAAGATCGACCTGGCGATCGGCATCCTGGAGCCGCTGCACCGCGGCATCGACAGCGAGGTCCTGCTGCAGGAGTCCTTCGTCGGAATCACCGGGCAGCGTTGGCCGCTGGCGCATGCGCCGGAGGACGCGACGCTGAGCATGGCGCAGCTCGAGCGCGCGCCGCTGGCGGTGGCCTCGCCGACCGCCACCGCGCATGGCCTGGTCGACACCTGGCTGCAGCACACGAAGCTGACCGAGCACATCGTGGTCGAAGCGCGCCACTATGTCCCCTTGCCGGCGCTGGTGCTGCACAGCGACCTGCTGGCCATCGTGCCG
The DNA here is from genome assembly GCA_964534975.1 of uncultured Ottowia sp. Taxonomy (GTDB): domain Bacteria; phylum Pseudomonadota; class Gammaproteobacteria; order Burkholderiales; family Burkholderiaceae_C; genus Ottowia. Next base: position 94,208 of record CAZHSD010000007.1, on the reverse strand, counting down.
GCGATGTGGGCCCGCGCCGCGCTGCGCCAGTATCCGGTGCGCGTCTGGGCGTTGCCGGGCCGCCCGCCACGCTACCAGGTCTCGATGGCCTGGCACGAGAGCGCTGGCACCGGGGCGGCGCATGGCTGGCTACGCGCGCGGGTGCGCGAACTGTTCCAGCACGGCTGAGCGCCTGACTGGCCGCGGCGACAAATCAACCGCCCGAGCAGCCGCAGCCGCTGCCGCTGTCGTCGCCGCAGTTGGCGACAGCCCCGACCGCAGTGCCGGCGCGGGTGCGGCCGATGCGCACCAGGAATTGCTCCGGCCCGCGCTGCAGGTACTCCCATTCGAACTGGCCGGCGCGCAACTGGTCGAACTGGAAGTACAGCGGCATCGGGTCGTGGTCGTTCAGGATCTCGAATGCGCCACCGACCGGCAGCGCGTCGAAGCGGGCAAAGATGGTCGCGTGGCGCTGCGCGGGCGGCACGGCGGGAACGAACAGGCGCTCGATCGCGGTGGCATTCATGGCTGGTCTCCTGCGGGTCTGGTGAGAAAAGCGGGTCGCTGGCGGCTCAGGCCGCCGGCGGTGGCCGGGGTTGGCGGGAAGCCGCGCCTCGGGAGGCGGCTGCGGCGCCCGGCAGGCCAACCGGCTTGCGACCGCGCAGCGCGGCCGTGACCGTGTTGGCGATGAAGATCAGCAGCGCCAGCAGGTTGCCCATGCCGCCCAGGCGACGCCATTCGTGCAGTTCCAGCGCGTCGCCCCCCAGACGCAGCAGCAGCGAGGCATGCAGCACGATCAGCGAGGCATAGAACAGCGGGTGGTAGGGAATGCGGATCTGCAGCACCGCCGGCAGGATGATCGGCGCGTGGCCGAACACCATCGCGAACACGAAGCCCAGCAGCAAGGCGTGCAGCGCGGCGTCGTAGCCGGGGCTGCCGGGCAGCAGTGAGCCGCTCCAGGCCAGCACCGCGCCGCTGACCGCCAGCCAGACATAACCGCTCAGCAGGCAGATCGCGATGAAGCGCGTCAGCGCCTTGCCGCGCACGGTGCGCCGCGCCACGTCCTCGCTGACCAGCCAGGCCGCCAGCGCCAGTAGCGCCAGACCCATCAGCCGGATCGCCCAGGCCTGGCCGGCTGAAGCCAGGGCAAAGGCCAGCAGCAGCACCGCGACGATCAGGCCGAACAGGCGCACCGCCGCCTTCGAGGGCGAGCGCATGCGCGACAGCTCCAGCCGTTCGCCGGCGATCGTCAGCACCAGAAAGCCCATCCACCACGGCAGCGCGGCCGGCACCGAGCCGGTCGCGGCCCAGACCAGGTTGCCGAGCATCCAGGCGCCGGCGCCAAGCGCCAGCGTCCACGTATACAGGGCCAGCTGGCGGCGCACCACGTCGAGCGAAGCCAACAGCAGCACCGCCCCGGCCAGCACCATCAGCCACATGCTCGCCGGCAGCATGCCGATCAGCAGCGCCAAGTTGCCCAGCGCCGCGGCCAGCGGGCTCAGGTAGGCCCAGGCGCGGCCCAAGGCCACCGCGCGCTCGAGCGCGATCACGGTGCCGAAGAAGCCGCACAGCATCAGCGGGCCGTGCGCCACCGACAGGCCGGCAAACCAGTCCGGCACCCCCCAGCCCAGGCGCGCCAGACCGGCCAGCGCGCCACTCAGCAAGGCGACAAAAGCAAGAATCAGCAGCGGCGCACGGGCGAGCGGCCCCGGGTTCAGGGGGGCGTCCATCCGAAGAACTCCTTGGCGATGCCGCTCATCATCGACGCATCCCAGGGCGGATCCCAGACCAGATTGACCTGGACCTCGCTGTCCGGCGGACACAGGCGCTGCACCACCGCGGTCGCCTGGTTGACCAGCATGTCGGCCACCGGGCACGCCGGCGAGGTCATGGTCATCTCCACCGTCACCTTGCCGGGCTCGACCTCGACCCCGTAGACCAGGCCCAGCTCGACGATGTCCATGCCGGCTTCGGGGTCCTCCACCTCGCGCAGTGCATCGCGCACCGCGGCGTCGTCAGGCATGCGATGCATGGCGTCGTGCTCGTGTCGTTGACGGGGCTGGATCGGCGCGCGTTCAGACTTCGCGCACGAAGGTCAGGCGCTGGCTGGGCGCAAAGCCACAGTGCAGCAGCAGGCCGAGCAGTTCGATGTCCTCCGGACCGACCGCGGTTTCCACGCGCTCGATGCGCAGCGCGGACAGGTTGGCGAACAGCTCGTTCAGCATGGCACGAGCCACGCCGCGCCCGGCGTAGACCGGATCGACGCCGATGGTGTCGATCACCGCCGTCGGCTCGGTGCGACCGAAGTCACCCAGGTCGGCCTTGGCCATCAGGTAGCCGACGATGGCGTCGTCGATGCGCGCGGTCAGCGAGACCCGGATGGCGCTGTCGTTCATGGCCTCGTCCAGCCGCGCCGCGATGTAGTCGCGCCGGTTGCGCCCGGTCAGCTCGGTGTCGACGCGCACGATCTCGCTCAGATCCCCGGTGTGCATCGGTCGCACGTCGGCGTGGCCGCGCGCCGCCTTCTCGGCGTCGTTGGCCTCGTCCAGGCTGTAGTCGCGCCCGTCGGTCGGCGCCATGGTCATGGCGTCATCGCGCTCGGGCTGGTTGGCGGCGACGCCGGCATCGATCACCCAGGCCGGGCCGAGGCGGAAGCCGCGCGCCCGCATCCAGCGCACCATGCGCTCGTCGCTCCACAGCGCGGTGCTGCGGATGTCGTGCAGGCCGTGGCGGCGCGCGTAGTTGTTCAGCGCCTCCATCAGCGTGCGGCCGATGCCCTGGCCGCGCGCGTCGGGACGGACGCCGATCACTTCCAGCCGCAGGCCCGGCTGGTCGCGCCCGAACTCGCCGCCCATCACGCGCGCCAGCACGTAGCCGGCCAGGCCCTTGCTGTCCATGGCGGCGAACTGCGCATGCAGCTCGGGCTCGCGGATGGCCGCGTCGAGGCGGCGCTGGAAATAATCGCGGCGCGAACGGCCCTGCATGCCGGCGTCGATGTCGACGACGGCGGGCAGATCTTCGGCACGCAGCGCGCGAACCTCGACGGTGCGCTCGATCTCGGCAGTGGTGCTCATGGGGTTCTCCTTGAATCGGAAGGTGGGAATGAATCCTGGGTGGGCTTGCACCTTCTCAGCTTGCGTATTCCATTGCCAAGCGGCCGTCGGTCTCCTCGTCGAGCAGATCCTCCAGCAACGGCAACAGGGCCATCTCTTCCTTCTGGATGTGGGCGACCTGACGCTCCACCATCTCCAATGCGGTGCGCCGCAGCGCGTCCCAGCCGGCCGCGTCCAGCGAGCCTTCCACCGCGGCGGCGGCCAGCGGCAGCAACTCCTCGGCGACGTCGCGGATCGCGGCGTGTTCCTCGGCCAGCAAGCCCGCGATGTCACCCTCGCCGGACTCCTCCATGCGCGTGAACAACTCGCTTTCCTCGAAATCGAAGTGGCGCCCGACGTCGTGCTCGACCTGCGTGTGCATGGCCTTGACCAGGTCACGCAGCACCGATTCGTCGGCCTTGCGACCGGTCAATGCGGCCTCGACGCGGCCCAGGAGGTCGAGCTGCCCACGGTGCTCTTCTTGCAGGAGTCGGGCGGTTTGGCGGTCGCTGATCATGTGCGTAGTATTTCGGTACTTGAATACTATTTCATTGATCCAGCACAAGATTCCGCCGCTCCGCGCGGGCTGGCAGGGCTTTTATGCTGGTTTGGCCTGCATGCGCCTCCAAGCATGAACGTAAAAGGCGACGAAAGCAACTGCCCCGCTGGCGCCGGCCAGGGCCGCCAGCACCATCAGCCAGGCCTGGCCGGTCCAGCTCGCCAGCACCAGCAGGGCGCAGGCAAGGGGATGCGCCCGGGCGTGCCAGCGCTGCGGACCGGCCGCGGTCAGCGACGAGGGCACCGGCGGGCCGCGCTTGCCGGGCGGCGCGTGCATCGAGGCCAGGAACGGCAGGATGCGGGTCAGGATGCCGGTCAGCACGCTCAGCAGGCCCAGCATCAGCAGCACCGTCGGCAGCGTAAACGGCAGCCAGGCCGGCGGCAGCTGCCAGGCCGGCACGGCCGCGCCCACGGCCTGCAGCAGCGCCAGCACGATGCTGGCGGCGATCAGGCCCCAGCCCAGCCGCACCAGCACGAAGGAGCTGCCCAGGTCGCGCCGCATGCCTTCGGCCAGGCAGCGCCGCATCTGCACCACGTGGATGGCAAAGCCGGCCAGCGCCAGCACGCAGGCCAGCACCCACCACCAGCGCGACGCGCTCTCGCCCACCCCCGCCAGCAGCAACAGCAGCGCCAGCGCCCCGAGGCCAGCGCCGCTCAGCGCAGGTCGCGTCGCCGGCGGCGGCGACAGCGCGAACATCGGCACCAGGATGGCGGAAAAGCCCATGATCAGCATCACCATGAAGCCATAGCCGGCGTAGGCGACGTGCAGCGGCAGCGCACGGCCACGGTCGAGCACCCCGGTCCAGCCGACGTAGCCGCCGATCAGCGACAGCCCCGCGACCAGCAGCAGCAGCAGCGCCGCCAGCGCCAGCCAGCCGTGCACCAGCACCACCGGCATGCCGCGCGCACCGGCCAGGTTGCGCGCCAGCAGCACGGCGTACAGCACCAGGCCCAGCGTGACGCCGACGCCACCCACCGCCAGCAGCCCGGTCTGCGGCAGTCCCATGCCGATCAGCAGCAGCACCAGCGAAGGCAGATACAGCCACCACAGCAGCACGATCCAGCGCGTGCTGCCGATGCTCTGGCGCGTGGCCACCGGCAGCAGCTGCAGGCTGGCGCCGATGGCGGTCATCGCCAGCGTGCCCAGGGTCAGGCTGTGCAGTGCCGCCAGCGGCGGCCCCAGGCCGCCGGCAAACACCGTGGCGGCGCGGGCATCGACCAGCAGCAGCAACCAGAACAGCAGGTGAAACAGCATCGCGGCGCCGAAGAACCGAAACGGCATCGAGGCCGGCAGCAGACGGCTTTTCGCGCTGCCGAGAAAGCTGCTGGCGCGCGCGGCCTGGCGCGTCGCCTGCATCTTGGGGTCGGCCGCCACGCGCTTGAGTGCCGCCTCGTGCGCCGCCTTGCGCCGCTCCAGATGCGCTGGGTCGGCGATCAGCTCCGCCGCCGAGCGCGCTGCGCCGCCGCTGCCGGGCGCGCCACCGCCGCTCTTGTCATCCAACGCGGCGCAATAGCAACCTGACTTCACCGGGATCTCCCTGCAATCGTTCGGCGGCCCAGCCGCGCTCGGCCAACTCCGGGTAGAGCATGACGGGATCGCGGTCGAGGTGGGCCACCAGCTGCGCGCCGGCTTCACCGCGCCGGTCGTACAGCGCCCGCACGATGCTCACCAGCGGCTGTGGCGGCTCGAGTCCGCGCACATCGATGTGCCACAGGCCATCGGGACCAAGGACGGGGCGGCGTGGCGGCGGCGGTCTATCCATATCGTGCAGGCTCAACGGCTCAGGCAGGGTGCGGGCAAGGTCGAGAGTCGACCTTATTGTGACCCGGAAGCGGCGCCGCCGAAAGCTCCGAACGCCCTAGCCGCTGACGCGCGCACAAGTGCATGCGTGCCGCGCCGGCCGGCCCCAACCGACGAGCGCGGATCGAGGAAGCACACCATGCGCCGGGGTGTTCGCCGCGATGATTGCGATGGCACGCTTGTCCCAAACCAGTGACCGATCCTCATCAAGATTGGCGCCACACAGCACGCCACGAAAACTCACGAGCGGATGGACCCGGGCCCGACGTCATCCGCACGGCAATCGCGCATTGCCAGCGCGCCAATGGCACGCATGCGCCCGTCGATCGCCGCGACCAGTCCACTGTCGCTCAGCTCGGGGGTGATGGCGATGACCCAGTTCAATTCCACGCCAGGCGGCGCCGCGATTTCCTGCCCCGCCGGGGTCCGCGGCAGCGGTGCCGGGATGTCCTGACGGGGCTGCAGCGGCGCTACGGCAGTTCAATCAGCTCCGCCAGGACCCGCGCCTGCAGATCTCGCAGGCCGGCGCCATCCACCACCGCACGGTAGCGCAGCGCGCTGGTGCGCACGCCGGGCCAGCCCTGGTCGTGCTGCTGCCGCAGGCACAGCTGCCAGGCTTCCATGCCCGCTTCGGCGAGCGCCGGCGAGTTCGACGGCAGACGGTAAACCGGGCCGCGCAGCAGCAGGTTGAAGCCGCCGGTTCCCACGACCTGCAGGCAGGCGCGACCATCGCGCAGCAGGTTGGCGCTGCTGGCCTTGCCGCGATCGACGCCGAAACGCAGGGTACCCGGCCCCACCGCGACCACCCATGAATAGGTCGAGCGCGCGTAGCCGTCGGCGTCGACGCTCAGCACCAGCGCGGCGCAGCCGCGCCGCAGCCGGCGCAGCACGGGCGGCGCCAGCACGGTGCCGGACGGCGGCTGATTCACACCTCGACCGTGAGTCGCAGGCTGGCGCCGTCGTCCAGCCCCAGCGCATCGCGCAGGCGCAGCGGCGCCACCAGCTCGAGCTGCTGCGCGGGGTAGGCCGCCACCTCGGGCAGCACCACCGCGGCCGGCAGGCGCTGCTCGCCCAGCTCGGCGCGAAAGCACTTGGCGGCGCAAAAACCCGCGGGCGGCTCGATCGGCAGACCGGGGCTGGCCTGCATGGCGCGGCGCAAGGCATCCCAGCGCGGGCCGCTCAGGCGCAGGTTGAGCGTGCCCGGGTGCACCGACCAGCCCAGCTGAGCACGCAACTGGACCAGCACCCAGTCGAGCTGCGTGAAGTGCTGACCCTGACCCAGGCCGCTGCAGACCGTGCCCTCGACCTCGATCCGCTGACGCTCCAGCACGCTACCTGCGTGCGCGGGCATGCTCGCGCTCCTCGTTGCCGGTCCAGCGCTCAAACAGCGTGATGTCGACGCCGAACTGGTCCAGCGCCTTGTTGACCGACTGGTTGATGATGTCGTCGAGCGTCTTGGGCAGGTGATAGAAGGCCGGCATCGGCGGCAGGATCACGGCACCGGTCTCGGTCACCTGCGTCATCAGCCGCAGATGCCCCAGGTGCAGCGGCGTCTCGCGCACCATCAGCACCAGCTTGCGGCGCTCCTTCAGCGTCACGTCGGCGGCGCGGATCAGCAGGTTGGCGTTGAAGGAATTGGCCAGCGCCGACAGCGTCTTGATCGAGCACGGCGCGATCACCATGCCGTCGTGGCGGAACGAACCGCTGGAGATGCAGGCGCCGATGTCGCTCAGCTCGTGCACGTGCGTGGCCAGCTTCTTGACGTCCTGGATGGTGCGGTCGGTCTCGTAGACGATGGTGCGCTTGGCGGCGTCGGACATCACCAGATGCGTCTCGACTCCCGCCTGCTGCAGCACCTCCAGCAGGCGCACGCCATAGATCGAGCCACTGGCGCCCGACATGCCAACCACAATTTTCACGGCCAGCTCCTCATCTCAAAGTCCGGGTTGACGAAACAGCGCCCGCGCCTTGGCCAGCGCGGCGGCGTCCAGGCGCATGCGCGCGTCCCTGCCGGTGGCCGCGTGCAAGGCGATGAAAGCCGCCTTCGAGCCCTGGCCGGCGCCGCTGGCGGACGGATCGATGACGTAGGCATCGGTGCCCTCCATCAGCACAGTATCGCGCGCCGGCTGCCAGCGCGTGGCGAGCGCCCAGGCGACGTCCTCGGGATCGCGGATGTCGATGTCGTCGTTCACGATGGTGACGGTCTTCAGCCGCCGGTCCAGCACCAGCGCCAGGTAGGCCAGCCGCCGCGCCTCCGAGCGCGAGCAATCACTCGCCACCGAGATGACCATCGAAAACGCCGCCGTGCCGCGCGCCAGCTCCAGGTCGATCACTCCCGCCGCCTGCGCGCGCAGCTGCGCCAGCATGTCGGCGCCGGCGGCCAGCCACAGCAGCATGTCGACGTCGGCCGAGCTGGGGCAGAGACCGGGATAGACCGGCTGCTCGCGGTGCGTGACGGCGCTGACCTCGATCACTGGGCAGTCGTCGTTGAAATAGGTGCCGGTGTTCTCGCCGAACGGCCCGTCGACTTCGCGCACGCCGGGCAGCACGCGGCCTTCGATGATCACCTCGGCGCGCGCCGGCACCTCCAGCGCCACCGTGCGCGCCGGCGCCAGTTCGACCGGACGACCGCGCAGCGCGCCGGCGAAGCCGAGCTTGTCGGCGCCCTGCGCACCCGCCTTGACCACGGCGCCGATCAGCGTGGCCGGATCGAGCCCGAGCGCGACCACCACCGGCAAGGCCTCGCCGCGCGCCTCGGCCGCCGCGTGCAGGCGCGACATCGGCGGGTTGGCGAACATCACCGTCAGCCGCCGCCCGCCCCTGACCATCATGCGGTGCACGCCCATGCCGCGCTCGCCGCTGACCGGGTCGCGGCACATGACCACGCCGATGGTGATGTAGGCGCCGCCGTCCGCGGCGTGGTGCGTCAGCACCGGCAGCACGCCGAGCAGGTCGTCGCCGCTGGTGTGCACCACCTGCTGCACCGGCACCTCGCCGGCCGTCACCGGATCGATCGACTGGCCGCGCCGCGCGGCGCAGTACTCGGCCAGTTGGTCGACCGGCACGCCCAGCGCCAGCGCCAGGCGCTGGCGCGTCGCGAGCAGGTTGCCGGCGACACGCCAGCCCGGGAAGCCGTCCACGTTCTCGAACAGCAGCGCGGGCGAGTTCGCCGGTGCCTGGCGCAGCGCGGCGGCGATCTCGAAGCGCGGCGAGAACGGCTCGGCCACGCGCCGCAGATCGGCGGCCAGGCCATCGTCCAGCAATTCACGCAGATCACGCCATGCCATGCCGCACCTCAGCCCAAGCGTCAGCGGTACTTGGCCGGCAGGCGCTCGACTTCCTCCAGCACCTGGATGCCGAAGCGCTGCGGCGCCAGCTGGCCGCGCCCGAAGCGCACCTGCAGGCGGTCCGGCGCGTCCTGCTCGTTCTCGAACACGCGCGCCTTGACGCGCTTGTAGGTGTACTTGTGGATGCCCGGCTCGAGCGTGCGGATCGTCAGCTCCAGATCGCTGTCGGGAGCCAGCTCCGCGAGATCCATGACGAAAACTTCCCATTGCTTCATCGTGCTTCTCCTCGAGTTCAGCGGCCGCTGGCCGGATAACCGTACTTGGTCCAGTTCGACACCACCTTGTCCTGGATCGCCTGCGGGTACACGTTCTTGAACGACACCACGCTCGGCACGTCGTTGAGCTTGTCCCAGTCGACCGGCCACAGGCAGTCGAACAGCACCTGCGAGCCGATCGAGTACTTGCGGTCGTGCGGCGTCGCGTGCGGGTACAGCGCGGTGCCGGTGGTGTTCTTGAAGATGTGGATGCCGCGCTCCGGGTTGCAGCGCGTGCAGAAGGCGTGGTAGACCTCGTCCCAGTTGAAGATGTCGGTCTTGTCGTCGACCACCATCACCATGTGGAACCAGGGACCCAGCTTGGAGCCGAAGGCCAGCTGCGCGATCTGCATCGCGATGCCGGCGTAGGTCGGCTTGACGCCGACGATCATCATGTGGTGCGTCGAGCGCGGGTGCATGTAGACGCCGGTCACCGGAATGCCCTGGCTCTTGAGCAGCTTCTCCAGCTCCAGGCCGAGCGAGAACGAGCGCAGCAGCTGCCCCTCGTCCTGCGGCACGCCCATGTTGGAGATCGTCATGGTGGCGTTGTTGCGGTAGGTGATGCAGTTGACGCGGAAGGTGACGCGGAAGTCGCGCGGGCTGGTGCGGTAGCCGGTGTATTCGCCGAACGGGCCCTCCTCGACCTTGTAGTCGGGCAGGATCTCGCCCTCGATGATGATCTCGGCGTCGGCCGGCACCTCCAGGTCATTGGTCTCGCACTTGACCAGGCGCACCGGCTCCTTGGCCAGCATGCCGGTCAGCTCAGGCTCGGGGATCGGCGACGGCGCGCAGGCCGCCATCGCCGCCAGCGGCGACAGGCCGATGGCGGTGGCGAACGGGCAGGTCTCGCCACGCGGCAGGTAGTAGTCATTGAGCGCCTTGCCGAGGTCGGAGAACGGGAACACCGCGCCCGACATGGTGCGCGAGTCCCACATCATCTGGCGGTACATGCCCCAGTTGACGTCACCGCGCACCGGGTGCTTGGTGACCACCGCGTGCCAGGTGCCGACGTAGCGGCCGCCGTCACCGTCGTGCACCAGCGGCACCGGCAGCTTGCACAGGTCGACGTCGGCGCCGGTGAGGATGTTCTCCTTGCAGGGCGCGTCGGCCTTGCCGACGATCACCGGCGCCAGCGGCTCGCTGTTGGTGCGTTTGAGGTACTCGGCGCCGATCTCGGGCAGGCTGGAATCGGGGTCCATGCCGAGCGAGATCGCCATGCGGCGGTAGGTCGACAGCGGTGCGCCGAAATAGCTGAAGCCGGGATAGTCCTTGATCGACTCCATGAACGGCGCGGCGGCGCCGAGCTCGCAGGCGCGGCGCACGATGGCGCCGGCCTCGTTGTCCCAGTCGACTTCCTGCTGGATGCGCACGGCGTCGCCCGAGGCGACGCAGGCGTCGATGAATTCACGGTTGGTGCGTGGAATGGCCATGGGTCACATTGCTCCGGTAGGCGGGTGAATCGGATGGGTTGCAGGCGGTCAGGCGATCTTGGCCAGGATGGCGTCCCATTTGCCCTGCGCCTTGAGGATCATTTCGGCGGCCTCGCGCACGGCGCCATGGCCGCCCTTGGAGGGCGTGACCCAGGCCGCGGCGGCGCGCACCTCGGGCACGGCATCGGCCACCGCGATCGGCAGGCCGACGCGCTTCATCATCGACAGGTCGACCAGGTCGTCGCCGACATAGGCCACCTCGGCATCGCTGATGCCGAGCTCGCCCAGCATCTGCTCGTAGGGCTCGGTCTTCTTCTTGATGCCTTCGTGGAAGCGCTTGATCTTGAGTTCCTCGGCGCGATGGCGCACCGAGCCCGACTTCTTCGAGGTGATGATGGCGACCTCGATGCCGGTCAGCTGCATGGCGACCACGCCGAGGCCGTCCTTGATGTTGAAGTTGCGCTGCTCGACGCCGTTGTCGTCGATGATGATGCGCCCGTCGGTCATGACACCGTCGATGTCGAGGATGACGAGCTTCACGTTCTTGGCTTGTTCCATGGTGGCTGCTCCAGTGGCTGGGATCAGTGCGGGTAGCCGACCTTGGGCCCCTCGAGCGCGGCGCCGACGGCGTGGCTCTGCTTGCCGTAGCGCACCACCGGCTTGGCGCCCCGGCGCACGCCCCAGCCGGTGACCAGGCCGAGGAACAGGTCGTGGTCGCCGCAGGCGGCCACCTTCAGCACGCGGCACTCGTAGCTGGCGGCGCTGCCCGCCACGCGCGGCGTGTCGATCGACTCGGATGGCTCCAGCGCCAGCTTGAGCTGCTGCATCTTGTCGGCCACCGTGCCCTTGATCGAGCCGGCCTTGAGCGTAGCCTCGTTCTGGCTCTCGTCGCCGGTGTTGAAAGTGAAGTTGCGGCCCTCGTTCACCAGGCGGTGCGCGGTGGTGCCCGGCTTCAGGTAGACGGCGATGATGACGGGGTCGTAGGACACCCACATCGCGGTGGCGGCGACGATGTCGATCGACTCGCCGGCCTGCACGCACAGCAGGCCCTGCGGGCACGGCAGGCTGGACAGCAGCCGCGACAGCTCGGCGGCTCGGGGCTTGTTCTTCATGGTTCGATGTCTCCTTGTTTCCGGGGTGTTCTTCAATCCAGGCCGTACTCGGCCCAGCGCGACTTGATCAGTGCCAGCGTGGCCTCGTCCATGCGCGCCTCGACCGGTTTCTGCTTCCACTCGTAGGGAATGCAGGCGTCCATCAGGATGCGCGAGGTGGTCAGCTTGTCGCTGTCGGGGTCGAGCGCGGGGTCCAGCGGCGTCGAGCGGCCGCGCTTGATCAGCTCGGTGCCGCGCATCGGGTCGTAGCGGCACGACAGCGCCCACATCACGCGCTGCAGGTCGTCGGCCTGGATGTCCTCGTCGACGGTGATCACGCCCTTGATGCCGTAGCTGCCGGTGTTGCTGCCGATCACGGCATCGGCGACCTGGCGCGAATGGCCGGGGTAGGACTGCTTGACCGACACCACGGCCCAGAAGCGGCCGGCCGACTCGGGCAGCACGCAGACCGACTGCACGCCGGGGATGCGCATCTTCTCCAGCTCGGTCCACAGCGTCGCGGTGCGCGTGAAGGCCAGCAGCATGTGCACGTCGGTCACCGGCCGGCCCTGGCCGGTGGCCCACAGGATCGGCTGGTTGCGGTGCAGGATCTGCTTGACCTCGAGCGCCGGCTTCAAGATCGGCTTGTGCAGCTCGTCGGTGTAGTAGCCGGTGTACTCGGCAAACGGCCCTTCCTGGCGGAAGTTGTTCGGATCGATCTCGCCCTCGAGCACGATCTCGGCGCCGGCCGGCACCGGCAGGCCGGTGAGCGGCGCCATCAGGTACTCGGCCGCCTGGCCGCGCACGGTGCCGGTGATGTCGAAGTCGTTGGCGCCCTTGTGCATCAGGGTGCCGGCCATGAAGATCAGCGGATCGCAGCCGATCACCGCCGCCGCCGGCATCTTCTTGCCCATCTTGGCGTACTTCTTCATGATGCGCTCGCCGCGCTTGCCCGGCAGGATCTGCACGCCGCAGGTTGTCTTGTCGAGCATCTGCATGCGGTAGGTGCCCAGGTTGGTCTCGCCGGTCTCGGGGTCCCTCAGCACCACGAACACCATGGTGCCGATGTAGCGTCCGCCATCGAGCGGGAAGAACTGCGGCACCGGGAAGCGCTCCAGGTCGACGTCGTCGCCTTTCAGCACGTTTTCCAGCACCGGCCCATCCTTGACCTCGCGCGCCTTGATCAGGCCCTCGTCGCTGATGGTCTTCTTCATCCAGGCCTGCGCCGACTCGCACATGCTCAGGTGGTGCGGCAGGCCGAGCATGATCGCCAGCCGCTTGGTGGTGGCGAAGGCGCCGGTGAACACCGGCGTGTCGTAGCCCTTGATGTTCTCGAACAGCAGCGCCGGGCCCTTGCGTTCCTCGACCAGCTTGGAGATGTGCGAGATCTCCAGATTCCAGTCGACCGGCGCGCTGACGACCTTGAGTTCGTCCGCCTTGCGGCAGGCTTCGATATAAGTCCTGAGGTCCATCTCCTATGCTCCTTCGGTAATGCGGGATTCGGGGTGCGGGGCGTGGTTGCCGTCGACCGATTCGACGATGGTGAAACCGGCCTGCTGCAGCGCAGCGACGACGTCGGCCACCTGGCCGGCGTGGAAGCGCACCACCACGCGGCGATCGGGCACGTGGCCATCGGGATCGGGCTCGGACGTGCCGATCGGGTAGATCGCGCGCATCAATCCGCCGACCGACTCCACCGCCTCGACGATGCGCTTGAACAGGCCCGGCACCAGCGGCTGCTCGGCCAGGGTGACGCCGCTGCGGCGCTCCCAGGCGCCGAGGAAGTGCCCGGCCAGCGCAAACACCTCGTTGGCCGAAATCATGCCGACCACCTGGTCGCCGTCCATGACCGGGAACTGGCCGACCTGCAGCTCCTGGCCGCGGGCCAGCACCGCCTCCATGGTGTCGGTGGCGCGCACCGTGGCCGGGTTGCGCACCATCAGGTCGCTGACCTTGAGACGGTTGTGGAAGTACTCGAACTCGTCCGGGCTCTGCGTGCGGGCGACGAAATGCGCCGCGCGCAGGCAGCTGGCGCGCGTGATCAGGCCGCGCAGCTTGCCCTCGTCGACCACCGGCAGGCCGTGCAGGTTGTGGTCCGTCAGCAGCTGATTGGCGTCCGAGACCAGCGTGTCGCTGCTGACGCTGATCGGCGCCGGCTGCATCCAGTTGCAAACTAGCATGCTTGTGCCTCCTAGCTGACCTTGCGGCCGGTGAGCAGGCCAGCGAGGATGAAGTCCATGGCCGAGCGCGCGCCGCCGGCGGCGCTCTCCACCGGCTTGTCGCTCCACACCGTCTCCGGGCGCGCCTGCAGGATGAAGATGTTGCCGCCCGCGGGCAGGTCCTTGTCGAGCGCCCACTCGATGTCCATCGGCCGGCCGTAGTGCTTCTCGATCTGCTTGCCCATCCAGGCCAGTTCGCAGATCTCGTCGTCCAGCACCGACTGCACGGTCTGGCGCTCGAACGGCACCTCGGTGGCGACGCAGCGCTGCGCCTTCAGGTCCACCGTGTAGGCGATCTCCTTCTGCGAGATGGTGCGCTCCATGATGTCCAGCGTCACCTTGTTGACGACGAAGTTGTCGGGCGTGACCTCGCCCGAGACCACCGACTCGCCGAAGCCAAAGTTGGAGTCGACCACGATCACCGAGCGATCGCCGTTGCCGGGGTGCAGCGTGAACATCACGCCGGCGGCGTAGGCATTGGCCATCTTCTGCACGCCGACGCTGATCGCCACGTCGGTGTGGGCAAAGCCCATGCGGATGCGGTAGCCGATGGCGCGCGCGGTGTAGAGGCTGGAGATGCAGCGGCGCACGTGCTCGAGCACGCCGTCGGCGCCGCGCACCCACAGGTAGGTGTCCTGCTGGCCGGCGAAGCTGGCGCCCGGCAGGTCCTCGGCGGTGGCGCTGGAGCGCACCGCCACCGGCGCCGCCGGCACGCAGCAGCGCACCGACAGCTTGCGGTAGGCCTCGGCGATCTCGTCCTGCAGCTCGATCGCCATCGGGCGCGACTCGATCAGGCCGCGGATGACGCTGGACGCCTGCTCGAGGCGCTCGATGTCCTGCGCGTCGATGTCCTGCACGTGGTGCGCGATCTCGTCCAGGATGCCCGACTCGCGCATGAACCTGGTGCAGCCGGCGGTGGTGACGGCAAAACCCGGCGGCACGCGCACGCCCATCCGGATCAGCTCGCCCAGCGACGAGCACTTGCCGCCGACGCGCTCGACGTCGTGCTTGTCGCAGTCCTCGAACCACACCAGCGGGGCGTCGGCCGGCGGCTTGGGACGAGCGCGGAGCTCCTCCGCGCTGACGACCGGATCGTGGATTTCCATGACCGTGCTCACCGGTGGATGCTCACGGCGCCGGTCGAGCCGTCGACGCGCAGCATCATGCCCGAGCGGATCACCTTGGTGGCGTGTCCGGTGCCGACCACCGCCGGCATGCCGTACTCACGGCACACGATCGCAGCGTGGCTCATGACGCCGCCGACGTCGGTGATGCAGGCGCCGATCTTGGCGAACGCCGGCGCCCAGGACGGCGAGGTCGTCGGCGCCACCAGGATCTCGCCCTCCTGCAGCTGGCTCACCTCGGCCACCCTGCGGCATACGCGCGCCCTGCCCTCGACGATGCCGGGGCTGCCGCCGAAGCCCTTGAGCTCGGTGATCTGCTCGGGATCCTTGATCTCCTCCACCGCCGCCCAGTCGGCCAGCGACTTGTTGGTCACGCCCCAGAGCACGATGGTGAAGGGCTCCTGGATCACCTCCGGCGCGGTGCCGATGGCCGGCGGCGGCGCCCACTGCTGGAACTTCTCCATCACGCCCTTGCGCCACTCGATTTCCTTCGGCCAGGTGCTGCGCCCGCGCGGCGGCACGCCGGTGGCCCAGGCGGTGACCACGTCCCACAGCGCCTGCTTGATCTCGTCGCGCCGCAGCAGCCAGACGTCCTCGATGTCGTGGATGATCTGGTGCTCCTTCAGGATCGCCGCGACCTCGCGCATCTTGTTCCAGAACACCGAGTGGAACCAGTGCTCGACGTAGAACAGGTGGTTCTCGACGTAGGGGAACACCGTCTTGGCGCAGCCCAGCAGCTCGTCGAACTGCTTGCGGTCGTCCTCGTTCTGGATCAGCGCGCGGTATTCCTCGGTCACGCGGTCGCGCTCAGCGCACACCTTGTCGGTCGGCCGCTCGATCGAGGCACCGGCGCGCAGCTTGTCGATGTAGGTCTGGATGCCGTTCAGCGGCACGTTCATCTGGTCGTTCCACGAGCGGTCGTGGTGGAACCAGCCGGTGCCGGTGGAGACGTTGAACCAGGGCTCGCGCGCCAGGTTGAGCGAGGTCAGCCAGTCCATGCCCTTGGGATGCGCCTTCAGCGCCGCCTCGACCTCGGTCCATTCGGGACTCGACTTCACGGCCTCGTCGACACCGAGCTCGACCGCCTTGCGCGCCAGCTTCTTCAGCTCCTCGTCGGGCTGGTACATGATGACGTCGATGCCCGAGATCATCTGCGTCACGCGCTGTGCCGGGATGCTGGGGAACAGCTTCTGCACGAAGTCGAGGAAGAACACGTAGGCCGCGTAGCCCAGGTTCAGGAACTCGAAGTGGTACTGCCAGCAGCGGATGCCCAGGTTGATCAGCTCGTCGTAGGCCTTGAGCAGCTTGAAGCCCGAGGACTCGCCATCGCCTTCCAGCACCACCGAGACGTCCTCCATGTCCGGCAGCGTCGGCAGCTTGAGCGCCTCCAGCTCGCGGATGGTGGCCTCCATCTTGGTCTTCCACTTGGCCTCGAGATCGTCCCAGTTCTTGTAGTAGTGGCCGGCGCGCTCCATGAAGTGCGGCACGCGGCTGCCGATCTCGTCGCCGTCCTTGATGCCGACCGGCGAGATGTAGACGTAGCCGTTGATGATGCGGTGGTCGACGCCGCGCACCGGCGGCACCATGAAGATGCGGTTGTTGTACTGGCTCAGCGCCAGGTACCAGGCCTCATCCCAGATGGTGTCGAACGGGTACAGCGGCTCGGGGTAGTGCAGCCCGTCGTAGAACCAGAAGGTTTCCTTCTCGTACGCGTTGCGCTCGGGATCGTCGGTGACGAACTGATACTGATACGGGTACATGCGCTCCCAGCCCTCGGTGCCGGGAATGACCTGCGCGCGCACATCGTGGGGAACAGGAAATTTCATGGGACTTGTCTCGCTAGTGGTTGTGGTCTGTGGGTCGCTTGTCGGTGCACCGACACCCTGGATCCATGCACGATGCGTGCCAACTTGCAGCGGCCCGCCGGCCCCCAGCCAGGCACCCAAGGGAAATCCCTAGCCATGGAAGACCGCGCCGCAGCGGGTGAGCCAGCCACCGCGCGCCGACGCCGCTTCAGCTCTTGTCCAATTGGTCAAAAAGGCGCGCGATTCGCGCCGGTTTGATCAATTGGTGAGGTGTGCCGCGTGGCCGGCTGGTCCGCATGACGGACCCGGCCTCACGCGCTTGCTTACAAAATCCTTGCGCTAGGTCAAGTCGGTCAAAAGCGCCCAGACCCTAGGATGCGGTTTCCCCTCAGCCGCCACCACGACATGAACAGGCCACACTGCGTTGCACCGGCGCAGGAGGACGATCTACGCACGCAACTGCGCTTCTCTCCTGACACCGGTCAGATCTGGCTGCACGAGCACCGGATGCTGCTCGTGCATGCCGAGGCGCAGGCGAGCCTGCGCCGCGAGCTGATCCACACGCTCGGGATGGAGCGTGCCAAGGGCCTGCTGCTGCGGATGGGATTTGCCTCCGGCCTGCGCGACGCGGAACTGGCGCGCCCGCGCATCCTGGCCGCGGCCAACGACCTTGATGCCTTCCTGACCGGCCCGCAGCTGCACGCGCTGGAGGGCATCGTCCACGTCACGCCGCTGAAGCTGGAAGTCGACCGCGCCAGCGGGCGCTTCCACGGCGAGTTCCTGTGGCAGAACTCGTGGGAAGGAACGTGGCATCGCAAGTATTTCGGCACCTACCACGAGCCGGTGTGCTGGACCCAGATCGGCTACGCCTGCGGCTACACCTCGGCCTTCATGGGCCGCTCGATCCTCTACAAGGAAGTCGAGTGCTCAGGCCAGGGCGACGACCACTGCCGCATCATCGGCAAGCCGACCGAGGACTGGGAGGACGGCGCCGAGTGGATGCGGCTGCTGGAGCCGGTGTCGATCGCCGAGCAGCTGATCGAGCTGCAGTCCGAGGTGGTCCAGCTGCGCCAGACGCTGGAACAGGGCCTGCACCTGCCGGGCGACATGGTCGGCAGTTCGCGCAGCTTCCAGGACGCCTGCAAGCTGCTGCAGGCCGCCGCGCGCGGCGACATCGGGGTGTTGCTGCTGGGCGAGACCGGCGTCGGCAAGGAGTTGTTCGCGCGCGCCCTGCACGACATGAGTTTGCGCCGCGATGGTCCGTTCGTGGCGGTCAACTGCGGCGCGATCCCGCACGAACTGGTCGAGTCCGAGCTGTTCGGGGTCGAGAAAGGCGCCTACACCGGGGCCCAGGCTTCGCGCGCCGGCCGCTTCGAGCGCGCCGACGGCGGCACCCTGTTCCTCGACGAGATCGGCGAGCTGCCGCTGGCGGCGCAGGCCAAGCTGCTGCGCGTGCTGCAGGAGCGCGAGGTCGAGCGCCTGGGCAGCGAGCACGCGCGCAGGGTCGACGTGCGCATCGTCGCTGCCACCCACGTCGATCTGGTGCAACGCGTGCGCGATGGCAGCTTCCGCAGCGACCTGTACTACCGCCTCAACGCCTACCCGGTGCCGATCCCGGCGCTGCGCGAGCGCAAGGAGGACATCTCGGTGCTGGCCAAGCATTTCCTGGCCAAGTACGCCGCCATCCAGGGCAAGAAGCTGCGCGGCTTCACCGACAAGGCCAAGCGCGCGCTGCTCAGCCACGGCTGGCCGGGCAACATCCGCGAGTTGCAGAACATCGTCGAGCGCGGCGCCATCCTGGCGCCAGCGGGCGCCTGGGTCGAGGTCGAGCATTTGTTCATGCCCTCGACCGGCCCGCACCCGCCGGAGTACTGCCCCTCCAGCGATGGCGCGCTGGGGCATGAATCGGCCAAGGTCGAGGACCTGCTGTGCGATGCGGTGTTCGGCGGCAGCATGACGCTGGATCAGACCGAGGCGATGCTGCTCGAGCGCGCCGTCGATCGCTCGCGCGGCAACCTGTCGGCGGCGGCGCGGCTGCTCGGCATGACGCGGCCGCAGCTGGCCTACCGGCTCAAGCGCCTGCACGAGCCGCAGGCGGCCCACGGCGCATGAGCCCGCCGGCGAGCAGCGGCACGGCGCGCCAGCGCATCGACGCCTGGCTGGCCGGGCACCACGTGATGACGCTGGCCACCACCGGTGCCGCTGGCCCCTGGGCGGCGGCGGTGTTCTACGCGCTGGACGCCGACGGCACGCTGCTGTTCCTGTCCGCGCCCAAAAGCCGCCACTGCGTCGATCTGGCGCTGGATGCGCGTTGCGCCGCCACGGTGCAGGACCAGCCGGATGACTGGATGGCGATCCGCGGCCTGCAGATGTCGGGCCGCGTCGAGCCGATCGCGGTCGATGGCGTCGCCGCGGCACGCGAGCGCTATGCGCAGCGCTTCCCGTTCATGCGCGCCGGCGCCGGCCTGCCGCTCGCGCTCGCCCAGGCGCTGGACAAGGTGCGCTGGTTCCGCTTCGTGCCCGAGCGGCTGCGCCTGGTCGACAACGGCCTGGGCTTCGGGCACCGCGACGAGATCCAGCGCTGAGCGCGCATGACCACGCATGACCGCGCCTTCGGCGCATGACCTCGGCCTGCGGCCATCGATGACGCGCCCTGCGGGCGCATGACCGAAGTCATGGCGCCGCAGGTGCCGTCATCGAAGGCGAAGCCGAGATCATTCCGTCATCAGCTGCGCTCCTGGTGGATCTCCTGCAGCTGACGCCGCAGCACCTTGCCGGTGGCGGTGCGCGGCAGGGTGTCGATCGCGTGCAGCCAGCGCGGGCGCCGGTGCGAGGACATCGACTCGACACCGGCCGCCAGCGCGGCGCGCGCCGCGGCCTCGTTCTGGGCGACGAAGAACAGCGCCACCGAATCGACGCCGTCGGCATCGGGCACGCAGACCGCCACGGCATCGGCCACGTCGGGCACCGAGCGCGTCAGCTCCTGCTCCAGGTCGACCAGGTTGACCCAGCGGCCACGGATCTTGACCAGCGAATCCTCGCGCCCGGCAAAGTTCCAGTGCCCCGAGCCGTCGTTCACCCACAGGTCGGCGGGGCAGAACGCGCCGTCGCGGAAGGCCTCGGCCTGCGCCTGCGGCCGGTCGAGGTAGCCGATCGCCAGCGTGTTGGTGCGGATCAGCAGCCGCGTCGGCGCGCCGTCGCCGGCATCGTCGTTGAGCGGCCGCATGTCCACGCCGGGCGAGGGCGAAAAGCCCTGGCCGTCGTGGTCCAGCATCACCAGGATCAGGGTTTCGGAGGCGCCGTAGCCGTTGGTGATCGACATCCCGGTCTGCTCCAGCCAGCGCTGGCGCACGCTCATCGGCAGCGCCTCGCCGGCCGACACGCACTTGCGCACGCCGGCGGCGGCGATGCGCGGCGCCAGGCCCTCGTGCAGGATGGCGCGGTACATCGACGGCACCGTGAACAGCACCGTGGGGTGCGTGGTTTCCACGGTCTTGATGACGCTTTCGGGGGTCGGCCATTCGGGCTCGACGATGATGGTGGCGCCCATGCGCAGCCCGGCCATCAGGCTGTTGGTCTGCGAATAGGAGAAGAACAGCTTGGAGCTGGCGAACAGGCGGTCGTCGGGCACCAGCCCCAGGCCTTCGCGCGAGACGCGGTCGATCTCGCACACCGCGCGGTGCGCGTGCACCACGGCCTTGGGCTTGCCCGAGGTGCCGGAGGAATGGACCCAGAACGCCGGCGCCTCGGCGTCCATCGGCGTCGGTTCGGCCCAGGCCGCCAGCGGCACCTCGCGCCGCCACAGCGGCGCCTGCAGCACGCGGTCCGACCAGGGCGCCGGCGTCTCGTCGCCATCGTCGGCGAGGATGCAGCTGAAGCCCGCCTCGTCCAGCATGTACTGCCATTCGGCCGCGCCCACGCGCGGATTGACGCCGACCGCCACCGCGCCGGCCCAGATGGTGCTGAGGAAGGCGACCACCCACTCGAGGCCGTCGCACAGCTTGATCGCCACCTTGTCGCCGGGCCGCACGCCGTGCGCGCGCCACACGGTGGCGGCGCGCATGACGCGGTCGCGCAATTCGCCATAGGTCTGGGTGCGGTCGCCGCAGACCGTCGCCACGCGATCGGCGGCATGGCCCTCCAGCAGCAGCGCGGCGGCGTTCATGCTCGAGCCCGAGCCGCCCAGCGCCGGCACGCTGAGGTCGAACAGCCCCGGCTTGCCGATGCGCCAGCGCTCGTACTCGGTGGTCAGCATGTCGGCGTGCTCGCGCTCCTCGGCCGCCAGCTCGAGATAGAGCTGGCGCTCGGCGCTGCCGGCGGGCTGCTGCTCGGCACGCTCGGTGAAGAAGTTGGCGGCCCGCTTCTCGAACGCGATGGCGATGCGAAACAGGTTGGCCGGGTCCTCGGGCCGGTGCGGCACGTCGCCGAAGATCGCCGCCTGCTCGACACGGAACGCGGGCGACGGATCGGGCATGTCGATGTGATAGCGGCGCGAGAGCGTCTCCATGTGCTCGCCTTCCATCACCGCGAAGCTGCCAAACAGCGCGCGCAGTTCGGGATCCTGGCTCTCGACCGCGGCGCGCTGATAGAAGGCGCGCCCGCCGAGCTCGATCTCGAACGCGAGGCGGATGCCTTCCAGCGCCACCGCATCGCTGCTGCGGTCGGCCTCCAGCAGTTCCAGCTTGCCGCTGCAGTGCGGGCACTGCCCGTAGGGGAAGGCGAAGCCCTCGCTGACCTTGGCGCACTGCGTGCAGTGCCATCGCAGCGGCGCGCCGGCGCAGCAGATGTAGATGCCGTCGCTCTCGTCTTCGAGCGGCCGCTTGCACTTGGGACAGGTGAGCATCGGTTTTCCTTCAAACGGAAGTGGTGGACAGGGTCGGTTCGGTGGGTTCGGCAGCCTCGGCGACGACGCCATCGGCCCCGGCCGCTTCGTCGGCCTCGATGTCGGCCTCGGTCACCGGCCAGCGGCGCCGCTGCATGCGCAGGTAGGTGCCGATCGCCTTGGCGCCGCGGCGGCCCGCGCTCATCGCCATGATCACCGTCGCGCCACCGGTCACGATGTCGCCACCGGCGAACACGCCCGGCAGGTTGGTGGCCTGCGTGGCCTCGTCGGCAACGATGTAGCCCCACTTGTTCAGCGCCAGGCCCTCGGTGGCCTGGGCAACGATCGGGTTGGCCTTGGTGCCCAGCGCGTAGATCACGGTGTCGCATTCCCACTCGAAGAACTCGCCCTGCGGGATCGGCTGGCGGCGTCCGCGCTCGTCGGGCTCGCCCAGCGCCATCTTCTCGACCCGGATCGCGCGCACGTCGCCTTCGTCGTTGATCAGGATCTCGACCGGCGAGTGCAGGAAGCTGAATTCGATGCCCTCCTCCTTGGCGTGGCGCAGCTCCTCCACGCGCGCCGGCGCCTCGGCCTCGCTGCGCCGGTAGACGCAGCGCACGTGCCCGGCACCCAGCCGCTTGGCCACGCGCAGGCAGTCCATGGCGGTGTTGCCGGCGCCGATCACGACCACGTTCTGCCCCATGCCGATCGGCGTGTCGCGGTAGGGGAACTGGTCGCCCCCCATCAGGTTCACGCGCGTCAGGAACTCGTTGGCCGAATACACCTGCCCGGCGAATTCGCCCGGGATGCCGAGGAAGGACGGCGCGCCGGCGCCGGCGGCGACGAACACGGCGTCGAAGCCCATCTTCTCGGTCAGCTGCGCCACCGTGAAGGTCTTGCCGATCACCTTGTTGGTCAAAAAGCGCACGCCCAGGTCCTGCAGGCGCTTGACCTCGCGGTCGATGATGTCGCGCGGCAGCCGGAACGAGGGAATGCCGTAGCGCAGCACGCCGCCGACCACGTGCAGCGCCTCGTAGACGGTGACCTCGCAGCCCTGCTTGACCAGGTCGGCCGCGGCGGCCAGCCCGCCGGGGCCGGAGCCGACCACCGCCACCTGGCCGAGCACGTGCTCGAACTTCGGCGGCTCGACGAACACCGGGGGCGCGTTGTCGCCGACGAAGCGCTCCAGCCGGCCGATCGCCACCGGCTCCATCTTGGCCTTGACCAGCACGCACTGCGCCTCGCACTGACTCTCCTGCGGGCAGACGCGGCCGCACACCGAGGGGAAGATGCTGGACTCGTGGATGGTCTTGACCGCGCCTTCCAGGTCGCGCACCAGCAGGTGGCGGATGAAGCGCGGGATGTCGATCGACACCGGGCAGCCGTCGATGCAGGTCGGGTTGATGCACTGGATGCAGCGCTCGGCCTCGCGCAGCGCGGCGGCGTAGCTGTAGCCCAGGTTGACCTCGGAGAAGTTGCCGGCGCGCTCGCTCGGGTCGCGCTCGGGCATCTTGACCTGCACCTTCTCCAGCGCCGAATACTTCTTGTAGGTGCGCTTGCCCTGGTGGAACAGCTGCTCCTCGACGTTGCACACGTGCGCGACGTCGTCGACGGCCGCCTTCTCCTCCTTCTTGAAGCGCTTCTGGCGTGCGTGCAGTTCCTTGAAGTCGACCTTGTGACCGTCGAAGTCGGGCCCGTCGACGCAGGCGAACTTGACCTCGCCGTCGACCGTGACGCGGCACGAGCCGCACATGCCGGTGCCGTCGACCATGATGGTGTTGAGCGACACCATGGTCTTGACGCCATGCGGGCGGCTGACGTCGGTGCAGGCGTGCATCATCGGCATCGGGCCGATGGCGATGATCAAGTCGGGCTTCGGCCCGTCGCGCTCCAGCAATTCCTTCAGCGCCTCGGTGACGAAGCCGGGCCGGCCGGCGCTGCCGTCGTCGGTGCAGACGATCAGCTCATCGGCGTACTCGGCCATGCGGTCCTGCCAGAACACGCGGTCGGCGCTGCGAAAGCCGATGATGGCGGTGGTGCGGTTGCCGGCCTGCTTGAAGGCGCGCAGCTGCGGATACACCGGCGCCACGCCCAGGCCGCCGGCCACCAGCACCACGTGACCCACCTTGTCGATGTGCTGCGGCAGCCCAAGCGGGCCGACGAAGTCCTCGAACTCGTCGCCCTCCTTGAAGCCGTCGCGCATCTCGCGCGTGGTCTTGCCCAGCGCCTGCACCACCACGGTGACGGTGCCGCGCTCGCGGTCGTAGTCGGCCACGGTGAGCGGGATGCGCTCGCCGTCGTCGTACAGGCGCAGCATGACGAAATGCCCCGGCTGCGCGGCCTGCGCCACGTCGGGCGCCAGCACGTCCCACTGGAACGCGGAGTCGGAGAAGACCTCGTGTTTGACGATCTGGTACATCGGCGGAGTCCTAGGAAAGTTGGGTTTCAGGCGTCGGCTGCGCCGCCGTCCCACAGCTTGGTGGCCAGGCGGCTGGTCAGCCTGACCAGCACGCGGCGGCGGTACTTCACCGCCAGGGTGGTGGTCTGCAGCACGTTGGATGTCTTGCGCACCGCCTCGGCGAGTGCGGCGGCGAGCTCGGGCGACCAGGGCTGGCCGACGAAGGCATCGGTCGGCACCGCCAGCGGCGCCGAGTTGGTGCCGGTGATGGCGGCGCGCAGGCCGGCGACGCGATCGCCCTCGCGCCTGATCGCCAGCGCCACGCCAGCGAGCGGGAAGTCCATGGCGTCGCGCACGCGCGCCTTCTCGTAGCCGGCGCGCCAGCCGTCCATCGGCGGCACGTGCACGGCGGCGATCAACTCGTCCGCGGCCAGCGTCAGGCGCCTGGCGCCGTCCTCGACGAACAGCTCGGCGATCGGAACGCGGCGCGCGCCGGACGGGCCGACGATCTCGGCCGCGGCGTCCAGCACCATCAGCGCCGGCGCGACGTCGCCGTGGTAGGTGGCGTAGCAGCGGTCGCTCTTCACCACCACGTGGCAGACCTCGCCCCGGTATTTCAGGCAGTAGCCATTGCCCGAGCGCCACCAGTCGCTCTGGTTGTAGAACACGCAACGCGTGTCCTGGCACAGGTTGCCGCCCAGCGTGGCCGAAATCCGGTGCGTCGGGCCGGCGACCAGGCCCGCCGCGCTGGCCAGCACCGGCCAGCTGGCGCCAATCCTGGCATCGGCGGCGATCGCCGCCAGCGTGGCGCCGGCGCCGATGCGCAGCGCGCCGTCGGCGTCCACGGTGCAGGCCGCGAAGTCGGCGATGCCGCCCAGGTCGACCAGCAACTTCGGCTCGCCCAGGCCGCGGCGCAGGTTCGGCAGCAGGTCGGTGCCGCCGGCCAGCGGGCGCGCGCCCTCCCCGGCCAACAACCGGACGGCTTCCTGCAGGCTTGCCGGCCGTTGCAGGCTGATCGTGGCCAGTGCGCTCATGACGTGGCCTCCTTCATGGCGGCCGTGGCGGCGCGAGCGGCTGCGGCATCGCGCGCATCGATCAACTCGAGCACGCGGTCGGGACTGAGCGGGAACTGCACCGCGCGCACGCCCACCGCCTCGTGCAGCGCGTCGGCGACGGCGGGCAGGAAACCGGCCAGCATGCCTTCGGACGCCTCCTTGGCACCGAACGGTCCGTTCGGGTCCAGGCTCTCGACGATGATGACCTCGATGTCCGGGCTCTCGGCCATGGTCGGGAAGCGGTAGTCGAGCAGGTTGCCGTGCAGCATGCGGCCCTCGTCCCAGACGGTTTCCTCGCTCAAGGCCTGGCCCATGCCCATCCACACGCCGCCCTGCGCCTGGCCTTCCACGGCCAGCGGGTTGAGCGCCTTGCCGACGTCGACCGCCAGCCATACCTTGTGCGCGGTGAGCTTGCCGGTGACCTCGTCGACCGAGGCCTCGACCACCTGCGCCGAGTAGCAGAAGCCCATGGTGGCGCCGATCGCGCTGCCGCGGATCTTCTTGTCGCCCTGGAATTCGATCGGGCAGGTGAAGGTGCCCTTGACGGTGATGGTCCCGCCGCCCACCATGGCAGCGGCGACCGCCTCGTGGTAGCTCATGCCGACGCTGTCGCCGCCGCGCACCACGAACATCTCGTCGATCACCTCGATGTCGGCCTCGAACACCCTCAGGCGCTCGGCCACTGCCTTGACCAGGATCGCCTTCAGCTGGTCGGCGGCGTCGATGCCGGCGTTGCCGACCATGAAGGTGACGCGCGAGGAATAGCTGCCGTTGTCCTTGGGCGTCAGCGCGCTGTCGGCGCTGATGACGCGGATGCGGTCCATGCGCACGCCCAGCGTCTCGGCCACCACCTGGGCGACCATGGTGTTGGAGCCCTGGCCGATGTCGGAGGCGCCGGTGAAGATGGTCAGGCCGCCGTCGAAGTCGAGCTTCAGGTTGACGGTGGCGTGCGGCTCGCCGGTCCAGTGCTTGGGCGTCGAGGTGCCGGAGACGAAGTGCGCGCAGCCCAGGCCCAGGCCGCGGCCGGGCGGCATCCTGCCGCGCCGCTCATCCCAGCCCGAGGCCGCCTTGACCTTCTCCAGGCACTCGGGCAGGCCGTAGCTGAGCACCTTCTGCGCGTACATGGTGGTGTAGGGGATCTGCGGCAGCAGGTTCTGCTCGCGCACCGCGAAGGCGTCGAGCCCGAGCTCCTCCGCCATCTCGTTGAGCAGCGCCTCGAAGGCGGCACGCGTGTCCACCGTGCCGTGGCCGCGCTGCGCGCCGCAGGGCGGCGTGTTGGTGTAGACGCGCCAGGCGTCGTGCTTGATGGCCGGGATGTGGTAGAGGCCATGCATCAGCGCGCCGGTGTAGAGGATGGTGATGATCCCGTAGCCGGCGTAGGCGCCACCGGCCTGCGTCGCTTCCAGCGCCAGCGCGGTGATGCGGCCGTCGCGCTTGAGGCCCAGCTTCATCTTCACCAGCGTCCAGGGCCGGCCGCGGTGGGCGATGAAGACCTCCTCGCGTGTCTGTGTCAGGCGCACCGTGGCGCCGGCGCGGCGCGCCAGCAGCGCGGCGATGATCTCGAAGTGCAGCGCCTCGGTGCGGGCGCCGAAGCCGCCGCCGAGGAATGGCTTGATGACGCGGATGCGGGCCGAATCCATCTGCAGGCAGGCGGCCACCTTCAGGTGCACGTAGTACGGCACCTGGGTCGTCGTGTGCAGCGTCAGCGCGTCGCGCTGCAGGTCGTATTCGGCCAGCGTCGCGTTGAGCTCCATGTGCGCGTGGTTCACCTCGGCGAAGGTGTAGGTCTTCTCGCGCACCAGCTCGGCCTCGGCGAAGCCGGCCTCGACGTCGCCGAATTCGGCGTGCACCTCGCGCAGGATGTTGTTCGGCTTCTCGTCGTGGATCGCCACCGCGCCCGGCTTCATCGCCTGCTTGGCGGTCATGTAGGCCGGCAACTCCTCGTACTCGACGCGGATCAGGCGCAGCGCCGCCTCGGCGGTGGCCTCGTCGACGGCCGCCACCGCCGCCACCGGATCGCCGCGGTAGCGCACCTTCTCGCGCGCCAGCGGGAATTCGTTCTCGGCGATCGGCAGCACGCCGTAGGGCACCGGCGTGTCGTCGCCGGTGCACACCGCATGCACGCCCTTGAGCGCCAGTGCCTCGCGCACGTCGACCGAGACGATGCGCGCATGCGCCACCGGGCTGCGCAGGATGCGCCCGACCAGCGCGTCCGGCGCCAGGATGTCGGCCGTGTAGCGCGCCTTGCCAGTGACCTTCTCGACACCATCGATCAGCGGCATGCGCACGCCGACGCTGCCCTGGTCGACCCGGCGCAGCTTGACTTGCTCGGGCGCGTTCATCGCAGCACCTCGTACAGCGGATCGGAAGCCGCCTGCACCGACTCGATGATCTTGACGTAGCCGGTGCAGCGGCACAGGTTGCCGGCCAGCGCCTCCTTGATTTCATCCACCGACGGCTGCGGATTGCGCCGCAGCAGGCCCTCGGAGGCCATGATCATTCCGGGCGTGCAATAACCGCACTGGGTGCCGAGCTTCTCGTGGAAGGCCTGCTGCAGGCGCGACAGACGCCCCAGCGTGGCCAGGCTCTCGACGGTCTCGACGCGCCGATCCGCCACCTGGTGCGCCAGCGTCGAGCAGGCCAGCCGCGGCTGGTCATCGACCAGCACGGTGCAGGCGCCGCACTCGCCGCCGTCGCAACCGCGCTTGGTGCCGGTCAGGCCCAGCTCGTCCCGCAGCACGTCGATCAGCAGCGCACCATCGGCCGCCAGTAACTGGCGCTCGCGGCCGTTCAACTCGAAACTCAACAGGCGTCTGGGCATGGCGGCAAACTCCGGCTCCGGGGGTGACGTGGGTGAGGTGATCGAAATCGCTAATGTGGTACCACGATACCGATTTTGGTTTGATCCAGCGCAAACTCCAAAGGCTTTGGTCCGGATCGCTGCGGCTCAGTCCACCGACGGGTTCAGCGCCCGCAGGCGGAAGCGCTGGATCTTGCCGGTAGCCGTCTTCGGCAGCTCATCGAGGAACTCGATCTGGCGCGGGTACTTGTAGGGCGCCAGGTGCTGCTTGGTGAAGGCCTTCAATTCCTCGGCCGTGACCGCGGTGCCGGCCTTGCGCACCACGTAGGCCTTGGTCTTGGTCAGCCCCTTGTCGTCGGTGAAGCCGACCACCGCGGCCTCCAGCACCTCGGGGTGCTGGATCAGCGTGGCCTCGACCTCGAACGGCGAGACGTAGATGCCGCTCACCTTCAGCATGTCGTCGCTGCGGCCGGCGTACATGTAGCTGCCGTCCGGCTGGCGGATGTACTTGTCGCCGCTCTTGGTCCAGCTGCCCTGGAAGGTCTCGCGCGTCTTGCTGCGGTTGCCCCAGTACATCAGCGCGCTCGACGGCCCCTGCACGAACAGGTCGCCCGGCTCGCCGTCGGGCACGGCCTGGCCCTCGTCGCCGCGCAGCTCGATCTGGTAGCCCGGCACCGGCCAGCCGGTGCAGCCGTACTTGATGCGCTCCGGTGTGTTGGAGATGTAGCAGTGCAGCATCTCGGTCGAGCCCAGCCCGTCGACGATGTCGACGCCGAACTGCTCGCGAAAGCGCTGACCGATCTCGGCCGGCAAGGCCTCGCCGGCCGACGACGCCATGCGCAGCGCCAGCTCGTCCCGCTGCGGTCGATCGGCGTCGGCCAGCAGGCCGGCGTAACCCGTGGGCGCGCCGAAGAACACCGTCGGCCGTGGCCCCCCGTGCCGGCCCAGCCAGCGATCGAAGGTGGCGCGCGGCGTCGGGCGCTCGGGCATCAGCACCGTGGTGGCGCCGACAGTGAGGGGAAAGCTCAGCGCGTTGCCCAGGCCGTAGGCGAAGAACAGCTTGGCCGCCGAGAAGCAGACGTCGTCCTCGCGCAGGCCGAGCACGCCGCGCCCGAACAGCTCGGCGGTCCAGTACGGGTTGGCGTGCGAATGCACCGTGCCCTTGGGTCGCCCGGTGGAGCCCGACGAGTAGAGCCAGAAGGCCGGGTCGTCGGCATGCGTGGTGGCCGGCCGCTCCAGCGGCGCCTGCGCGACCAGCAAGGTCTCGAGATCGATCTCGGACGGGTGCAGCGGCGCTTCGGGATGCGAGACGATGACCTTGCGCACCTCGTGGTCGGACTTGATCAGCGCGGCGTTGAGCACCGGCAGCAGCGAGCCCGACACCAGCGCCATCTGGGCGCGCGAATGCTCCAGCATGTAGGCGTAGTCGTCGGCGGTGAGCAAGGTGTTGACGGCCACCGGCACCGCGCCGGCATACAGGCAGCCCAGAAAGGCCACCGGCCAGTCGTTGCAGTCCTGCATCAGCACCAGCACGCGCTCCTCGGCGCGCACGCCCTGGGCCTTCAGGCCGGCGGCCAGGCGACGCACCCGCTCGTCGAGCTGGGCATACGTCAGCGTGCCGCGGTCATCGACGTAGGCGGCCTTGTCGCCGCGGCCGGCATTGAGCCGCAGCAGGTGCTGGGCGAAATTGAATAGTTCGCCCGGCGGCGGCACGTCTGGTGTGTTGGCTTCATCCATGCTTTCGATTCCGATGGTGGCCGGACCGTCCAAGCCGCGGCGGCGGATCGCAATGGGCGCCAGAGGCCGGCGCAACGGACCGGGCACGGATGGCGCGAGGCACCGTCCGTGCCCGCCGCCACCCGCGCGGTTCTGGTACTCGCCCGGCCCTTAGCCGTGCAGGGCCTGGTACTTGGCCAGCAGTTCCTCGGGGGTTTCCACGAAGTCCGGGTTCGGCACGATGCAGTCCGCAGGGCAGACCAGCATGCACTGCGGCTCGTCCTCGGCGCCGACGCACTCGGTGCAGCGCAGGGGGTCGATCACGTAGATCGGATCGCCGACGGCGATCGCCTCGTTCGGGCACACCGGCCGGCACGCGTCGCAGGCGGTGCAGTTGTCATCGATCAGCAAGGCCATGATGGTTTCTCCTTTGAGCTAGAGGCAGGATTCTCAAGCAGCAACCGCAGCCGCTTCAAGTTCCTGCAGTTTCTGATGGCGGAAGGCGCCCCACAGCGCGGCGCCGATGGCGCCGGCCAGGATCGAGTCCGGGTGCGAGCGCACCGTGACGTTGACCTTCTCGTTCACCATCTCTTCCTGGATCGCCGCCAGCAGGCCGGAGTCCAGCGCCAGACCGCCGGTCATCAGCGCCACGCCGCTCTTGACGCCGGTCACCTTGAGCAGCTTGACGATGCGCGAGGCCATCGACAAGTGGATGCCCTTGAGGATGTCGGGCGTCGGGATCGCGCGGCTGACCATGTTGATGATGTCGGTCTCGGCCAGCACGGCGCAGATCGAGCTGACCTTCTCCGGGTCCTTCGAGGTCTGCGAGATCGGGCCGATCTCCTCCACCGCGACGCCCAGATAGCGCGCGATGTTCTCCAGGAACTGGCCCGAGCCCGAGGCGCACTGGCTGGTCATCTTGTACTGCAGCACCTTGCCGCGCTCGTCGACCGAGATCGCGCGGCCGTTGAGCGCGCCGATGTCGACCACCGCGCGCGCCTCCGGGTCGAGGAACAGGCCGCCGCGCGCATGCGTGGTCATCGAGTAGAAGTGGCCGGTCGAGAACTTGACGTTCTCGCCCTCGCCGGTGGTGGCGATGTAGTCGATGTCCTCGGGCTTGAGGCCGGCGTCCTCGATGACGCCCTCGTAGCCCTCGCGGGCCAGCGTCATCGGGTCGCGCCGGCGGATGCGCTCGACGCGCTTGGCCAGCCAGTGCTGGCTGCCGTCCGGGTCGATGCGGAACAGCGCCGTCTTGACCGCGCCGGAGCCGATGTCGATGCCGATGGTATGAATGCTCTTGCTCATGATGGATGCTCCTTGGGCTTTATACGCGGTGCTCGGCTTCCTTGCCCTCTTCGACCACGGCGCGGTAGGCGAAGGTGGCCGCGCCCAGCGCGCCGGTGTAGATCGAGTCCGGATCGATGTTGATGGTCAGCTTGCCGTAGTTCTCCTCGATCAGCTCCTCCAGCGCCTTGACCGCGGCCACGTTGTTGGCCACGCCGCCGGTGAAGGTGAACTCGTCGCGCACGCCGCCCGAGCGCGCCAGGATCGACATCGCGCGCAGGATGATGGAGCGGTGCAGGCCGGCCATGATGTCCTCGCGCTTGTCGCCCAGCGCCAGCCGGTCGCGCAGCTCGGCGCCGGCGAACACGGTGCAGGTCGAGTTGATGCGGACCTGCTTGGTGGACTTCATTGCCATCGGCCCCAGCTCGTGCAGGCCCATATTCATCTCGTCGGCGATGTAGCCCAGGTAGCGTCCGCAGCCGGCCGCGCAGCGGTCGTTCATCTGGAAGCTCTCGACGATGCCGGCCGGATCGACCTGGATCGCCTTGGTGTCCTGGCCGCCGATGTCCAGCACCGTCGCCGTCTTCGGATACATCACGTGCGCGCCCAGGCCGTGGCACAGGATCTCGCTGCGGATGTGCTCCTTGGAAAACGGCAGGCGCGCGCGGCCATAGCCGGTGCCCACGGTGTAGGTCTCCTCCATCACGGTGTCGAGCACCTGCTTGACCGGCTGCTCGATCTTGGCGCGGTGCGCCTCGGCCTGCGGCATGGCCTTGAAGCTGCGCTCCAGTGCGCTCAGCAGGTGGCGCCGGATGGAATCCGAATAGACGCGGTTCTCGACCTCGATGATCGAGCGGTCGAACAGGTTCAGCAGGTAGTCGTAGCGCGTGTCCATCTCCTTGGCCA
The DNA here is from genome assembly GCA_964534975.1 of uncultured Ottowia sp. Taxonomy (GTDB): domain Bacteria; phylum Pseudomonadota; class Gammaproteobacteria; order Burkholderiales; family Burkholderiaceae_C; genus Ottowia. The sequence continues at coordinate 62,527 of CAZHSD010000007.1, read as the reverse complement.
CGGTCTCGCCGATCGCCAGGTACTGGCTGCCGGCGATGTCGCGGAAGAAGTCGCTCTTGCGCTGGGCGCCGGGCAGGAACAGGCTGGGCGCCTCGGTATTGATGCGCTTGAAGGTCTCCTCCAGCGCCTCCTTGACGGCGCCGCTGTCGTCGCCGAAGTTGGCGGTCTCGAGGCTGCGCTGGCAGGTCTCCGCCAGGTCGCCCAGCTGCTCCAGGTACTGCTCGGCGCGGAAGTCGCGCTCGAGCTGGCCCAGGAAGTCGTCCAGCGAGCCATTCAGGGCGCCGCTTCCGCCCAGTTCCTGGCGGAACAGGTGAAAGCGCCCGTTGACCATCGCCTCGGTCTTGGCGACGGTGGCGGCGGTGTCGTAGTTCGAGCGCGAGTTGGTGATGCCGCGGCCGATGATTTGCTGGTTCTCGTCGAGGACGACCGCCTTGGTCGTCGTCGATCCGAGGTCGATGCCGATGAAAGTGCGCATGGTGGAGTTCTCCTGGTCGGGGTTCAGTTCACGGATTCCGGCATGTGCAGGCTGGCCGCGGACCGCTTCTGCTTGACCATCTGGAAATAGCTCTCCAGGCGGTTCTTGACGTTGGCCGCCGAGAAGTAGCGCGGATCGACCAGGTCGGTCTCGATGAAGGCGGCCGGCTTGCCGGTGCGCTTCTCGACCTCGCGCAGGATCAGCAGCTGACCGGCCGAGAAGCTGTTGCAGCTCTTGATCGAGTTGATCAGCAGGCCGTCGGCCTGGTACTCCTCGATGTACTTGCAGATCATGTCCACGCGCGAGGGCAGGTTCAGGTTGGTGTAGCAGCCCAGGCAGTACTCGGCCAGCGACTCCAGCGGGTGGTCGGGGTCGTGACGGAAGCCGAAGTCGTACAGGCCGCCGACCTTGGAGTAGGTCGAGGAGACGACCACCGCACCCTCGTCGTAGAACATCTTCCAGAAGTCGCGGAAGCTGGTCCAGTTGGGCGGGCCCTCGACCACGATGCGGTACTTCTCCTCGCCCATCTCGCCGTCCGGCGTGACCGGGCCCTTGCCCTCGCGGATGCGCTCCTCGATCTCGCCGCGCAGCGTGCGGTAGTAGTCGGTCGCCTCGGTGGTGCCGCGGAAGGCGGTGAAGATCGGGCCGATGTAGTAGACGGCGCCGAAGTAGCCGTCGATCGGGCTCGGCCGGTGCTTGGCCGATTCCAGCACCGCGACCAGGTCGTCCTCGGCCTTGGCCGATTCCTTCATGTACTGGCGCAGGCGGTCGATGTCGAACTTGACGCCCGAGACGCGCTCCAGCGTCGGGATCACGTTCTCCTTGAGCTGGCGCACCACGTAGTCGCGCATGTTGGGCGCGATCTTGCCCTCGCCCTGGTAGGGCACGTGCAGCATGGTGGTCTCGCAGCCGTATTTGTGGCGGATCAGCTCGAACCACTTCATGAAGGTGAAGCAGCCGGTGTAGCTGAGCAGCAGCACGTCGGGCGTCGGCAGCGGATCGCCGGTGGGGCCGATCTCGCCGCCCTGCATCATGCCGAGGTCGGACTTGACGTAGGTGCAGACGTCCTCGGAATGGCCGTCGCGCTCGGCGTCCATGATGAACTTGCCGGACTTCTTGCGCATGCCGTTCTGCAGCGCGTTGGTCTCGGGCAGGCTGCGCGCGAAGTCGAAGCACATCAGCAGTTCGTTCAGGTTGCCCGGCACGAAGGTGGCCGAGACCTTGCGGCCCTGCTGGCGCGCGGTGGCCAGCTCCATGTAGTTCTTGTTGATCAGCTCCTTCTGCATCCACATCGCGTCCTCTTTCTGGACCTCGGGCGGACGCTTGGCAGCGGGTGCGGGCTTGTTGGCGGTGGTGGGTGTATTCATGGTGGGTATCTCCTGGCGCAGGCCTGGTATTAGGTCGTGGTGCTCCACAACTTGATCGAATCGGCGAAGGTGCCGGCCTGCTCCCGGATCGGGGCCATCTGGCCGGTGTTCTCGGCGTACTTGAAGGCGGTGTAGGGCACGCCGTGCTTGGCCAGCACGTCCTGCAGCATCGGGCGCTCGAGCAGCGCCGGGTCGCAGAACGACGGCGCGGCAAACACCACGCCCTCGGCGCCGCGGCTCTTGACCTGGCTGAGCAGGTACTTGCCCTTGTCCTCGCGCTTGGCGTCGTACTTGGCGGCGGTGGTGGCCGAGCGGTGCAGGAAGGCCTTGGCCAGCTCCTCGAGCGGATTGCCGTCGGTGGGCACGTCGTCCAGCAGCCAGCGCGAGACCAGCATCCAGTCGTCGTCGACCACGTAGCAGCCGGCCATCTCGACCGACTTGATCAGCGACAGCGGCGGCTGCTCGCAGAAGCTGCCGTTGATCACCACGCGGGCGTTGTCGCGCTTGGGACGATCGACCTTGGCCACAGCGGCCATGTAGTCGCGCAGCAGCTGGGTGTGCTCCTCGACCGGCAGCACCATGCCGGCGCGCTGCAGCAGGTACGCCTCGGAGGTCGGCACCTGCCAGGGCTGGGCGGCACGCAGCGCGTACAGCTCGCGGATCGCCTGGCGGTTCTCGTTGTAGACGCCGATCGACGCGTTCAGCGCCTCGTCGGTGATCTCCTTGCCGGCGAGCTTGGCCAGGTCGTCCCGCAACACCTGCATCTCTTCCATCCAGAACTTGCCGCCGATGGCATCCTCGTAGTTCTGCGGCACGTCGATGTAGCGCACGTACTTGTCCTTGAACAGCATCTGCCACATGCCCGACAGGTTGCGGATGACGTCGCAGATCGACGGGAACAGCATGCCGTCCAGGCTGTCGAGCCGGCCGGTCAGGCCGAGTTCGATGGTCGAGCGCGGGATGCGGCAGATGTAGCTCTGGTAGTAGGCGTCGCCCTGGATCACCTCCAGCTGGTCGCCGCCGCCGAGGATGCCGACCGGCAGCATGCCGGCGGCGTGCACGATCTCGCGCGGCACGTAGATCGGCATGTAGCCGATCGCCTTGCGGCCCGGCACGGCGGCCTTCCATTGCTTGACCGCATTGAAATGCAGGTCCTCGAACAGCGTCTCGCAGCGTTCGATGATCTGCTCGACTTCGGTTTTTTGGGGGGTGGCGGCTTGGTTCATCAGCGATGCTCCCAGGTGGGTGAACGGCGCGCGAGGAAGGCAGCCAGCCCCTCGTTGGCGTCGCGGGTGGACATGAGTTGGTCGAGATACAGCCGCTCGACCTCGGCGAGACGTTCACGCAGCTCGCGGATGCGCGGGGCGCGCGCGGCGGCCACCGCGCAGGCCAGCGCGGCGGCGCTGTGCGGCGCCAGGTGTTGATCGAAATAGGCCAGCGCGGCCGCCTCGGGGTCGCCCGCCAGCGTGTGCACCAGGCCGACCGCGTGCGCGGCGGCGCCATCCACGCTGCGGCCGGACCACAGCAGATCCTCGGCCACCGCCTGGTTGACGCGCCAGGGCAGCAGGCAGGACGCCGCCGGCGCGAACACGCCCAGCTTGATCTCGGGCTGGCCGAGCTGCGCATCCGGCGTGGCGAAGATCGGCCCGCCGGCCAGCACCACTTCCAGCCCGCCGCCCAGGCACTGGCCGCGCACCGCGACCAGGATCGGCTTCGGGAACTCGACCATCGCCAGCACCAGCGCGTGCAGGCTGGCCAGCATGTCGGCGCAGCGGTCGGCCAGGTGCTCCTCGACGCTGGCGCCGAAGCTGAAGTGCGGCCCTTGCGCATCCAGCAGCACGCCGCGCAGCGACGCCAGGTCGCGATGCCGATCCAGCGCCGCGTGCAGCGCGCCGATCATCTCGGCGTCGACGATGTTGGCCTTGGGCCGGGCCAGGCGCAGGCGCAGCAGCGCGCCGTCGCGATCGAGCCAGACCTTGAGGGGGGATTCGCTCACGGACTTCGGCTCCTGCGTCAGGCCTTGGCCTTCTTGGGCTGGATCTCGTCGTGCAGCGTGCCGTGCCAGCTCTGGCCGGCGGCCAGCTTCTGGCGCAGCAGCACGAAGTCGACCTCGCGGTCGTCCTTGGGACCGTCGTTGAAGGCGGTGAAGCCGGCGCGCGCCTCGGTCATCATGTTCAGCGCCAGCCAGGCACGCGAGTTCTCCTTGTTGCGGTTCCAGGCCTCGAGCTTGGGCTTGCGCAGCTCCTCCAGCGACTTGGTGGTGCAGTCGGGGAAAGTGAGCAGGATCTTGGCGCACAACTCCTCGACCTTCTCGTCGAGCGCCGTCAGATCCACGGTGCCGCGCGCCATCAGCGCCTTGCCTTCCTTCAGGGCCTCGCCGGTCTTGGGCTCGCCGTAGGCGTTGCGGCCGAATTCGTCGACCATCTTCTGCGTCTCGACCAGCGGGTTGGCGACGTACTTGCCGTCGACCTTGAGCGCCGGGACGATCTCGGTCAGGATGCCCATCTGGTAGGCCTTGTGGGCGCTGAAGGGCTCGCACAGGATGCAGGCGGCCATGGCGCGCTCGGCGCCGACGATCACCGGCAGGAAGTCGGTGGCGCCGCCGATCGGGGCCGAGCCGTGCTTGGGGCCGGCCTGGCCGTAGCGCGCCAGGTCGGTCGAGACCGAGAAGTCGCAGGCCATGCCGAGCTCCTGGCCGCCGCCGATGCGCATGCCGTTGACGCGGCAGATCACCGGCTTGTCGCAGCCGATGATGGCCGACACCATGTCGTTGAACAGGCGCATGTACTGCCGGTATTCCTGCGGATGGCCGGCGTAGTACTCGGCGTACTCCTTGGTGTTGCCGCCGGTGCAGAAGGCCTTGTCGCCGGCGCCGGTGAACACCACGCAGTTGACCGAGCGGTCGTTGCTGGCGGCGCGCATGGCCAGGATCACGCCCTTGACCATGTCGGTGGTGTAGGAGTTGTACTGGCTCTCGTTGTCCAGCGTGATCCAGGCGTTGTACAGGCCTTCGGCCACCGTGCCATCGGGGCGCTTGGCGGGCTTGAGCTCATAGCGCACGCCAGGCTTGCTGAAATCGTCGACGAGATCGTGATTCTTGAACTCGCGCTGGGGTTGGATGGCAACGGTCATCGCTGGGCTTCCTTGGTTGTTGGACGGGTGGGTTAGGCGGTGGCGGGCACCATCACGGCACGCTTGCTGATCTCGCGTGCGTGGACTGCGTGGAAAACTTGGTTGATGTCGCCCAGCGGGTGGCATTCGACGAAGGGCTGCACCTTGACCTTGCCGTCCAGCACCAGGTCGAGGGCGGCCGGATAGGCCTCGGGCGGGCAGCCCCAGTTGCCGATCGCGCGGGCATCGAAGGCCATCAGGTTGGACAGCCGCACCTCGACCTTGTCCATGGTGAAGCCGACCACCGACAGCGTGGCGCCGTGCACCAGCAGGCCGAAGGCGGTGAGCTGTCCAGGAGCGGTACCCGAGCACTCGAAGATGAACCACTCGGTCGGGCGCAGGCCCTGCTCCTTGGCGAAGGCGGCGATCGCGCCCTTCAGCGCTTTCTGATCATGGTTGCGGCTGTTGAGCGTCAACGCCGCGCCGTAGCTGGCGACGGCGGCCAGCTTGGCATCGTCGACGTCGATCGCCACCACCTTGGCGCCCATCGCATTGGCCACCTGCACGCAGTAGCCGCCGACGCCGCCGGCACCGATGACGATCGCCAGGCTGCCCGGCGTGACGCCGGCGCGGGTCACCGCCTGGTAGGGCGTGGTCAGCGCATCGGCCACCACCGCCACCTCGGCCAGCTTCAGGCCGGCCTTGGCCAGGCGCACCTCGTCGACGCGGCACAGGCCGCGCGCCGGCACCACGATGTGGGTCGAGAAGCCGCCCTGGATGTCGTTGCCGGGCATTTTCTGGCTGCGGCAGATGGTGCCCAGCCCGCGCTGGCACAGGTCGCACTCGCCGCAGGGCAGCACCGCCGGCACGATCACCGCCGCGCCCATCCAGTCCTCGGCGCCGGCGCCGGCTGCTACGATGTGGCCGCTGATCTCGTGGCCCAGCGTCAGCGGCAGCGCGTGGTTGGTGCGCACCCCGTCGTAGTAGTAGCCGAGGTCGGTGTGGCACACGCCGCAGCCGGCGATCTGCACCACGACCTCGCCAAGACCGGGTTCGGCGACGAAATCAATGCGCTCCATCGGCGCCTGGGGTGCTGTCATTTGCCAGCGGTGAGCCTGGATGCTCATGTGCCTGTCTCCGTCCTTTTTCAGTGTTTCAGATGGTACAAATCTCGGCTTCTGTGGTAAATTAGTACCGCAATGCCGATTTAGCGCAATTGTCCGGTAGTCGCCTGGAACGGCTTTGATTTAAATCAAACCAAAAGCAATGACGGCGCGATTTACTGGGGACCGTCACGATGAAGGAGATCCGCTTGTCCACCTCAGCCATCCTCGAACCGCCGGCACAATCTGCTGCCGCCGATCGACCCGCCACCACCCCCGATTCCAAACTGAGTGCCATGTCCGTGGCGCTGGCCGGCAGCGGCGGCGCCGGCGTCATGACCGCCGGCAACCTGCTGCTCGACGCCGCCGCCAAGGCCGGCACCTACGGCCTGATGGTGCGCACCAGCGGCCCGCAGATCCGCGGCGGCGAAGCCGGCGCCCTGGTGCGCCTGGGCAGCCGCCCGGTGCAGGCGCTGGACGACCATTTCGACCTGTTGCTGGCGATCGACTGGATGGGCGTCGGCCGCTTTGCCGACGAGATCGTGCTCGGTCCCGAGAGCGCGCTGGTGGGCGACCCCGACCAGGGCGAGGCGCCGGAGGTCTTCACCGCCACCGGCGCGCGCTACCTGCCGCTGCCGCTGAAGAAGATGCTCAAGGGCATCAAAGGCGCCTGGGCCAACATGCTGTCGCTCGGCGTCGCCGGCACCTTGTGCGGCCTGCCGCGCGGCGCGCTGGAAGCGGCGTTGCGCGAATCCTGGAAGCGGCCGGAAACGCTGGAGGCCAACCTGCAGGCGCTGGCCGCCGGCATCGAGGCCGGCGCCGAACTGCAGAAGGCCTGGGGCCGCGCGGCGCCGGTCTGGCCGCAGCGCGACGCCGGCCAGAAGCGCTGGCTGCTGTCCGGCAACGAGGCCGCCGGCATGGGCGCGCTGCGCGGCGGCATCCGCTTCGTCGCCGCCTACCCGATCACGCCCGCCACCGAAGTGCTCGAATGGCTGTCGCCCAACCTGCCCAAGGTCGGCGGCACGCTGCTGCAGGCCGAGGACGAACTGGCCTCGGTCAACATGATCATCGGCGCCTCGTTCGGCGGCGTGCCCTCGCTCACCGCCACCGCCGGCCCCGGACTGGCGCTGATGACCGAAGGCATCGGCCTGGCGGTGGCGGCCGAGGTGCCGATCGTGATCGTCGACGTCATGCGCGGCGGGCCGTCGACCGGCATCCCGGCCAAGAGCGAGCAAAGCGACCTGTCGATGGCGGTCGCCGGCCTGCACGGCGACGCGCCGCGCCTGGTGGTGGCGCCGACCTCGATCTCCGACTGCCTGGGCGCCACGCAATGGGCCGTGCACCTGGCCGAGGCGCTGCAGGCGCCGGCGCTGGTGCTGTCGGACCAGTTTCTCGGCCAGTCGCGCTGCATCATCGACCGCCCGGCCGACCTGCCCTACGTCGCCAACCGCCTGACCGCGCCGGCCGACACGCCCGACTACCTGCGCTACCGCGACACCGAATCCGGCGTCAGTCCGATGGCGATCCCCGGCCGCAGCGGCACCACCTACACCGCCGACGGCCTGGAGCACACCGAAAAAGGCATCCCCAGCAGCCAGGCCAACGTGCACGCGATGCAGATGGATAAGCGCGCGCGCAAGCTGCAGCAGTTCGACTACGGCGCCATGTGGGCCGACATCGAGGGCGACGCCGAACTGGCGGTGATCACCTTCGGCTCGGCCACCGGCCCGGTGCGCGAAGCCATCGCCCGCGCCGCCGAGCAGGGCCTGGGCGTGCGCCTGGTGGCGATGCGGCTGCTGGCGCCGGCCCGGGTCGAGGCCATGAGCGCGGCGCTGGAGGGCGCCAAGCGCATCCTGGTGATCGAGCAGAACCACGGCGCCCAGCTGTACCGCTACCTGCGCGGCCATTTCGAGCTGCCGGTGCGCCCCGACAAATACCACCGCCCGGGGCCGCTGCCGCTGCGCCCGGATGAAATCCTGAACGTGCTGCTTTCCTGGAGGAACGCCAAATGACCGAAGCCACTGCCCTCGCCACCCCGGCCGACGAGGCACCGGCGCTGACCGCCTCGTCGTACAAGTCCGACTACAAGCCGATCTGGTGCCCCGGCTGCGGCGACTACACGGTGCTCAACGCCGTGCTGAAGGCCATGGTCACGACCGGCCGGCCGCCACACGAGATCGCCGTCGTCTCCGGCATCGGCTGCTCCTCGCGCATCCCGGCCTACACCTCGTGCTACGGCTTCCATGGCGTGCACGGCCGCTCGCTGGCCGCCGCCACCGGCCTGAAGGTGGCGCGCCCCGACCTGACGGTGCTGGTCGCCAGCGGCGACGGCGACGGCTATTCGATCGGCGGCAACCACTTCCTGCACGCCTGCCGGCGCAACGTCGACATGACCTACATGGTGATGGACAACCACGTCTACGGCATGACCAAGGGCCAGCCCTCGCCGACCACCGAGCCCGACTGGGATTCCAAGCTCTCGCCCGGCGGCACCGGCCTGCGCGTGTTCCACCCGCTGGTGGTGGCGCTGGCGTCCGGCGCCAACTTCGTCGCCCGCGCCTTCGCCGGCGACCAGAACGGCACCGCCGACATCCTGGCGCAGGCGATCGCGCACCCGGGCTTCTCCTTCGTCGAGATCCTCAGCCCCTGCGTCACCTTCCGGCCCGAGCAGCGCGGCTGGAAGGACATCGTGCGCCCGGCGCCGGTGAAGCCGACCTCCAACCCCGAGCAGGCGGCGCGCCGCCTGATGACCGACGACGGCATCAACATCGGCGTGCTCTACGTCGGCAACCGCCCTGCCTTCGCGCTGCCCGAGCGCCGCGCCAGCCAGACCCTCCAGGATCTCGAATCGGAGTTCGCACTGTGACCCAGACCACCGTTTCCAACCAGCCCGCGGTGCCCGCCACCATCGAGGACTTCATGGCCCAGGCCATCGCGATGGAGTTCGAGGCCGTCGAGCGCTACCAGCAACTGGCCGACACCATGGAAACGCACAACAACGGCGAAGTGGCCGAGCTGTTCCGCAAGATGTCGGTGATCGAGGCCAAGCACGCCGAGCAGATGCTGGCCGAGATGGGCTGGAGCGAAATCCCGCCCGGCACGCGCGCCCAGTCCTGGGAGGGCTTCGACTCGCCCGAGATGGTCGCGATGGAGGACATCCACTACCTGATGACGCCGTGGCACGCGCTGCAGCTGGCGCTGAAGGCCGAGCAGCGTGCGGTGCGCTTCTTCGACGCGCTGGCCGACGCCGCGAAGTCGGAGCCGGTGCGCAAGGCGGCGCTGGAGCTGCTCGAGGAAGAGCGCGAACACGTCGAGCTGATCATGAACTGGCTGAACAAGGTGCCCAAGCCCGACGCCGACTGGTACGAGGACCCCGATCCGCCGCGCTACGACAGTTGAGCTGGCGCGCCGGCGGATCCCTCGGATCGGGATCGCGCGCACCGAAGCAGTCGTTCACGCCGCGCCGCTGCCCTGCCCTCGCTCACGGCGCGCCACCGGCCGACGGCGCCGGAGGGAGCGTGACCGACGCCAGTGTCTGCCGGGCGCCGCAACTCAAGGCTGCCGCCCGCGCCGGCATCCGCGGGTATGATCCGGCGCCGCCCGCCGAGCCGGCACGGCACCCGTACACGAAGAGAGCGAATTTTTCCTTGATCTGTCGCACAAACGCAAATCGGTGCTGCTTTTATATATATCTGGTACTAAAATACCAAATTAGTAGCCGCTCCTTGTCGTCCGGATCGCTCGCATGAGTTCCCGCACCACCCCGCAGACCGATGTCACCAAGCCCGCCAAGGCGGCAGCGCGTCAAAGTCCGCCGGCCGCGCCGCAAGCACGCCCAGTGGAAGTGCGCGCTGCACGGCGGGCCGACCTGAAGGACATCGTGGCGCTCGACCGCGCCATCAGCGGCGAGGAACGGCACGACTACTGGCTGCAGGTGTTCCGACGCTACGGCAGCGGCGAGCACCGCGATTCGCGCTTTCTGGTCGCCGTCGCCGACGGCACGGTGATCGGCCTGATCATCGGCGAGGTGCGCGACTGGGAATTCGGCTCGCCCCCGTGCGGCTGGATCTTCGCCATCGAGGTCGATCCGGCGGTGCGCCAGCGCGGCGTCGGCGTGCTGCTGCTGGACGCCATCGCGGCGCAGTTCCGCCGCGCCGGCGTGCACACCATCCGCACCGTGCTGGAGCGTGAGAACACGCTGATCCTGTCCTTCTTCCGCAGCCAGGGCATGGTCGCCGGGCCTCTGCTCTCGCTCGAGATGGAAATCGACAACTGAAGCCACCAGCCAGGGATCACCCACCATGAAACTGCAGAAGAACACCATGCTGGCGCTGTCGAGCGTGCTGGAAATCGCCGGACATCCGCAACGGCACCTGGCCGCCGGCGAGATCGCCGAGAAGTACAAGGTCTCGCCGCACCACCTGGCCAAGGTGCTGGCCGAGCTGGTGCGCACCGGTCTGGTGGAGTCGGTGCGCGGCGCCGGTGGCGGCTACCGCTTCATCGGCAACGCCTCGCGCGTGACGCTGATGGACATCATCGAGTTGTTCGAGGACGTGGCGCCGACGCGCCGGCACCAGCCGGAGCCGAACGCCAGTGCGGTTGAATGGGCACTGCACGCCGTGCTGAGCGAGACCGACGCCAACAGCGTCGCCACCTTCAGCTCGATCACGGTGGCGACCATGCTGCGCATGGTCGCGCGCCAGCAGAGTTCGGCCCCAGTGGTCAAGCTGGCCGACCGCCGCCCCGCGCCGGTGGTGGAACTGAGCGAACTGAGGCGCCTGCGCGGCACCGGAACCGACGACGCCGACTGAGCAGCGGAACCTCCTCAGCGAAGACATCCGTTCCCGTCATCGCGCGCCATCCATCGCCGCCATTGCGGCGTGTGCCGGCATGACGGATCGCCCGCGTGGTGGCGTGGGTCAGCGCCGCCCCAGCGCCGACACGTAGGGCAGGTCCAGGCGCGGCCGACCTGGCTCCGGCGCCGTCAAGGCAGTCACCAGCTTGAAGCTCTGCAGGCAGCGTTCGGTCAAGCGGTGGTAGACCTCGGTGCCGGCGCGCTTAGCGGCCAGCTGCGCCTCGGTCAGTTCACGCAGCACCTTGGCGGGCGAGCCGACACTGAGCGTGCGCGGCGGCAACTCGACCCCTTCCGGCACGAACGAGCAAGCGCCGACGATGGCCTGCTCGCCGACCACCACCGCATCCATCAGCACCGCCTGGATGCCCACCAGCGCGTCGCGCCGCACGGTGCAGCAATGCAGCACCGCCGCGTGCCCGATGTGGCCGTTCTCCTCCACCAGCATGTCGCGGTCCGGGAAGCTGTGCAGCACGCAGGCGTCCTGCACGTTGGCGCCGCGCTCCAGCACGATGCGGCCCAGGTCGCCGCGCAGGCTGGCGGCCGGCCCGACGTAGCAGCCCGGCCCGACGATCACGTCGCCGATCAGGATCGCATCGGGATGCACGAAGGCGCTCGGGTCGATCACCGGCACCAGGCCGTCAAGTGCGTAGCAGGGCATCGGGTTCTCCGCGGTTCAGGGATGGAGCCTGTTTGTGTTTCAGCTCAAGGATTCGTCATTCCGGCGCAAGCCGGAATCCAGGACTTCCGGGGGCGTGGAAACATGGATTCCGGCTCGCGCCGGAATGACAGGGAGGATGGACACGGCGCGCCATGACGGCGAGGAATGGTGCGCAATGACGAGGAGGAGTAGCAGCGTGCGACACAGATGAAAGACGACACGCCATGACAGCAACGCGTGATATGCGATGCACAGCAACTACAACCCAAGCGTGAGCAATGCCGCCTCGGACACGCGCGAACGATCCCAGGGCGGGTCGAACACGATCTGCACGTCCACCTCGCCGACGAACGGCAGCGCCATCAGCTTGTCGCGCGCATCGTTGGCGATCACGTCGCCCATGCCGCAGCCGGCCGAGGTCAGCGTCATGTCGACCTCGATGCGCTGCATCCCGCTGCTGCCGCCCAGCGGCGTCACGTCGCAGCGGTAGACCAGCCCCAGTTCGACGATGTCGACCGGAATCTCCGGGTCGTAGCAGGTGCGCAGCACCTCCCACGCCAGCCTGGGCACGTCGGCGGGCGTGGTGTCGTCGGGAATGTCGACGCCCTCCGGCTCCGGCAGGCCCACCGCCGGCGCATCCCTGCCCGCCAGCCGCATCAGCTGGCCCTGCACCAGCAAGGAGTAGTTCGAGCCCAGCGCCTGCGCGACCTGCGCCGAGGCGCCCGGCTCCAGGTCCACGGGCGATCCGTCCGGGATGCGCTCGACGCGCACCGGGCGCAGCACCGTCACCGCCTGGTACAGGTAGGAACTGCCGGCGCTCATGGCGTGCCCCACTGCCAGCGCGCTGGCCGGCATGCACATTCGGGTGGTCGAGGGTTCATGATCTGCAATCCGTCACGGCTGTTGGGTCGGTGAAATATACATACGGATGCTCGCTCGCAGCGCGCCCCCGACCCCACGATCTATAGCTATTCGGTACGACAATACCAAATTAACCGCTTGCGTGCAACATGCTGCGCCCCGCTTGTGCCGGGAATCAGACGCCCGGCGCCAGCCACGCCCAGGCCACGGCGCGCTCAAGATCGCCCAGCCAGGCCGGGTCATCGATGTGGGCGTACGCCGGATGCCGATGCACGGCACACCAGGGCGCGGCGGGTGGATGCAGCCCAGCACCCTGCTTGGCGCCTTGCAGCAGCAGCGGCCACAGCGCCGCGCCCTGCTCCGCGTCCCGCGCCACGCCGGAGGTCACCAGGGGCAGTTGCGGACCGCTGCCCACCCTCGGCGTGGGTACCGTGACCATCAGGCACCCTTGGCGCACCAGACCACGGGCGCCATAGGGAGCGAACGGCGCCGGCAGCGTCGCGATGGCGCCGGAATCGATGGCCCCGGCCAGCCATGGCGCCAGGGCGGCAAGCATGTCTGGAGGCACGTCGCCGCGCTCGCTGTGCTGGACGCTCCCAGTCGTGATCGTCAGGTGCTTGATGTAGGACATGGTGCGCATCATTGTTGCAGCACGCCTTTGCCACCATCGGTGCGGCCCGTATCGGGCGCATCGTCATCAAGCCACTCATGCACTACAACCAAGGACGACGAATCAGGGACAGTCCAAGCTGGCCACCGCGGATATCGCCCGTCCCCAAGCAAAAGTCGTGCGGCCGTGCATCAGGATTCGCGAAGCCATCAAGGCGCAAAATGCCTGGCAGGCCGATCCGGCTCGCAACGAAAAAGCGCTGGCGCTGCGCACTTTCCGCATTTCACAGCCAGGGGCGTCTGCGGTTGCGGATAATCGCCCCATGCATCCGTTACGTTTTCCATGCAACTGACGCAGCCGTTTGCGCTTCGCTGGCGGCAGTTGGGCATCGCTGCGCTGCTGGTGGTGCTGGCACTCGCCGCCGTGTACGGCCCGGGCCTTGGCAATGGCCTGGTGTTTGACGACTCGGCGCTGACCGACGGCACCATCTTCGGCAAGTACGGCAGCCTGCTCCCGCTGCAGCCGCGCCTGTTGTCCTACGGCAGCTTCGTCTGGCTGCAAAGCATGGTGGGCGAAAGCTGGGCCTTGCAGCGCGCATTGAACGTCGTGCTGCACGGCATCACTTGCGTGGCGCTGTTCCTGTTCATCCGCGAACTGCTGGCGCTGCCGGCAAGGTCAGGCGACGACGCTGCCAGCGACAACACATCCGCGCAGCATGCGGCCGCCATCGTCGCAACCGCCTTCTTTGCCCTGCACCCAATCGCCGTATACGGCGTCGCCTATCTGGTACAGCGTTCGATCGTCATGGCGACGCTGTTCGGCCTGCTGGCGTGCTGGACTTTTCTGCGTGGCCTGCACAGCGGCAAGCTGGTCTGGCTTGCCGTTGCGCTGCTTTGCTACCTGATCGCGATCCTGTGCAAGGAAACCGCCGTGATGATCGGCGCGCTGAGCGTGCCGTTCTACGTCTATGTGCGCCGCCCTGGCTGGAAGCATCTGCTGGCGCTCGCGCTGGCTGCGCTGGCTGTGCTGGCCGCGATTGCCTATGTGCTCTCGCTGCGCTATGGCGCCATGATTGGCGCCCACGCCTTCGACGACACCTCGCGCGAATTCATTCAGCAGCTGGAGACGCTGCAGCCGGGCATCGCATCACACGCCTATTGGCTCAGCGTGCTGAATCAGACCTGGCTGTTCTTCGGCTACGCCGCCCTGTGGGCGCTGCCCAACGTGCAGTGGATGGCGATCGACCTGCGGCCCGCATTCCCCTTGAGCTACGGCGCCTTCCCGCAACTGTTCGGCGCGATCGGCTTCGTCGCCTTGATGCTGACCTGCGCGTGGCTGCTCATCCGGCGCCGCGATGCCTGGGGCCTGGCCGGGCTGCTGGTGCTCAGCGCCGGCCTGCTGTTTGGCACCGAATTCGCCACCTCCTGGGTGCAGGACCCGTTCGTGCTCTATCGCAGCTACCTGTGGGCGCCGATGCTGTGCGCGCTACTGGCACTGATTCTGACCAGCCTGCAGCCACGCACCATCTACAGCGTCGGCTTGGTACTGGCCGTGCTGCTCAGCGCGCTGTCATGGGAACGCGTGCAATCGCTGCACGACACCAACAGCGCCTGGTCCGACGCCGTTGACAAGGTCAACCTGCGTGCGCCCGCCAGCGCGGTCGGCCGCTGGCGCCCCTACATCAACCGCGGCGCCTACTACCTTGAGCGCGAAGCCGCGCAAGACGCGCTGCGCGACTTCGACATGGCCATCCAACTGGGCGAGCCCATGGGCTCGGCGCAGATGAACCGCGCCGTCGCGCTGCAACTGATGAATCGCCATGCCGAGACACTCAAGGCCCTGACAGCCGCCGAAAGCATGGGCTTCAAGAAGCGCGCGCTGTACTACCACCGCGCCGTGTCGCAGGCGGCATTACGCCAGTACAAAGCCGCCTTCGACAACTACACCAAGGCCCTGGCCGGGCCGCAACCCGATGACGTCCGGCGCCTCACCCAGCTGGAACGCGCCCAAGTCGCCCTGCCCGCCAAGCAATACAAGGCCGCCATCGCCGACCTGAAGACCCTGCTGGCCCACCAGCCCGACAACGACAAGCTCAAGCTCGGCCTCGGCATGGCCTACCTCGGCAACAACCAGCTGGCCGAGGCCCTGTCCACCTTCGACGACATCCTCGCCCGCCAGCCGCTGGCCGCGGCCCACTTCGGCCGCGCACAGGTACTGATGCGCCAGGGCGATAAGCCCGCCGCGCTGCAGGCGGCGCAGCAGGCCGCCATGCTCGAGCCGCGGCACCCCGGCTATCGCGCGCTGGCCAGGCAACTGGGCGCAACCCCGGTGCCGCCAACCGAAGCGCCAGCAAGCACCCGCTGACCTCGCATGCCATCCAGCCTCAGTGGACGCGTCCTTCACATCGGCAAGTACTTCCCGCCCTTTCGCGGCGGCATGGAGGCTTTTCTTGCCGATCTGATCGAGGAGCAACGCAAGCAAGGCCTGTATGCCATCGGCCTGGTCCACGGGCAGCCGCAAACGGACGACCCGTCATGGCTGCACCGGGTGCCGGTGCAGGCGAAAATCCTGTATGCGCCAGTCGGCCTCGGCTTCCCGTTTGCGCTGCGACGCCTGATCCGCCAGTTCGAGCCCGACGTGCTGCACCTGCACATGCCCAACAACGCGGTGTTCTGGGCGCTGTTCATGCCGCTGGCACGGGGCATCCCCTGGATCATCCACTGGCAGTCGGACGTGGTTCGCTCACGCATCAAGCGTACCATCTCGCTCGCTTACGGCCTGCTTTATGAGCCGTTCGAGCGCGCCGTGCTGCGGCGGGCCGAGCGCATCATCGTTTCCTCGCCCAACTACCTCGCCGGCAGCGCCACACTACACCCCTGGCACAGCAAGATTGCGATCATTCCGCTCGGCCTGCGTGATGAGACCGCGGACACACCTACCCCAGCCGACGCCGGCCAGCCGCATTGGCAACCCGGCAAGTTCCGCATCCTTTCGCTTGGCCGCCTCACCTATTACAAGGGCTTCGAGACCCTGATCGAGGCCGTCGCGGGCCTGCCTGATGTGGAGTTGCTGATCGCTGGCGAAGGTGAGATGAAAGCGCGGCTTGCCGCGCTCATCCAGACCCATACACCAGCCGATCAGGTTCCCGCAATCCGGTTGCTGGGCGCAGTCACCGAAGCGGACAAGCACGCGCTGCTTGGCAGCTGCGACGTGTTCTGCCTGGCCTCGCGCGAGCGCACGGAATCCTTCGGCCTGGCCGTGGTCGAGGCCATGCAACATGGCAAGCCGTGCATTGCGTCCGACCTGCAAGGATCCGGCTTGCCCTGGTTGGTCACGCGGTCCGGCGGCGGACTGCTGGCGGCGGTGGAAGACGTCCCATCCTGGCGCGCGGCGATCGAACGCCTGAAAGCCGATCCCGCGCTGCGTCACAAGCTCGGCGCCGCAGGTCGGCGCGCCGCCTTGGGCATATTTTCCATCACCGCATGCGCCGGTCAGGTGGCAGGGCTCTACGCCAGCTTCGCGCCGGAAGTGTTCTTTCAGGAGCCCGTCAAGGATCGCCTCAACCTGATCGCGATGGCAGCCGACACCACCGCAGCAGATGTCGAGGCCACTTTGCGAGCACTGCAACAGGCCGGGTGGCAGCATTTCCTGCTGCTGGGTGACCCCGCTCATCGCCAGGCGCTTGAGGCGTTGGCGGATCAAGACGTGGCGGTCATGACGCCGGCATTGCCACTGAGCGAATGGAACGGCATCCAGGCCGGCATCCGCTTCGCGCTCCGACACGGCTACCGCAGTGTGCTCACCATGTACGCCGACACGGGATCGACGCCGCTGGCCGCACTCGACCTGCTGCGAGCGCACACCAAGTCCGGCAACAGCGCCGACCTGCTCATCGGCGCCAGCGACCATGCCGCAGGAGCCTCGCCAGCCGTCAGGCTCATCGATCATTGGGTGCTGCCATCGGCTGGCGTGTCGCTGGGGACGCTGGAATCCCGGCTGCGCCTGTACCAACACGACGCGATGGTGATCGCCTCCTCACGCGAAGCCACGCTACTCGATCATGACGACATCGGTGCGCTGCTGCTGATGAGAAAGGCCCGGCTTCGGATCACCGAAGTCACGGTTCGAATGCCCGGCACGGCGGGCATCAAATTGCGGCGCCTGCTCGGCGGCGTGCTGGCCTTGATGCTGTTCCGGTTCTCCTCCTGGTCGATCCGGCAACGCGCCAACCCGGTCCACCCACTCTGACGCCAACGCCCCAGCATGGCGGCAGTCAGCCCATCGCCTTGCGGTACACCTCCACCGTTTGCGCAGCGCATCGCGACCACGAAAAAGCGGTCGCCCGGCGAAGTCCCGCGTCCCGCGCCTGCTCGCGCCATTCGTCGTCAGCCAACCCGCCACCGATCGCATCACGCAGGGCCTCGCCGTCCAGCGGGTCGATCAGCCGCGCCGCACCGCCGGCCACTTCCGGCATCGACGATCGGTTGGAAGTGATCACCGGCACGCCGCTGGCCATGGCTTCCAGGATCGGCAAGCCAAAACCCTCGTAAAGGGACGGATAGACGAACAGCCGCGCACCCGCATACAACTGCGGCAGCACCTGCTGCGGCACGTAACGCAGGTATTTCAGCCAGCCCTCCGCTTCCGCCGCGGCCATGCGCGCATGCGTGTGCTCCGACTTCCAGCCCTTGCCACCCACGATCACCAGCGGCCATTCGCGCCGCTGCGCGGGCGGCAGGCCAGCGTATGCGTCCAGCAAGCGATCCACGTTCTTGCGCGGCTCGACGGTTCCCACGAACAGCGTGTAGGCGTTCGCCGTCAAGCCCAAGGCAGACAGCGTCTGCTCATCGAAGGCCATCGGCTTGAACTCATCTCCGACGCCATGATGAATCGCGACCACCCGATCCGCCGGCCAGGCCAACCGCTCGATGATCTCGGAACGAACGGACTCCGATACCGTGATGATGTAATCGGTGTGTTTCAGGCTCGCCTCGAACGCCTTGCTCATGTAGCGGATGCGCTCGGCCGGATGAAAATCGGGGGAAACCAGGTGCGACAAATCATGCACCGTGCTGACAGTCCCGCCCGGGAAGCTCGGCACGAAGAAGTTGGGCGCATGGAACACCGCTTTCTTCATGTTGTGCAATCGCCAGCGAAACAGATGCGGTGACACCCATCCATAGGCCGCTACCGCCACCCCGTTGCTTGCCAATCGCGCCCTCAAGGTCGGTCCCTTGCTGGCTGCGGCTACCGGGCCGGTCGAACTGGCGAGCACCTGCGGACAAGGATCTTTCACCCATCGCCCCAACGAAAAATAGCGGACGTGGCCGACCGCCGGATCTTGCTGCACGCGCCGCAGCAGTTCGTACGCATAGCGGCCGATGCCGGTCAGCGGGTGGACGATCGAGTCCACCGCCACGACAAGTTCGATCCGGTCGGAACGGTGCCCAGGCGCCTGCTCAGCCATGCTGCCGGTCACGATTGGCCCACGAGCACGTTCACAGAGGCCGTCAGTCGCTCCGAATGCTGCGTCCTGACCACCACGTCGATTCGAAAGTCTCGCTTCGTCATCAGTTGGTGCGTCGCAATGAAATTCGGGGTATTGCCGCCCTCGAATTCCATAGCGTGGCCGGGAAACTCATAGGACAAATATTCGACATGGGACGTGGCAAGTATCGGAATGAATACCTTGGCACCGATCGGGCACTCGATGGCATTGCGACTGAACACAGCGCTCTTCTCGTTGACGATCAGTTTCACTTCATTTTGGTTGCAGCTGTTCTCGATAGCTCTAATCAACTCACCCCTCCAGCGCTCGGCCTGCTGAAGAATATCCTTTTTTACCGGTGCATCGTTATAGAACAGGAGATCTGCAGGCGCGGCACTCGGCAGCCATCCATTGAAATACTCCGGCCAACCCGCCGCCATATAAGGGCGATCCGTGAAGCATTCCGGCAAAATATGCTTGGCAATATTGAAATACGTGCTCCACTCGTCAAGACCCAGCCCGGCGGTACGATCGAGAATCTTTACGGCCAGCGGACGATGGACGATCTGCGGCTGATGCGAATTATAAAGTCGGGTGTCGTACACGGCACGTGAGAGATAGGCAACGGTTTTCCATATTCCGATATCGAAACTGGTCGGTCCCGGCGCCGCACCCAGCCAATTTTTACCATCTTCATAAAAAAAATAGGCCTTGTGCACGCCATTTTCAATGAACACCGTCTGGTCCACCGGTTTGATCACAAGATAATCGTCGTCGAACGCGATGAAGTTGTCGTCGATGGCTTCGTGCCGATACAAATGCCGCCTCAGTTTAGTGTTCCGCTGTTGATGGTCCCTAGGCAGGGCATCGATGCCCACCTCCGATTCCCGGATCAGCTTTAGCGCCAACGTGATCGACGAGAGCTCTCGCCGCATGTCCTCGAAGCAGGCATCGGCGGTTAGCACCACCACCTCCTCGATGAACGGCATATGGGCCTGCACTGACCGGACGGACCGCAGCAGCGATTGCGGGCGGATGGAGATATAGACCGCCTGGCGGACACCCAAACCCAGGCCCTGCCCGCCCTCGATTTCCGACAGCAGGTCCCGCAACTCTGCGGCGGACTGGTCCCACGAAGTCGGCACATAGGCCGGGCTTGATTCAGACCGGCCGGCGAGCAAGGTTTGCTTGACCCTGGCCACCACGTCATCCCGGTTCAATGCCACACCAAGCGCCCGGCCCTTGGCCACCTCCTCCATCACGCTGTCGGCAGTGCAGATGACCGGCACGCCAAGCGCCAGTGCCTCGACCACGGGAAGCCCGAAACCTTCGTAATGCGAAAGACACAGGCATATCCGCGCATGTCGATAAAGCTCATGGAGCTGCGCATCATCGGCATCGTCCAGCCAGTGGACACGTCGCCCAAGTTCCCGATGCCCACGAATTCTTCCGATGATGGCTTCGTTGTTCCACCCCGGCTTGCCCACGATGACCAGATGCACATCCTGGAAATCGGCATCCCGAATCAATGCTTCATAGGCATCCAGCACGAGTTCGTGGTTCTTTCTGGGCTCCACCGTGCCGACCGTGAGCAGGTAGCGTGCGCCGGCGAACGGCCAGGGTCCGGGCTCCTGCCCAGACCGACCATCACGGCCACCGGGAATGACGATGTCGGCGCCCAGTTCGAATGCGCTGCTGAACGGACGTCCGCAGCCAAGTTGCTGCGCTACCCGGTGGAGTTCCAGCTCAGACGTTCTCGAAATACAAAGCCAGTGGTCGAACAAGGCCAGCGCCGCCGAAAAATTCTCGACGTATCGGAACACCGTCGTCGGATTGACGTACTTCTGCGCCAGAAGCGGTATCGCGTCGTAGTGCAACCTGACCAGGATGCAGCCCTGCTGCTTCAGCTGTCGCCAGACCGCGGCCGGATCGTAGGTATCGTGCCACGACGCGTCCATGTCGAAAAACAGGTCGCCCCGCCCCAGGTCACGCAAGGCCACGACCTCCCGGGGCCGAAACTCCTCGCCGACCAGAAACTGCCGGATCTCCTCCGAGCCAACCAACCGATAAAGCACCAAGTCGCGAAAGACGACCAGTTCGCATCCCCCCATTTGCCGCAGACGGGACCCGAGTTCGCGAACCACCCGCTGAATTCCCGTGCGTCCTCTGGTGACGTAGGTGTTGGTCACGTTCAGGTAGATCACGGCAGCCGCTCCCGTCGCTGGAGCGTCTTGTATTCGGTGGACATCCGGATGATCGAAACCATCCTTTCAATCCCGCCACCCGCAAGCAATTCGGCCACGCCATCGTTCCTGGCCTTTCGGGATGGATATCTTCTCAGCAAGGCCAGATAAACATGATCCACCAGCAGCTCCAGGTCCTGGCGATCGGTCTGCTCGTCAAACGCCTTTCTCTGCCGAACCTGGAAACCTCCACGCAGCGCATGGATGAATTCATGATCCAGATACAGGCCGGCGAACCGAGCGACCTTACCTTCCAGATCGAAGAAGTCGGGAGACAGATGAACATGCCACAGGTTCGGCAACAGCGCGGGATCACGACCGACTTCGAAATACTCCTTGATGAACAGGGAAAACGGCGTGTCATGGCTCCGATGCCCAAGCCCCGGCGCCACATCCGCCGCGTCGAACATCCCGCCCCGCTGCGCGGTCTTCAACAAGCGGCCGCGCACTGCCGGGAATCTGATCAGGATCGCATCGATTCGATGAGCGAGGGCTGGCCTGCCGAGGATCGCCCGCATCAATGGAAGCAGAAAATTATTCACCTGATGTGCAACCGCTACTGATCCGGCATCACGCTACCTCTGCGTCGCAGAACGATCACCAGCCCTTGATCCGCATCCTTCATGACCCTCCCTTCCACCGGACCGACTATCGTCTTGATCGATTGCAGGCAACTCTCCGGTTTCGCCTCCACGCAGAGCACGCGGGCTTCGCCCTTGAGGTCGATATTCCTCATCACGAACTCGGCCGCCGCCTCGGCGTTCGCGTCTCCACGAAACGTGAGTCCATACGCCTCATGACCAGCCATCATGTCGCGCATCACCGAAGGCCATACTTTCCAGTAATTGCCCGCATACAGCGCGGCACCCGGTTTCGAGAAACGATCCACTTGTCGAAACAGCGGGTACCCTGAAAATGGCTTGACACCAGGATACAAGGTTCCAACCGCAACAACTGTGCATGCCGCAACCACAATCGAGGAAAGCCAATTATTCACATTCTCGATCAATTTTCTGACCGAGATAGCTACAAATAAAATACCCGCAAAAATAATGAATGAAAAATAGCGCCAGTGATACTTGTTCGCCGCCACCCATGAGCTCATTGAGAATACCATCAACCACACAATCGAAAACAATAATCCAAAAAATAAAATAAACCCCTCTTCCAGGCTCCAGCGGGGTTTGCGCTTCTTCACATAACTAGCGGCAACCCAAGCCAGGATGAACAGCAAAATTGACAACAACAACACTACCGGTTCCACGGTTGAACTGATATTTTTCATCGATCTGTTCAATCCGATCAGCCAACGAGAAACGTCGAACTTTCCATACGTTGTCTTGCCAAAGGAACTGGAAACAATAGCCCAGAGTACAAAAATCAATAACGATGCCAAGCCAACAACGATATCTGTCTTCCTGATGGCCTGCCGATAGAATGGCAATGCCGTCACAAGGAATGTCATTGGAATGACTATCGACGGGTTCATCCCCATCGCGATGAACAGTGCCATCACCCCAACGGCGAACGACGCCATCGAACGTCCACGCGCCTTCAATAGCATGTAAGCGGCTAACGCAAGCAACAGCAAGGCACCGGAATATTCAATGTGCCCGATTGCCATCTCAAAAATCGAAATCGGCTTGAATACAATCAGCGTATAGATTGAAACCGCAATAAATACCTTGAGTATCAATCCGGGTCGATCGACAATTGAATCATTAGAGATATGGACCACCCACCATGAAATCACATAAAGCAATCCGTAAAACGACAGGGAAGTGATCAAAAGTACGGCACCCAGATTCCAGGCCGGATCCCTGAATGGATATACCAGCATGGGGAGTACGCTCAAAAGTCGATTCTGACCCCAATAAAACAGCGTTATCCGCTGTAACGACATCACTGAATTCAGAATGACATCCGCATTCAGATATGCCGGAGCATATCTTATCACCGTCAAACCGGCAATGACGATCAGCCAGGCGATCGTCATTACCCCGATGATCAACTGGCGCACACGCATGGGCATAATTTTTTCCTCTGCGTCCAGCGCCAATAAAGCCGTGCCTGCAGTCACCACTCAATAGCCAGAAGAGCACACATAATCCGGCTTCACGCCATCACCCGCCCTGAAAGGATCGGTCAGGTCGGCACTGTACTGGCCCATGAGCAGTCTATTTCTGGGCAACCAGTTCTGCCGGAAATATCTGCTGAATGCGGCAACCCGATTCCCTTTGGGTGTCAGCTGAACACAGCCATCATGAATGACAACAGTGCCAGACTCAAGCTGTTCGGTTAGACGAACATCAACCAAACGATGCTCAGACATATATTCCTGCGTGAATACTTGATTGAAACCATCCTGCCGAATGCCTCCACCACGCTGCTGAAGTTTCTCCAGGATATAGAACGACAACGAGCGATCAATCACCGTCGGCACCGAGATCGCCATGGCATAGCCAATCAGCAACCAGATGATGATCAACAGCAGTTTCTCGAACGCACCGATGACCGAAAAATAACTGAACGTCAGAATCACGGCCGCTGCCGCCATCGTCGCCAGTGCAGCATCCAGCAGAGCGGAATAGAAAACGACATTGACTTGGAAATAGCGGACATGAACGTGGTAGATCGCCACCAGCAGCAGCAGAAACAGCGTGGTCGCGACGGCCGAGCGGTAGACTTTCATGGCTTGAACACCAAGTATTTGTTGCCAAGGTAGCTCAGCGACATCTGCAGAATGGTCGCGATCAGAAATCCGGCCCGGTGATCGAGACCCCAGCGGTCCGTCCACAGCCACAGGACCACGCCATGAAGAACTGCAATCGCGCCGTACAGGCCGCCGAAACCCGCAGCCTGCTGCCAGATGCTGGTGGATCGGCTGCGGAACACGTAGTAACGACTACCCAAGAACGACGCCGTGATGCCGAAGAAGGCGGCCACGAAGTTGGCCGCACCCGCTGAACGGAAACCCAGCCATTCAAGGTTAAAGGCGAACACCCCGTAATGGATGATCGTTGCTGCCACGCCGTTGATGACGTAGCGCGCAAACTCCGAGACATGAACTGTCATGCGGGTGCGGCAGGCCCGTCCGTGGTAAGCACCTGATCGATGAAATCGCGGTAGCCGTAGCCGATGGCCATTGTCGCCGTGCCGCTGCGCATCACGCCGGTGAGTATCAGGGTCATCAAGGCCAGAGCCCCGGTCTGCAGGAACATCAGTAGCAGGATGCCCAGCGCGATGGAGAACCAGCCAGGGGTGGAAAAGCCGGCCAGCTTCAGCCCAATGGCCGCCGCGGCGCCGGCGATCGACAGGGACGCGATCAGCGAACAGGCAATGCCGACACGCACCAGCACATCCTCGGCGAACACCATGAGCGCCTTGAAGCCATGCAAGGCCAGCCCGACAAAGTTCATTTTCGACTGGCCGGCATAGCGCGGCCCGCGGTCGAGGGCGCAACTCACCGTTCTGAGACGCGATGCCAGCACCGCACCGGCAACATGGACGGACAGCTCGTGCATGGCCACCAGTCGCCTGACGGCGTGCGACTTCAGCGCCATGAAGTTACCGAAGCTGATTTCACGCCCCGTCATCAAGCCGAACAACCTCTTGTAGAGCGCGTAGAACGCCTTGAAGCGAAAAGTCTCGACGCGGCTCTTGCGCCGGGCGACCACGACATCGGTCTGCGGCGACTCCAGCGCCGCGAGCAAAACACCTACCGTGGAAGGCAGGTCCTCACCGTCGGAGTCCATCACCACCACACGCTGCTCCGGCCGCATGTGCTCGGCCGCGTAGCCCAGGCCGATCGCGATCGCGCGCTGGTGGCCGACGTTACGGCGCAACTTCAGGATCACCCCATCGACCGGTGCCGCACGCAAGCTGTCAATCTCGACCGGTTGCCTGATCGACCCATCATCCACCGCGATGATGAAAACACCCGAGCCCAGTGCCGCTGCGAGTTCGCGGAACAAGCGACTGCTGGCCTCGGCATCCTCGTAGACCGGCGTGACGATGATGACGCGGTGTTCGGCTGCCATCATGACGTCATCACCCCACGGAAATATTCGATCGTCCTGGCCAATCCATCCTCCAGGTCGACCGAGGGCTCCCAACCCAGCACCGACCTGGCGAGCGTGATGTCCGGGCGGCGCTGTCTGGGGTCGTCCTGCGGCAGCGGTTTGGTCACGAGCCTGGATCTGCCGCCCGCCATCCGCAGCACGGTCTCGGCCAGTTCACCGATGGTGAACTCGGCAGGATTGCCGATATTGATCGGTCCCGTCACGTCCACCGGACTGGCCATCAGGCGCACGAGGCCATCGATCAGGTCGTCCACATAGCAGAAGCTGCGCGTCTGCAAACCATCGCCGTAGATCGTGATGTCCTCGCCGCGCAAGGCCTGCACGATGAAGTTGCTGACCACACGGCCGTCGTTGGGGTGCATGCGCGGACCGTAGGTATTGAAGATGCGCGCCACCTTGATCTCCAGCCTGTGCTGGCGGTGATAGTCAAAAAACAGCGTCTCGGCGCAACGCTTGCCCTCGTCATAACAGGCGCGCAACCCGATCGGATTGACACGACCCCAGTAGCCTTCCGGTTGCGGATGCACCTCGGGATCGCCGTACACCTCGCTGGTCGAGGCCTGCAGCACCCTCGCCTTGGTGCGCTTGGCCAGCCCCAGCATGTTGATGGCGCCATGGACGCTGGTCTTGGTGGTCTGCACCGGATCCCACTGGTAATGGATCGGCGAGGCTGGGCAGGCCAGGTTGTAGATCTCGTCCACTTCGACGTAGAGCGGAAACGTCACGTCATGGCGCAGCAGCTCGAAATGCGGATTACCGAGCAGATGGACGATGTTGTCCCTGGTGCCGCTGTAGAAATTGTCCACGCAGAGAACATCGTTGCCGGCCGCCAGCAGGCTCTCGCAAAGATGCGATCCCAGGAAACCGGCGCCGCCGGTCACGAGCACCCTTTTTCGGCTTGAAACCCGCAAGATCCGCTCCATCCGCCCAAAGCATCGATTGTCACCTGCATTCCGGGCCTCGCCACCTCAAATGCTCCGTCTGTCAAGCAAAACGATGGCCCATAATCCGCGGCGCGATGGCGCAAGAACAAGCGCCGAACCCGAGAGGCTGGCCAACCCATGAAGACACCCGACCGCAGCGCGCACAACCGGTATCAGCGCAGCTATTTCGATGAGGTAGCCCGTCCGCGGCTTGCCCTCGGGTCGACCCCCTACGTCATGGCCCATGTCAACCGCATGGCCGCGGTGCTGCCGGCACGTCCGGGTCAGCGGATACTCGAAGTCGGGGCCGGGCCAGGCAAATTCACCCTGCCCATGACCGAACTCGGCTGGCACGTCGTTGCCAACGATCTGTCGCCGGTGCTGCTCGAACAACTGCGCAGGGCATCCAACGGACGAGTGCAAACCCTGTGCTGCGATATCGCAGATCTTGCCGCGAACACCAACGAACCTTTCGATCACGCCATGGGGTTCTTCGTGCTCCACCACCTGATGGAGTTCGACGCCGTCTTCGAAAGCCTGGCACGAAGCCTGTCACCCGGGGCAAGCATCGCGTTCTGCGAACCAGTGGCCTGGAATCCCCTGTACTACGTGCAAATCGCACTGACGCCCAACATGCGCTTCGCGGGTGAACCGGCGCTGACTTCGATGCGACCGGGCAAGATCCTGCCCGCCATGGCCCGGGCCGGTTTCATCGACACGCAAGCGCGCGGGTATGGTTATTTCCCGCCATTCATCAAGAACCGCCCACTCGGGGATCGGCTGGAGCGTTGGCTGGATCAACTGCCATGGGTCCCGTTTCCCCATGCGTTCCAGGTGTTCAGCGCCCGACTGCCGGGATGACCGCCGCCATACCAAGGCGCTGAAACCCATGCACCAAGCCGAGACATCCGTCGCTGGCCGACTGCGGCTCGATCCGGCGGCTCCCAGCCCGGAGCGATTCGACGAACTTGCCGCCGGCCGCCTGACGGAGCTATCCCGGCAGGATCACTTCTGGTTGCGGGAACGCTCCCGTCTGATCCAGCGCCTGTTAGACCGGCTGCTCGCCGAGCGCAAAGACCACTGGCGCCATGCCATCGAACTCGGCTGTGGCACCGGCCTGACGCTGTCGCTCCTCGAGGCCCGGGCCAGACAGGTGAGCGCCGTGGACGGGCATCCCCGGCTCTTGCAACTCGCCAACGCAAACTCCCGCAGCGCGATCCTGCACCAGGCCGATGTCACCGACACCAGGCTGCCCGCCCACGCGCACGATCTGGTGGTGGCACTGGACGTGATCGAACACGTCGACGGCGACGCCTTGCTCCGCGAAGCCCGCCGGCTGGCCCGCCCCGGCGGCATCCTGCTGCTGTCCGCGCCCGCCTTTCCATCGCTGTGGAGCGACATGGACGAGCGTGCCGGCCACCGCTGCCGCTATCGCTGGGCCGGTTTGAAAGCCGAGCTGGTCCGCAATCACTGGCAGCCGATCGGCCACACGCATTTCCAGTGCCTGCTTTTCCCGCTGATCTACGCCAGCCGCCGCTGGTCGGGTGGGCGCACCCGCCACACCGAGTTCCGTCCTTCTGCCAGGCTGGATCGGTGGCTTGGCGCCATCAACCGGTTCGAGGTCGAGCACCTCGGCGACCGCACCCTGCCCTTCGGCTCCTCGGTCCTGGCCTGGGCCCGTGCCAGCAACACATGAATGCCGCGCCCCCCGAGCTGGAGTTGATGCTGTTCGAGTCGTCGGCCAGCAGCGCCAGCGCGGCTGCAGCTGCCGGCGTTCGCAGCTTCATCGTGGACTGGGAATCCATCGGCAAGGCGCAACGCCAAGCCGGCTACGACACCGAGATCATGCCCCGTGGACGACACGAACTGGCGCAGGTGGCGGCCGTGCCGGGTGCCCTCACCTGGTGCAGAGTCAACCCCATCGGCCCGCAGTTGCTAGCCGAAGTTGAACAGGCGCTCCAGTCCGGCGCGCAAGGACTGTTCCTGCCGATGGTCGACAACGCCCACGCCGTCGAACGCTTCCTGCGCGCGATCGATGGTCGCGCGCAAAGCGGCATTCTGGTGGAAACCCAGGCGGCGCTGTCCAACGCCCGCGATCTGGCACGCCTGCCGATCGACCGGGTCTATTTCGGACTGAATGATTTCGCCATCAGCCGCGGTGGCGGCTCGCTTTTCATGGCACTGCTCGACGGTTCGGTGGCGCATGCGCGCGAAGCCTTTGACGGCATCCCGTTCGGCTTTGGCGGCGTGACCGCCGTCGATGCCGGTCATCCCGTGCCCTGCGCCCGCCTGATCGAGGAAATGGCCCGGTTGCGCTGCCAGTTCTCCTTCATGCGTCGTTCGTTCCGGCGCGATGTCGCGCGGCTGGGCATCGCCGCACTGCTGGACGGCGTGCAGACCCATTGGCGCCGCTGCGTGGCTCGAACGGCCGCCGAAACCGACCGGGATCACCGGCTGCTGCAAGCCGTGCTGCGCGAGGTCTGCCGTGTCGGCAAATGAATGCGCTGTCGCAGCTGGCCGCATGCGCGACCGCCGCATCCTCATCACCGGCGCCGCCGGCGGCGTGGGCGCCAACCTGACGAGATGGCTGCTGTCATCCGGCTGCCAGGTCGACGCCGTGCTGCGACCCGGCAGCGCGGCCTGGCGCCTGCAGGACATCGATCACCCAGGGCTGAGCCGGCATGAAGCCGACGTCTGTGAACCTGAGCAGCTCGCGGCGGTGTTCGACCGGGTGCGACCTGAGATCGTGTTCCACCTGGCCGTCGCCCGCGGCCAGGACGAGGCCGCCCGTGAGCGCATGTTGCGCATGTGCAGCACCGGCGCGCTGGCCATCATCCGCTGCGCCGGCCGGCACGCCGTGCATCGGCTGGTGATCGCGGGCAGCAGCACGGAATATGGACCGTCGGACAGCCCGCTCGGCGAGCAGCATCAGCTCGCGCCGACCACCTGGAACGGCGCCACCAAGGCTGCCGCAGGCCTGCTGTTCCGTCAGGCCGCGCAGGAAAATGGCCTGCCGGCGGTTCAGTTGCGGCTGTTCCACGTGTACGGGCCGTGGGAATCGGCGCACCGCCTGGCGCCCACGGCGATTCGCGCCGCACTCAGCGGCCAGCCGATGTCCTTGACCGAGCCCGGCATCCGCCGCGACTGGGTGTACGTGGACGACGTTTGCCAGGCCTTGCTGCAAGCCGCCGACAGCGGCCGGCCGGGCGAGATCTTCAACATCGGCAGCGGCAGCGAGACCAGCAACGAGGCGCTGGTCAAGCAGGTGGAACACGTCACAGGTCGGCCCATCCTCATCGAGCCGACCGTCCTGCCCCGGCGGCCAACCGACGCGGCCCACCGGCTGGCCAACATATCGCTCGCCCGCGAACGCCTCGGATGGACGCCTCGCACCACCCTCAGCGAGGGGCTGCGACGCATGGTGGACTGGCATCGGCAGCATCCCGCGGCATGGTCGCATGCGTCGGATCACCGGCCGGCGACGATGTGAACATGGCTGCCGAAGCGAATCCCGCCAGCTCGCTGCCCATGCTGGATCTGGTGCTGGTGCTGCCGGTCTACCGCAACGCCAGCGCACTGCCCGAATTGGCCGCGCGTCTGACACGCACGCTTGATCCGACCGGGCTGGACTACCGCCTGCTGTTCGTCGACGACGCCAGCCCCGACGACTCCTGGCGGGTGTTGCAGCAACTGGTTCAGGGTGATCGGCGCATTGCCGCCATCAGACTGGCCTCCAACCAAGGGCAGCATCGCGCCCTGCTGGCGGGCCTGGCGCAACTGCCCGCCGTCTGGCTTGCCGTCATGGACGCCGATCTGCAGGACGCGCCCGAGCATCTTCCAGCCCTGATCGTGGAATGCGCGCGGACCGGCGTCACCGTGTTCGCCCGGCGGCAAGGCATCTACCAGCAACCCGCACGAATGCTCACGTCCAGGCTTTTCAAGACGCTCCTGGGGTGGCTGCTGCACATGCCGTCCGATGTGGGAACCTACTTCGTCACGCCTCGGTTCGTGGCCGAGCGCGTGATCAGCGCCGGCCTGCCCGAGCCCCACATGGTCGTCATGGCGCGCGCGTTCTCGCCCGGCTGGGCCGGCATCGAGGTGCCGCGCCAGCGCCGCCCCCACGGCAGCTCGAGCTACAGCGCGCTGGGACGCTGGCGGGCCGCCTGGCGCGCGCTGCGCTGCGCTCATGCCTGCCGGCGCGTGCTCAGCGGCAAGACCCCTGAGCGTGGCGCCGTCGAGGCGCCCGTGATTGCACGCATCAACTGCTGATCGCAATGTACCCGGCCCGCGACACGCATGACCTGAGGGATGCCGTCATCTCTGCGCTGCTGACCGTGGCACTGGTCCTGACCACCCTGGCCGTGGTCTACGCACCGGTCGAGGATTGGTGGCGGCTTCCGCTGATCTACAGCGGCGACGGACTGTGGAGCCTGTTCGTGATCAAGACCGTGGTGCAGACTGGCTGGTACGGCGAAAACCCCATGCTGGGAGCGCCGTTTGGCGCCAACTTCCTGGATTTCGCCAAACCGGAACTGCTGCATCTGGGCTTGATTCGCCTGCTGGGGGTATTCACCTCCGATCCCGCCCTGATTCACAACCTGTTCTGGCTCAGCGGTTTCGTCCTGACGTCCCTGGCCGCGCTGGCCGTGCTGCGCCATGGGTTCGGGCTGCAATGGCCACTTGCCGTCGCCGGCGCGTGGTTGTTCACCTGCCTGCCGTTCCATTTTCTGCGCCAGGCGCACCTGTTCCTTGCCAGCTACTACGCCATCCCTCTGGTGGCCTGGCTGGTATTACAGGTGGCGGGGAAACAGCCACCCTTCTTCGCTGACTCCCGTCTCTCGCCCGGGCGCTGGCCGGTCTGGCTGTCAGCCTTCGTCACCGCCTCCACCAGCATCTACTACGCCTTCTTCGGCCTGGTGCTCATCAGCGCCACCGGCCTGATCGAAAGCCTGCGCCAACACCGCTGGCGCCCGGCCGTCAGTGCGGCACTGGTCTGCCTGCTCATCAGCACGGTGGTATTCGCCAATCTCGCGCCCTCGCTGTGGCACCGCCATCAGCACGGAACCAATCCGGAAGTGGCCAAGCGCTCGCCCGAGGAAGTGGAGATCCATGCGCTGCGCCTGAGCCAGATGCTGCTGCCTTCCGTGCATCACCGGGCCCCGATCCTCGCCGAGTTGGCCAAGCGTCATGAAGCCGGCCTGCCCTTCGTCAATGAAAACCGCACTGCATCGCTGGGTTTTCTGGCCTCGATCGGCTGCCTGTTGATGGGACTCGGTCTGCTGGCTTCGTTTCGGCACTATCTTGCGCCGAGGGCGATCGGCCCATCGGCTCGCGCCAGCGCCGTGGCAATCGGCCTGGCAATCTACGGCGGCGGCGGTACCCTGATCGCCCTGTTCATCAGCCCCCAGTTCCGGGCCCTGAACCGGATCAGCGTGGTGATCGGTTTCTTCGCCCTGGCGGTGTTGCTGCTGTGGCTTCAGAAGCACCTGCAGCGCTGCCCCCAGCGTTACCGCCGACTGCTCACCACCGCCACCGCGGCAGGCCTGCTTGCGTTTGGCGCCTGGGATCAGATCCCCATCTCCGCGCAAGCACTCCCCCCTGAATCGGCGGCAGCATTCCATGACGACCGGCAGTTCGTGACCGATATCGAACATCGCGTATCGCCGGGCGCTCGCATTCTGCAACTGCCGCACATCGGCTTCCCGGAAGCGGCCGCGAGACACAAGGAGGGGTACTACGCGCATCTGGCCGGTTTCATCCACAGCGATCGCCTGCGCTGGAGCTACGGCGTCATGAAGGGCCGCCCGGGGGATGCGTGGTTGGACAGCCTGGCGCAGCACAACCCGGCGACGATGATCCGCATGGCTGCCACCAACGGATTCGAAGGCATCTGGCTCGACCGAAGAGCGTTTGCCGACCACGGCACGGCAATCGAGTCGCAGTTACAAGCCGCGGGTTTGCAGACAAGCGTTGAGGATCGGCTCCGCAATCGGGTTTTCTACCGCATGCAACCCACCGACCAGCTGCCGACACCGATGCTGCCACTGCTGGGAGAAGGCTTCCACAGCTGGGAGCATAGTGAGTCTGCCTCACACGCGTGGACCCGTGGCGACGCCACCCTGACACTCCATCGACCGCAGGTCGAACCGGCGGGCCCCATCACCGTCAAGCTGGCGCTTTCAACCTTGGTAGCACGCCAGGTCGAGGTACTGATCGACGATGAGGTCGTTGCCCGGGGTTCACTGGAGCCGGGACAGACCACCTCGGTGCAGTTCAGACATCAATTCGGCTCGGCGCCGGTAGTCGTGCAACTGCGGACGGACCACCCGGCCGTGAAGCCACCCAACCATGACCCGCGACTGCTGGCGATGGCATTGATGTCGGTCACTGGATCCGAGTGAATCGAGGTTGGAACCATCCCTGTCGCCGGCATGGTGGGCACTGACCAATTCGGCATATGTGCCGACAACATCCATCCCTTCCCGTCTCATCGGCCGCCCAACATCCAGCGAATCGTGTCAGCCAGGGGAATCTCGGGCCACGGCCCGATCGTCGCACGCAGCAGGCTGATGTCCGCGCACAGGCTCCTGACTTCGCTGGGCCGCACGAAGGCCGGGTTGACCTTGACTTCGAGCTGGTGACCCGACGCCTCAGCCGCTAGTGCCAGCACATCGCGTAGCGAATGCGTGCGTCCCGATCCGACGTTGAAGGTCTTGCCTGCCGGCGCAAGCTCCAGCAATCGCCGGTATACGAAAGCCACAGCCCTGACATCCGAGAAATCACGCCAGACGTCCAGATTACCCAACTCGATCATCGGTTCACGCCGCTTGAAATGATCGACGATCTTCGGTACCAGAAAGCTCTCGGACTGGCCCACTCCGGTGTAATTGAACGGCCGCACCACCACCAGCGGCAGCTTGTCCAGCCACAGGCGCGCCATCCATTCCATCGCCAGCTTGCTGACCGCGTAGTCGTTGACCGGATCGGGCGGCGTGGCCTCGTCCAACGCGCCCTCGGTGGCATTCCCGTACACGTTGGCACTGCTCGCCAGCAGCACGCATCGCAGCGCCTGCGCATGCGGCGCCAGCGCCTCCAGCAGGTTGCGCGTGCCCACCACGTTGACGCGATAGAAGTCGCCCGCATCCCCATGGCCAACGAAGGCAATCGCCGCCAAGTGTACCACCGCCTGCGGCCGAATCTCGTCCACGACGCACTTCAGGCCGTCGGCGTCCAGCAAGTCCGCCTGCCGGTAGCAGGCATCCTCAGGCTGGGCGTGCGAGCCAACGCCCCACACCTCCCAGCCATGCGCTCGCAACTCGGCCGCCACGTAGTGCCCGGTGAAACCCTGGGCACCCGTGATCAGTACACGGGGCTGGCTACCCAGTGTGGCGGCTTGGCCCATCAGAACGAAAACCCGCGCTCGTTGCGACGGATATCCGCCTCCACCATCATCTGGCACAACTGTTCCAGCGGCGTCGTCGGCTCCCAACCAAGCTCCCGCTTGGCCTTTTCAGGGTTGCCGATCAGCAAATCCACCTCGGCCGGCCGATAGAACCTGGGGTTGACCTTGACCAGCGCGCGGCCCGACGCGCGGTCGATACCGACCTCACTCTCGCCGCTGCCCTGCCATTGCAGGTCAAAGCCGGCCGCCTGGCCCGCCATGGTGACGAAGTCGCGCACCGGCGTGGTCCGGTTGGTCGCCACCACGTAGGTATCCGGCGTATCCACCTGCAGCATGCGCCACATGGCGTCCACGTAGTCCCTGGCATAGCCCCAGTCGCGCTTGGCATCCAGGTTGCCCAGTTCCAGCACGTCCAGATGGCCCAGCTTGATCTTGGCCAGCGAGTCGGTGATCTTGCGCGTGACGAACTCACGCCCACGCAGCGGTGATTCGTGGTTGAACAGGATGCCGCTGGTGCCAAAGATGCCGTAGCTCTCGCGGTAGTTCACCGTCATCCAGTGCGCATACAGCTTGGCCACGCCATAGGGGCTGCGCGGATAGAACGGCGTCGACTCGGTCTGGGGAATCGCCTGCACCTTGCCGAACATCTCGGATGTGCTGGCCTGGTAAAAGCGCACCTTGGGGTTGACGATGCGGATGGCCTCCAGCAGATTGACCGCGCCAAGACCGGTGATCTCAGCCGTCGTCACCGGTTGCTCGAACGAGACGCCGACGAAGCTTTGCGCCGCCAGGTTGTACACCTCGGTCGCGCCGGTCGTCTGCAGCAGGCGGATGCTGGACGACAGGTCCGTCAGGTCGTACTCTACCAAGTGCAGTTGTGGATGGTCCTGGATCCCCAGTTCCTCAATGCGCCAGAAGTTGACCGAACTGGTACGGCGGTAGGTGCCGTAAACAGGGTACCCCTTATTGAGCAAAAGCTCGGCCAAATAAGCACCATCCTGCCCGGTAACTCCAGTAACAATCGCTGAGGCGGAAGCCATATTCCCTCCTTTGAAAATTAACAACCAACAATTAACAAAACGTTATAAACAGGCCCCAAAAACATGCCCTATGGAAAGCGTTGCCACATCCAAGCCTTGCGGTTAGCGATCAAACCTTTACCATTTCTGATACAGTCGAACCTTTTAATATCGATAATACAAAAACCGTATTCAGACACCACGCAACAAATCAACCCATAAAAATAGTCGGATTCGCTCTATGCTCTTGAAAAAGTGTTAGCCAGCCGCACCAGATATCCAATCAGAAACGCCAGCAAATCACCCAACGTCGTGGTCAGCCGCAATGTCAATCCGAGACCAACCGCTATCGCTTCGCCCACAACAGGCGACAGCAACAACACCATCGTCAATTCCCGGACCCCCAGCCCACCAGGAGCCCCCGGCACTAAAAAGCCTGCGAGCCAAGCTGCCGCAAAAAGACATGTAAGCTCAAAAACACCAACACCCGAGACGGAAAATAACATCTCTGCATGCAGTTTCAATACCACACCAAAAACACCGAAACACAACAACACCAAAAACGCAACGCCTAATGCTGTTTGAAAACTAGGCAGGGTAACGACGCCATCGCCAATCAATTTCGTTATCAACCTTGGGGAGAGACGATTTAACGTCTTTATAGCTAACCATGGTGCGCACATCAGCAGAACTGCCGCCACAGTCAACCATACCAGATTAAGACTGAGTTGAGAACGAGCATCCGGGACACCAATAAAAAATATTACTGAAAATGTTGATACTATGGCACCAACACCTGCGACCCATAGCATTTCAATCACCATCGAGCTCAAGATGAGGGCAGTTGGAATGCCAGCCGAAGTCGCCATCATGACTCTGCCAACATGCTGACCCACGTTCCCCGGCAAATACTTACCGAATTGAGAAATTGCATAAATGGTTTGCACATCCCTCATCGGCAAATACAGACCACCATCACGCAAAAGAAGTCCCCAAGCCAGCCCCATTAGACTGATGGTCAGTGCATATAAAAGCGCCGTCCCTAAAATAACAACGGCATTGTCCCCACTCCAATTCAAGGGCGGCATATCTGCAATACTGCGCTTAAAAAAATAGCCAAAATATATAAGTGCCGCCAGGAAAAACAAAAAATTTATCGACCTACGCCATATTTTCCTATTTTCAAATGAAATACTCATGAAACAGGCTTCTTACAAACAAAAATAATAGTCGGAACTATCGGCAGAGCAGGTTTCCAAATCCACCCTGGAAATCGAGAAAGCATCCCCATGAGCCAGCCCCCCTCGATCAAACCAACCACAGAAATTGCCTCCACAGTCACATTAGCGAAAGAAAAACCTGCATACTCCAGCATCTCTCTTGCGCTCGAATCTGAAAGAGGCCTGCAATCATAAATTGCCCCTTTCCCGAGCCATCGCATATAAATCGAAGAAACCTTCTCAGGCAGCCAACTCAAAAACGGCAATCTGTAGTGAGGTTCAATCAGGCGCCACCGATTTGGCACAGCAAAATAAAACCCACCTCCTGGTTTCAAGGTTCGATATATTTCATTCAAATGTTTTTTTTGCTCATCCGCTGAGCCAACATGCTCAATGACATGATTTGAAACTATGAAATCAAACGATTCATTTGGGAAAGGAAGCTCAGTATTCTCAACAACCTGAAAAGAGAAGCCTTGTTCAGTTTGTCTCTCATCAACCACATCAACTGCATGAACCTCAGAAAAACCACTTCGAGACAAGTAAGCACAAATAAATCCGGCCCCACACCCAACCTCCAAAGCCACTCCGGAAAAGGCAAGACCGGCAGTCTTTGCAATAGTCTCTATTTTCTTAGCTTTCAGCAATCGAGAATCTTTATCCAAAATAGCGTGAGAGGGTGCGGAGTTAACTTCATCAGTCATCACCAACCCTCAAGGCATATGCACTAATAGTCTCGCTAGCCACACGATCCCAGCTGAATTTATCTTTAATTATTCTGCGTGCAGCACGGATGAAATCATGACGTTGCTCTAGATCCCAATCCTGTATTTCAAGAATCTTATCCCTCCAAACCTCAGGATTCAGAGCCGGCAGTAAAAATCCTGTTCGATTAGGCACCACCGCATCAACAATCCCCTCAATGCCACTGGCCAACAGTATGCCGCCATCAGCCGCAGCTTCGACAGCCGTCAATCCAAAGCCCTCCATATCTGACGTCTCTCCTGGAATATTAGGCATTACGACCGTTAACGAGGAACAACGTAACTTCATCAATTCGGAATTACTAACAACGCCTCGATATTCAACCCGAGGAGATGATCTCAACACTTCAAACTCACCCTCGTCCCATTGTTTGCCAACAACGACGAGCTTCATCTCCGCTGGAAGCAAAGGCAATACTTCCTGAGTAAACCATGCCGCGCCTTTTCGTTTGACTAAACGTCCAACGAAAAGCACAAATGGCGGCTCAGCTGGAGCCCCCATCACCTGATTGACGGGCTGCTCCAAAGCATCAACGCCTAATGGAACAACGGCAACTGAACGATAGCCTTCTTTTCTACAGACAGCTGCCGTCGCGGAAGATATTGCAATCACTTTTATATCTTTTGCACAAAAAAAACGGCATAGACAGAGGTAAATATTATAAAGAAAGGGTAGAGCTCCCTTCTTTTTAGCATAGAGCAAATCGAGCCCGTAGGCAGTAATTGCAATACGGCCTTTGCACCCGAGCATCTTGGCCACAAGATATAATGGCCACATGACAAAGTCGCCAATATGTATAATGTCAGCCTTTCTATTCTTAGCGATAGCGAACATAGAGGACAATAAAAAAAAGACAAGCTCTGCCATCGCAGGTGGGCGACCGTCCTTGCGTCCCGGAAGCACATGATAATACACTTGCGCCAATTTCGACATCGATTTCACCAAACGATAGGAGTAGGTTTCCATGCCGCCGATAGCCGGCGGCCATTTCCGCGTAAGAAAGAGTATCGTTGTTTTGCATGAATGGGTCGGCATGAATTACTCTGTAGTAAGAACCTTTGTTCGAATTTCTTCAAGAAGCTTTCTATTAGCTGCCAACAAATCCGCCAGGAAAGCGACCATGAATGTCTGGAACCCCATACCCATTAACAACGCCGCCAATATAAGTGATTGAATGTGACCAGCACCTTCATCGCCAAAGTAGGCCCAGAGGAACCTCAAGCCCACCAAGAATCCTGAGCCAAACAAAATTACACCGATGGCTCCAAAAAAACGAAATGGCCTATAAATAACAAAGATGCGGACAATGGTGACGATGCTGCGCTTGATGTAGCTCGGAATGCTCTTCACCAGCCGCGACGGCCGCAGATCGCCATTGACGCGGATCGGCACCGAGGTGATGGCCATGTTCTTCTGGCCGGCCTGGATGATGGTCTCCAGCGTATAGGTGTAGTCGTTGAACACTACCAGCCGCTGGGCTGCGCTGCGACTCATGGCGCGGAAACCGCTCGGCGCATCGGGTATGTCGGTCTTGCTGGCGACCCGCACCACCCAACTGCCGAGCTTTTGCAGCATTTTTTTCACCGGCGAGAAATGCTCAATCGTCTCAATCGGTCGTGCCCCAACCACGATGTCGGCCTTGCCCGCCAAGATGGGCGCAGTAAGCGCCGGGATATCTTCGGCGTTGTACTGGTTGTCTGCGTCAGTGTTGACGATCA
Organism: uncultured Ottowia sp.; assembly: GCA_964534975.1. GTDB lineage: Bacteria > Pseudomonadota > Gammaproteobacteria > Burkholderiales > Burkholderiaceae_C > Ottowia. Next base: position 24,627 of record CAZHSD010000007.1, on the reverse strand, counting down.
CATCGGCACCCAGGCGAAGACACGCATCCAGCCCAGTCATGAATCCCCGCGCCAAACCTTGATTGCGCGTGTGACGAACGACGTGATCAACACCATTTTCAAGTGCGACACGCACTGTGTCATCCATACTGCCGTCGTCGATGATAAGCCACTCGACAACATCAAACCCGGGCACTTGCCTCGGTAACGCACCGAGAGCAATTGCAAGAGTACCTGCCTCGTTCAGGCAAGGTATTTGAATGAGAAGCTTCTTGTTCATATCACTATTACTCAAACGTCACGGACCGCAAAGATACGCCAAGAACGCGGGCGTCAGCAGATCGACCGAGCGCAGCAGGAGACGTCGCCCTGTCCAACGACAAACGGATTGTGCAGGTTTGAACTTGTCCACCTTGCCCGATCGGAATTCGCACTTCTGTCGCTTTACTCGACTGAAAAACAAACGTTTGATCAACACCACAGGCTGTCACTTCCATCGACACTGGACGATCCTCAGTCGCAGCAAACGGCGCAAGCTCCAGCACGACTGCCGGCGGCAAGTCACCCAAAGCAAACATATTTGAAGCTAACATCAGGGTTGACGTCTTGGAAGACCAGACGTGCGATGCTTCCATATTATACCAACCTGACTTAAAAAGATTCGATAGCTTGGCCTTGTCCCGATCCAGTGTATACTTTTGAAACTGAAAACGTGTACCAGCATCTGCACCACTTAGCCCCCGCTCTTGCTTAAGCTCATAGAGAAACAGTTCCTGGCGCCAAAAATTCTCCGTAATCTGCATCGGAATGAACTTTGAGCGCTCCATCACCTTATCCCAATGCAGAAATCTATCCCTAAATACATAGTCATCATCCTCAATCACCTTCGGACTCAAAAGCCAAGTGCGTCTGAAGGATCGGGAAATATGACTATCATGTTGGCGACGCTGATCACGAGATATGGCGAACGTATTTAGGCCAAAGTAAAATCTCAAGGGGGTCTCAAATGCAAATCGATGGACTTTCCATCCGGATGGCTCGATCAACAGAACATCCTCTTGATCTACATATGCTGCAAGCTGGCGTAACACCTTCAACGGACGCACACCTTCCTCCACCCCAAATTGTCGAGCAGACAAAACGCCAAACCACACAGCACTCAGCACGACGGCAACCACCCCCAATTGTTGCCATCTGACCCGATCACTACCAACAGTCGCTATCACCGCAATGACAATCGCATACGGAACGCCTTCACTCAGCAAGTAGCGCGCATAATAATATTGATAAGGAATCACCGGAGTTTGAATAAAGAATGCGAGCAGATATATTGCGGGCACCCAAATCAAGGCAGTCAATCGCCAATCAGAACCATTCCGCCACAATCCAATTAATCCTACCAATATCAACAACGGCGAAGAATAAAGCAACCAATGTAGCACTGAAGATGCGGCTGCAACTTGGCTCCCAGCACCCGAAAGGCGCCACCTCAATCCCCACCAAGGATGCTTCGCATAAGCCTCCGTATAACCCATCCTATATACAATAAATATACTCACGCCGGCCGATATAATGGTCAATGAAATCAGGCTGAACGTGACGGCGCGAGGTTGCAATGAGTCAATCCAACGAATCCTCTCCGGAGCACGGCTCAACAGCATTAGCCAGATACTCATTGCAAAAATCATACCCAGCAGCAAGAGAGACATCAACAGTTGCCAATCGCCCCCAGCCAGTTTCCCAAAAGTTGTCCTATATATGTCTCTTGAATAAACGGGCGAGTATCTTAAACCATACGCAACAGAGATAATATAAGCAACGATACAAATGACTACAAAGATTTTCAAATCCCGCCCGAATAAGCGTCCTTTAATCCTCCATATCCACGCACCAAAAAAAAACAAGAAAACCAATGCAGGCAGATAGAAAAAGCCACTGATTCGCACGAAAAACAACATGGACAGGGTCGCACAGCTGATTACTAGCGCATAACGCGATCTGACTAAAGAGACCTCGGAAAGTCTGTATGCGACCGCCAGATAGTAGAACGCCATGGACGAAAAAGCCAAAGCAACGACTTCCGTCACAGGCCATTTTGAAAAGAAGGCGTGCAAAGGGTTAACCGCCATCAAGAGGCCGACCGAAAGTGCTGCCGCTTTCGATTTTGACAACTCAAGTGTGAGCAATGATAAAAAGACGATGCTCAAAAGACCGAACAAGGTCAACGCATAGACACGCGCATCATCACCGAGCAGATCAGCAAATATTGCCATCCACAGTGGATGCAAATGATAAAATTGAAAAATATAATCCTTTGGCCCGCTATAATATACGCCGGGATGAAATTCACCTCTTCTCAATCCAGACTTATAGACGTTCCGTAGGTCTCCCTCCCCCAAGCGCTTTGCTGTTGAATCTTCAATGAACACGGAGCCACCGTGTTGATAATGGGCAGACATGCTGACATAGACCCCTTGATCCTGCCCACCATTAATCCACGGATAGGGGTCAAGCCTGAATATAATTGAACAAAGTACAATTAATAGCAGCAACCAGCCAATGGAATCGGCATCTCCGATACGACCCACTCGAGATTTAAGAAAGAAAAAAATTAGTGTGCTCACGGCCAGACCCAGAAACAACGCCTGTCGGGGTCGGAACACATCTGTAACCAAAAGAGATATTGATACGATCGAAATGGAGATGATCGAAATCACCAACAAGTCCAACCAACTCACTTGTTTTATCGAATTTGACATGGTTTTATTCCAGCCACCAGAGCTGGTTGAGGGCAGCAGGCTGATCAATGATCGTCTCAGCTATTCATGAATTAAACACCACGGCAATCGCGGTCATGATTTTCCGATGCGATCACCATAGCAGGCGCAGGCGTCTCCGAGTCCAAGCGACATCTATTAGGCGAGGAATTACCATGGATAATTTTTCTGGCAAGCATTGCCGCGCTCTGCTCCCAAGTCAACCACGGCATGTCTTGTGAACCAGGATGTGTTGCCTCTGCATAATTCAACAACCACTGTTGAATCTGTATAGCGAAACTCTCTGGATCATCAGCATTGAAGTACCACGCATGGTCTTGGGCAACTTCACGGAACACCGGAATATCTCGTGCGATGATCGGTAATCCATGCTGTGCGGCTTCAATCAGCGGCAAACCGAAACCTTCACCGAAAGAAGCGGCTATGAGGCAAGTGGAAACTGAATAAAGTCTTTCCAGATATTCGTCGCTAATGCCGTCAAGCCAGAACAGCCGACGAGTGCGTTCTGGGTGATGCTGTATGCGCTGCACAAGTGAGTCCACCATCCAACCTTGCTTGCCAACGATGACCAAGTTGACATCAACCCCACTGCGCCAGAGCGTCTCAAATCCATCCAATGCCGTCGTGTGTCCCTTGCGCGGCTCCAGCGTTCCGACCATGAGGAAGGTCGGACGAAGTTGCAGTCGATCTAGCACTTTTGCTGAATCATCCGGTAAGCCTGTGCTGGGCGAAGAATTCTCGACATCGGCACCGATATGAAACCAATCGGTCCTGAATGATTGTAAGCGTTCGGCATGGTGGGCGCCCATCCACTCGGTCACATTATGGGCAGTTGTCTTGGAGATACAGATTGCTCCATCGCATGCCGCCACCATATTGAGCCATTGCGTGAAGCCTTGGCTGACATGGCTTGCAAAATTATGAGGCATTTGTATACAAAGCAAGTCATACACCAAGAACAATACTTCAACGCCACAGCTACGTAGATGCTGATAGAAATCCATTCGTACGACTTGCACGTCTGGTTTCAAATCAAGGCCAAAAAAAATGTCTCCCGGCGCATAGTCAATGACTTCGTCTTGGCGGACTGCATCCACATCACCGGTAAATTCAGCCACAAAGCGCCGGGCGTAGCGGTAACCTTGATCCAACGTGGCGTAAACGGGTTCAACGCGGTAGTTTTCTGGCGGGTGATTCAGCCATGCCATGAGTATCGCCCGGACGACACGCTGAATGCCAGTGCGCGCATCATGCCGAACCAGTTCAGAAATATCCACCAGCAGCTGTCGGCGCGGATAGTTTCGTCCGATCAGTTCCGTCTTCAGATTTTCCGCACTCTCCAGCCATGTGGACCAGCGGATGCCGTCAGGCTTGGGGTGTTGGCTTCGCTGATACTGATCGCTCCAGCCTCTCAAGGCAACGGCCAATTGATGGGCTGTTTCGCCACTAAAGTAGAAAGCGGCGTCGCCGGCGATCTCCCGGAATACCGGAATGTCGCGGGCGACGAGCGGGAGTCCGTGTCGGGCGGCTTCGATGAGGGGCAGCCCGAAGCCTTCATTTAGGCTGGCAGCAACAAGACAGGTGCTTGCCGCGTACACCTGCTCCAGATATTCGTCGCTGATGGCCTGCAACCAGTGAAGGCGCTGTCCGTGTTCGGGATGGGCGCGAATCCTCTCTGCCAGGTCATCGGTCTGCCAACCCTGCTGGCCCACGAAGACCAGGTTGACGTCCTCCCCATCACGCCACAACAACTCCACGGCATCGAGGATTTGCCGTTGCGCCTTGCGCGGTTCCAGCGTCGCGACGCAAAGAAAGGTCGGGCGACCACGTATCACCTGCAAGGTGTCTAGTGCATCCGAAGGCAATCCTTGCGATGAGACGGAGCCCTCGATATCCGCAGCATTGTGTACCCATGAGCAACCGAAATGCCGCGCCTTCCGGATGCCAGTCATTTCTATCCAATCCGTGTAGGCTTCGGAGGTCGCCTTTGAAACACAGATGGCACCATCGGTTGCGGCGATCATGCTCAGCCACTGCGCATGCAATTGACTGGCATTCGTGTCACGAAAGCAGTGCGGCAACTGTATCGGCAAGAGATCATGCACGAGAAATTTCACCACGACGCCTGCCGCCTGCAGTTCTCGATAAAAATCCTGGTGCGCCAACTGAACATGGTGTTGCATGTCCAGGCCAAAGAAAATGTCGCCCCGTTGCCATCGTAGGGGCTCATCGACGATCGCTGTATCACTCAAGCCGAGAAAGCGGTGTGTGAAGCGACGCGCGTATCGATAACCCTGTTGCAGCGTGGCGTAGACAGGTTCCACCCGAAAACCCGGCGGCGGCCGTTCCAGCAGGGATTTGAGATAGCTGCGCACGACACGCTGGACGCCGGTTGCAGAGTCATGCTGGCATAACTCCGACACGTCGAGCAGCAACTGACGTTCTAGGCCCGCTTGCTCGTTCAGTGCCAGGTAGGCCGCCGTCGCAGGCAGATCCGAGCCGTCATGCAGCCCCGAATGGCGAGCCAGCCTGGCGTACAGACCAACATGCCTTGTGGTGGAATCGACACTAGGCCGCTTCGGCAACTCAGGCAGCGCCTCCCACGCCGCTATCGCGCGCAGGGCGGTTTCGTCCCAGGAAAAGCGTTTGGCGTGTTCCAGGCCGTGGATACGCAGCCGGTTGCGCAATGCCTCATCCGTCAATGCCTGCGCCATCTTGGCCGTGATGCTGGACACGTCCAGGGGGTCGAACAAGGCCTCTTCCAAACCTATGACCTCGGGCAGGCTGCTGGTGTTGGCCCCGATGACGGGAGCACCGCAGGCCATGGCCTCGAGTGCCGGCAAGCCGAACCCCTCATGCCAGGAAGGAAACACGTATAGCTGGCAGCGGTTGTAGAGACCGACCAGTTCCTCATCACTCACGTACCCGGAAAAACAAAGCTGACCCGGCGCCAGTCCCACCCCCAGGGCGCGTTTCTTCAATCCCGCCACGATGTCATCCGGCATCTTGCCGGCAAGCAGGAGTTGATGCGCTTGTCGAATCTGCGACGGCAAGCCTGCAAAGGCATCGATGAGACGTGGCAGGTTTTTTCGCTCATCCCCACCACCCGTATAGAGAACAAAAGACCGGTCGATACCGATGCGACGATAAAGCAGCTCAGCCTCATCAAACGAGCCGGACAAAGGCTGGAAGTGAGGCTCAATCGCCGTCGATATATTGACTATCCGATCCTCGGGCAGGCCCAGATGGGCCAATCCCTCCTGCCGTGCAAACTCAGAAATGGCAAACAGGACTGCAGCCTGTTTCAGATACCCTACCTTGCGCAGATAGTAATTCTTGAAGCGTGGGTGCGGCTCGAGATAAACATCGGCATTCAAAAGTGGGATCAGGTCATATAGGATTGCAGTTACTGGTGTTTTCTTGTCGAAACTGCCAATACTTGCCACCGCATCATTGCCGCAGCCGTCAAACAGGCTGCTGACGTGGATGACATCAGGCAACAAACTGGCAAGAAAGGCTTCACGAATCACCTCTGCCATCTGATGGCGTGAGTCGTTGCCAGGGTGATCCTCCCTGAGCGGCCCCGGCGCATGCCATACACGGATATTCTCGCGCGGCAGCAGGCCATGGAAGGCAGTTCGAATCGGCGCGATGGTGTCGGGGAACAGGCCGTTCAAGACCAGAATGATTTCGTGTTCACCACGATTGCGGACCACCGCTTGCGCAAAAGCCTGTGTATAACGGCCGATACCGCGAAAGCGGCTTTCGGTTTGTGCGCCCTGCATGTCGATGACGATCCGCATTCAACCTTTCCTTTGACTACTCGTGATGACTTCAAGAAGATCCGCGTGGATACGGCGAGCCTGCGATGAGAACTCGGTCAGATCCGAGGCCATCCGTTTCTCTTCTACGGTTTTCCTGACTGCAGGGTTCGCACGTTCTTCTTCCGGAAGCACGCCTCCGCGAGTGGCCACACCCACAAGCTGTCGGTGCAAATGCGGGTAGCGTCTTAACCATTCACCGGTCCGCTCTCTCAACTGCGGTCGACCCAAAACTCGCCCCATCAGAAAGATCAATGGACGCTCGAATATGACGATCCCGCGCCGAAGTATTCCGTTCGCAGCGGCTCTGAGTGTCGGTCCCGGATGAAGCACCAATCCCGCGGTAAAGCGCAACGGCGCAGTGACACGCCAAGACCAGCTTTGCCTGAGCTGGGTGCGCTCAATATCGAGCTTGCTGGCCTCCTGCCACCAGTAATGAGAGCTTCCGCCGAGTTCATTGGCACGAACTTCAGCCTCACCGACACGGGCTTCAGCCTCACCGACACGGGCGTCAGCCTCACCGGCACGGGCGTCAGCCTCACTGGCTCGGACTTCTGCCTCACTGGCTCGGGCTTCTGCCTCACTGGCTCGGGCTTCTGCCTCACTGGCTCGGGCTTCTGCCTCACT